>DATLYZ010000080.1:0-16547 GCA_035574255.1 Gemmatimonadales bacterium | reverse complement strand
GAGCTCCGGATCCTGGGCGTGGCGCCCCAGAATCCGCCGGCCTAACGCCTGACCCACGGGCCCCTGCGCCACTTTCACGAAGCTCCAGAAAAACAGCCCCGTGATGGCGATCCCCGTGAGCATGCCGAAGATCGGGACTAGCTCGGCCATCGGCCGCTCCCCTCCGTACCCTCACAAGGACGGGTGACGGAGCGCGGGTTCCCGCGTCCGCAGGAATGCCTCGGGGGGGTACCGTGACGCACGCCCACCTGCCTCGCCCTGACGAAGCCGGGGCCCGGCCAGCTCGCGTACCGCATGCCCACCTGCATCACCCCGGCGCGGGCCGGGGTCCAGCCCCCGGCGCCCTGGATTCCCGCTTGCGCGGGAATGACGAGGGGGGGGCGGGAATGACGAGGGCGGGCCTTCCTACCTGGCCGGCCCGTACGGTCGGATGGCGAGCCCCAGGGTGAGCAACCATGCCCGCTCTCTCAGGTCGTCGCGCTCCGACCGCCAGACCCGTTCCAGTGCCACATCCACCGAGGCGAACTCGCGGGCGAACCGGGTTCCGGAGCCGGCGCTCACGGCGTACTCCTTGGGCTCGCCTCCGGCTCGCACTGGAAACGGCAGCTCGGCGTACCGGAATCCGACTCGAATCGGAAAGTGATACGGCCGCCGCGGGTTCCGCGCGACCTCGCCGCCCACCGCGACCTCCAGGCTGTTCCGGGACCCCGGGGCGCCCTGGGTCTGCAGGTCGCTGTTGGCCCCGGACCAGGTCCGGTAGATCGCGTGGCCCGCCACCTGGAGCCGCGCGGAGGGCTGATAGAGCAGGCCGCCACCGAAGGTGTAAGGAAGATCCACGTCGTAGAGGCCGGTACTGTCCAGCTCGACGCTCGCCTTGCCGTCGGATCGCGCGAGCCCGGCCACCCAGAGCGCCCGCCCCAGCTTGCCCAGGGCGCCTAACGAGAATCCAATCCCGTGATAGGACAGCTCGGCCTTCTGCTGGATCGGGAGGAAGGTCGTGTCGGCGAAGCTGCGCCGGGCCTGGAGCCGGGCCGAGCCGGTCAGCAGGTGGAAGCCGCCGCCCAGGGAGAACCCGCCCCGGGTGGCGTAGGCGCCGGCGGCGCGGATCTCGCTCATCCCCCCCAGGGATTCGAGGGTGTCGAGCACCTCCACCGGCGTCCCCCGAATGTCCACCGTGTCGGCCGAGGCGATGCGGAAGTCGCGATCGGCGTAGCTCGCCAGGCTCAAGCCGAGGGAGAACCGTGATCGGGGAACGGGCCCCAGAACGAAGGCGTGGGGGAAGCGGGTCTCGCGGAGCGACCGGCTCCCGGCCGGGGTTTCCCAGGTGCGCCGTTCGGGGGTGAGCACGAAGCCGGCGGTCACGTGGCGGATCTGACCCAGCGCGGCCGGATTGAGGGGCGACTCGCCGTCGAAGAGCGCGTAGCTCCCGCCCATGGCGAGCGCCCGCGGGCTCATCGGCCGGCCCGGAAGGCCGAGCCCGCGTACCCCGAACATGGAAGACTGGGCGCCGAGGTCCGCGGCTCCCGCGAAGGCGGCCAGGAGCGGAAGGGCGAGGGCGAGGGCGGGCAGCCGCACGCTACGGGTTCGCAAAGGGGAAGTTGAGGGCGTAGGTCAGCCGGAGCGCCGGCACCATGCCCGGTGTCCGTGAGGAACCGAAGGCGACCCGGGTGAAGCTCTGGGCTTCGGGTAGGAGCCGGAGGAACAGGGCCGGCGGGAAGGTCTGGCCGCTCGCGCTCTGCCAGATCCGCACCAGCCGCACCACTTCGACGCTCACGGTATCGGCGGAGCCCAGCGGGAGCGCCCGCTCGGCGAACGTGGTGGAGGCCACCGGGCTCTTGGCTCCCAGGTCGGCGAGCACCGGCCGCACCTCCAGGAACGCCGAGTCGCCCCGGAGCCCCTCGATCGGTGCCGAGGGCACCAGGTCGAGCGTGGCCCGGAGAATCGTGACCGAGTCGCGGAGCCGGGCCGGGAAGGGAAATCGGAGCAGCGAGCGGGCGCTGGGCGCCCCGCCCACGGTGAGCAGGTTCGGATCGAGCGCGGGCGGGTTCTGGCTCACGAAGGTGTTGAACCGCGGGGTGAGCGAGAAGGCCCGTTTGGCGGTGCTGTCGGGGAAGATCACCGTGACGTAGGTGACGAACGTCGGCGTGGCGCTGCCACCCGCGGCGCTCCCGATCCGGATCCCGGTCGGGCTCGGCGCCACGAGCTTGACCCCGAGGGCGAGCACCCCGCTGTCGGCCGGTGGGATCGCCACCCGGGCCAGGGAGGCGGAATCGTCGAACACCGCCCGGAGCCGCGGAAACCGGAGCGAGTCCGGCACCACGAAGCTGTCCACAATGCTCGCCGGCGAGAAGGCGCTCTCCACCTGGGCGAACGTGGTGGTCGAATCCACGCTGGCCGGGAGCCGGAACAGGTAAATGATGGGCTGCGACACCAGCGTGTCGCGATAGACCACCGAGAGTTCGATGGCCACGGAGTCGATGGTGTAGGGCCGGAGGGAGTCCACCAGGATCGAGTCGCCCCGGGGGCTGAAGCGAAGGATGGCGCGGTCCTCGCTCGCCGGCAGCCGGTCCGAGACGCGGAGCGAGACCCCCTGCCCCGCGAGCAGATACCCCTCGTAGCTCGAGTCCATCCCGGCCGCGGGGAGGAGCACGGTGTCGCGAATCTCGTAGCCGCCGGGGCAGAAGTCGGGGCACTCCCCGGGGGCGGTGAGTTTCTCCTGGCAGGCGGCGATCGCCGCCGCGCCCGCCAGCGCTGCCGCGAGGCAATTCCAGCCGCGCCGGACCTTCCCGCGGTTCACGAGGGCGCTCCCGTGGCTCCCGGGAGACTCCGACCCTCGAACGCCGCGGGCAGCAGGGCCGCCAGCGTCCAGCGCTGCTCGCCCGCCGGTCCCACGGCCACCACGCTCAGCTCCCGGCCGAACTCCGCCAGCGCCTGACGGCATGCGCCGCAGGGCGCCACCGGCGGATCGGCGTCGGTCACGAGCGCCAGGCGCCGGAACCGCCGGGCTCCGCCTGCGACTGCGGCGGCCAGGGCGGCCCGCTCGGCGCACAGGGTCAGGCTGTACGAGGCGTTCTCCACGTTGCAGCCGGTGAAGATCCGGCCATCCTCCGCCTCCAGGGCCGCGCCCACCGCGAACCGCGAATAGGGACAGTACGCGCGAGCGTGGGCGGCCCGCGCGGCCTCGACCAGCGGATCAGGCATCCCAGATCTCCGAGAGGAAGGACGTCCCCGTTGCCAAGGGCGCCGCCCCAAGGAACTCCGCCACGGTCTGCCCGACATCGGCGAACGTGGCCCGCTCCCCGAGGGGACGCGGCCGGACCCGCGGGCCGTACACCAGAACCGGGACCCGCTCCCGGGAATGGTCGGTGGACGGAGTGGTGGGGTCGTTGCCGTGGTCGGCGGTAATAATAACCAGGTCCTGCTCGCGCACCGACGCGAGCACGGTCGGGAGGGCGGCATCCAGCTCGAGGAGCCCGCGGTGGAACCCGGGGACGTCGTTCCGGTGACCCCAGGTCTGGTCGAACTCGATCACGTTGGCCAAGAGCAGCCCGCGGGGCATGGTGCGGAGCGCGTCGGCGATCAAGTGATACGCCTCCCGGTTATCGGCCGGGTGGACGCTCCGGATCTGTCCGGGAAAGAGGTCGTCCACCTTGCCGATCCCGAGGCAGGGGAGATGTCGCGCGGCAAGGTGGTCCAAGAGGGTCGGCGCCGGCGGCTCGACGCTGAAATCTCGGCGCCCCGCCGTTCGGGTCCAGCGCCCAGGTTCCCCCACGAAGGGTCGCGCGATCACCCGGAGCACCGCGCCGGGTCCGCTGAGGAGTTCGCGCGCGATCCGGCACGCCGCGTAGAGCTCCGCGAGCGGCACCACCGCCTCGTGGGCCGCGATCTGGCAGACGCTGTCCGCCGAGGTGTAGAGGATCCAGTGGCCGGTGCGAAGGTGGGCCTCGCCCAGCTCCGCGAGGATGGCCGTCCCCGACGCGGGCCGGTTTCCCAGCACGCCCCGCCCGGTCCGCCGGGTGAACGCGGTGACGAATTCGGGGGGGAACCCGTGCGGATAGGTGGCGAACGGATGGGCGAGGCGGAGCCCGCAGATCTCCCAGTGACCGGTGGTGCTGTCCTTGCCGGCGCTCGCGGGCCGCGCCACTCCCCAGGCGGCCTCCGGCGCCGGCGCGGGCGCGACCCCCTCGAGGCCGGCGCAGCACCCGAGGCCGAGCCGCTCCAGGTTGGGCAGGCGGAGCCCTCCCACGGCGCGAGCCACGTTGCCCAGGGTATCGCTGCCCGCATCCCCGTACGCGCCGCTGTCGGGGGCTTCCCCGCACCCCACGCCGTCCAGCACGATGATCGCGGCCCGTCGGGCGGCCTCGGCCCCGTTCACCTCGCCTCGCCCTTGACGAACCGGAACCGGAGCGCCGTCAGCACCTCGCCGAGGACCCGGGCCTCCTCGTCACTGAGGTGGCCCCGGGTCTTCTCTTCCAACATGCCCAGCGTATCGATCAGCGCGCGCGCGACTTCGCGGGGCTGTCCAGGCCCACCCTCGACCGGCGGCAACTTGCCGTCCAGCGCCTCCTCCGCCTGCCGGGCGAGCCCCAGCACCAGCGAGACGAAGTGGGGGTCCACGCCGCTCATCCCGCGACCCGCCGCTCCACCCGGGCGCCCAGGGAGGTGAGGAGCTCGTAGCTGATGGTGCCGGCCCGCCGGGCCTGTTCCTCCAGCGAGACCCGGCCTCCGTACACGGTGGCGACGTCGCCTAACGCACAGGGCCGGTCGGGAGCCACCATGGTCAGATCCATCGTCACCCGACCCAGGATCGGCGCGAGCCCGCCGTTCAGCTCCACCACCCCCCGGTTGCTGAGCGACCGGGGCAACCCGTCGGCGTAGCCCAGCCCGAGCGTCGCCACCAGGGTGTCCCGGGGCGCCGTCCAGGTGGCCCCGTAACTCACCGTCTCGCCTGACCGGACGGTCCGGAGCGCCACCACGCGCGCGCACAGCCGCACCACCGGCTCCGGCTCCCGCTCCGCCACCCGGCCGCCGTAGAGAAAGATCCCGGGCCGCACGAAGTCCCCGGCGTAGCGCGTCCCCCGGAGCGCCGCGGCGCTGTTCGCCGCGTGAACCACCGAGGGGCGCGCCGGGAGAACCTGAATCACTTCCGTCAGGCGCTGCCACTGCAGCTCGACCGACGCCGCCGCCTCGTCCGCCGAGTGGAAATGGGTGAAGACACCCTCGGGGCGCTCCACGCCGCCGAGCAGGCCGCTCCAGCTCCCGGCCTCGCTCCAGCGGAAGCCGGATCGCGACATCCCGGTGTCCACCTCGAGGTGGTAGGGCCGGCGCTCTCCCGCCGCCTGCCAGGCGACCAGCCCCTCGGGGTCGCACACCGTTGGCCGGAGATCGTGCTCGAGGTACGCCGGGATCTGGGCCGGTCTGAGCGGGGTGAACACGATGATCGGACGAGGAATCCCCGCCCGGCGCAGCTCGATACCCTCCTCGACCGTGGCCACGCCGAATCCCCACGGATCGCTCCGTTCCAGGGCTCGGGCGACAGCGACCGCGCCCAGGCCGTAGCCGTTGGCCTTGACCATCGGGAGCAGGCGGGCCCCGCTCACGGCCGCAACGGTCCGGGCGTTGGCCAGGATGGCCGAGAGGCTGATCTCCGCCCAGGCCCGGGCTGGCTGGTCCGGATTTGACATGGTTCTCAAGCGGCGGGTATGATACCGGCCGAGGAGGATAAATGCAAGAGAATTCAGCGCTTGGACGCGCCCTCGCGATGGTCCGCGACCTCCGGCGGCGCTGCCCCTGGGACCGCGTCCAGACGCGCGAGACGCTGCGTCCCTATCTCGTCGAAGAGGTCTTCGAGCTGGACCACGCCCTGGCCGAGGACGATCCCGCGGCGATCCGGGAAGAGGTGTCGGACCTCCTGCTCCACCTGGCCTGGCAGCTCGTGCTGGCGGAGGAGCGGGGCGAGTTCTCGCCGGACGATGTCGCCGGCGACCTGGAGCGCAAGATGCGCCGCCGGCACCCGCACCTGTTCGACCTGGGCCCCGCCGACGGCTGGGAGACGCTCAAGCGGCGCGAGCGTCCCCGCGGGGTGCTGGACGGCCTGCCGCCGAACCTGCCGAGCCTCCTCATGGCCTATCGGCTTCAGGAACGCGCCGCCACGGTGGGCTTCGACTGGCCCGATGTCGAGGGCCCGCTCGCCAAGGTGCGCGAGGAACTCGACGAGACGGCCCGGCTGATCCACGCCGCGCCGCCCGGCGGCGAGCCCGGCGGATCCGCGGCCGCCGAGACGGGCGAACCGGTCTCCCCCCCCCCGGCCGACGCGCTGGTGGAGGAGATCGGCGACCTGCTCTTCGCCGTCGTCAATCTGGCCCGGAAACTCCGGGTGCAACCGGCCACCGCACTGGACCGGGCCAACCGGAAGTTCCAGCGCCGCTTCGCCGCGATCGAGCGCCTGGCCGCCGCGCGGGGGATCGAGGTGGGCACCGCGGGCCTGGAGGTGTTGGACGGGTTGTGGGAGGAAGCCAAGACCGCCGAGCGTGCCGGTGAGCCGGCCGCTACGGGTACAGGCGGTGTATCTGCCGGGGAAACGCGATCGTCTCCCTGATATGCGGCAGGCCGCAGATCCAGGCGACGGTACGTTCCACCCCGAGACCGAAGCCTGAGTGGACGAAGGTGCCGTACTTGCGGAGGTCGAGATACCAGCGGTAGGCCTCGGGGTCGAGGTGTTGCTCCCGAATCCGCGCCAGCAGCCGGTCGTAGTCGTCCTCGCGCTGCGAGCCCCCGATGATCTCCCCGTACCCTTCGGGCGCGAGGCAGTCGTTGTTGAGCACGGTCCGGGGATCTTCCGGGTTCTCTTTCATGTAGAAGGCCTTCACCTCCCGGGGATAGTTGAACACGAACACGGGCCGGTCGTACTGGTTGGCCAGAAGCGTCTCGTCGTCGCCGCCCAGGTCACGGCCCCACTCGATATCGGAGCCGAGCGCGCGGAGCCGGGCGACCGCGTCGGTATAGGAGATCCGGTGGAAGGGCGGCTGCACCCGGGCCAGCGCCGTGGTGTCGCGCTCCAACTCCGCGAGCTCGGCCGCGCGCCGCTCCAGGGTGCGGGCCACGACGTAGCTCACGAACTCCTCCTGGAGCCGCATGTTGTCGTTCGAGTCGGCGAAGGCGACCTCGGGCTCGACCATCCAGAATTCCGTCAGGTGGCGGCGGGTCTTGGACTTCTCGGCGCGGAAGGTGGGGCCGAAGCAGTACACCTTGCCGAGCGCGGCGCACGCCGCCTCGACGTAGAGCTGCCCGGTCTGCGCGAGGTAGGCCCGCCCCAGGTCGAAGTACTCGGTGCTGAAGAGATTGCCGGCGTCCTCGCCGATCGCCCCGGTGAGGATCGGGGTGTCCACCAGGATGAAACCGCGCTGATAGAAAAAATCCCGGATGGCCTGGACGACCTCGTGCCGCACCCGCGCGATCGCCACCTGGCGCCGGCTCCGGAGCCAGAGATGGCGATGCTCGAAGAGATAGGCGGTCCCGTGCTCCTTGGGCTGGATGGGAAAGTCCGGGCTCGGACCCAGCACCCGGAGGTCGCTCACCTCGAGTTCGTACCCGCCCGGCGCCCGGGGTTCGGCCCGGCAGCGGCCGGTGACCTCGACCGAGGTCTCCAGCGTGAGCAGCCCGAACCGGCGCCAGACCTCGTCGCTCACGTCGCGGCGGGAGAGAACGCCCTGCACGTAGCCGGTGCCGTCGCGGAGCACCACGAAGGCGATCTTGCCGCTCGAGCGCGTGGTCGTCACCCATCCGCGGAGGGTGACCACCGCCTCGGCGTGCGCGGGGAGATCTTCGATCCGGACGATCGGCATGACCGAAGGCAGCGTTGCGGGACGGGGAGGGTCGGAGCCGGAGCGCGGCTCAGGAGGGCGTGGAGTCTAGCGGCCGCGGTGATGGGCGTCAACGCGGCGTGTGCCCAGTATCGGCCGGTCCCCGAGTTCGATCCCGGCGAGGCCCGGTCGCCGGTGCCGGTCCCGGGCACCCCGCTCACCCTGCGCTGGCGGAGCAAGCCGCTCCGCGGCCCGAGCCAGCCCCTCTCGGCCGACAGCGTGAACCTCTATCTCGGCGGCTCGGACCGCCGGCTCGTCGCGGTGGACCTGGCGAGCGGCCGCACCCGGTGGGCGGTGCGCTTCGGCGGCCCGCTGGTAGGCGGGATCCTGCGGGACGGCGATCGGGTTTTCGCGGGAACCGACCAGCCCGAAGGCCGGGTGCATGCGCTCCAGACCGCGAGCGGAAGCCAGGTCTGGCAGGTCTCCACCGGGTATGTCCAGGCGCCGCTCGCCCTGGCCGGCGAGCGCCTGATCGCGCTGACCCGCACGGGCTGGATCTACGCCATCCAAAAACACACCGGCCAGGTAGTCTGGCGCCGGCGGCTCCCCAGCTCGCGGATCCCCGCCCTGCCGCTCGATGCGGAGCGGCTCCTCGTCACCTCGTTCGACTCCCTGTTCGTGGTCCGGCTGGCGGATGGCCGGGTCACCCGGCGCCTCCGTGCCCCCGGGCCCATCACCGCGCCCTGGCAGCGCGCGGGCGACCGGCTCATCGCGGTCACCGGCGACAGCACCGTGATCGTGCTGGAGCACGATTCGCTGGCCCCCCTGGGCCGAGCGCGCCTGGACGGTCCGCTGCTCACCGCTCCCGCCTTGCGGGGAGACACACTTTACTGCGTGACCCAGATGGGTACCGTCTGGCGGATCCGGCTCGACCCTCTGCTCGCCGCCGAGCGGCTCGCGGAGCTCCGCTGGCCCGCGGTCGGGACGCCGGTCGTCCTGGGCGGCTGGCTTCTTTTGGGCGGCGCGGATGGGGTGCTCCGGGCCCTCGACCGCGCGAGCGGCGCGGAAGCCTGGCGCCTCCAGATCGGCCGGCCCGCCGAGGCGGCGCCGCTCGTCCTCGACGACGGCAGCTTCGTCGCCCTGGGCGGCCGGGGCGACCTGCAGCGGCTCCAGCCATGACCCGCCTGCGCGCCGCCGTGCTCGCCGGGGTGTTGCTCGGCCTCACCGGGGCCGGCCCGCTGGCCGCCCAGCACACCCCGTTCGAGCTCGAGTACGGGAAATGGGTGGCCCTGGCGGCGGCGTTAGGCATGGGGTGGCAGGCCGCCGAGGCCCATGCCGACGCCGACCGCGCCTTCGACCGGCTCCAGGCGTACTGCGCCGGCGACCCCACCCGCTGCCGGACCGCCCCCGACGGCCGGTACCTCGACCCCCGGGCCGAACGGTTCTATCAGACCACCCTCGCGCACGATCGCGCGGCCCGGCGCTGGCTCCTGGGCGGCGAGGCCGCCTTTCTCGGCGCGGCGGCCCTCTTCGTCTGGGAACTGACCCGCCCGAAGCAGCCGCCGGGAAACATTCCCTTCGAGCCGCAAATCCGGGTGCTGAGCCGGCAGGCGGCGATCGGGGTTCGCGTGGCGTTCTAGCCGAGCCCCGTCACCCCACCCGAAAGAGTTCCACGCCTCGCGGGTAGCGCCGAAGGGCCCGCTCCCGGAGTGGCTGGTGCCGGGCCTGGACCAGCAAGGGGTCGTCGGCCAGCAGGCTCGCCGCCACCCGGCGAGCTTCGTCCAGCAGCGGGAGATCGTCGGGAAGCCGGGCGGTGCGGAGCTCGAAGCTGCCGGCCTGCCGCTCTCCCAGCAGGTCACCCATCTTCCGCTCCTCGAGATCGAGCTCGGCGATCCGGAAGCCGTCGTCGGTCGCGGCGAAGGCGCGAAGCCGGGCGGGGACGGGCTCGTCGCTGAGCAGGATACAGTAGCTCTCCGCCGCGCCGCGTCCGATGCGGCCCCGAAGCTGATGCAACTGGGCCAGCCCGAACCGTTCCGGGTGCTCGATCAGCATCACCGTCGCGTTGGGGACGTCAATGCCCACCTCGATCACCGTGGTGGCCACGAGCACGTGGACCTCGCCCGCCCGGAACCGCCGCATCCGGCGGTCCCGCTCCTCGGGCTTGAGGCGCCCATGCACCAGGCTCACGGTGAGGTCGGGCCAGCGCGCCGCGAGGCCCTCCGCCATCGTGGTCGCCGCGCGGAGGTCGGCCCGCTCCGATTCCTCGATCACCGGCAGGACCACATAGGCCTGACGCCCCGCCAGGCACTGGGCCCGCACGAACGCCAGGGCGCGGTCCCGCTGGGCGCTGGTCCGGATCGCGGTCCGGACTCGCCCGCGGCCGGGTGGCCGGTCCCGGAGGATCGAGACATCGAGATCGCCGAACCGGGTGAGCGCGAGGGAGCGCGGGATCGGAGTCGCGGACAGGAGCAGCACGTCGGGCGCGTCGCCCTTGGCGATGAGCGCGGCGCGCTGCTCCACCCCGAAGCGATGCTGTTCGTCGATCACCACCAGGCCGAGCCGCTGGAAGGCGACACGCTCCTCGATCAACGCGTGGGTCCCCACCACCAGCCGGGCCTGCCCGCGGGCGAGCTTGGTGCGCCGCGCCGCCTTCTCCGCCGGTGTGAGCCGGCCCAGCAGGAGCTCGGGCCGGAGGTCCAGGGGTTCGAGCAGCGCGGCGAGGGTCGCGGCGTGTTGCTCGGCCAGGAGCTCGGTCGGCGCCATGAGCGCCGCCTGGTAGTCGTTCTCCAGCGCCAGAAGCATGGCGAACAGCGCCACGACGGTCTTCCCGGTCCCCACGTCGCCCATGAGGAGGCGGTGCATCCGCTCCGGGGCCGTCATGTCGGCGGTGATCTCGCGCAGGGCCCGCTTCTGGTCCGGCGTAAGCGGCCAGGGCAGGGCCTGCGCCAGCCGCC
Organism: Gemmatimonadales bacterium; assembly: GCA_035574255.1. Lineage (GTDB taxonomy): Bacteria > Gemmatimonadota > Gemmatimonadetes > Gemmatimonadales > GWC2-71-9 > JADJOM01. Next base: position 5,791 of record DATLYZ010000080.1, on the reverse strand, counting down.
GGGTAAGGTGGTGCTTCACGACGAAGGGCACGCCCGCCCGCCGCCGCTTGGCGAGGATCCGGGCCCGCCCCAGCATGAGTTGCAGATCGAGCAGTTCATCGAACGCGAGCCGCCGCCGGCCCCGCTCGGCCTCCTCGACCGATGCCGGACGGTGCACCGCGCGGAGCGCCTCGGCGAGAGGCGGCAGGTCGAGCGAATCCCGGAGCGCCGCCGGCATGACATCCGGCGCGAGGGCCACGAGCTGATCGAGATGGCGATCAATGAGCCCCCGGATCACGCGGTGCGAGAGCCCCTCCGTGGCCCGATAGACCGGTAACACCTTGCCGGCGGGTTCGCCGTTCGTGTCGCCGCCGGCGTCGGCGAGGATCACGAATTCCCGCGGGTTGAGCTGGCGCCCGTGGTAGAACCGGACCGGACCGGCCACGAGCAGGGTCTGGCCCACCTGGATCGAGCGGTCCAGGAACGGCTGGCCGGGCCAGGCGCACTCGAGCATCCCACTCGCATCGCGGAGGACGGCGGTAAAGATCTTGAGGCCGGATCGGGTGGGCATGAGCCGCTTGGCGATCACCCGCCCGACGCACGCCACCTCGTCCCCCACCCGGGCCCGCGCGAGGGGGGTCACCATCGAGGCGTCGAGATAGCGGAACGGGATGTGCCAGAGCAGATCGGCGGCGGTGCGAATGCCGAGCCGCCCGAAGGCCTCGGCCCGGCGCTCGCCGATGCCCTTCAGGAACTTGATCGGCGTGTCGGACCGGAGAGCGGGCATGGCAGCGCCGTCGGGTCACTCGTCGGCGAGCAGGCGCGCGGCATAGGCGGCGGCATCGAACGGCTCGAGATCGTCGAGCTCCTCGCCCACGCCGAGAAAGCGGATCGGTATGTCGAGCTCGCGGCGCAGGGCCACCACGGCCCCGCCGCGGGCGCTCCCGTCCAGCTTGGTGACGATGATCCCGGTGGGCTGCACCGCCTGGCTGAAGAGCTTGCCCTGCTGCACCGCGTTCTGGCCCACGGTGCCGTCCAGCACGAGCAGGGTCTCGTGCGGCGCACCGGGCCGTTTCCGCGCTACCACTCGGGCCACCTTGCGGAGCTCCTCCATCAGGCCCTCCTGGGTGTGCAGCCGGCCGGCCGTATCGATCAGAACGGTGTCCGCGCCCCGGTGCTGGGCCGCCTCGATCGCGTCGAAGGCCACGGCCGCGGGATCGCCGCCCGGCGCACCCGCCACGCAGGGGGCGCCCAGCCGTTCGGCCCAGGTTTCGAGCTGGCGGATCGCCCCGGCGCGGTAGGTGTCGGCGGCGGCGAGCAGGATCCGGCGGCCCTCGCGTTGCAACCGGTGGCCCACCTTGGCCACCGTGGTGGTCTTCCCCACCCCGTTCACCCCAACGAAGAGCGCCACCGTCACTCCACCGTCAACCGCCCGGGCCAGGCGGCCGGGATTGGGCGGCCCCTGGAGCAGTGCCTCGATCTTCCGGGCCACCGCCTGCTTGAGGTCGGCTTCGGTGCTGAGCCGCCCGCGGCGAACCTCGTCCTCCACCGCCTGGACCAGTTCCAGGGTAGCGGGGACCCCGAAATCGGCTTCGAGGAGCGTGCGCTCCAGCGCCTCCAGATCGGCGGCGTTCATCTCGCGGATGAGCGCGCCGACGTCGGTGAGCGCGAGGCGCTTGATGCGCCCCCAGAGCCCGAGCCTGGGCTTCTCGCCAATGCGACCGGAGGTCATGGGGCGGGAATCTAGCGGAGTTCGACCGGCGCGGGGGCCGGGTGAGGCGGCGCGGCGCCGTGAGGAGCGGCGCGACGCCCGTTCGTCTCCGCCCGGCGTTCGCGGGACTCCGGCGAGCCCCGTCACGATCGGCCCTACCTGAGCCCGAGCCTCCGCCTCACCAGCCACTCCCCCGCGAGCCCCGCGATGGCGAGCCCGAAGAGCCAGATCCAGGCGCGGGTGCTGGTGATCGCCGCCGGCCGCACCTCAGGAAGCGGCTGTTCCGCCAGGGCCACCGGCCGGGGGAGGAACTCGCTCGAATACTCCTCGACCGCCACCAGGCCCTCTCCTCCCCCGTCGAGCCGGTAGCGATAGGCGCCGGGGGGAAGGCGGAGCTCCGCCCGGCCCGCGCCGTCGAACCGGAGCGTATCCCGCTGGACGCCGCCACCGGCCTCCAGGGCGATGCCGAGCGGCACCGGCGCCCCGCTTCCGGTCCAGGCGAAGATCAGAGGGCGGCCCTGCTCGGCCACCGCCCGGAGCGGGCGGGCTCGCCCGCGGGTGGTGTCGGGCTGCTCGAGGAGCCAGCTCATCGCGGCCGCCACCAGCCCGCGGTACGCCTGTTCGCTCGATCCGCCGCGGAACGCCCAGCGCCAGAAGCCATCGGCGGCGGTGAGCACCTCCCGGCCCGAGGGCGTCGCCCTTCCGACGAGCACCGGCCGTTCCGCGCCGCGCCGCCCCAGTTGGGCGGAGAGCGCGACCCATGCCTCCGGCGATGCCTCGATCGGGGTCACCCGCAGGAGCGGCGGAAACGAGTCCACCGGCAATCCCACGAAGGCGTTGGAGAGCGGCGAGGGACCCGGCAGGCTCGCGTACCAGTCGCCGGGCAGCACGGCTTCGCCACCCTCCCCGCTGGGCCAGCGCCAGACGGCCCGCGCTCCCGGGTTTCGCTCCAGGCCCGGCGTGCGGCCTTTCACCACCAGCACGTCCGCACGCCGAGCCGCCTGACGCACCTCCTCCGGGTTCACGGGTGCGAGCGTTTCCATGCCGCGCCACTCCCCCGGTGTCAGGCTGGCGTAGCCCTTGACCGGAAGGCGGGCCACGTCTCGCACCGCCCGGAAGAGGAAGCGCGCATCCCAGTCCGGCGGACTGGCGAGGAGCACCACCCCGGGCGTCCGGCTCACCTCGAGCACCCAGAGCCTCGCGTCGTCGCGGGGCTCCCGGTCGGCCGCGCCGATCAGTTCGATTCGAAGGAGTTCGGCGCCCTGCAACCCGGCCGTGGGGGTGGGGATCGCCAGGCGCACCGCCCGGCCCGCCGCGATCCGTGCGGCCCGGCGGGCCAGCACCCGGCCCCCGGCCTGCACCTCCACCCACACGGTGTCGCGCCGGGCCCCGAACGAGCGGACCTCGACCTCGAAGTGCGCCGTGTCGCCCGCGGTCACGCGAGCGGGCCCGCTCACGGCGGCGAGCGCGAGATCCTCGACCGCTTCCCGGGGGAACAGGCGGATCCCGACCCGCCGGAGCAGCTCGGGCCGGAGATCGGGCGCGTCTTCGATCTCGCCGTCCGTCACGATCAGCACCGGGCGATCCGACGCGGCCGCGACGTCGAGCGCCGGGCCGAGCCGCGACCGGCCGCCGGCCGGCACCGAGTCGCCCGCGCCGCCCGCGCCTCCGAACGCTCTCACCTCGCCCCAGGCGCGGGCCGAGTCCAGCGCCTCGCGCCAGCGCCCTCCGGCCGCGCCGAGACTCAGACTGGCGTCCAGCAGCACGAGGGGGGGGCGGGGGCGGCGCGCCCCGGGCCGGAGGGCGCAGGACAGATCGAGGACCAAAAGCCCGATCGCCGCCCAGGCCAGGGCCCGGCAGAGCATCGCGGGCCAGGCCCGGCGGCCCAGGCGTTCGAGATACCCGTAGGTGAAGACCGCGGCGGCGACGGCGGCGGCCAGGACGAGGACCAGGCGCATGGCGACGGTTCAGTCCCGGGCTGCCGGGCTACTGGGCTTCCAGGAATCCTGCCACCCGGAACCCGGCTTCGAGACCGGCTGGCGCAGGCTTCCGATCCCCACGCCCCGGATTCCGGCCGTCCGGAACGAACCGCCCCGGCCCTCAAGCACCGGCCGCCTCCAGCGCTTGGGCGAGCCCGAATCGCCCCTCGTAGAGGGCCCGACCCACGATTGCCCCTTCCAACCCCGCGGCTCGAGCAGCCCGGAGGTCGTTCAGGGAAGCGATCCCGCCGCTCAGGATCACCCGGAGTCCGAGCTCGCCCAGCGCGCGAGCCCCCCCGAGGTCCGGTCCCGTCAGCATCCCATCCCGGGCCACATCGGTATAGACCACTCGCACGACCCCCTGGTCGCGGACCTGGACGGCGACCTGCTCGAGCAGGAGATCGGTCGTCTCGGTCCAGCCCCGGATCGCGATCCGGCCGCCTCGCGCATCGAGCCCCACCGCGATCCGTTCGTTCCCGGCCCGCGCCAGCGCCGCCGGCACCAGCGCCGGCTCCCGCGCCACGGCGGTCCCGAGAACGACCCGGTCCACCCCGAGCGCGAGGACCTCGTCGAGCGCGGCGAGCGAACGAATCCCCCCGCCGATTTGCACCCGGGCCCGGCCCCGCACCGACTCGACCACCCGCCGGATCAGCGGCGTGTTGCTGCCGGTCCCGAAGGCCCGATCCAGGTCCACCACGTGAAGCCATTGCGCGCCGGCCTGGACGAAGGCCTCGGCCACCGCCACGGGATCGGCGTGGTAGGCGGTTTCACGCCCCGCCTCGCCCTGCGCCAGGCGGACCACCCGCCCCTGGCGCAGATCAATCGCGGGGTAGAGATGCACGGGGAACCCCCGCAGGGGTCAGGGCGAGGCCGTGGCGAGCAGGCGCCCGGGCACGCCCCAGAGCAGCGCCGCGAGCCGGAGGCGTTCCTGCGCGAACGCCGGCCGCGCGCTCGCCGGAATCGGCTCGCCGGTGCCGAAGTCCACCTGGCGCGGGTCGCGCGCCACACCGTGGATCCGGAATTCGTAATGGAGATGCGGCCCGGTGGCGAGCCCGGTGGAGCCGACATACCCCAGCACCTCGCCCTGGCGCACCCGCGCTCCCACCTGGAGGCCGGGAGCGAAGCCGTCGAGGTGCCCGTAGCGGGTGGTGATCCCGTTCGCGTGCCGGAGCTCGATCAGGTTGCCGTAGCCCCCGGACCACTCCCGCCGGAGCACGATCCCGTCGCCGGCGGCGAGGACCGGGGTACCCACATCCGCCGCGTAGTCAATCCCTTCATGCCGCCGGATGGTACCCAGCACCGGATGGCGGCGGGCGCCCGGACGAGACGAGATGCGCCGGAACTCGACCGGCGCCAGGAGGAACGCCCGCCGGAGCGACCGGCCGTGGTCATCGAAGTAGCCCCGGGCCCCCGGCCCGCCGTCGAAGTACCAGGCCGTGAATCGGGTGCCGTCCACCGTCAGGTCTCCCGCCAGCACTCGACCAAAGCGCACCTCGCCTTCCTCCGACACCAGCCGCTGGGCCAGAACGCGGAACCGGTCGCCGGACCGGAGATCGCGGGAGAAGTCCACTTGCCAGGCGAACACGTCCGCCAGGTCCCAGGCCAGTCTCACCCGTTCGGCGCCACTCAGGACCGAGTCGGGGATCTCGCCGTCCAGCGCCTCGTAGAGCGAGGATTCGATCGCACCCTCGAGGACCACGGGTTCGGCCCGCCACGCGACCGGCTCGCGCTCCGCCATCCAGGAGCCCCCGGCGAGGCGGAGTGTTACCCGCTCTTCGGGACCGGTGCGGACCACCACGCGGAAGGGAATCGAGTCTGCGAGACGGCGCGCGAAGTTGAACACCAGTCCCGCCCGGAGCCGGCGGGGGTCGAAGACGGTCCGGTCGCTCCGCTCGGCGAGGGTGAAGCCCTTTACACCTTGCCGCGCGAACAGCTCGCTCAGGGTTTCCCCCCGGCGCAACGTGTCCGCCGTGTGGGTGAAGATCTCGGCGAGGGTCGGGGTGGCCACGGCGGCGGCTGGACGCCAGGGCCACTTCCGCTCGAGAGCGGCCCACGCGGCAAACCCGAGCACCAGGGCGGCAGACAGCGTGCGCAGCAGAGTGCGATGCATGATCGGATACTG
>DATLYZ010000079.1:0-109896 GCA_035574255.1 Gemmatimonadales bacterium | reverse complement strand
GGGAAAGGGCGCGTCCACCCGCCATTCCAGATGCCCCAGCACGAAGGCCCGGCCACCCCAGGCCCGGAAGCGCTCGCCGGGAAGGGTCCCCCACCCGCCGATCGCGAAACTGCGATAGCCCGGCAGCCTGGCAGTGGCGGCGCCGGCCTGCAACTCGACCCGGATCGCTGTCGCGGAGCCCGTGGGCCCGGTCCAGTCGAGCCAGCCGGCCCCACGCAGGTACGCGCGATCGCCCACGGCGCCTTCCGCGCCCAGCCGGGCCTCCACTCCGGCTCGGCGGTCGGCCCGCTCGGCGCGATGCGAGAGGTCCACTCGCGCGAAACCCAGGGTGCCGGCCCCGAGCGGCGGATTGGCACGATAACGCCCCCGGGCGGGCTCCGCCTCGGTGACGACGGAGCGGCTGCGCTCCAGCCCCAGCGCAGCACCGAGCGCGGTGGCCGGCGCCAGGCGCCGCTCCACCCCGAGCGCCAGCCGGTCGAGCAGGACGTAATCGCCATAGTCCCGGCCGCCCTCCTGCGCGAGGATCGAATTCGCCAGGCGCGAAACGACCGGCCGGTCGGCGACGTCCGGCAAACGCCGTGAGGCGTGCAGCGTCAGGGCGGTGCCGCCCCACTCGCGGCGGAGCCCGAGGCCCCCGCTCAACCGCTCATCGGCGGTGCCGAACGAGAGGCTCGGCCGCACGGCCACCGCACCGGCCCGGAACGACGCCCCGAGCCCCAGGGTGAGCCCCTCGACCCGGTTCACCCGCACCAGGTCGCTCAGCGCACCGAACCCCACCCGGACCGGCGGCAAACCACTCAACCCTCGGCCCGCCGCGATGCGGGATACCTCGGCGCGAACCCGGTCCAGGTCCCGCTCCTCGATCGGGCGGGCCACGTCCGGAATGACCGCGGCCAGCGGCCCCTCCCAGACCGACAGCGATTCGGCCGGTGCCAGGAGGCCCCCGATCGGAGGGCCGGCCAGGATCCCCGGTGGGATCTCGACGCCGAACTCGTAGTCCCCGATCTCCCAGCGGCCGCGGATGATGCTGCGCGCCGGGAAGTCGAGCCAGGCCACCCGCCGGCGGATTTCGATCTCCTGGCGCCAGGGCAGCCAGTACCGCTGCTCGAATCGCGCGTTCTCGAGCCCGATGCTGATGTCCTCCAGCGAAGCATCCAGGTAGGAGGCAGGGGTGAAGCTGAAGCTGAATCGCACCAGCTCGGCGCTCTGGACCTCGAGGCCCAGGATCCCGATCACTCCGGGGCGGCGGGGGTCGCGGGGCCGCACCCGGATGTTGGCGATCACCACGTCGCCGGTGCGAGACTGGAGCCGGACCGAGTCGGCCGGCTGGAACTCGTAGAGCTCTCGCCCCCGGGGCGACAGGGGATGCACCACGTCGCGAACCTCGTCCCCTTCGCCGATCCGGATCAGCGGGCCGAAGTTGCTGGTGACGATGCCGAGATGATCGCGGTGATAGGTGATCTCGGTGGGGAGCCAGCGCCCGTCGCGCCAGGCCCGGATGTGCTGCTTGCTCGTGCCCGGGGCCCGCCAATACACTTCCACCTCCAGCTGGTCGGCCTTGATGAGCCGCGGCGGGCCTTCGAGCCGCTCGCCCACCTGGGCCAGGAAGAGGACGAACCCGCGGGCGGTGGTGCGGTAGCTCTGGAGGGTGGAATCGGGCTGGGTGGCGAGGCGCCGGGCGATGGCGCGGTCCACCAGGGCCAGCGTCGCGGGGTCGTCCCAGGACTGGGCAGCCGCGGAGGCCGCCCCGAGGAGGGGGCAGGCGGCCCATCGGACGAGCCACGCCGCGCGCCGCAGCCGGCGCCCCGCGGTTCCCAGCCCGCCCCCGGCCCGGCGTCCCAGCGCCACCAGATCGAGCGCCCGCTGCACCGGCCGAGGATTGGGTTCCGGAGGACGCGTTGGTACCATGCATTCCGCTCGCCTGGGGCGCCGCTCCCGTGGCCTTCCCCGCCCTTCAGCCGCCGTGAGGCTCCGGCTGGACCGGTGCCATGACCGGAGCTCACTGCGCCCCCGTGTCACGGCCGGTGGGCGCCGCGGCCCCGTGGTCAATGTAACCGCGGCGATCGCGGTGCTGGCCCTGGCCTGTAGCCGGCCCCCGGCGACGACCGAGCCGGAGCCGCGCCCCGCCCGCCCGCTCCGGGTGCTGGAGCTGGACCGGCTCTTCGTGCTCGAGATGGGCGGGGTCCCGCCCGACGATACGACCGTGACGTTCCGGGCGGGCCGGCCGCGCACCATCCTGGTCCGCCACGCCGCGCCTGACAACAGTGTGTTCGCGGAGCTGGTCTTTCCGGCCGGCGCGTTTCCCGACACGCAGGCGCTCGATTCGGTGACCGCGACCGTCCGCCCGCGGCCCGGGATCTACGGCGCGGAGGTCAGTCTGTCCGCCGACCCCGTCCCCGGGGCGGGGGCGGTGCTCCGCTTCAAGTACCCGATCCATTTCTTCGCGCCCCTGGGCGCGCTCGAGGCCTACGGCGGCCCCGTGCGCTACGAAGCCGCGCTCCAGGTGGCGCGCGCGGTGGGCGGGAACCGCTACGCGCTGCTACCGTCCCGCCGCCCGGGGCCGGACAACCTGGAGGCCGATCTTCCCGGGTCCGGCACCTACCTGGTCGCGGCCCCGCGAGAACCGTGATGTCCCTGGCCGATTTTCTGGCCCGGGCTCGGCCCGGCATGGTCCCCGTGACCCGGGAGGTCGTGCTCGACGGCGACACGGCGGTGACCGCCTTCGCGAAACTCCACCGCGGGCCCTACGGCTTCCTGCTCGAGTCGCTGGAGGGCGGCGAGCGCTGGGCCCGCTACACCTTCCTCTCGACCGACCCGCGCGCCGTCTACCAGTACCGGGGCCGCACCGTCCGCCGCTGGACGCCGGCGGAGGGCTGGCAGGATGAAGCCTGGGAGGGAAACCCGCTCGAGCACATGGCGGCGCTCATGCGCCGCGCCCCCGGCGCGCCCATCCCCGGATTGCCGCGTTTCACGGGCGGCGCCGTGGGATACATCGGCTACGACGTGGTCCGCTCGCTCGAGCGGCTGCCGGCCCCGCCGCCGGACGACCGCGACCTGCCGGACGCGGTCCTCATGGTCGCCGATACGCTGCTCGTGCTGGACAACCTGTTCAACCGGGCCACGGTGATCGCCAACGTGGAGGTGCGCCCGGAAATGAGCCGTGCCGCCCTGGAGGCAGAGTATCGGCGGGCCGTGGCACGCATCGAAGAGTGGCTGGGACGCCTGCAGGCGCCGGCGACCTTGCAGCCGCTCGCGGTGCCCAGCCCGGTGCCGATCCCCGCGGCCAGGTCGGTGTACCCCGACGACCGCTTCCAGGCCGATGTGCGGCGGATCCAGGAGTACATCGCCGCCGGCGACACGTTTCAGACGGTGCTCTCCCGGCGTCTGGAGGTGGCCGCGCCGGACCCCTTCCTCACGTACCGCTACCTTCGCGCACTCAACCCCGCGCCATATCTGTACTACCTCCAGCTCGACGACCTGTTCGTGGCCGGGAGCTCCCCCGAGGTGCTGCTCCGGGTCGAGGACGGCGAGGTCACGGTACGGCCCATCGCCGGTACCCGGCCCCGCGGGCAGACGGCCGAGCAGGACCAGGCACTCCAGGCCGAGCTGGAAGCCGACCCCAAGGAGCGGGCGGAGCATCTCATGCTCGTGGACCTGGGCCGGAACGACGTGGGCCGGGTCGCCGCCTTCGGCACCGTGCGGCTCACGGCCTTCATGGCCGTGGAGCGGTACTCCCACGTCATGCACCTGGTGAGCGAGGTCCGGGGGACCCTGCGCCCGGAGCTGGATGCCGTGGCCGCGCTCGCAGCCTGCTTCCCCGCGGGGACCGTGACCGGCGCTCCGAAGGTACGGGCCATGGAGATCATAGACGAGCTCGAGCCGGTACGGCGGGGTCCCTACGCCGGCGCGGTGGGCTACATCGGCTGGGGGGCGCGCACGCTGGATACCGCCATCGCCATCCGCACGGTCGTGATGCGGAACGGCCGGGCCTGGGTGCAGGCGGGTGCCGGGGTGGTGGCGGACTCCGATCCCGAGGCGGAGTGGCGCGAGACCGAGGCCAAGGCCCGGGCGGTGCTGGCGGCCCTGGGGCTCGCGGCCAGCGCCGGGCGGGGCGAGCACGCGAGCGGGGATTGACGGGTGGCCGGCCCCCGGGGTACGGCCCCGCTGTCCGCCCGCTCGACCGCGCCGTATATTGACGATCCCCATGACGTACAAGCTCGTCTCCTTCAGTGGCGATCAGGATTTTGAGCTGGCGCTGGACCACGTGTACGTCGTGGGCCGGGCGGTGACGAGCGACATTCCCATCTTCGACCCCACCATCTCCCGCCGCCACGCCGAACTCCGCCCCGCCCGGCATGGCGTCCTGGTCCGCGATCTCGGCAGCTCGAACGGCACCTTCATCAACGGCGCCCGGATCACCGAGGGCACCCTCGCCCCGAACGACTCGGTGACCTTCGGCAAGGTCGTCTTCCAGCTCAAGGCGACGGAGGTGGTACCGTTCCGGCCGCTCCCCACCTCGGGGCCGGCGCTGCCCCAGGCGGGCGGGACCATCGTCAAGCAGATCCAGCTGAGCGGAGGGGTGCCGGCCGTCATCGTGGATCAGGTGGCCGGCGAGCTCGGCGCGGGGCAACTCAAGGTGACCGGGGTCGGCACCCAGGAACGGCAAGCCCGGAAACTCTCCCTGCTGCTCGATGTCGCGCAGAAGCTCTCCGGGGAGCTGGACCTCGACCGGTTGCTGGGACGGGTGGTGACCACCACGTTCGAAGTGATGAACGTGGACCGGGTTTCGGTGCTCCTGCTGAGCGGCGACAAGGGCGAGCTCATCCCCCGCGTCTCGAAAAGCCGGCTGGGCGACAACTCGGCCCAGCACGTACCGCGTTCCATCGCCCGGAAGGCGGTGGAGGAGCGGGTCGCCATTCTCACCGACAACGCCGTCGCCGACGACCGCTTCAAGGGCGGGCAATCCATCCTCCTGCAGAGTGTGCGGAGCGCCATGTGCATCCCGCTCATGGCGAGCGCGGAGCAGGTCCTGGGCATCCTCTACGTGGACAACCTCACCGCCACCAACTCCTTCAGCGACGAGGACCTCCAGTTCCTGATCGCGTTCGGCGGCCTGGCGGCGATCGCGATCAAGAACTCGAAGTACGCCGAGCAAATCCAGCGGGAAGCAATGGTCCGCTCCAACTTCGAGCGGTATTTCGCGCCCAACGTGGCGGCGGAGATCGCCCAGCAGCAGGGGAACGTGAAGCTGGGCGGCGACAAGCGGCCGGTCACGATCCTCTTCAGCGACATCCGGGGCTTCACCACGATCTCGGAGACCATGAGCCCGGACGGGATCGCGAACCTTCTGTCGGACTACTTCACCGAGATGGTGGACATCGTCTTCGCCCACGGCGGCACCCTCGACAAGTTCATCGGCGACGCCATCATGGCCATCTGGGGGGCGCCCATCCCGCACGCCGACGACCCCGACCGCGCGGTGCAGGCGGCGATCCAGATGCAGCGCACCATGCAGAGCCTCAACGCCAAGTGGAGCGACGAGGGGAAGCCCCGGATCACGGTCGGCATCGGGATCAACCACGGCGAGACCTTCGCCGGCAACATCGGGAGCCATCTCCGGCTCGAATACACCGTGATCGGCGACGCGGTGAACGTGGCGAGCCGCCTCTGCTCCAACGCGGGAGGCGGGGAGATCCTGATCAGCGACCCGCTCTATCAGGTGCTCAAGCGCAAGCCGCCGGTGGACCCGATGGAACCGCTCGCGGTGAAGAACCGGGCCCAGGCGGTGCCGGTGTGGAGGGTGCGGGTGTAGCGGATCGGGACCCGATAGGGGAGGCCCGGGTCGCGAACGGAGCACCGCTCGCCCGGCCCGGGGCCTGGAGCGCCGGCCCGGCGAGCTACCGCCCGAACCGGTAGGGATACCCGGCCTCTTCCAGCAGTTCCACCACCAGCCGCACCGGCAACCCCATCACGCCGAAGAAATCGCCGTCAATCCGCTCCACCAAGGCGGCGCCGTATCCCTGGATCCCGTAGGCGCCGGCCTTGTCCATGGGCTCGCCGGTCGCGACGTAGGCTCGCAGCAGATCCTCTGAGGCGGGCCGGAAGGTCACCGCCGTGACGTCGGTCGCCTGCCGCAGCTCGCCATCCGCCTGGAGCGCCACCGACGTGATGACCTGGTGGCTGCGCCCCTGGAGCAGGCGGAGCATCCGGAGCGCATCGGTCTCGTCCACCGGCTTCTCCAGCAGCAGATCGCCGAGCAGGACCGTGGTATCGGCCCCGAGCACCAGGCGCCCCGGCACCGCCAGCGCCTTCTCCCGGGCCAGCCGCTCCGCGTAGGCGATGGGCGTCTCGCCGGGCCGGCGGGCCTCCGGGATTTGGGCCGGCCGGACCTCGACCGGGATCCCCAGCATCTCGAGGAGCTGGCGCCGGCGGGGCGAGGCCGAGGCGAGGGTGACGGTCGGAATCGGCATCGGGCGAGGGGGGGGTGGGGGGGGGAAGGGGGCGGCCGGCAGGAGGCGGGGGGCGGGTCGCGGAGGGGGTGGGCTGCTAGACCCGCTCCAACACCAGCGTGACCGGTCCGTCGTTGTGAATCTCCACCTCCATCATCGCGCCGAACTCGCCCGTCTCCACCGGGAGGCCCCGCGCGCGGAGCTGCCCGATGAAACGCTCGTAGAGCGGGATCGCCACCTCCGGCCGGGCGGCGGCCAGAAACGAGGGGCGGCGCCCCTTGTCCGCGTCGGCATAGAGCGTGAACTGGGAGACGACGAGCAGCGCCCCGCCCACCTCGGCCAGACCCAGGTTCATCTTCCCCTCGGCGTCGGCGAAGAGCCGGAGGCCGGCCACCTTCTCGGCCATCCAGTCCACCTGGGCATCGGTATCGGTATGGGTGAAGCCGACGAGGAGGCAGAAACCTCGGGCGATCCGGCCCACTTCTCGGCCGTCGATCCTCACGCTGGCCCGGCTCACCCGCTGCAGCACCACCCGCACGAGACCTCCTCCGCCTGCGCGTGCCCGAGGCCGCGGCGTCGCCGCTCCGGCCGGCTGGCCAGCCCTCGTGCGCTCTTACTCCACCGTCACGCTCTTCGCCAGGTTTCGCGGCTGGTCCACGTTGCAGCCCCGGCGCACCGCCACGTAGTACGCGAAGAGCTGGAGCGGGACGATGGTAAGCACCGGGGTGAGCAGGTCCAGGGTCTCCGGAATGGCGAAGGTCGCCGTGGCGAGCCGGCTCAGCTGATCGTCGCCTCCGTTCTTGATGGCGATCACCTGGCCGCCCCGGGCCCGGACCTCCTCGACGTTGGAGAGGATCTTCCCGTACACCGCGTCCCGCGGCGCGATGAAGATCACCGGCATGTTCTCGTCAATGAGCGCGATCGGGCCGTGCTTCATCTCCGCCGCGGGGTAGCCCTCGGCGTGGATGTAGGAGATTTCCTTGAGCTTCAGGGCGCCCTCCAGCGCCACCGGGAAGTTGAGCCCCCGCCCGAGATACAGGGCGTTGTTGACCCGCCAGAACCGCTCGGCCAGCTCCTCCACCTCGGCGGCCCGGTCGAGAATGCGTTGAATCAGGTCGGGGAGCTCCTTCATCGCCTGGATGATCTGCCGGCCCTGGAGAATCGAGAGATTCCGGAGCCGGCCGAAGCGGAGCGTGATCAGGAGCAGCGCCACCACCTGGCTGGTGAAAGCCTTGGTGCTCGCCACCCCGACCTCGGGCCCCGCGTGCAGGTAGATGCCGCCATCCACCTCGCGCGCGATGGTGGAGCCGACCACGTTCACGATCCCGACCGTCCGCGCCCCCCGTCGCTTCGCCTCGCGAATGGCGGCCAGGGTGTCGGCGGTTTCACCTGACTGGGAGACCCCGATCACCAGGGTGCGGTCGTCCACCACCGGATTCCGGTAGCGGAACTCGGAGGCGTACTCGACCTCGACCGGGATCCGGGCCAGCTCCTCCAGGAGGTACTCGCCGATGAGCGCCGAGTGCCACGAGGTGCCGCAGGCGGTGATGACGATCCGCTGAATCCGCTTGATCTCGTCGTCGGTGAGATTGAGCCCCGAGACCCGTGCGGTCCCCTCCTCTTCCAGCAGGTGGCCCCGCATCGTGTTCCGGACCGTGTGCGGCTGCTCGAAGATCTCCTTCAGCATGAAGTGCGCGAAACCGCCTCGCTCGATCGTGGCGAGATCCCACTCGATCTGGCTGACCGGCTTCTCGATCCGGGTGGCGGCGAGATCGCGGATGTGATAGCCGTTCCGGGTGAGCACCACCATCTCGCCGTCGTCGAGGTACACGACCGAACGGGTATGGGCGAGGATCGCGGACGCGTCCGACGCCACGAACCACTCGTCCTCCCCCACCCCCACCAGCAACGGCGAACCCTTGCGGGCCGCCACCAGCACGTCGGGATCGTCGGTGCAGATCACGGCGATGCCGTAGGCCCCGTCCACCTCGCGGAGCGCCTGGGCCACCGCCTCCTCGAGACTCCCCTGATAGCACTCGCCGACCAGGTGTGCCAGCACTTCCGTGTCGGTCTCGGAGCGGAACGTGTGCCCCCGCTGCTCGAGGAGCTTCTTGATCGCGCCGGCGTTCTCGATGATCCCGTTGTGGATCAGGGCGATCCGGCCGCTCTGATCGGTGTGCGGATGGGCGTTCGGCGTCGTGGGGGCGCCGTGCGTGGCCCAGCGGGTATGGCCGATCCCCACGGTCCCCCGGGGCAGGTTGCCGTGCAACGACTTCTCGAGGGCGGAGAGTTTGCCCGCCTGCTTGGCGATGACCAGGCCCTGGCCGTTGATCACGGCGATGCCCGAGGAGTCATAGCCCCGGTACTCCAGTCGCCGGAGCCCCTCGATGAGGAGCCCGGCCGCCTCGCGCGGGCCCAGATAGCCGACGATACCGCACATCGTGGGAGGTCCTCTAGCTGCTGAACAGGTCCCGGCACACCGCAACCAGCTGCTCGGCGTCCGCCCGGGAGGGGGCTTCGGCGATGAACCGCACGATCGGCTCCGTCCCCGAGGGCCGAACATGTACCCAACGGTCCGGCCACGCCAGCCTCAGGCCGTCGCGCTCATCCCACAGGGCGTCGGGGAAGCGCTGGCGCAACCGGGCGTAGACCGGCGCCAAGTCCTTGCCCCGTGGCGCTTTGGCCTTGACGATCGCGTACCGCCGCTGCGCCGCGACGAGCTGGGAGACCGAGCGGCCGGTCCGCGCGAGAAGCTGCAGGATCAATGCCACACCGAGGGGCGCGTCGCGGCCCACGTGCAGGGCCGGCAAGATGACGCCGCCGTTGCCTTCGCCGCCGATCACGGCCCGCTCTGCCCGAATCGCGCGGGCCACGTGGGCCTCCCCCACCGGAGCGCGCACCAGCCGCGCGCCGCATTCGGTGGCCGCGTCCTCGACGACCAGGCTGGTCGAGAGGTTGGCGACCACGACCGGCTGGCCGCGGGGCCCGGGGCTCCCACGTGCGCCGCCCAGCACCGCGCGCACGGCGAAGGCGAGGGTGTAGTCCTCGCCGATCGCCTGGCCCTGCTCGTCCACGAGCGCCAGCCGATCCGCGTCGGGGTCCACGGCGAGCCCCACGACCGCGCCGGTCTCGCGCACCAGGCGGCAGAGATCGGCCAGGTTCTCGGGGACGGGCTCCGGCGCGTGGGGGAACCGGCCGTCGGGCTCGAGGTTGATCGCGTGCATGTCGCAGCCGAGGCGTTCGAGCAAGAGCGGCACGATGGTGCCGCCCGCGCCGCGGACCGTGTCCACCGCCACGGTGAACCGGCGCGCGCGGATACCGGCCACGTCGAGCTCAGGGAGCCGGAGGAGCTGTTCGAGGTGGCGCTCGATCGCCCCGCGATCTTCCCGATAGCTTCCGATCCCGTCCCAGCCCCGGCGCCTGGGACCCTGTTCGGCCAGCGCCCGCACAGCCTCGCCGGCCGAACCGTCGAGAAAGATCCCGTCGGGGCCTACCAGCTTGAGGGCGTTCCACTCGATGGGATTGTGGCTGGCGGTGAGAATGAGGCCGGCCCCGGCGCGGTGGTGCTCGACCGCGAGCTGGGCGGTCGGCGTGGGCACCAGCCCCACGTCAATGACCTCCGCGCCCACCGACATGAGGCCGGCCGCAGCGGCCCGGGCGAACATGGCCCCGCTGGTGCGCGCATCCCGGCCCAGCACCACGCCCGGCTTGCCCTGCGCGAGCGCCCACTGGCCCAGCGCGGCGGCCTGCCGGGCCACGAGTTCGGGCGTGAGATCCTTCCCCACGATCCCGCGGATCCCGGAGACGCTGACCATCAGGGTGTCGGACATGGGCGAGAAGTTAATGCGGTCCCGGACCTGACGGGCTGGACAGGCGGCAGGGGAGCCCGCGGCCGGGCTCAGCCGGGAAGCGGCAGCCGGTCGGGGTCCGGGAAGGCGACCAGGAACGCCTCGACCACTTCGGGGTCGAAGTGCGTTCCGGCGTGATGGCGGAGCTCCCGGAACGCCTCGGCGGGCGTCACGGGGGTGCGGTAGGACCGGTCGGTCGTCATCGCGTCGAAGGCGTCGGCCACGGCGACCACCCGGGCCGCCCAGGGGATCCGGTCGCCCTGGAGGCCGTCCGGGAAGCCGCAGCCGTCGAGGCGTTCGTGGTGGGAGCGGACCACGCTCAACACCACGGGATTGTCCCGCGCGATCGGCGCCAGAATCCGCTCGCCCAGCACGGGGTGCTCGGTGATCGAGGCGAACTCCTCCTCCGAGAGCGGCCCCGGTTTGTGCAGCACCGCTTCCGGAACCCCCAGCTTGCCGATATCGTGCAGGTCGCCGCCCAGGCGAACGTCCTCCAGCGCCTGGCTGGCATAGCCTAACTGGGCCGCGACCGCGACGGCGTACTGGGCTACCCGCCGCGAATGCCCGCGCGTGTAGGGATCCCTCGCGTCGAGCGCGCGGGCGAGGGCTTGCACCCCTTCCAGGAAGGTCTCCCGCAGCCGGTCGGCCTGCTCGCGCACCAGCTGCTCCAGGTGTCGCTGGTAGAACCGGTTCTGGATCAGCAGGTCGCGCTTCTCCAGGGCCCGGGTGACCCGGGAGCCGATCTCCCCGACCAGGGCCGGCTTGGTGATGTAGTCCAGCGCGCCCGCCTGCAGGCAGGCGACCGCCGTGTCCGCCTCGCGGACGCCGGACAGCATCACGACGGCGGTATCAGGGTGGCGGCGGTGGATCTCCCGGAGCAGCCCGAGGCCGTCCAGCCCGGGCATGGCGACGTCGGCCACTACCAGCGGGATCTCGCCTGTGTCCTCGAGCAGGCGCAGGGCTTCTTCGCCGCCGCCCGCTTCGAGGGCCACGAGCCCGAGACGATCGAGGACCCGCCGAATGGCGCGGCGCACTTCGGCGTCGTCGTCCACGACCAGGCAATGAACCCCGGCCTGCTTGGAGTCCGGCGGCATCCCCAGATGGTAGGAGGGCACAGGCGGTCGCGGAGGGCGGCGCCGCCCGGTTGGATCGCTGGTCACGGCGGGCCGTCCCCCTGGGCTGACGGCGGTCAGAACGGTGTGTGCGCTCCCCGTGATATGGGGACTCCCGTTGGCGCGGGCCGTGACCGGGGTCACGGCGCCTTCGCGGGGGACCGCCATCGGGACCAGCGTCCGACCTCGGCCGCGCGACGCGAAGGCGGCAGCCGGTCCCGCCCCCCGCGCGGAGGGGGGGGTGCCCTAGAGCCGCACCGGGAGTGCCGTGGGATCGGGAAAGGCCGCCAGAAACGCTTCGACCACCTGGGGATCGAACTGGCTCCCGGCGCCCGCCAGGAGCTCCCGGCAAGCCTCGGCCGGGACACGGGGCTCGCGGTAGGCGCGGCTCGTGGTCATGGCGTCGAAGGCGTCCGCGACGCAGACGATGCGGGCCTCGATCGGGATCCGGTCACCCGCCAGACCGTCGGGGAACCCCCGCCCGTCCATCCGCTCGTGGTGGTGCCGCACGATGCGCAGCACGCCCGGCGTCTCCCTGGCCAGCGGCTCGAGGATGCGTTCGCCCAGGACGACGTGCTCCATGATGTGGGCCCACTCGTCGGGGGTGAGCGGGCCGGGTTTGTGGAGGACCGACTCCCGGGTCCCGATCTTCCCGATGTCGTGGAGCTCGGCCCCGAGCCGGATCTCCTCGAGCCGCTCGCCGGTGAAACCCAACCGGACGGCGGTCTTGACCGCGTAGCGGCTCACCCGCATGGAGTGCCCGCTGGTGTAGGCGTCCTTGGCTTCCAGGGCATGCGCCAGGGTCTGCACCCCTTGGAGGAACAGCTCCTTGATGCGGGTCGCCTGGGCGCGGACCCGGCGCTCGAGCTGCTGCTGGTAGAACCGCTTCTGGAGCAGGAGCTCGCGTTTCTCCAGGGCCCGGGTGACCCGCACCCGGACCTCCTCCACCAGGGCCGGCTTCGCGATGTAGTCGAGCGCCCCCTTCTCGAGGCAGGCGACCGCCGTCCCCACGTCGGCGACACCGCTCAGCATGAGGACTGCCGTGTCCGGGTAACGGCGCAGGACCTCCTCGAGGAAGCCCAGGCCGTCCAGACCCGGCATCCGGACGTCGCTGATGATGAGCGGCACTTCGCCCTCGCGCGCCAGGTACTCGAGCCCCGCCTCCCCGCTGGCGGCTTCGGCCGTCGCGAGTCCCAGCAACTGGACGATGCGCGCCACCCCCCGCCGGGCGTCGTCGTCGTCGTCCACCACCAGCGCGCGCGGCGACAGGGGCTCGCGTTCCGGCGGTTCAGCCCGCCAATCAGATAGCATCACCGCTTCGCTTTCCGGGGCCAGGTTCGCCTTGCCGCCCCTGGTCCGCCCGATGTACGTTCCGCCACCTCGAGCCCGCCCCCATGACCCGCATTTTCGACACCGACCGCGCCCACGGCTTCGGCACCCGGGCCGTGCACGCCGGCCAGCGCCCCGACCCGCTGGCCGGCGCGGTCATGACCCCCATCTACCAGACCTCCACCTACGTCCAGGAAGGCCTGGGCCGGCACAAGGGGTACGAATACGCGCGGACCCAGAACCCCACCCGCGAGGCGCTGGAGCGATGCGTCGCAGCGCTGGAAGGCGGAGAGTACGGCTTCGCCTTCAGCTCGGGCCTCGCGGCGCTCGACGCGGTGCTCAAGCTCCTGAGCGCCGGCGATCACGTGGTCTCCGGCGACAACATCTACGGCGGCAGTCATCGCCTGATGGAACAAGTCTTCGCGCCGCTCGGGCTCCGGTTCACCTTCGTGGACATGCGAGATCCCGACCAGGTGGCCCGGGCCATCACCCCGGCCACTCGCCTGATCTACTGCGAGACCCCGACCAACCCGATGATGTTCCTGGCCGACCTCGCGGCGCTGGGCGACCTGGCCCAGGCGCGCGGGCTGCTCCTGGTAGTGGACAATACCTTCGCCACGCCCTGCTTCCAGCGACCGCTGGAGTTCGGGGCCGACCTGGTGCTCCACTCCACGACCAAGTACCTGAACGGCCATTCGGACATGGTCGGGGGGCTGCTCGTCACCCGGCGGGAGGACCTCGCCGAGCGCCTGGGCTTCATCCAGAACGCCTCGGGGGCCGTCCCGGGGCCGATGGATTGCTGGCTCGCCCTCCGCGGCGTGAAGACCCTCCCGCTCCGCATGCGCCAGCACGATCTCAACGGGCGCACCGTGGCCGAGTGGCTCACCCGCCATCCCCGGGTGACGCGGGTGTACTACCCCGGCCTGCCCTCGCATCCGCAGCACGCGCTCGCCAGGCGCCAGATGAGCGGATTCGGCGGCATGATCTCCGTCGAGCTGGGCGACCCGGCCCGGGCCCGGCGCCTCGTCGAGCGCACCCGGATCTTCCTGCTGGCCGAATCGCTGGGCGGCGTCGAGAGCCTGGTCGGCCACCCGGCCAGCATGACCCACGCCTCGGTCCCTCTCCACATGCGCCAAGCGATGGGCCTGACTGACAGTCTCGTCAGATTGTCCTGCGGGATTGAGGACGCCGAGGACCTGATCGCCGACCTGGACCAGGCCCTGGCCGATGACTAGACCGGCGGCGGGGGAGCCGGCCGGGAGCGCGGCGCTCCGGCTGCCGCGACCCCGGGCGGGCGGCCTGTGTCCCAACCTGAAACTCGGACGTCCCCGGTCCGTAGCGATGCTGACCCCGCCCCCGCCCCCGAGCCGACCATGACCACGCCCGCGATTCGACCCCGCCGGACCCTGCCTGGGATCGCCGCCGTCTCCTGGGAGCACCCCGCGGACCGGGCAGCGCTCCAGGCGCTCCGGGCCGCGCCGGGTTTCGAAGACGTGGTGAAGAAGGTGATCGCCCTCCTGGGCGGCGAGCGCGGGATCCGGCTCCTGTTCCAGGCGAACGCCGTGCGGGCCGGACCGGATCAGTTCCCCCGGCTGTACGCGCTCCACGTGGAGGGGTGCACCACGTTCGACTGGCCGCGGGTGCCGGAACTCTATGTCTCGCAGACGCCGATCTTCAATGCCGGCGCCTTCGGCGTGGACGACCCGTTCATCGTCCTCCACTCCGCCGCGCTGGAGATCCTGGACGAGGCGGAGCTCCGAGCGCTCCTGGCCCACGAGCTCGGCCACGTGATGAGCGGTCACGCGCTCTATCGGACGATTGCGGAGATCCTCCTCCTGGTGAGCCTGGGATCGTTGCCGTTTCTCGCCGGCATGGCGCTCCTCCCGATCCGGCTGGCGTTCCTCGAGTGGTACCGGAAATCGGAGCTCTCGGCCGATCGGGCGGGCCTCCTGGGGGGCCAGGACCCCATCGCCTCGCAGCGGCTCTTCATGAAGCTGGCTGGCGGAGTCCGGAGCGGCCTCACCGCCGACGCGATGAACGTGGATGCCTTCGTGCATCAGGCGCACCAGTACGTCGAAGCCCGGGAGGGACTCGACGTGGTCTACAAGCTCCTCAATACCCTGGCCCTCACCCACCCGATGCACACCGTGCGGGCCGCGGAGCTCCAGCAATGGGTGCGGGACGGCGCCTACGACCGGATTCTGAACGGCGAGTACACCCGGCGCGGCACCGAGGAGGCCCGGCCGTACCGCGAGCACCTCGACGAGGCGGCCGCGTACTACCGCCGGGAGGCCAGCGAGGCCCTCGGTCACGTCGTGGACGCCGCGCGGAAGGCCGCGGAGCGTGCCAGGGACGCCTTTCGCAAGGCCCGGCAGTCGTGAAGGTGCTGGTGGTGGGTGGCGGAGGGCGCGAACACGCGCTCGCCTGGGCCCTCCGCCGCGAAGCTCCCGGAACCGACCTCTATTGCGCGCCGGGCAACCCGGGCACCGCGCTCCTCGCCACCAATCTCTCCATCGCCGCCACCGACCTCGACGGCTTGGTGGACGCGGCCCGTGCCCGTCACGTCGAGCTGGTCGTCGTGGGCCCCGAGGTCCCGCTGGCCCTGGGTCTCGCCGACCGCCTCCGCGACCGGGGGATCGGGGTCGTGGGACCCGGCCGGGCGGCGGCCCGGATCGAGGCCTCCAAGGCGTTCGCCAAGGAGGTCATGGCGCGGGCCGGCGTCCCCACAGCCCCGCATCGGGCCTTCGCCCGGCTGGACGAGGCGCTGGCCTGGGTGGAGCGGCACCCGGCGCCCCTCGTGGTGAAGGCCTCGGGGCTCGCCGGCGGCAAGGGGGCGGTGGTCTGCGCCACCCGGGCCGAGGCGCGGGAGGCGGTGCGGGCCATGCTGGGCGAGGGACGGCTCGGCGAGGCCGGGTCGCTGGTGGTGATCGAGGAGTTCCTCGAGGGCGAAGAGCTTTCGGTCTTCGCGATCACCGACGGGCGGGCGCTCGAGCTGCTCCCGGCCGCGCAGGACCACAAGCGGCTAGGCGAGGGAGACACCGGGCCTAACACCGGGGGCATGGGCGCCTACGCCCCCGTGGCGCTGGCCACGCCGGCGCTGCTCGATCGGGTGCGGGAGCGGATCCTGGCGCCCACCCTGACCGAACTGGCGCGCCGCGGCGCGCCGTACACCGGCGTCCTCTACGCGGGCCTCATGATCGGGCCGGATGGGGAGCCGCGGGTCGTGGAGTTCAACTGCCGGCTGGGCGACCCCGAGGCCCAGGCCGTGCTCCCGCTGGTGCAGGACGGCCTCCTCGAGTGCCTGGCGCGGGTGGCACGGGGCGAACGCCCGTCGCGCCTCGACGTGGCCGCGGGTCGCTATGCGGTGACCACGGTGCTCGCGAGCCGCGGCTATCCCGACCGCCCCGAGCAGGGAGCCGCCATTCGCCTGCCAGCGACGCTCCCCGAAGGCGTCACCGTGTTCCACGCCGGCACCACCCTGGACGCCACGGGCACCCTCCGGGTCAGCGGCGGCAGGGTGCTCAGCGTGACGGCCGTGGCCCCGTCCTTCGCCGCCGCCCGGACCCGGAGCGTCGAGGCCGCCGAGGCCATCGCCTTCGAGGGCAAGGTGTTCCGGCGCGACATCGGCTGGCGCGAGGCGGCCCGCCGGAGCGCGGGGAGCGCCTAGGCGGTCCAGGGTTCGCCGAGGGGTCCTCGGCGCGGATCGGTGCCACGCCGGAGCTCGCCTCCGGCAGAACGTGCCGGGGCCTGGTTCCTTCGCATCGTGACCAACCTGTGCCTCTCCCGGCATCGGCGGATCAAGCGGGCGCGTATCAGCCATTCCTTGGAGGAGCCGGGTGACGGCGGCGTGGCGTTCGGTGATCGGCTGGCGGCCCCGCCCGGCGCGCCCGGCGACCCGGAGGAGACCCTCGTCCATGTGCTCGACGCCGCGGCGATCGCGGCCGCGCTCGCTTCGCTGCCCGACGGGTACCGTCAGGTGGCCCTGCTCTACTTCGCCGGGGACCTGACGTACCAGGATATCGCCCGGATCCTGAGCTGTCCGATAGGCACGGTGCGCTCGCGGCTTCACCGTGCGCGGCGCATCCTCCAGCAGCGGCTGTTCGAGGTGGCGCGGGAGCGGGGGATCGTCGGAGCGGGCGGCGCGGCGAGCGAAGCCCTGGTGGCACAGGAGCGCACGGTCGGCGGCGAGCGGGACCGGCGTTCGGCCTTCCAGCCGGACCTCCGGCCCGTTTACCGTTTACCGTTCACCGCTCACCGCCACCCGTGCCCGAACTTCCCGAAGTCGAAACCATCGTGCGCGACATCCGTCCCCGGCTGGTCGGCCGCCGGATCGTGGACGCGGCCCTGTCGCACAGCGACGTCCTGCGCGGAGTGTCCAGGCGCCGCCTGCTGGCCACCCTCCGAGGGGCGGTGGTTCGGGAGGTCACGCGCCGGGCCAAGCACGCCATACTCCGGTTCGACCGCTACCGGCTCGTGGTGCAGCCGGGTATGACTGGCGCCCTCCTCGTCCACCGCCGCCCCCTCCGGCCGGACGAAGGACGCTATGCGGTGCTCCGCGCTCGCCTCGACAACCGGGCCGTCCTCGTCTACCGGGACATCCGCCGGCTCGGCACGTTGCTGCTGCTCGATGACCGCGAGTGGGCCGAGTACGACGCATCGCTCGGCCCCGAGCCGCTCGATCCGGCCTTCGACGCGGCCCGGTTTCGCGCCGCCCTCTCCCGAACCCGGCAAGCCGTGAAGAAGGCGCTCATGGACCAGCGCCTCCTCGCCGGAGTGGGGAACATCTACGCCAACGAGGCCCTCTTCGAGGCGGGGATCGATCCCTCGAGGCCGGCCCACTCGCTCGCCGAAGCCGAGCTCGCCCGGCTGTATCACGCGGTGCGGCGCATCCTCGCCGCCGCGATCGAGTCCGAGGGCACGACCTTCCGCGACTATGTGACCGGAACCGGCCAGCCCGGCAACTTCCAGCTCGCGCTCCAGGTGTACGATCGCGCCGGGGAACCCTGCCGCCGCTGCGGCGCCCGCCTGGCGGCGACCCACGCGATAGATCAGCGGATCACGGTGTTCTGCTACCGCTGCCAGCGGTGAGGAAGAGGACGGGCGACGACCGCCTGCCTCCGACCTCATAGCTAACCGCCAATCCTCCAAGTACTTTCCGTCCCATGAGGGCCACCCTCCACCTCGCCCTCCCCGCCAGCGACCTCGCGGCGCTCGAACGCCGGGTACGCCGCCTGGCCGAACAACGGCCTGCGGTCTACCGAATGCTCGACCACCAGGGCCGTGTACTCTACGTGGGCAAGGCCCGGCGGCTCCGGAATCGGCTGCTGTCATACTTTCGGGCCCGCTACCCGGCGGACAAGGCCGCCAGAATCCTGCACGCCGCCGCGGATATCGCCTGGGACTACGTCCCGAGCGAATTCGCCGCCCACCTGGGCGAGCTGCGGCAGATCAGCCGGTTTCGACCGCCGTTCAACCGCGCCATGAACCGGGCCCGCCGGACCGCGTTCATCCGGGTCCTGGACGGCCCGGCCCCGCGGCTCCTGATCGGCGGGATCGGCCCCCGGGAGCGCGACGCGAGCCGCTGCTACGGGCCGTTTACCGGGACGAGCCGGGTGCGCGACGCGGTGCGGGTGCTGAACGATCTGCTCGGCCTCCGCGACTGCGCCCCCGCCATGCCGATCGTCTTCGCGGAGCAGCTCGATCTCTTTGCCGCGCCCCTCCGCGCGGCCTGCCCCCGGTACGATTTCGGGTTGTGCGCCGGGCCCTGCGCCGGGCTGGTGACCGAGGCGGAATACCGCCGGCGGGTCGAGACGGCGACGGCGTTCCTGGAGGGGCGAACCATCCAGCCGATGGACCGGGTGGTCGCCGAGATGCAGCGGGCCTCGAAGGCCGCCGAGTTCGAACGGGCCGTGAGGTGGCGAGAGCGGTTCGAGTACCTCGAATGGCTGCTCGCCGCCGTCGCCCGCGCTCGCATCGCGGTCGAGGCCCTCACGTTCGTCTACCGGGATCCCGGCGCGTTCGGCGATGACCGTGCCTATCTCATCCGCCACGGCATCGTGCGGGCCGCCTACCCCTGGCCCGCCACCCCGATCGAGCGGGAGGCGTTCCGGGCCGTCGTGCGGGACGAGCTGAGCCGACCCGCGCCGACCCCGGCTCCCCTCCCCTTCCCGCACCTCGACGAGGTGCTGCTCGTCATGTCCTGGTTCCGGCGCCACCCGGAGGCCCTCCGCCGCACCACGCCGCTCGCGGAGTGGGCCGCATGATCGCGGGAGCGGCGCTGCTCCTGCAACTGGCCCTGGCCGCGCCACCCGCGGCCCCGGTGGACCGCGCGGAGCTCGAGCGGTTCGTCGCAACCCTCGCAGCCCTCCGCGACGCCGCGGCCCTTCGAGCGCGCGAGGCCGCACTGGGCCGCCGCGACGCCGAAGGGGCCCAGGAGCTTCGCCGCCGGATGTTCCGGGGGCTGGTACGGCTCAGGTTGGGCGAACTGGGTGACGGCTGGGCGTTCCGGCGGGCGAACGGCGACTTCGATGCGGTCATCGCCCTCGCGCCAGGCTGGGCCTGGGCCTGGTACGCCAAGGGGCTCGCCAAGCAGCACGAGGCCCGCTGGCTGGCGGCCACCCCGTCCAACCTGGGGACCCGGGTCGGGATGGGGTCGCTCGCCGAGGCGGTCGCCTGCCTGGCGCGGGCGGCGGAACTGGACGCCGGCTCGACACCGGCGATCGTCGCCCTGGCCGAGGTGGCCGAAACGCTCCGCGACACGGCGCTCCTCGCCACCCGGGTCCTCCCGGTTCTCCGCGCCGCTGGCCGCGCGACACTCCACCCGGCCGTCGAGCTGGCGCGCGCCCGCCTCGAACGGCTGGTGGGCGATCCCGATTCCTCCGTTCGCGCCGCCAGCCGCTATCTCGAACGGTCGGCCGACTCGGCCCGCGGCCTCTACGAGCGGGCCTGGAGCCGGTTCGTAGCCGGGGACGCCGGGGGCGACGCCGACTACTACGCCGGCGCCGCGTTCGACGACTCGGCCACCGTCGCCGCCTATCGCGCCGACCTGGCCCTCATCGCGACCGACCCGGAGCTCGCCGCCTTCGACACCACCCGCGGCGGCGCGCGCGCAGCCTTCCTCCGGCAGTTCTGGTCCGGCCGGGATCGCTGGGACCTCCGGGAGGACGGCGCACGGCTCCGGGAGCACTACCGGCGCCTGACATACGCCGACCGCCACTTCCCGCTGCTCACCAACCGGCGGCGCGACCACTGGACCGATCTCCTGCCCACCCGGACGACCCGCTTCGACGACCGGGGTCTCGTCTACGTCCGCTTCGGGGAGCCCCAGCTCCGGGTGTCCACCGCCACCTTCGGCGCCGGGCCCAACGAGAGCTGGCGCTACCAGCGGGCGGACGGCGATCTGCTGCTCCACTTCGGCAGCCGGAAGGGCGGCGGGGGCGACCTCCAGGATTACCGCCTCAAGCCGAGCGTCTTCGCCCTCCCCTTCGAGAGCGAAACCGCCCTCGACCTCGGCGTGAACGCCCGCTGCCCGCTGTACGACGGGTATTGCAAGATCCTGCACTGGGGACCCCACGGCGCCGCGCGGCTCGCCCGCGAGGAACGGGAACTGGTCGCCGCCAGCGCGTCGGTCGCCGCCAACTCGGAGGGATTCGAACTCCGGTTCCCGCGGACCATCGGCGCGACCGTGACCGCCTACGCGATCGGGCGGGCGGAGGGAAAGCCCCTCGTCCATGTGGTGTACGCCGTCCCCGTGGAACCGCCCGCGGGCGCCCCGCCCGGCGCGGGACTCCGGCTTGCTCTCCGGGCGAGAGTCGGCATCTTCGACTCGGCGGGCCGGGCGGTTGCGGCGGCCGACAGCACCACCCGGGTGGTGCTTCCCCCGCCCGAAGCGGATCGGCTCGACGCGACGGGCCGGGTGTCCCTCCCCGTGCTCCCCGGGGCGTACCGCTACCGGGTGGCGCTCCAGGTCGGGGATTCCGCCGGCCGGGTCCTGCCGCTCGAGGACCTGCGGGTGCCGGGATCGGGCGCCGGCCCAGCCCTGAGCGACCTCGCGTTAGGGGTGCGGAGCCGAAGCGCGATCTGGTCGCCCGCTCCGGGCGACACCGCGTTTCTCGCACCCGCCCCGAGCTTCCGGGCGGAGGAGCCCGTCGAGCTCTATTACGAGGTGTACGGCCTCGCGCCGGGGGAGCCCTATCGCACCCGGCTCACCATCCGCCGGGGGCGGAGCCGGGTGAGCACCACCGCCACCGAGGGCGAGGCGGCCGATTCGGTCGTGCGGGTCACGCGGACCCTGAGCCTGATCGGGCTCCGCCCAGGCCGGCACACCCTCGACGTGGAGATCGCAAGCGGCACGCGCCGGGCGATCGCTCGCCGGACCTTCACCGTGCTGGCTCCCCGAGGTCCCCGATGAGCCTGTCCTTCGCCTCCATCTACCGGCACGGGTTCGTCCGGGTTGCGGCCTGTGTGCCCGAAGTGCGGATCGCCGATCCGGCCGCGAACGCGAGCCACACGCTCGAGCTGGCGAGCGATGCGGCCCGGCGCGGCGCCGTGCTCGCCGTCTTCCCCGAGCTGGGCCTCTCGGCGTACAGCCTGGACGACCTCGCGCAGCAGGATGCCCTGCTCGACGGCGTGGAACGGGCGCTGGCCAGGCTCCTCGCCGACGGCCGAGACCTCGCACCGGTCCTGGTGGTGGGGGCCCCGCTCCGCTTCGAGGGGAAACTCTTCAACTGCGCCGTGGTCCTCCATCGGGGCCGCGTGCTCGGCGTCGCTCCCAAGACCTATCTCCCTAACTACCGCGAGTTCTACGAGAAACGCCAGTACGCCTCCGCGCGCCACGCCCTCGGGCGCGAGATCTGGCTGGCCGGCCAGCGGGCGCCGTTCGGCAACGACCTCGTCTTCGAGGCCGCGAACCTGGACGGCTTCGCCCTCCACGTGGAGGTGTGCGAAGACCTGTGGGTCCCGGTGCCGCCCAGCACCTGGGCCGCCCTGGCCGGGGCCACCGTGCTCGCCAACCTCTCGGCCAGCAACATCACCATCGGGAAGGCCGAGTACCGGAAGAGCCTCTGCGCCGGCCAGTCGGCCAAGTGCGTCGCCGCCTATCTCTACACCGCCGCCGGACCGGGCGAGTCCTCCACCGATCTCGCCTGGGACGGCCACGCGCTGATCTACGAGAACGGCGAGCTGCTGCAGGAATCCGAGCGATTCGCCGTCAGGCCCCAGGTGCTCCTGGCGGACGTGGACCTGGACCGGTTGCGGCAAGACCGGATGCGCCTTTCCAGCTTCCACGACGCCGCCCTCGACCACCGCGACCGGCTCGCCGCCCTCCGCCGGATCCCCCTCCAGCTGGAGATCCCGGCCGCCGCCGACCGCCTGCTGCGCGCGGTGCCGCGGTTCCCGTTCGTCCCGGCCGATCCGGCCACTCGCGACCAGCGCTGCTACGAGGCCTACAGCATCCAGGTGCAGGGGCTGGCCCAGCGGCTCCGGGCCACGGGCATCGAGCGCGCGGTGATCGGTATCTCGGGCGGGCTCGACTCCACCCAGGCCCTGCTGGTCACCGTCGGGGCGATGGATCTGCTCGGCCGCTCCCGCGACCACGTGCTGGCCTACACCATGCCGGGGTTCGCCACCTCGGAGCGCACCCTCGCCAATGCCCGCCGGCTCATGCGGGCGCTCGGTGTGAAGAGCGGCGAGATCGACATCCGTCCCTCGTGCCTCCAGATGCTCCGCGATATCGGCCACCCCTTCGCCGAGGGGCACCCGCTGTACGACGTGACGTTCGAAAACGTGCAGGCGGGCGAGCGTACCTCGCACCTCTTCCGGCTCGCCAACCGGCACGGCGCGCTCGTGGTCGGCACCGGCGACCTGAGCGAGCTCGCGCTCGGCTGGTGCACCTACGGCGTGGGCGACCAGATGTCGCACTACAACGTCAACGCGTCAGTGCCCAAGACGCTCATCAGGCATCTGATCCGCTGGCTGATCGCCGCCCGGCGGGTGGATGCCGAGACAGCCGCCGTGCTGGCCGACATTCTCGCCACCCCGGTGTCGCCCGAGCTGGTCCCCCCCGGCGGCGCCGCGCAACCCACCCAGCGCACGGAAGACGTGATCGGCCCGTTCGAGCTCCAGGACTTCAATCTCTACTTCACCACCCGGTTCGGGTTCCGGCCCAGCAAGGTGGCCTACCTCGCCTGGCAGGCCTGGGGCGATGCCTCCCGCGGCATCTGGCCCGATTTCATCCCTGAATCGGAGCGCCGCGCCTACGATCTGGCGACCATCCGGCGGTGGCTCGAGGTGTTCCTGGTTCGGTTCTTCCAGCAGAGCCAGTTCAAGCGGTCCGCGATGCCGAACGCCCCCAAGGTGGGGTCGGGCGGATCGCTCTCGCCGCGCGGGGACTGGCGGGCCCCGAGCGACGCAGGCGCCGACGTCTGGCTGGAAGAGCTGCGGCGGAACGTGCCCGACTGATCGTCTAGTCGGTCACCACCGCCCAGAGTTCGGGCCGGTCCTCGACCTCGGTGGGCTGCCGCCGCCACCGCCCCGGCCAGGCGTGCCACCCCCTCGGGGCGTTGTCGAAGATCCGGAACGCGATGCGCGCCGGCCCCCCCTCGCGGCCCGCGAGATAGGCGCGGTCGAGCCGGAGTTCGAGCGACCATCCGTCCGTTCCGCTCTCCGACCGGACCTCCCATCCCGCCCCCTCGCGCGCAGGACCGAGCCGCCAGTCGGGGTCGTCCCGCGGGGGATGCCAGCGGCCGTCCTTGCCGCGGTACACCACACTGGAATCGAGCAGCCGCCGCAGGTCCCACTGGAAATCGTCATGCCCCGGGGCGGATCCCGCCGGACCGCCCACGTGGACGCTCACGACGAGGTCGTCGCCCCAGTGCGAGGTGGAATCGCTGATCCGCGCCGCGACGTACACGGCGGTCGAATCCCCGCGCAGCCAGATCCGGGCGCCTCCGCCAGGGGCGGAGATGCTGAGGTCCGGCACTCCCCATTCCGCGCTCCCCACCGCTCCGTCGAACACCGCGGCCGGCGGCGCAGCGCGCACCGGAAGCGTATCGAGTGCTGCGGCTGACTGCAGCAAGAGGACGATACCCAATCCGCTCATGGCCTGTCCTCCACCCGGCGAGGGCGGCTCCCGGGAGATCGGGGCCCTTGTCACCCGTCGGTCGACTCGCCTGTGCCACCGCCGAGCGGCACCAGTCTCGCGCGGGGCGGCAGCCCCGGCTCCAACTCCATGATCCCCACCGAGGCCGGCAGGTTGAAGCGGCGGCGGCCGGCCCCACCAGGATTCATCACGGTGATGACGCGATCCACCGTCGTGAGCAGCGGCCGGTGGGTATGGCCGAAGACGATCACCTCGGCGTCGGGATAGGCCCGGTGAAGCGCTGCCGGCGTGGGGGTGCCGAACTGATCCCCATGGGTGAGGACGAAATCGAGCCCTTCGATGCGGCGCCTCACCACGGCGGGAAGCCGGTTCCGGAGTTCCCACCCATCGCAGTTGCCGTACACTGCGGTCACCGGCGCAATCGCCTCGAGCTCGAGCAGGAGGTCCGGCGGGCCGATGTCGCCCGCGTGGAGGATCTGGTCCACCCCCCGGAAGATGTCGAAGACCTCCGGCCGAAGCAGGCCGTGGGTATCGGCGATGATGCCTAACCGCATGGGTCCATCCTCATCGGCGCCGCGCGGGGCGCCCGATAGGTCTGCGACATCACCCAGCGCGACGGCACGCCACCCCGCCGCAGGCCGGAGTCCGGCGCGCGCCCCACCCACCAGCCCGCCCGGGCGTGGATGCCTGCGTGCGCAGGCATGACGCGGGGGGACTCGCCGGCTCCCCGGTGGCCGCCCGGGCCCACGCCCGAGCGAGGGGCGGGGCCCGGAGGCCGCGTCAGTGAGCGGTGCCGGGGACGCCGGGGCCACCCTGCCCGCGCGAACTGCAGCGGCCGGAGGGTCCCGCCCCTCGCTCACACCCCCGGGCCGCTACCAACGCCGAGCGTGCGCATCACCCCGCACGAGCCGCAGTCAGGCACCGCCCGGATCACCAGCCCGCCCGGGCGTGGATGCCTGCGGTGCGCAGGCATGACGCGGGGGGACTCGCCGGCCTCCCGGTGGCCGCCCGGGCCCGCGCTCGAGCGAGGGGCGGTGGCAGCCCGGCACTAGCCGGCCTCGACGGACGGGAGCACCCCCCGGCACCAGCTCCCCCCCTCCCCCCCCCCAGTATGACGAGACATCGGTTACCGGTCCGACTTCCCTTCCCACCGAGGAGCCACCTCGATCTCCAGCTCCAGGTGGTCCAGCACCCGCTGCACGATGAAGTCCACGAGGTCCGACACCCGAGCCGGCCGGTGATAGAAGCCGGGCGATGCCGGGAGGACGACTGCGCCCGCCTCGGTGACCTTGACCAGGTTCCGCAGATGAATCAGCGAAAGCGGGGTCTCCCGCGGGACCAGGATCAGGCGGCGCCGTTCCTTGAGCGCCACGTCCGCGGCCCGCTCGACCAGGGAGCGGCTGCTGCCGGCGGCGATCGCCGACACGGTTCCCATCGAGCAGGGGCAGATCACCATCCCGTTCGAGCGGGCCGAGCCTGACGCGGGTCGGGCGCCCCGATCGTCGTCGGCGAAGACCGTGACGGTGGACCAGTCGCCTCCGGTGGCGGCCTGAAGGGCTCGGAGATCGGGAATGGCACATTCTTCGGCGAGCAAGCGCCAGCCGTGGCTCGAGACGATGAGCCAGACCGGCACCCGATGCCGGGCCAGGAGCTCGAGCAGGCGCACCCCGTAGGGCGCTCCCGACGCGCCGGTCAGGGCCAGCACGACCGGCAGCATACTCAACGGCCTCGCCGATTCGGCGTGGGGGAGCGGTACGGGTGCTTGGGAGGCGGAGGCGGCGGCACCTTGGGCGGTTTCGGCGGTGGAATGCCCGGCCTCCGGCTCCTCCGAGGGGGCGGCTCGGTGCTCCCCTCCCTGCCGCGACGCATGGCGTGGTTACCCGCCCGCCCCGCCATCGCGCCGCCTTCCTCGACCCGCCACGGATCGCCAGGCTCGGCGATGAGCCGCCGCGTCCCCCCGCGGGTCGCCGCCCCGGGCCGCCCCCCCCCGGGTCGGCGTGGCCCGCTCCCGACCCTTCGGCGTCCGATCATGCGCCGGCCCTCGGGACCTCGGGTCGCGGAGGCCCCGCCTTCACCCCCACGTGAATCGTGCACACCCCGCCCAGCAGCCGCTCGAACCTCACCTCGGAGAACCCGACCCGCTCCATCCGTTGCGCGAGCTGCTCCGGCGAGTCGAAGACCGCCACCGACGCGGGCAGCCAGGAGTAGGCGGTCTCGTGTCGTGAGAGGAGCCGCCCGACCCGAGGAAGCACATGGCGGAAATAGAAGAGATAGAATCCCCGGATCGGCTGCCGAGGCGGTGTGCTGCTCTCCAGAATGACGAGCCGGGCCCCGGGCCGAAGGACTCGCGCCGCCTCCCGCAAGCCCTGGTCGAGGTCGGCCAGGTTCCGCACCCCCCACCCCACGGTCGCGCCATCGAAGCTCGCGTCGCGGAACGGGAGCTCGAGGGCATCCGCCACGAGCGGCCGGACCCGCCCGGCCTTCCCCCGCCCCCGCTGGAGCATCGGCCGGGAGAAGTCGGCGCCGAAGACGATGCCGCCGAAGCCGCGCCGGTTGGCCAGCTCGGCGGCCAGATCGAGGGTGCCGGCGCAGAGGTCGAGGTAGCGTCCAGCCGGTACCCGTTCCCACTCCAGCCGGTCCACTGCGCGGCGCCGCCACCGGCGATCCAGGGTGAAGCTGATGGTGCGGTTGATGAGATCGTACGTCGGTGCCACGGCGCTGAACATGTCGCGGACATAGCGCCGCTTCTCAGCGCCGCCCGAGAGCGGTAACTTCCTCTCCGTGGCGAACATAGGCGCGCAATGTAGTCCCCGGCTCAACGGCTGTCGAGGTCGCGGACCCGCTCGTGGCTGAGAAGCTCGACCTCGCCGCCGCCTCCGATCAGGAGATCGTGGCCCTCGCCCGTGAAGGCCGCGAGCTAGCCTATCGCGAGCTGATCCGGCGGTACGAGCGGCCCGTGTTCTCCCTGGTTCTCCGCATGGTACGCGACCGCCAGGTCGCCGAGGACCTGGCGCAGGAGACGTTCGTCAAGGCGCTCAACGCCATCAGCTCCTACCGGCCCGAATACAAGTTCTCGAGCTGGATTTTCAAGATCGCCAACAACACGGCCATTGATTACCTCCGGCGTCGCGACCTCGACACCCTCTCGCTCGACGGTGCGCCTCACGCGACGACCCAGGAGGATATCGAGGCCACTGCCCTCCAGGTGAGCGACCGGGGCGAGAGCCCGCTCGCCGAGCTTGAAGCGCGCGAACTCGGCACCGCGATCGAGCGCGCCATCGGCCGGCTCCGCCCCGAGTACCGGGCCTGCATCCTCCTCCGCCACGTCGAGGGCATGGCCTACGAGGAGATCGCCGAGCTGCTCGATCTGCCTCTGGGGACGGTGAAGACCTACATCCATCGCGCGCGACATGAACTGCGCGACATGCTGGCACACCTGCGGGAGTGAAACTGGCGCTTTTTCAGGGCCGTAGGAGCCACCGATGAAGGACGAGCGGATGCATCTGACCCCCGAGGAACTGGATCTCTGGCTCGAGGGTCGGCTGCCCGCGGACCGCGTGTCCCACCTCGAAACATGTGACGACTGCCGCATTGCCGCGGACGAGACCCGGGAGGTGGTGCTCCGGCTCGCCATGCTTCCCAAGGTGAGCCCGCGGCCCGGCTTCGGCGACCAGGTTCTGGCGCGCCTCGCCAGCGAGCGCCTCGCCGGGCCGCATCTCACGGATGCGGAGCTGGACGACTGGCTGGAGCGGTCGCTGGCCGCGGAGCGGCAGGCCCACCTCAGGGCATGTCCCGAGTGCCGGGCGCTTGCCGACCGGGAGCGGCTGCTCGTCCTTCGTCTCGAACAGCTTCCGCTCTTTACGCCGAGCCGGGGGTTTGCAGGCCGGGTGCTGGCGCAGGTGGAGCTGCCCGTCACCTCGCTTGCCACCGCGTGGCGGGCCTGGCGGCGCCACACCGCCACCCACCCGACGGCGGTGGCGCTGGCCTCCGGCATCGCGCTCGTGCTGGGCGGGTCGCTCGCCGCCAGCGTCGCCTGGGCCTCGGGCAATCAGGAGGTCATCACCGGCCTGGTCCAGGGGCTCTGGGCTCAGGGGCAGCAGAGCTTCCGCCTCGCGGCCGAGGCAGCCGGCCGGTTCCTGGCCGGGCAGCCCTGGTACGGCGAGATCAGGACCTCGCTCACCCCCGGCCGGCTTGCGGCCGTCGGCATCCTGGCGGCCGGTCTCTATGGGGCGGGAATCGCGCTCCTGCGAAAGCTTCTGGCGCTTCCTGCCGGACAGGTGGCTCGTGCGGTCCAGTGAGTTCCGGGGAGCGGCCCGGGTCCTGGCCCTGGGTCTGGCACTCGGCCTCCGGGGCCTAGCCCCGGTCCACGCCGCCTCGCCCGATCCGTTCGACCGGCTCGGCGCCTTCTCTTCCCGTCTCGAACGGCTCCGCCTCGTCTTCGACGGACCCGAGTCGCGCGTCGCGCAGGCGCACGAGGTGTCCATCGGTCCTGACGGGGGCCGGGTCACGTTCCGGTTCCAGGACGGCGGGAGCCTGACGCTGGCGCTCGACCACGGCCAGGTCCTGGTCGGGGGCACGGCGCTGGGACGCTACCCCGCGGGCGGTGCGCTGGACCTCGCGTGGGACCAGTTGCTCCGGGAGCTGGGCCGCCTTTCCACTCCCGACGCGCTCGATGCCTTGCGGGGCTGGCATCCTGAAGGACTCTCCCGCGGCGAGCAAGCCGCGATCGCGGCGTTTCGCGATCGCCTCGGCGCCGTGAGCGCGCCGAGCGACCTCGGCGCCGCGGCCCAGGTCATCCCGCCCGCCCCGGACGGCGGGCTGGTGATCCCGCTCGACGATCTCCGGAACACCGCCCGCCTGGAGCCGCTCTTGCGGCGCGCCGCCGAGCTCCGGGGATCGCAACTCAGGCTGACCGTGCCGAACGGCCGGGCCCGGCTCGGCCCCTACGGCGTCGGCTCCGGCGAACGGCTGGCAGGGCACCTGCTCGTCCTCCACGGCGACGCGCAGGTGTTCGGGACGGTCGAAGGCAACGTAGCCGCGGTGGACGGCAACATCGTGGTGCACCCCGGCGGGGTCGTCACCGGAGACGTGCTTGCCGTGTCAGGTGAAGTACGGGATCTCGGGGGCGAGATTCAGGGTGAGGTGGAGACCCTGGCGCTCACCCCCACCCCCACCCGGCCCGGCCCAGTGGAGCCCGCTCGCGCCGGCGCGCGCGAACGCTTCCTCCTGAACGGGGCCGGCGTGACCGGGGGGGTCGTGACCCTCCTCCTGGTGGGGTTCGGACTGGTCCTCTTCGCGCGCCCCCCCCTCGAGATCATGTCCGACACCGCCCTCCATTCGTTCGGCCGCTCGTTCCTGGTCGGGCTCCTCGGGCAGGTCCTGGTGCTGCCCACCTTCGGGGCGATCATCGTGGGCCTGGTGCTGAGCGTGGCAGGGATCCTCCTGGTGCCGTTCGTGGCGATCGTCTTCGCGTTGCTGTTCGTCGCTGCGCTGCTCGGCGGCTTCCTCGCGATCGCCCACGCGATGGGCGAGACCGTGACCCGCCGTCAGCTCGCCCAGGGGCTCGCCCTCCGCCATGCCAACAGCTATCGCTACGTCGCCGTCGGAGTCCTGAGCCTTGCCGCGCTCTGGTATGCCTGGGTGGTCTTTAGCTGGGTGCCGGTGGCCGGATCGTTGATCTTCGCGGCAGCGATTCTCGTCACCTGGCTCCTCGCCACGGTGGGATTCGGCGCGGCGCTCCTCTCCCGGATCGGCCTGCGAGAACATTTCGCCGGCCGGCTCATCCCGCAGGAGGCGCTCACCGACGAGTACCTCTGGGCCACCCCGCAGTTCGGGGTCAAGGCGGTGAAGCGCCCGGAGCCCGCCGCGCGGTCCGACTAGCGAACCGGCCCGCCCGCACACAGCCGACTCCGCGGGGCGGCCCGGAGTGACCGCCCGCCCCGCCGCCCGGAAGCCTGGCCCACCCGCGTGCGTCGCCCCCCTCCCCCCCGCGTTCAGCCGCGCCGGGCCCGAATCTCGCCGCCCACGTCCAACCCCAGCACCTGGGCGGCGGAGCCGCCGCGCACGGCCACCTCCAGTTCGCCTCCGGAGCCGATATAGGCGAGGAGACCGCCGGTCGGCACATCGCCGAAGGTGGACCGGAGCGGCCCCACCTCGACGGCATCCACCTCGATGATCGGGCGGGGCGGCAGCACCTCGGCGGTGAGATTGGTGATCAGGTTGCCGAAGCGGTCCACGTACACCACTTCCCCCACCACCGCCTCGCCCTCCACCCGCGGCTGGGCGCCGCTCACCCGCCGGGGAATCGCCGCATAGGGCTCGCCCAGCTCCCCCAGCGGGACTCCCCGGGCCAGCGCGGCCGCAGCCGGAGCGAAGAGGTCGCGGCCGTGGAACGTGGGGGCCGCGCCCGGGGGAACCGGCAGGCTCACGATTTCCGCGGCCCGCCCGAAGACCACCCGCGCGAAAAGCCCGTTGTCCGGCCCCACGAACCCGTGCCCTTCCACCCGGAGGGCCAGCGCGGCTCGCGCCGTTCCGACCCCGGGGTCCACCACGGCGAGGTGAACCGTGCCGGCCGGGAACCGGTGCCAGGCGCGGCCGAGCACATAGGCGCCCGCGGCAATGTTGCCGGGCGGAATGTCGTGGGTGATGTCCACCAGGCTCACGCCGGGCGCGAGGGAGAGCAGAACGCCCTTCATCTCCGCCACGTAGGAATCGCGGAGCCCGAAGTCACTCAGCAAGGTGATGATCGGCATGCGGCAGGCGGTACGGCCGGCGGGCGGCGCCGGTCCGGAGTCCGGAGGAACGCAGCCCCCCCACGGCGGAGCGAGGCCTTCTAGCCGCGCAGGATCGGCAGGGCGAGCGACTGCCCGCCGACCTTCTCGTGCAGCGCTTCCGCGATCCGGCCCAGGACCTGGGCGGCCGGGCTCGAAGGGTCCGCGACCACGATCGGCTGGCCCTGGTCGGCCAGCTCGGTCATGCCGGGCTGCAGCGGCACGCTGCCCAGAAAGGGCACTCCTAGCTCCTCGGCCAGGCGGCGGCCGCCCCCCGAGCCGAAAAACTCGTAGCGGCGCCCGGTCGCCGGGTCGGTGAAGGGTCCCATGTTTTCCACGATCCCGGCCACCGGAACGCTGACTCGCTCGAACATCCGTGCGCCTCGGAGTGCATCGCCCACCGCCATCTCCTGCGGCGTGGTGACGATGATGGCGCTGGACACGTGACACGACTGGACCAGCGAGAGCTGCGCGTCGCCCGTCCCGGGCGGCAGGTCCACGATGAAGTAGTCCAGCTCGCCCCAGTCCACGTCGCGCAGGAATTGCTGGACGATCTTCATGATGATGGGCCCCCGCCAGATCGCCGGCGCGTCACGGTCCACCAGGAAGCCCAGGGACATGAGCCGGACGCCCCAGGCGACGAGCGGCTGGATCTTGCCGCCCACGACGGGCGGCTTGTCGAACACGCCGAACATCCGCGGCACGTTGGGGCCGTAGACGTCCGCGTCCATGAGCCCCACCCGGAGGCCCTTCTGCGCCAGGGCCACCGCCAGGTTCACCGCCACGGTGGACTTCCCGACCCCGCCCTTCCCGGACGACACCGCGACGATCCGGCCGAGGTTGGGGAACTCCACCGGCTGGGGAGGCGGCGGCGCGAACCCGGCCGCGCCCTGGGTCTGCCCCTCGGCCGGCTGGCCGGGGGGCCCATGGGTAGGACGAACTGGTCCGCCTGGATCCACCACGCTGATCCGGACCTGCTGCGGATCCACACCCTCCACGGCCCGAACGGCGCCGCGCGCCTCGCGCACCAGCGTGGCCGGGTCGTCGCGCGAGAGCAGGAAGGTGAAGGAGACCTTCCCGTCCTCGGTCACGGTGAGATCCCGGATCATTCCGGCGGACAGGAGGTCGCTGTCCAGCCGGGGGTTCCGGATCCGGGCCAGAGCGGCGGTCACGCGAGCGAGCAGGGAGTCGGTCATCGGGAAGCGGGTGGGGCTCCGGGGCAAGGGACGAGGGACGGAGGCGGGCTCGCACGCTCGCCCCTCGACCCTGGGGCCCGGAGGCTAGATCGCCTCGACGTGCCGGACTTCCGGCACCATCTGGCGCAGGCGGGCCTCGATGCCTTGCTTGAGCGTGATGGTAGACGCCGAGCAGCCGTGACAGGTCCCGCCCAGGCGCAGCAGGAGGAGCCCCTGCCCCTCGTCGAAATCCACCACCTCCACCTGGCCCCGGTGCGACGCGATGTACGGGCGCAGGGTGTCGAGAGACTGTTCGATCCGGTCGAGTACGTCGGTTGCCACGGCATCCCTCCAGTACCTCTCAAACTTCTCCCCCTACCCCGGCCCGGTCAACGGCCCCGTTCCGGGCCAGGTACTCGCGGGCCGCCTCGAGCACGCGCGCCTGGACCTCGGCCAGGGACCCCTCCATGGAGAGCCCGGACGCTTTGGTGTGCCCGCCGCCCCCGAAGGGTTTCGCGAAGGCGTTCACGTCCACGGGCCCCACCGATCGGAGGGAGACCTTCACCCGGCCAGCGGCGATCTCCCGGAAGAGGAGCGCCATCCGCACCCCGGCGATGCTCCGGGGCACCTCCACGATCCCGTCCAGATCGTCGGTCGTTGCCCCGAGCCGTTCCAGGGCCCCCGGGGGCACCGTCACCCAGGCCAGGCCGTGTTCCGGCTCGACGACCAGGGTCTGGAGGGTCTCGGCCAGGAGCCGGGCCCGGCCTTCCGAACCGTTGGCATAGACGTCGAGGTAGATCTGCTCCGGATCGAGTCCCACCTCGAGCAGGGCCGCGGCGGCGCGGAGCACCTTCGGCCGGGTGTTGCTGAACCGGAACCCTCCGGTGTCGGTGAGGATCGCGACATACAGCGCCCGGGCCGCCTCCCGAGAAAGGGCCCAGCCGTTGGCGCAGCCGATTTCGTACACCAGCTCGCCGGTGGCGGAGGCCTCGGCATCCACGTAGCGGGGCCCCGGCGGGAGATGGCCCTGGCCGGTGTGGTGGTCCACGCACGCGACCGGCACGCCCCGCTCCAGCACGGTGTGGCTCAGCATGCCGAGCCGGCTCACGTCCGAGATGTCGAGCACCACGATGAGGTCGGCCCGCCGGAGCTCCCGCACCGCCTCGACGGTCCGGTCCACGCCGGGCAGGTCTCGGAACAGAAACCGGTAGCGGTCCGGAGTGGGCGAGGGGTTGGTGACGGTCACTTCGAAGCCGCGCGCCCGGAGCAGGTGGGCGAGCCCGGCCTCGCTGCCGAGCCCGTCCCCGTCGGGGTTCACGTGGGTCGTGAGGCAGATCCGGCTACCGCGCGCAAGGGCCTCGGCAAACTCGCGCGCGGCGGCGATGCGCTCGGCGGGAAGTTCCGTCATGGCTCGGAAGATAGTCGGGGGGCCCCGGCGGGAGGCGGCGGCGGGTGGCGGGCCCGCGCGAGGGGTGAGCGATCCTCACCCACTCCGCGCGTCCCGCCATCCCTCGCCGGCGCGGTCCGTCCGCCTACCGAGCTTCCTGATTCAGGGCGCTGTGCTTCCGGCCGTAGAGGAAATAGATCGCGAGCCCGATCGCCATCCACACGATGAGCCGGGCCCAGGTATCGGGCGGGAGCCGGTACATCATGTAGCCGCACGCAGCGATGCCGAGCAGCGGCACCAGCGGCACCAGCGGGGTCCGGAACGGCCGGGGGATGTCCGGGTCGGTGTAGCGCAGCACCCAGATTCCCGCGCAGACGATCACGAAGGCCAGCAGGGTCCCGATGCTCACCAGTTCGCCGAGGAGCCCGATGGGGAAGAGGCCGGCCATGAGCATCGCCAGGCTGCCGGTGAGGATGCTTGCGAGCCAGGGGGTCTTGAAGCGGGGATGCACCGCGGAGAACACCGGCGGGAGGAGCCCGTCCCGAGCCATGGTGAAGAAGATTCGGGGCTGGCCCAGCAACATGACCAGGATGACCGAGGTGAGCCCTGCGATGGCGCCGAGCTTCACCGGCAGCCGGAGCCAGGTGAGCTCGGGCACCGCGTTCACCGCCACGGCGATCGGGTCGGGGACGTTGAGCTCGGTGTACTTGACGATGCCGGTGAGCACCAGCGAGACCGCGATATAGAGCACCGTGCAGATCGCAAGCGACCCGAGGATCCCGATGGGCATGTCCCGCTGCGGGTTCTTCGCCTCCTGCGCCGCGGTGCTCACCGCGTCGAAGCCGATGTAGGCGAAGAAGATCACCGCCGCCGCGCGGGTGATGCCGCCGATCCCGAAGCGCCCGTCGGGGGTGGGCTCCGGAATGAACGGGGTCCAGTTCTCCCGGCTCACGAACGCGACCCCCGCCACGATGAAGACCAGGACCACGGCGACCTTGACGAACACGATCACGTTGTTGGCCGTGGCCGATTCACGGATGCCCAGCACCAGCAGGACCGTGAGGAGCCCCACGATGAACATGGCGGGCAGGTTGATGATCGCCTCCGGATGCCGCACCCACCCCTCGGTGAAGAGCCGCCAGAACTGGAGGCCCACATCGGGCGGCGCCGCGTGGTCGAAGGGCGCCGCGGTGAACGCGGCGGGAATCTGGATTCCGAAATCGCGCAGCAGCGAGACCGTGTACCCCGACCAGCCCACCGCCACGGTGGACGCCGCAAAGAGGTACTCCAGGATGAGGTCCCATCCGATCACCCACGCGAAGAACTCGCCCAGCGTGGCGTAGCCGTAGGTGTACGCCGACCCCGCGATGGGGATCATCGCCGCGAATTCGGCGTAGCAGAGCCCGGCGAACGCGCACCCGAGCCCGGCCAGCACGAACGAGAAGACGATCCCGGGCCCGGCGTTCTGCGCGGCCTGTTGGCCCGTCAGCACGAAGATGCCGGCCCCGATGATCGCCCCGATGCCGAGCAGAACCAGATTGCCGGCACCCAGGGCGCGCTTCAGGCTGTGATCCGCGGCAGCGGTCTCCTGGAGGGAGGCGACAGACTTGCGGCGGAAAAGGCTCATGGCGGAGTCTCCGGGTACGAGGGTAGAGCTGGATCCTGGGAGTACGAGCGCCGCCGGCGAGCGGCGCCTGACCTGCGACGGGCGAAGCGCTGGGTGCCGGATCGCCCCTCCTGGGCCGGTGGCGGGTTACGCGCGTCGCGGGGCACCGGCTCCCGTCATTCGCCCCTCGTGACCCGCCGCCATCCCCCCGCCGCGCCTCGCCCGCCAGACGGCCTGGCGTTCAGACGCTGTAGTTCGGCGCTTCCCGCGTGATCGTGACGTCGTGAGGGTGCGATTCGCGGAGGCCGGCGCTCGTGATCTGGATGAACTCCACGTTGCACTGGAGTTCCGCGATCGTCGCGACCCCGCAGTACCCCATGCCGCTCCGGAGCCCGCCCACGACCTGGAACAGCACGTCGGCCACCGGCCCCTTGTAGGGCACCCGGCCTTCGATCCCTTCCGGGACGAGCTTGGTCGCGGCCAGCTCCCCCTCCTGGAAGTAGCGATCGGCCGAGCCGTCCTGCATCGCCGCCAGACTCCCCATGCCGCGGATCATCTTGAATCGCCGCCCTTCGGCCAGGATGGCCTCCCCCGGGCTCTCGTCGGTCCCGGCCAGGAGCGATCCCATCATGACCGAGGACGCCCCGGCCGCCAGCGCTTTCACCACGTCGCCGGAGTACTTGATCCCGCCATCGGCGATGACGGGGACCTCGCCCGCCCCCCGCACGGCCTCCATGATCGCGGTGATCTGGGGCACCCCCACGCCGGTCACGACCCGGGTCGTGCAAATGCTGCCCGGCCCCACCCCGACCTTTACGGCGTCCACCCCGCGGCGGACCAGTTCCCGCGCGCCCGCCTCGGTGGCCACGTTCCCGCCGATGAGCTGCGTGTCCGGAAAGGCCTCGCGGAGCATGGCCACCGTTCGCAGCACGCCCTCGCTGTGCCCGTGTGCCGAGTCGATCACGATCACGTCCACGCCGGCGTCCACCAGGGCCCGCGCCCGGTCGCGCGCATCCGGGGCCCCGCCGACCGCGGCCGCCACCCGGAGGCGGCCGTGCTGGTCCTTGTTCGCGTCGGGGAATTGCTTGCGCTTGAAGATGTCCTTCACCGTGATGAGCCCCTTGAGCACGCCTCGGGCGTCCACCACCGGCAGCTTCTCGATCCGGTGCCGCGCCAGAATCTGCTCCGCCTCGTCCAGGCTGGTTCCCACCGGGGCCGTGACGAGCCGTTCCCGGGTCATCACTTCGCGGATCGGCTGGTCGAGGTTGCGCTCGAACTGGAGGTCCCGGTTCGTGATGATGCCCACCAGCTTGCCCTCCGGGTCCACGATGGGGACCCCGGAGATGTGATAGCGCGCCATCGCCTCCGCCGCCTCGCGCAGCGGGCGATCCGGGCCGAGCGTGATCGGGTTCAGGATCATTCCGCTCTCGCTCCGCTTCACCCGGTCCACCTCCGCCGCCTGCCGGTCGATGGACATGTTCTTGTGCACCACCCCGATGCCCCCCGCCCGGGCCATGGCGATCGCCATCTCGGCCTCGGTGACCGTGTCCATGGCGGCCGAGACGAGCGGGATGTTGAGGGGGATCTGCGTGGTGAGCCGGCTCCTGACCGAGACCTGGCGGGGGTGGACCGTCGAGTGGCGGGGAACCAGCAGGACGTCATCGAACGTGAGGGCCAGGCCGGGACGGATGGTACTCATGCGGGTGCTCGGTACGACACGGCCCGCCGGACGCCTCCCACGGCGTACGACGGGCCGGCCCAGTGCAGTCGTTCCATCCTTAACACTACAGGCCGGGGCCAGGCGGTGGCAAGGCGGGCCAGCGGGCGCGCGGTCCTACCCGCGCCCTCGCCGCCACGCGAGATACACCGGCACCCCCGCCGCCACGATGAGGAGCCCCGGCCAGGTATAGAGCGGCTTCTCGAAGAGGAGGATCACCATGAGGGCGAGGGTCCCCAGCATGTAGAGCCCCGGCACCACCGGATAGCCGAACGCCTTGACCGGCCGCGGCAGGTCCGGCCGGACCACCCGGAGCCGGAAGAGCGCCAGCGTGGTGAGGGCGTAGAAGAGGAGCGACGCGAAGATGACGTAGTCGAGCAGGTTGCTGTAGGTGCCGCTCAGGCAGAGCACCATGGCCCAGATCGCCTGGGCCACGAGCCCGAACACCGGGGTGGCAAACCGGGGATGGAGCTCGCCGGCCCGGGCGAAGAAGAGCCGGTCCCGAGCCATCGCGTAGTAGACCCGGGGGCCCGCCAGCACCAGACCGTTCACGCACCCGAAGGTGGAGAGCAGGACGGCGAGCGCCATGAACACCGCCCCGGGCGCCCCGAGCATGGCTTGAGCCGCCGCGACGCCGACCCGGTCCTCCGTCGCGTACGGCAGCCCCCGGGCCAGCACGTCGGCCCCGTTGGGATCGCCGCGGAACGGCAGCACGCTCAGGTACGCGGCATTGGTGAGGAGATAGAGCAGGCTCACGACGGCGGTGCCGACGAAGAGCGCCAGCGCCAGGTTGCGCCGGGGGTTCCGGACCTCGGCGGCGGCGAAGGTGACGTTGTTCCAGGCATCGGAGGCGAAGAGCGAGCCGACGCTCGCCGCCCCGAAGACCGGGATGATGAGCAGCGGCGACCACGAGGCGGTGCCGACGAACTGGCTCAGGTTGGCCTGGATCACCTCGGCCCGGC
The DNA here is from genome assembly GCA_035574255.1 of Gemmatimonadales bacterium. Lineage (GTDB taxonomy): Bacteria > Gemmatimonadota > Gemmatimonadetes > Gemmatimonadales > GWC2-71-9 > JADJOM01. The sequence continues at coordinate 72,443 of DATLYZ010000079.1, read as the reverse complement.
GGCAGATCAGCAGGCCCAGGATCACCACCAGGGCCAGCGCCCCGGCCTTGGCGATGGCGAAGACGGTCTGAACCAGCGCGCCGAGCCGGACGCCGCGGATGTTGAGCAGGGTGAGAACCAGGACCACTCCCAGCGCCACCAGACGCTGCATCGAGAGGCCCAGCTCGATCGTGCCGCCGGGCATCGCCACCCGTCCCAGGGAGAGAAAGATGTCCGGTCCCACAGCGGGCCAGAGCACCCCCAGGAACTTGCCGAAGGCGACCGCCACGGCGGCGATCGTGCCGGTCTGGATCACGGTGAACAGGGTCCAGCCGAAGAGAAACCCGAGGAGGGGCGAGAGTCCTTCCCGCAGAAAGACATACTGCCCGCCGGCGTTGGGCATCATCGCTGCCAGCTCGGCGTAGGTGAGCGCGCCGATCACCGTGACCGCTCCGGTCGCGAGCCAGATCAGGAGGAGCGCCGCCGGCCCCCAGTCCTGCACCTGGCGGGCGATATCGGCCGAGACGATGAAGATCCCGGAGCCGATAACGGTGCCCACCACCATGGAGACCGCGGCGAGGGGACCGATGCCTTGCACGAAGCCGCCGGCTGCCGGCGAGTGAGCCACGGAGTGCCTTTCCCGACGTGACACCATGAGCGAGGGGCCCGGCGGGCGGGCGCAGGACGGGGGCGCGGCGACCTAGGCGCGGGGATCGCTTCCCGACCGCGGCCCGGGGCCGCTCGCCCGGGTCGCCCCGCCCGCCGCCTTCACGGCTTCGTCCACCACCGCCGAACCGGCGGCGGCGAGGCCCTTCATGAGCCGGGCGGCGCTGTCCATGACGGTCATGGTGCCGCTGATGGCCTGCAGGGGGAGCTTGCCCGCGCGCATGGTGTCTTCCACCGTCTCGGTGATCTTCGCGAGGAGGCCGCTGGGGGCGCTCCGCTCGGCGTACTTGCTGGCGAGGAACTCGATATAGTCCAGGACCTGATAGGCGCGCTCGTCGGGCAGGGCCTCCAGGCGGCGGAGAATCCGCTCTTTCAAGGTCGCGTGCATCGCTACGACTCCAACCCTTCCACGACCGCGACGAGATCCAGCACGGGCGTGGGCAGGTACTTGGTGGTGGCCGCGCGCAGCGTGCCCCGGAGCACGACCTCTTTCAAGGGCGGTAGGCCTTCGAAGCGCCGCACCTGGGAGGGGTCGAGCACCACGTAGACGAAGCCCGGTTCGGGGAGCGGGCCTCGCGCGAGCAGGTAGTCGCGGCCCGGCGGGATCTCGGGCCGGAGCTCGTCGGCCTTTTGCAGCGCCACGAACTGCAGGCGCCACTCCAGCACCTTGCCCAGATAGCGCCCGGGCTCGGCCCGGATCTCCGCGGCCGTGACCCCACGGAGCACCGCGTCGGCGGCGGGCCGGGTCACGCTGTCAGGCACCCAGGCCTCGAGCTGCACGCGCGTCCAGCCCCCGGACCGCACCACGGTCCGGGCCGGGGCGCCGGAGTCGAGGGTCCCGATGGCGGCGCCCCCAGGCACCAGCGCCAGCGGGGTGGGCCGGACCAGCTCGAGTGACCCGGTGGTCGCAACGGCGTCGCCCCTCTCGGGGGCCGCGGGGAGCGACCGCTCGGGCACCCAGGCGTTCCGGCGGACCCGGGTCCATCCGCCCTGGGCCCCCACCCGCGTGAAGCCCGCGCCGGCGGAGAACCGGCCGATCACCGTCCCGTTGGGAGCGTCCCGGAGGTTCTCCTGCGGGCGCCGGGTGATCACCGCGTCGAAGCCGTCGCGATCGAAGGCGCCGAGCGATCCGGTGACGATCCACCCTTCGAGGCCGATCTCGACCGCGCCGCCCTGGCGCCGTCCGGGCGTCACCGGGGCGCCGGCGAGCAGAGTGCCGAGCGGGGCGGCACCGGGCATCTTGTAGACCCGGGTGTCGTTCGGGAGGCGAACCACCGCCTGTGCGACAAGCGGAACGCCCCAGAGCGTCCCGCACCACAGGAGCAAGGCTGGTAGGCGGCGCAAGGCCGGACTAGATTCTGGCGCGTCCCGCACGGTCACGATTGTAGAAACGCCGGAGTGCCATGTCAAACACGCGCCGCCCGGGTGGGCCCGTGGTGCTGGTGGTGCTGGATGGGTGGGGCTACCGCGAGGCCCGCGAGGGCAACGCCATCGAGTTGGGCAGCACCCCGGTCTGGCACGGCCTCTGGTCGAGCCGGCCCCGGACGCTGCTCGCCGCGAGCGGGCTGGCGGTGGGCCTCCCCGAGGGACAGATGGGCAACAGCGAGGTCGGCCACCTGAACTTGGGCGCGGGGCGGGTGGTACCTCAGGATCTGGTTCGCATCTCCCAGAGCATCGCGAGCGGCGAGTTCTTCCAGTTGCCCCCGCTCGTCGAGCTGTGCGCGCGGGTTCGCGCCACCGGCGGCACGCTGCACCTCCTGGGGCTGCTCGGGCCGGGCGGCGTCCATGCGCTGGACCGGCACCTCCTGGCGTGCGTCGAGCTCGGTGTCAGGCACGACGTCCCCCGCATCGCGATCCACGGCTTCCTCGACGGGCGCGACACCCTGCCCGCCATCGGCGACCAGGTGGTGGCCCGGCTCGAAGAAGATCTCCGCCGGATCGCGCCGGGCCGAGCCGCCATCGCCACCCTCATGGGCCGCTACTACGCCATGGACCGGGACCGGCGCTGGGACCGGACCCGGCAGGCGTACGAGGCCATGGTCCGCGGCGTGGGCGTTCCCGCCCCGAGCGCGCTCGAGGGGGTGCGGGCGGCCCTGGCGCGGGGGGAGACCGACGAGTTCGTCAAACCGATCGTGATCCGACACGGGGAACGCCCCGTCGCCACCCTCCGGGACGGCGACGGGGTGCTCTGTTTCAACTACCGGAGCGACCGCATGCGCCAGATCGTGCGGGCCCTCGTGGTCGAGGGGTTCGACGCCTTCGACGTGAAGGACCGACCCCGGCTCCAGGTCGTGACCATGACCCAGTACGACCGCACCTTCCCGGTCCCCCCCGCGTTCCCGCCGTTCAGCCTGACGCGCATCGTGGCCGAAGTCCTCGCGGAGCACGGCAAGACCCAGCTCCGGGCCGCCGAAACCGAGAAGTACCCGCACGTCACCTACTTCTTCAACGGCGGCTACGAACCGCCCTACCGGGGCGAGGAACGCCAGCTGGTGCCGTCCCAGAAAGTGGCCACCTACGACTTGGCCCCCGAAATGAGCGCGCCCGGGGTCACCGATGTGGTGGTCCGGGCGATCGGCGCCCGGCAGCACGACTTCCTGCTCTGCAACTTCGCCAACGCCGACATGGTGGGACACACCGGCGTCCTGCCGGCCGTGATCCGGGCGGTGGAAACGGTGGATCGGTGCCTGGGCCGCATCATGCAGGCGGCGGAGGCGGCCGACGCCGCCGTGCTCATCACCGCCGACCACGGCAACTGCGAACTCATGATCGACCCCGAGACCGGCGGGCCTCACACCGCCCACACCACCAACCCGGTCCCCTTCGTCGCCGCCCGTGGCTGCGACGGCCCCCTCCGGCCGGGCGCTCTCTGTGACGTGGGCCCTACCGTCCTGCGTCTCCTCGGCATCGAACCGCCGCCGGAGATGACGGGGCGGGACTTGAGAGGGTGACGCGCCGCGGCTCGCGGGGTGGCCCCCCGGTGACCACTCGCCCACCAGCCGCCACCGACTCGACAGCCTGGTAGATTGCCCGCATGCGCCTCCCCTGCCTCGCCGCCGTCCTGCTCGCCGCTCAGCCTCTCGCCGCCCAGGTGGGCCATCCGCCGGGCGCGTCCCCCTATCGCGACATCCGCTTCGGCAAGTCGGTCACCCTCCTCTACGGCGACATCGGCGGCGACGGAGGCAAGCTCGGCATCGGCCCGCACAACGGGCCCGCCTACGGGGCCCGCTTCGATATTCGAATCTCCGCGCCGCTCCAGCTCGGGGTGAGTTTCGCGCAGGCCAACCTGGAACGCCTGATCGTGGACGCCGACGACAGCGTCGCCACGCGGGTGAAGGGCCCCGTGGACCAAGAACTCACGATGATCGAGCTGGCGCTCCAGCTCAACCTCACCGGCCGGAAGACCTGGCACCGGCTGGCGCCGTACCTCACCGGCGCGGCGGGCTACGCCTCCGCCACGGAGACCCCGGCCGACACCAGCGGCTACAAGTTCGGCTCCAAGTTCTACCTGGCGCCCGGTGTCGGGGTCCGGTTCTTCGTCACCGACCGGCTCCATCTCCGGGCCGAGGCCAGGCAACTGTTCTGGAAGCTCCATTACCCTTCATCGTACCTCGACGAGCCGGCCGACCAGCCGGGCAGCAACCCGCCCCAGGACTCGAACGCCGTGATCCAGGACGGGAAACGAGACCAGTGGACCGGCGGCCGAGAGCTGCGGATCGGCCTGGGGTTCACCTTCTAGGCGGGACGGGGGTCGGGGGGTACGGAACCGGAATCCATGGCCCGCTCGCTCACTCGCGTGGTGCAGTTCCGCGCCGAGCACCACTACTGGCGTCCGGACTGGTCGCCGGAGGAGAACCGGGCCGCCTTCGGCGCGGCCGCGGACGCCCCCGGCCATGTCCACGAGTACCGGTGCGCCGTGACCGTCACCGGTTCCCTGAGCCGCGATACCGGGATGATCATGGACCTGGGCCTGCTCGACCGGATTCTGGAGGAGGAGATCGTCCGGCCGCTCGACGGCCGGCATCTGAACCGGGATGTCGCCTACTTTTCCTACGGCGGCGCCATTCCCACGTGCGAGGAGCTGGCCGGGTATCTCTACGCCCGGGTGGCGCCGCGGCTCCCCGCCGGGGTGCGCCTGGAGCGGGTGCGGGTCGAGGAGGACCCTACGCTGTATGCGGAATGCACCGGACTCGACTGACCTGACCCAGCCCGCCAAGCGCGGCGGCCGGATGTCCGAGCATGCGGCCGTCGAGGAGGTCGCGGTCTGGCTGGAGGTGAACGGGCGGCCGGCGGTGACCTGGATGTGCACCCCGGATCAGCTCGAGGAGCTGGCGATCGGGTGGCTCCACAGCGAAGGCTTCATTGACGGGCGGGAGGAGGTCCGGCTCCGTCCCTGTGCCACCGACCTCGGATTCTGGGCCGAGGTCCCGCCCGAGCGGGTAGCCAAGGTGGCGGAGGAGCAGCGGCGGCCGGTGCTGGCCTCGGGCTGCGGCGCCGTCTCCACGTTTCTCGCCGATCCCGCCGCGGTGGCCGTCCAGCCCCGGCGAGGGGAGCCCCCCGCGCCGGAGCAGCTCCGGGCGCTCTTCAAGGCCATGTTCGGCCAGGGGGACCGCTACAAGGAAACGGGCGGGATCCACGCCGCGGCACTCACCGACGGCGAGACGCTGCTCCACCACGCCGAGGATATCGGGCGGCACAATGCGGTGGACAAGGTGATCGGGGCCGCGGTGCTGGCGGGCCGGCGGCTCGCCGGGCTCGGACTCCTCGTCACCGGGCGCATCTCCGCGGAGCTCGCCTACAAGGCGGCACGGGCGGGGATCGTGTTCGTCGCCACCCCCTCCGTGCCCTCGACGCTCGCGGTGGAGATCGCGCGGCGGAGCGGCATGGTCCTCGTGGGCCGCGCGGTGAGCGGAACCCCGCAGCGCCACGGCGCCGTCTGATCCCACCGATGCCGTCCGCGGCGGAGCTGGCGGCGATCCTCCGGCAGGCCCGGACGATCGCCGTGGTGGGCGTGAGCCCGCGGCCCGAGCGGCCGAGTCACCAGGTGGCCGCCTATCTTCAAGCCGCGGGCTACCGTGTCGTCCCCGTCCGGCCCGACGGGCAGCGGATTCTGGGCGAGCGGGTTTACCCCAGCCTCGCGGCGGCCGGTGCAGCCGGACCGATCGATATCGTCAACATCTTCAGACGATCCGAGGCCGTCGCCGAACTGGCCGACGACCTTCTCGCGCTCCGGCCCCGGCTGGTGTGGCTGCAGGTGGGCGTGCGCGACCCTGCAACGGCGGCGCGGCTCGAGGCCGCCGGCATCCCGGTCGTCATGGACCGCTGCCTGATGGTGGATCACCGCTCGCTCGGGGGGCCTTGATGCGCGCACCGTCGCCGCTCTTCATCCTCGCTCTCGCCGCTGGCGCGGTCCCCCCCCCCCTCGCCGGGCAGGCGACCGCCGACCAGGCTCGCCTCATGTTCACCGTAGGCCTGGGCATGAACTCGGGCGGCGGCACGCTCTGGAGCGTGGGCAACCAGCCGTTCCTCACCAACGGCGAGACCGATACCCTGGCCGTCTCCCGGCAGTTCCGGCGGAGCCTCAACGTGGTCTTCTCCGGCACCTACTTTCCCGGCCCGAACCTGGGCTTCCGGGCCGAGGCGATGCTGATCGGGCTGGGCACCCGGGACGCCTGCCGCATCGTGGCCGCGGGGCCCAGCCGCGAAACCTCGGATCTGTGCGGGTCCCTCAACCGCTCGGAACGCGGGGCGACCGGCGCCGCGATCTCGGTGGGGGTGGTCGCCCGGGCATGGAGCCGGCATGTCGTCCACCCCTACCTGACCGCCCAGGGCGGGATGGTCATCACGCAGCAGAGTTTTCTCAAGATGACCGGCGAAGTGGTCCCCGACACCAACAACCCGACCGTGGTCGCCGACCTCACGCTCTACGACGACCCCGGTGCCGACAAGCTGCACCCGTACCTCGGCCTGGGCGGGGGGATCGTCGCCGTGATCGCCCGGGGTTACCAGATGCGGTTCGAGCTGCGGGACAACTACGTGCGGGTCCCCGCGGTAAGAGGACCCACCATCCGCCAGAATCTCGAGCCGAGGCGCACGACCGTCGGGAAACACCTGCTCAGCTTTTCGGTCGGGTTCGACGTGGTGCTGGAGCGAAAGCGGGGGAGGCGGTACTGACGAGCGTCCGCGGCGCGATCCTCGCCGGTGGTGCCGCCACCCGGTTCCAGGGCCGCCCCAAGGGCCTGGAGACCGTGGGCGGGATGCGGATCCTCGACCGGCTGGTCGCCTCGTTCGAGCAGGCCTTTGGTGAGCCTCCCCTCCTGGTCGCCAATGCCCCGGACGCCGCCCAGTGGCACCCTGGTCTCCGCACGGTCGCAGACCTCCGGCCCGGCCTGGGCTCGCTCGGGGGCATTTACACGGCCTGTGTTGCGGCCCCTGCTCCCGTGGTGCTGGTCGCCTGGGACATGCCGTTCGTCCCGGCGGGCCTGCTCCGCGCCCTGGCCCAGGGTCTGGAACGCTGGGATGCCTGCCTCCCCGAAAGCGGTAGCCGGCGCGGCCTGGAACCCCTCTGCGCGGCCTACGGGCCCGCGGCGGTGCCGGCGATCGAGACGGCGCTCGCGGCCGGCGACCTGCGCGCCATCGGCTTCCATCACGCCATCAATGTCGGTATCCTCCCCGGTGAGCAGGTCAGCCGATTCGGCGATCCGGAATTCCTCTTCTTCAACGTGAACACCGCCGGCGAGCTCGCCGAGGCCGAGGCCCTGTGGCGGCAACACGCATCGTCTCGATTATCGGGCTGAAGAACGCGGGGAAGACCACCCTCACGGTGGCGCTGGCCGCGGAATTCGTGCGGCGCGGCCGGCGGGTGATGACCATGAAGCACGCCACCCACCCCGCCGACCTCGACCGCGCCGGCACCGACAGCTACCGCCACTTTCACGAAGGGAAAGCCGAGCGGGTGCTGCTCGCCTCGCCGGGGCTTCGGGCGGTGTTCGAGCGGAGCCCCGACGATACCGATCCCGTCGCGCTCGCACGTCGTTACTTCGAGGGGGCCGACCTGGTGCTGGTCGAGGGATTCAAGCGGTTTCCCCTTCCCAAGATCGAGGTGTTCCGGAAGGAAGTGGGGCCCGCGCCCCTGTACGACTCGCGCGCCCCGAACGCGGCAGAGTGGATCGCCATCGTCACCGACGACGATCAGTACCGCGCTCCTTGCCCGGTCCTCCATTTCCGCGACACCATGTGGCTCCAGCTCCTGGCCAACATCGCGTGGGAGCACGCGATGGTGCTATGACCGGGGGCCACGAACGGCGAGCGGCGAGCGGGATCGGGCCCCTCACCCCGCGCGACGCCGCGCTCCAGATCCTCGCCGCGGTCCGGCCCCAGCCCCCCCTCCGGGTCCCGCTGGACGAGGCCCTGGACGGCGTGCTCGCGGACGACGTCGTGAGCCCGCTCGACGTCCCGCCCTGGACCAATTCCGCCATGGACGGGTACGCCGCCCGGGCCAGCGATGTCCGGGGCGCGAGCGAAGCCACCCCGGTCCGGCTCACCGTGATCGAGGCGATTCCGGCCGGGCGGTTTCCCAGCCGCAGGATCGAGCCCGGAACCTGCGCCCGGATCTTCACCGGCGCCCCGCTCCCCGAAGGCGCCGACAGCGTCATCCGACAGGAGGACACCGACGGAGGGGCCGAAGTCGTCACGATCCTCAAGGACCGCGACGCGGGCATCAACATCCGTCAGGCCGGCGAGGACATCCGGAAGGGCAGCGTCGTTCTCCCGGCCGGGACGGAGCTGGGACCCGCCCAGCTCGGCGTCCTGGCCTCGCTCGCCATTTCCCACCCGGTCATCCATCGCCGGCCCCGGGTCGCGATTCTGGCGAGCGGCGACGAGATCGTGGACGTGGACCAGCCGGACGAGATCCTGAGCGGCCGGAAGATCGCGAGCTCGAACACGCACACGCTCCTGGCGAGCATCCGGCGCGCCGGGGGGGAGCCGGTGAATCTAGGGATCGCCCGCGACACCCCGGACAGCGTCCGGGCGCATCTCGCCCGGGCCCGGGAGTGCGATCTCCTGGTCACCACCGCCGGCATCAGCGTGGGCGAGCACGACTATCTCCGCGAGGTGCTCGCGGACGTGGGCGCCGAGCTCCGATTCTGGAAGCTCCGCATGCGGCCCGGTGCCCCGGTGGGCTTCGGCCTGCTGGGTGAGGTCCCCTGGATCGGGCTCCCGGGGAACCCGGTGAGCACCATGGTCACCTTCGAGCTTTTCGTCCGGCCCGCCATCCGCAAGATGACCGGCCGGGCCCTGCCCTTCCGCCGGGCCGTGCCGGTGCGCCTGGCGGAGCCGATCAAGGTGGGCCCGCGCCTCGAGCACTTCCTGAGGGCCGTCGTGACACCTGCCAGCGGCCCCGACGCCACTTCGCTCCCCAGCGCCCGGCTCACCGGCCCGCAGGGGTCGGGCATTCTCACCTCCATGGCGAAGGCCAACGCGCTGCTCGTTATCCCCGAGGGGCAGTTCGAGACACCGGCCGGAGCGGTGGTGAGCGCCATCCTGCTCGACGATCCCGGGCATGTCGCCGAGCCGCCCTTCTGAGGCGGCCCGCGCCGACCCCGATCGGTTCGACCTGTTCGCGGTGGCCGCTCCCGGCCTGGAACCGCTCGTCGCGCGGGAGCTCGGCTTGCTCGGGGTGGCGGAGCTTCGAGTCGAACCCGGCGGGGTGGCGTGGCGAGGTGGCCTGCCGGAACTCGCCCGGGCCAATCTCTGGCTGCGAACGGCGAGCCGCGTGCTGGCCCGCGTGGGCCGCTTCCACGCCCGAGCCCTGGGCGAGCTGGAGCGCCGCGCGGCGCACCTGCCGTGGGAGCGCTTCCTCGCCCCAGGCCGGGCGGTCCAGATCCGGGTCACGAGCCGCAAGTCGCGGCTCTATCACCAGCGCGCCATCGCGGAGCGGGTGGGCCGGGCGCTGGAGGCCGTGACCGGCATCCCGCCCGAGGCCGGGACCGGAGGCGACGACACCGAGATCCCGGAGGATCGCCAGTTGATCGTGGTCCGACTTCTCCGGGACGACTGCCTGGTGAGTGCCGACACCAGCGGCACCTTGCTCCACCGCCGCGGCTATCGGCTCGCCACGGCCAAGGCGCCGCTCCGGGAGACCCTCGCCGCCGCCCTGCTCCTCGCGATGGGCTGGGACGGGCGCCGGCCCTTGGTCGATCCGTTCTCGGGATCCGGGACGATCGCGATCGAGGCCGCACTCCTGGCCCGGCGGATCGCCCCCGGCCTCCGGCGGTCCTTCGCTTTCGAGCAGTGGCCCGGAAGCGATGCCGCCGTCATCGAGCACGCGCGCGCGGAGGCACGCCGCCAAGTCCTCGAGGCTGCTCCGGCCCCGATCCACGCCTCGGACCATGACCCGGGCGCCATCCGCGCCGCCCGGGCCAACGCCGAGCGCGCCGGCGTGGCGGACGATATCGCCTTCGCGTGCCGGAGCGTGGCCGAACTCGCGCCGCTGCCGGGCCCCGGCCTGCTCGTCACCAATCCGCCCTACGGGATCCGGGTCGGGGATCGCCGGCGCCTGACCCGACCATACGCCGCGCTCGGCCGCACGCTCCGCCGGACACTCGCCGGGTGGGACTCGGCCGTCCTCGCACCGGTCGCGACCCCCGCGGCGGTGCTCGACGCCCTATCGAGCGCCTCCGGCCTGGTGTTCCGGGAAGTGATGCGAACCAGGCACGGCGGGATCGCCGTGCGGCTGCTCGGCGCGGCGGGGCGGGGCCCCGGGGCGCTCGGTTGACCGAGGCCAAGCGACCAGCTAGAATACGCGGCGCTGAAGGGGAGTAGCTCATCCGCCGTTCGGGCGGACCGCCCCATCGTCAGGACTGCGCGGCGAGAAGCTCCGGCGCACGGTGCGGCGGGATGATGCGTGGGCATCGTTCGGGCGAGACCTTCGGTGCGGGCCGCGGACATCGCGGCCCGCACCGGAGGTCTCGCCCGATGTGTTTGGGGAACCTGTATCGGGACTGTCCAGGAAGAGACGATGAATAACTTGAAGACGGCACTGCTCATGGCCGGGCTCGTGGCCCTGCTGATGGCCGCCGGCCAGGTGCTGGGCGGAACCAGCGGCCTCCTCTGGGGCTCCATCCTCGGCCTCGCCATGAACTTCGGCATGTACTTCTATTCGGACCGACTGGTGCTCCGGATGTACGGGGCCCAGCCGGTGAGCGAGCAGGACGCGCCAGCCCTCTATCGGATGGTGGACCGGCTGCGCCAGCGAGCCGGCCTTCCGATGCCGGTCGTGGCGGTCGCCCCGCACGAGCAGCCGAACGCCTTCGCGACCGGGCGGAGCCCGAGCCGAGCGGTGGTCTGCGTCACCGAGGGGATCCTCCGCCTGCTCCCGGCGGAGGAGATCGAAGCGGTGATCGCGCACGAGCTGGCCCACATCAAGAACCGGGACATGCTGATCACCACCATTGCGGCCGGCCTGGCGGGGATGATCAGCAACCTGCCCTGGCTCATCCTCTTTGCGGGGGGGCGGGGTGACGACGACCGCCATCCGCTTGCCGAACTCGTGCTCATGGTCCTGGCGCCGATCGCCGCCATGCTGATCCAGCTCGCGGTCTCGCGCCAGCGGGAGTTCGAGGCCGATCGGGTCGGGGCCGAGATCCTGGGACGCCCCCGGTCGCTGGCCAGCGCGCTCAGCCGGCTCGATGCGTACGCCCGGCGGATCCCCATGGACGTGGCACCGGCAGCCGCCCCGCTGGCGCAGGTGAACCCGCTGGCGGCGCACCAGGGCGCCGTCGCGCGGCTCTTCAGCACCCACCCGCCCACAGCGGAACGCGTGGCCCGGCTGGAGGCAATGGCCGCCGGCCGATAAATGGGCCACGAGCCGGCGGTCTGGATCACCTTCGGCGCCCTGGTCGGGGGCCTCATGGTCCTCGACCTGGGCATCCTGAATCGCCGGTCCCACGTCCTCGCCCCGCGCGAGGCCCTGGCGTGGAGCGCCGGGATCGTTCTGCTCGCGCTCAGCTTCGGCGGGTTCCTGCTCTGGCAGTCGGGGCCCAAGCCGGCCCTCGAATACTTCGCCGGCTATCTGGTCGAGCTCTCCCTCAGCGTTGACAACCTCTTCGTTTTCCTGATCATCTTCCAGTACTTCGCGGTTCCCGCCGCGCTCCAGCCGCGGGTGCTCAAGTGGGGCATCCTGGGAGCGATGATCATGCGGCTGATCATGGTCGTGGCGGGCGTGCTGCTGCTGCAGCGGTTCCACTGGATCGTCTACGTGTTCGGGGCGATCCTGCTCCTCACCGGCCTCCGGATGTTCCGCGGCCACGAGGAGCGGATCGAGCCGGAGCGGAACCCGCTGGTGCGGCTGGCGCGGCGGGTCTTCCCCGTCACGCCCGCGTACGAGGGGCAGCGCTTCTTCGTGCGATCCTGGCGGGGCTGGATGGCAACGCCGCTCTTCCTCGTGGTGCTGGTGGTGGAATGGAGCGACGTCGTCTTCGCCATCGACAGCATCCCCGCCGTCTTCGCGATCACCCGCGATCCGTTCATCGTCTACAGTTCCAATCTGTTCGCCATTCTGGGCCTGCGCGCCCTGTTCTTCGTGCTGGCCGGCGCCATGGACCGGTTCCGCCACCTCAAGCCGGGGGTGGCGCTCATCCTCGTGTTCGTCGGCGCCAAGATGGTCTCGAGCCCCTGGGTCAAGGTGCCGACGGCGCTCTCGCTCGTGGTCATCCTGCTCATCCTCGCCACGGCGGTGGCCGCGTCGCTCCGCACGGCACCCAAGCCGGCGGGCGAGGGCGCCAGTCGCTGAACAGCGACCCGAAGGCGAGATCCGGGGTCGCGCCGCGGGCCCCGCGCGGTCCGGCGCCAGGGACCGGGCGTCAGGCGGCCGGTCGAGACCAGGGCGGGCTTCCGGCGCGTCGCCTGATGGCTATCGTTGTCACGGCCCGGTCCCCGCCCCGGGACTCGCACCGCGAGGGATCCGGGACCGCGGCATGGCACCGTTGGCCGGGTACCGTTCACCCTTGACCGTTCACCGCTGACCGGCGGGAGCCGAGCGCCGCCGCCTGGAGGGCCGCCCCGTTGACACTCCTCCAACGGCTGGGACTTGACCGGCGCGAGCTCCGCGCCTGGGCCATGTACGACTGGGCCAACTCGGCGATGGTGACCACCATCGTCACCGCCGTCTTCCCCGTGTACTTCGCCCGGGTCGCGGCCGCCGGCCTCCCCGAAAGCCGCGCCACCTACGAGCTCGCCAACACCACGACCATCGCCCTCGCGGTAAGCGCCGTCCTGGCACCGATCCTCGGGGCGTACGCCGACCAGGGTGGCCTCAAGAAGCGCCTGCTGGCACTCTTCCTGGCGCTGGGCGTGGCCGCCGTGGGACTCATGTTCTTCATCGAACGCGGCGACTGGGTCTACGCCGCCTGGCTCTTCGGGATCGCCAACGTGGCCGTGAACGCCAGCTTCGTCATGTACGACTCGTTCCTGCCCCACATCGCCCGGGAGGACGAGCTCGACCGCGTTTCGACGGCCGGCTACGCCCTGGGATACGTCGGCGGCGGGATCCTCCTCGCCTTGAATCTGGCCTGGATCACCAGGCCGGGCTGGTTCGGCCTGCCGAGCGGAGAAGGCCTCTCGCCCTCCCAGACGACCCTCCCCACCCGTCTCGCCTTCCTCTCGGTCGCCGTCTGGTGGCTGGTGTTCGCCCTCCCGCTCTTCCGGTACGTGCCGGAACCCCGGGCTACCGGGTCCGGGCCGGTGTCGCTCGAAGCTGCGTTCCGGGAACTGGGGGCCACCCTGCGACGCCTCACCAAGTACCGCCAGGCCCTGCTCCTCCTCGTCGCCTTCCTCATCTACAACGACGGCATCGGCACCATCATCCGGATGGCGGCGATCTACGGCGCCGAACTCGGCATCGGAAGCGGGGCGCTCATCGGGTCCATCATGATCGTGCAGTTCGTCGGGATCCCGTTCGCTTTCCTCTTCGGCGCGCTGGCCGGGAAGATCGGCGCCAAGCGCTCGGTGTTCCTGGGACTCGCGGTCTACGCCGGGATCAGCGTCCTCGGCTATTTCATGAAGACCGGCACCCACTTCCTGCTGCTCGCGCTCCTCGTGGGCACGGTGCAGGGCGGCACCCAAGCGCTCTCCCGCTCGATGTTCGCCAGCATGATCCCCAAGGCCCGCTCGGCGGAGTTCTTCGGCTTCTTCGCCGTGGTCGAAAAGTTCGCCGGCATCTTCGGACCGCTCCTCTTTGCCCAGGTCATCGCCATCACCGGCTCCAGCCGGAACGCGATTCTCGCGGTGATCGCGTTCTTCGTGCTGGGCGGCGCCTTGCTTGCGTTCGTCGACGTGGAGGCGGGGCAGCGCGAAGCGAGGGAGGACCCGATGGAGGTGCGCGGGTGATCGTCCGGATGCGGCCTTTCGCAGGCATGACAGGGCGAGGCCGGCGCCCCCCGGTGACCTTTGCGGAAGCAGGAGACTTACGCCCGCGCGGCAACGGACGGACCGCGGCGGGGTGCCAGGCGCACCGTGGCAGGGTATCAGGGAAGTGGCCACCGCCTGTCGCCGGCCGGACGGTGCTGTTCGATCTGGTCCGGTCACCCCGCGATGAGCCGGGGCCAAGTGGACCGGGCAAGCCACCAGGCAAGGCACGAGGGAAGGTCAGGTATGGCCGGGATGGCGGGAGATGGACGTGACGATTGACCCCCTGGCGCTCACGCGCGAGCTGGTGAAACTCGAAACGCCGACCTTCGCCGAGGGGCCCGCCGTTGACCTGCTGGCGGGGCTCCTCGAGAAGCGGGGGTATCGTGTCATCCGCCAGCCGGTAACGCCCGGGCGCGACAATCTCTACGCCTGGCGCGAGGCCCCCGGGGTCGTGCTCTCCACTCACCTCGACTGCGTGCCGCCCTACGTCCCCTTGCGCGAGGACGACGAGTGGCTGTACGGCCGCGGCAGCTCGGACGCCAAGGGCATCGCCGCCGCGATGGTGGCCGCGGCCGAGCGCCTGGCCGCCGAGGGGGAGCGGCGTGTCGGGCTGCTCTTCCTGGTCGGCGAGGAAAACGGCTCGGATGGAGCCCGGCGAGCCCAGGAGCTCGAGCCGAAGGGCCGGTTTCTCATCAACGGCGAGCCCACCGACAACCGCCTGAGCCTGGGTCAGAAGGGGTCGCTCAAGGTGATCGTCGAGGCCGCCGGGCGGGCCGCGCACTCGGGCTACCCGGAACAGGGTCGCTCCGCGGTTCACGCGCTCCTCGATACCCTGGACCGGCTGCGCCGCCTCCCGCTCCCCGAGGATCCGCTGCTCGGTCTCGGCACGCTCAATATCGGGATCGTCGAGGGAGGCGTCGCCCCCAATGTGCTGGCTCCCAGCGCCCGCGCGGAACTGTTGTTCCGGCTGGTCGGGCCCTCGGACGAGCTCCGTACCCGGATCGCGGGCTGTGCCGGTCCCGGCGTGGAGATCCGGTTCGGCGCCGAGCTACCGGCCTACCGGAACCCCGTTCCTCCGCCGCCCGGCTGGGAGACGACGGTCGTGAGCTTCGCGAGCGACCTGGTGTTCCTCGGCGCCTGGGGGGCGGGTTATCAGCTAGGTCCCGGCAGCATCCTGGTGGCGCACACGGCCGAAGAGCGAGTCGCCAAGCGGGAGTTGCTGCGAGGGGTGGAGCTCTACGTGCGGCTCACGCGCCACCTGCTGGAGCAGCAGTCGCACCGGGCGTGACGGGGGCGCCGTCGCGCTCCACGCTGTCATGCCCGCGCAACCGGGCATCGAGAACGCAGCCCCCCGCCGAGTCACGCCTGCGCAAGCGGGCATCCAGAACGCCCCCCCCCCACGAGTCATGCCTGCGAAAGCGGGCATCCAGGATGCCCCCCCGCCGAGTCATGCCCGCGCAAGCGGGCATCCAGGACGCGGCGCCGTCCACCTGCCGCGGCAGGCGTGGACCCCCGCTTTCGCGGGGGTGACTAGAGGGGCGCGGGGGTGACCGTGAGCGCTGGGTGACGGGGGGCGCGGGGGGGACAGGGGGCGCAGGGGTGACAGTGAGCGCTGGGTGACAGGGGGCGCGGGGGGGACGGAGCCGCGGGCGCACGGGGCCCAAGCGGCTGACGAGGGCGCAGGATGACGGGGGGCAAGCGGGTGACGGGAAGGCCCGGCCCGGGCGCGCCGTCACGCGCCCCTGTCACGGCGCGGGGAGGGCGAAGCCTCCCTTGTCTCCCGGACCATCCTCGCCTAAATTGACTTTCCATGGTATCCCTGCGACGCCCCGCAAGCCCGTACATCATGGGCAAGCGTACGACCAAGTCTCTCCCCCGCCGCGGCGAGCGACGGTCCTAGGCGCGTGTCCGTGCCGTGAACCTGACCCCGCCGCGTGACCTGCGGCGGGGTTTTCGTTTTTTCCACCCCTGACCTGAGAGGCCGATGCCGAGCCGAGTCCCCGTCGCCATCCTCGGCGCAACCGGAACCGTGGGCCAGAAGCTGGTCCGGTTGCTGGCGGACCATCCCTGGTTCGAGATCGCCGCCGTGGCCGCGTCGGATCAGAGTGCCGGCCGGCCTTACGGCGAGGTGGTACGCTGGCGCGAACCCACGCGGCTTTCCCCCGAGGTGGCCGCGCTGCCGGTGCGGCGCACGGAACCGGGCCTCCCGGGACGGATCGCGTTCTCGGCTCTCGACGCCGACGTGGCCGGCCCCCTGGAGCAGGCGTTCGCCGCTCGGGGCATGTTCGTGGTGACCAACACCCGCACCCACCGGATGGAGCCCGACGTGCCGCTCCTCGTCCCCGAGGTGAATCCGGACCACCTCGAGCTCCTGCGCGAGCAACGCCGGCGACGCGGATGGTCCGGCGGGATCGTGGCGAACCCGAACTGCTCCACGGCGGGCCTGGTCCTGGCGGCCGCCCCGCTCCACCGGACCTTCGGTCTCGAGCGCATGTTCGTGGCGACCATGCAGGCCGTCTCCGGAGCCGGCTACCCGGGGGTTCCCTCGCTCGATATCCTGGGCAACGTGATTCCCCACATTGCCGGGGAGGAAGAGAAAATCGAACGGGAGACCCGGAAGATTCTGGGGCGACTGACGGGAACCGGGGTGAGCGACGCCGCGGTCGCCGCCAGCGTCCACGCGAACCGGGTCCCCACCCTGGACGGCCACCTCGAAGTCGTGTCGCTGGGTTTTGCCCGCCGGGTGGAGCCCGCCGAGGTCGAGACCGTGCTGGCGGACTTCCGCCCGCCTCCGGAGGTGGCGGCGTTGCCCTCCACCCCGGAGCGGCCCGTCGAGGTGGACCCTCGCCCCGACCGGCCGCAGACCCGGCTCGACCTGGACCGCGGGCGCGGGATGGCGGTGACGGTCGGGCGGATTCGCCCCTGCCCGCTGCTCGACGTCCGGATGGTGCTCCTGAGCCACAACACCGTCCGCGGGGCCGCGGGGGCCGCGATCCAGAACGCGGAGCTCCTGGTGGCCCGCGGCTGGCTCGATTGACGAGGTCCGACCCGCCATGCGCCTGGCGCTGATCGGTCACGGGAAGATGGGACGCGCGCTCGAGGCGCTGGCGGCCGAGCGCGGGCACGAGGTCGTGGCCGTGGTGACCGGCGCGGAGAACCCGGGGGGGCGGGCGATCACGCCCGAGCGGCTGAGCGGAGCCGAAGTGGCCCTGGAATTCACCGGGCCCCGAGCCGCCGTGGCCAACCTGCTCCGATTGGCTGAGCTCGGCATCCCTGCGGTCACCGGGACGACCGGATGGCTGTCCGAGCTGCCGCTCGTCGTCGCCGCCGTGACCGCCCACCACAGTGCCCTCCTCCACAGTCCCAACTTCTCCCTCGGTGTCCAGCTCTTCCTCCGCGCCGCGCGCGATCTCGCTGCGCGGTTGGCGGGCCGCGCCGAGTTCGACGCGTGGATCACCGAAGCGCACCATGCCGCCAAGGCGGACGCGCCGAGCGGGACGGCCAGGCGCCTGCAGGAGGGGCTCCGAAAGTCGGACCCGGCGCGGGCATTCCCCATCACGTCCATCCGCGCCGGGTATCTCCCAGGGACGCACATGATCGGGTACGATGCCCCGCACGAGACCATCCGGCTGAGCCATGAGGCCCGGGGCCGGGAGGCATTCGCCGCGGGTGCGCTGGCGGCGGCTGAATGGATTCGGGGGCGCAGGGGAGTGTTCACCTTCGAGCAGATGCTCTTCGGAGACGAGCTATGACGACACTGGGCGGATGCGGGACGGCGCTGGTCACGCCGTTCTCGGATGGCGGTGCGGTGGATTACCCCGCGCTGCGCGAGCTGGTGGAATGGCAGATCAGCGAGGGGATCGATTTCCTGGTCCCGTGCGGCAGCACGGGCGAGGCCCAGACCCTGAGCGCGGCGGAGCGGGAGAAGGTCGTGGCGACGGTGGTCGAGGTGGCGGCCGGCCGGGTGCCGGTGATGGCCGGGGCCACTCACAACGACACGGCCCAGGCGGCGGACGAGGCCCGGCGCATCAGCGCGCTGGGCGTCACCTGGATCCTCTCCGCGACCCCCTATTACAACAAGCCGACCCCGGAAGGGCTCTACCGGCACTTCCGCGCCGTGGCGGAGGCATCCCGGGTGCCGGTCTGCCTCTACAACGTGCCCGGCCGCACCGCCGTGAACCTGAAGCCGGACACCGTGCTCCGGCTCGCCGCCCACCCCAACATCGCCGGGATCAAGGAGTCGTCGGGCGATCTGGCCCAGGTGCAACATCTGCTCCTGGGGCGGCCCGCCGGCTTCGCGGTCCTGTCCGGCGAGGACTGGATGACGCTCGCGATCATCGCGGCCGGCGGCGACGGCCTGATCTCGGTGGCGGCGAACGAGATCCCCCGCGACATGACCCGGCTGGTCCGGTTTGCCCGGCTGGGACGCCTGGCGGAAGCGCGCGAGATTCTCTACCGGGTCCTCCCCCTGCTCGAGGCCAATTTCATCGAGACCAATCCCGGCCCGGTCAAGGCGGCGCTCGCGGCCATGGGGCGGATCCGCAACGTGCTCCGGCTCCCGCTGGTCCCGCTCTCCGAGAGTCGGCGCGGCCCGCTGCTCGCCGCGCTCCGGGAGGCCGGGGTGGAGCCCCTGGCCGCCGCGAGCGCCTCGTGATCGAGACCCTGCGGCAGGAGATCGAGCGCTTCGCCCGGGAGGTCCCGGCCGGGGAGGAGGGCTGGGCCCGGGCCGCGTTCGAGACGCTCAAGGCGGAGCTGAACAGCGGGCGGGTCCGCGTCGCCGAGCGGGACGCGCGCGGCGCCTGGCACGTCAATCACTGGGTGAAGCAGGGCATCCTGCTCGGCTTCAAGTTAGGCACGCTCCAGCGGGTGGCGGAGGGGCCGTTCCCCTTCTTCGACAAGGACACCTACCCCCTCCGCCCGCTCGCCCTGGAGGACGGGATCCGGGTGGTGCCGGGCGGATCCTCGATCCGGGACGGGTGTTACCTCGCGCGCGGCGTGATCTGCATGCCGCCGATGTTCGTCAACGTCGGCGCCTACGTGGACGAGGGCACCATGATCGACTCGCACGCCCTCGTGGGTTCCTGCGCCCAGATCGGGAAGCGGGTGCACCTCTCCGCCGCCGCGCAGATCGGCGGGGTCCTCGAGCCCCCGGGCGCCCTCCCGGTCATCATCGAGGACGACGTGCTGGTGGGCGGAGGCGCCGGGGTGTACGAGGGCACGATCGTGCGAGCCGGCGCGGTGCTCGCCCCCGGCACCATTCTGAGCGGGGGGACCGTCGTGGTGGACCTGGTCCGCGACCGCACCTACCGCCGCGAGGGCGATCGGCCGCTCGAAATCCCCGCCGGCGCCGTGGTCGTGCCCGGCACTCGTCCGGTGAGTCGGGGGCCGGGCCGCGAGCGCGGCATCGGCCTCTACGCGCCCGTCATCGTCAAGTACCGGGACGAGAAGACGGACCTGAGTGTGCAACTGGAGGACCTGTTGCGGTAGGGCCGGGCGGGGCGGGTGGCATTGCGCCGCCCCTGGGCGGCCGGTATGATAGTCGCGCCTTCCTATTCCCTTCAGGGAGTTCCCATGCGTCCGTCCCGCCTCGCGCCGGCCGCCCTGGCCGTCTACCTCGCCGCCGCGCCGCTCGCCGCCCAGGAGGGCTCGGGACTCAAGTCGCGCATTCCCGACCTGTTCCGCTTCGGCGACTGCCCGGAACCTCTCTGCCTCAACGCCAGCGTGAGCTCCGCCACCGGACACGGCGACCACTACATCGGGTCCACCGTGGCCGGGACCGACAACCTGCTCGGCTTCCTCTCGGGCGCGATCGCGGTCGCGGTCGCCAACGTGCCGATCAGCGCCGCCACGAGCGGGGTGGCCTTCCGCTTCGAGGGCGGGCGCCCGGTGCGTACCGCGGTGTCGGCCGGACCGATCTTCGGCGAGCGAGTCCAGACTCTGGGGCGCGGGCGGTTCCTCGCCGGGGTGAACCTCACGGCAACCACGTTCCAGGCCGTGCGCGGGGTGCCGCTCGAGAACCTCGCGTTCACGTTCACCCACCAGAACGTGTGCCGCACCAACCCCGCCTGGGTGCCCGGGACCCCCTGCCCGGGCTTCGCCGCCGCCGACACCGCGCTCGGAAGCCCGAGCTTCGAAAACGACGTGATCGAGGTCAACACCTCGATCGACTTCGACCTCCAGGTCGCCTCGCTCTTCCTCACCTTCGGCCTGCTCGACCGGGTGGACCTGGGCGTTGCCGTCCCCCTGGTCCGGGTCGACCTCCGGGGCGGCAGCATCGCCCGCGTGGTCCCATTCAGCTTCCCCACCCCCCACTTCTTCGGGACCGCCGCCAACCCCTCGCTCGCCTCGGCCTCCTCGATCGACGACAACGCCACCGGCATCGGCGACGTCGCGGCCCGGCTCAAGGTCAACCTGGGCGGGACCGACCGCGGCGCGTTCGGTTTCCTGGCCGACGTGCGCTTCCCCACCGGCAACGAAGACGACTTCCTCGGCACCGGCGAGTTCGCCGTGCGCGGCCTCGCCATCCTGTCGGGCCGCTTCGGCAGCTTCTCCCCGCACCTGAACGGCGGGTACCTCTACCGGGCCGGCAACTCGCTCACCGACGCCGTGCTGGCGACCGCCGGGTTCGATCAACTGGTCTCGCCGTCGGTCACGCTCGCCGTGGATTTTATTTCGCAGTGGGAGGTCGGGGACAACCCGCTGGTGCTGCCAGGACCCGTCACCTTCACCGCACCCACGCTCCGGCGGGTCCGGCCGACCAGCATCCCGAACCGCCGCGACCACATCGTGGACGCCTCCCTGGGGTTCAAGTTCCTGACCGGCCGCGGCCTGACCCTGGTGACCAACGCCCTGATCCCCCTGAACGACGGGGGCATGCGCGGAGACTGGGCGGGAACGCTGGGAGCGGAGTACGCCTTCTAGCGCTTCAGTTGTTCTGCGCGCCCTGGGCAATCCAGAGGGCGATGAGGTCGTAGTTCCCGGGCTGGAGCTGGGCGAACGGGGCACCGGGCGGCATCGGAGCCGTGGTGCTCTTGAGCCGCTGGAGCAGCAGGCCGACCGTGGTGTCCCCGGGCGTGATGTACGTCGTCCCGCTCGCCACCAGCGAGTTGTAGGAAACGGCAGCACTGGTCATGGTGGGCGAGGGACCGGGGGACACGTGGCAGAACGCCGTGGCGCAGGAGGTCTGGAGAATCGGCTGCACCTGTCCCGAAAGGGTGGACGTCGTGACGACGTTCACGACCCCGTTCGCATTGAGGCCCGCCACCGAGGCGGTGATGGTGGCCGAGCCCACCGCCACGCCGGTCACGAGTCCCGCCGTGTCCACGGTCGCCACGGACTGATCGTTCGAGGACCACGTGACCCGGTGACCGTTCAGCAGATTGCCCTCGCCATCGTACACCAGGGCCGCAAGCTGCACGCTGCGCGCGGGAAGCACGGAGGCAGTGCCCGGGGAGACCTGCACGGCGGCGGGGGATCCCGGGCAGTTCGGACACTCATTGCTACAGGACCAGCCCCCGAACGCGGCGGCCGAGGCGGCCACCGCTAGCTGCGACAGGCGGGTTCGCATGGAGGATCCCCAAAGGTAGCTGGCAGCCAATGTAGGCCCCATCGGGCGGTTGTCAAACCGCCTCGGTGAGCTCGCGGGCCTGGGGGCCCGGAAGCCAGGGGCCCCACCCGCGTCGGCTGGGCGGCGCCGGGATCGGCCGGTTCCGGAGCCGCGGCGCGTTCCGAGCGGTGTCTTCCCACGGGCCTTCGGCGACCCTGCACCGGCTGGCGTGCCCGCCGGATCCAGGTCGCCGAGTCCGGCGGGGCGCCTGACATACACCCTTTATCTCGGGTGCGGGGCGGCCGGCATGCTGGAAACCCCTCCGGACAACAGCGCGCCCCGATTCCTGGCGCATCTCCACCGACACCGGAGCCGGCGGGCCGGTGGGGGCCCGGAGCGCGCGTTGGTGAAGCGCCGCGTCGAGACCCAGGGCCCGGCATGGGCCGCGGCGCGATCCCAGCGCGCGGAGTGCCCCACCGGCCCGCCGGCCGACATGGCCCGATCAGTCAACAGCCTGCACGCGTGGAACGAGCTCACCCAGCGTATGACCAGAAACGAGCGGCCAGGCCAGCGGGCCAGGGTCGAAAAGCCTGGCCCAGATCGGGGATTCGAGAGCCTGCCCAGGCGCCCTAACGCGGCGTGAGCCGAACCAGGCGCCATTCGCCGCCGCTTCGATCGAAGCTGGCCCGGTAACGCAGATCCTGCTTGCTGTCCGGCCGGCCCCGGAAGCGCAGCGTGAGCTGGAGCCGGAACTGGGCTTCGGCGCTGGTTCCCTCGATCCGGGCGGGCGACAGATCCTCGAGCGCCACCTGGAGTCGGGTGAGATTCGGTTCCTCCAGCAACGCCCGCCAGTCGGCCTCTTCGCCGGAAGACATCCCGGGATACGCTCGACGCACCTGCGCCATGTCGCGGCTCTCGATCGCCTGCGCGAAGCTGCGGACCAGGCGGTCTACCGCAGCCGCTGCCGCCGCCCGGTCAACCACGGTATCCGGGCGGGCCGGAGGGGCCGGGGCCGTCACGGTGATCCGGCTCGTCCCGGAGCGCCCTTCAGCGCTCGCCGTGATCGTGGCCAGGCCAGCGCCGCGCGCCACCACCAGGCCCCCCCCGACCGACGCCACGGCCGGGTCGCTCGACTCCCATTTCACGGCGCGCTCGGCGAGCGCTCCGCCCCGGGCATCCCGCGGCGTCGCGACCAGGCGGAGGCTGTCCCCGACCTTGAGCTGCGCCGCGGCGGGCTCGACACTCAACGAGGTCACCGGAACCGGTGTCACCCGGACCGTGGCCGTGCCGGCCCGGCCCTCGCTCGAGGCCGTGATGATCGCCGTTCCCGGCGCCAGCCCCTGAACCTCCCCGGCCTGGGAGACGGCTGCCGCCGACGAACTCGCCGACCACCGCACTGGGCGATCGAGGCGGGTGCCCCGGCTGCCGACTACGGTCGCCGAGAGCCGAACCACTGCACCGACTGGCACCGAAGCGGTTTCGGGAGTCACCGCCACCGAGGCGACCGATTCGGCCGCGTCCACGGGCGGCGCTGGTGCCACGACCTCGACGAGCACGCTGGCGGTCTTCCCGTCGAGACTCGCCGTCACCGTCGCGCGGCCGGGTTTCACCCCCCGTACCGTGCCGCCGGCACCCACCGTCGCGACGCCGGGCGCCGAACTCGACCACCGGATGGCCTGGCCCCGAATCGGGCTCCCGTCTGCGGATCTCGGCACCGCGCTCAACGGCACCGTTTCCCCCGGCTTGAGCCTCACCTGCCCCGGCCCGAGCTCGATCCGGGCGACGCCCGGTGCGGGCGGCGGGGCAGGCGCCGGCTGAGCCGTGACGGCGGGCGGCTGGGAGTCGGCGGCAGGGGGTGTAGCCCGAGGTGGCACCCTCCCGGTGTCGGCATTCGGCTGGACCGCCTGGGGCGGAGTGGAGACCACCGGCTGAGGCTCGCGAGCGCCCGACCCGCCCCCACCGAGTCGCACCAGCATCACCGCCACCGCCACGACCGCCGCCGATCCCGCCAGCCACGGCAGCCAGGGCCGCCGTGCGGGGAGCGGACCCGGGACTGCGGTCGCCGGGCGCGGAACGGCCCGTACCGGTTCGCGCCTGGGTGGAGCGGTGTCCGCGGGTTCCGCCACCACCGGGGGCGAGGACGGGGGGGTTGCCGAGAGCGGAAGGGTCGGCGCCGTAGTCGGCGTCCCTCCCTCCTGCGGCGTGGTGCCGCGCGCCGGTGTGGCGACCCGCCGCGGGACGGGGCTGGTGGGTACGCTCAACCGGGCCGTGAGCCGGTTCTGGGCGCCGCTCGCGGCGAGCGCGATCATCTGCTTCCGGGCGGCCGTGTCCTGGGTGGCCGGCGGAGCCCCCACGGCGGCGATGGCCTCATCCATGGAGGGCCAGCGGCTGGCCGGGTTCTTCTCGATCATGCGCATCACCGCCCCGGCCAGTTCGGGAGGGCAATCGGGCCGCAGGTCGAGCAGCGGCGTCGGGGTGTCGTTCAGGTGCGCGTACATCACGGCCATCGCCGAATCGCCGCGAAAGGCGGGCTGGCCGGCCAGCAGTTCGTACGCCACGACGCCGAGGGAGTACTGGTCGGAGGCACCGCTCACCTCCTGGGCCAGGCACTGCTCCGGACTCATGTAGGCCGGCGTCCCCACCGCGATGCCGGTGATCGTGAGACCGGTGGACGAGGAGACCTTGGCAATGCCGAAGTCGGTCACGACGACCCAGCCCTCGTCGTCGATCATGATGTTCGCCGGCTTGACGTCGCGGTGGATGACGCCCCGGCGGTGGGCGTAGGCGAGCGCGCTCCCCGCCTGACTCAGGATCGTCTGCACCACCGGAACGGGCAGCGGCCCCGATTGCTTGACCACCGGATCGAGCGACTGGCCGGGGATGTACTTCATGACGAAGAACAGCAGCGGATAGCGCTCCCGCACCGAGTAGATCGGAATGATGTGCGGGTGATTGAGCGACGCGGCGGTGCGGGCTTCGCGCCGGAATCGCTCCGCCAGCCCTTCGTCGAGGATGGCGGAGGACATGACCTTGATGGCGACCTGGCGGTCCAGGGCGATGTCGTGCGCCAGATACACCGTCGCCATGCCGCCCCGGCCAAGCTCGCCCAGGATCTCGTACTCCCCGAGGGTCTCCTCCCGGAGCATTTCCAGGATCATCTCGTGGGGGGCGTAACGCCCTGCCGCCGGGACCGCCGACGTGGGGGCCAGCCCCTGCTCCGCCGAGACGTCGGCTCCGCAGTTCTGGCAGAACCGGGCGCCCGAGGGCACCGGGTGCCCGCAGCGATGACAGGCCGCTTCCGTGACCATCCCTGGCTCAGTACCTCGACTGCATGTAGGCGACGCCGGGAGCGAGGCTCGCCCGCCAGGCCGCACCCAGCTCGGGGGTGAACTCCGGATCGTGGCGGCCCACGGTCGCCACCAGGCTCGTGACGAACGGCTCGTACAGCTCGGGCGCGATGTCGAGGTCGCGCCGGCTATGTCGCTCGGCCACCCGTTCGAGTAACTGGGGCGTGCTGCCAGCCCGCCCGGGATAGGAGAGGAGGAGCCCGATGGCGTGCTGCAACAGCCGGACCTGGCGAGAGAAATCCGTCTTGGCGAACAGCGGCTCCGCCTGAGGGCAGCGCCGGAAAAAGTCCCGGTAGAAGTCCTCGAGGAAGCCGGCGGTCGCAAGGCAGCGGGCATAGCTCGCCCTGGCGGCTGCCACCGTATCCGCCGTGGCCGGCGGAAGAATCTGGCTCACCTGGGAAGCCCTCGGGAGGGCACCGGTCCCCCAATCCTGGGATGTCCGAACAATCTACACGTAAATCCCGCAGGCGGGTAACAGGCGATGGCGACCGGGCAGGCTGCCAGCCTCCGGCGCCGGCGGGAGA
Organism: Gemmatimonadales bacterium; assembly: GCA_035574255.1. GTDB lineage: Bacteria > Gemmatimonadota > Gemmatimonadetes > Gemmatimonadales > GWC2-71-9 > JADJOM01. Next base: position 46,971 of record DATLYZ010000079.1, on the reverse strand, counting down.
GGCTGGGGCATCGGGGCGACCCGGCCGTGGGGAGGTGAGCGCCGGGTGACTGCCCGGGGACCGGAGGGCTCCGAGTTCCCGCTAGCCCGCGCCGGCGCGCTCCCCGCGCCGGCGCCATGATCGCCGGAGCCCGCCGATCAGTTGCGTGGCCCGGGTCACGAATCCGTCGAGGAGCCGGCCCTCCTCGGGGTCAATGATGCGGAGGTCCCGGCCCACGAGGAGCAGGCAATCCAGGCACCCCAATGCCCCCGCGGCCTCGCTCAACAGGCGTCCGCGATCCCGGGGCCCGGATGCGGTGGGGAACTGGCGGAGCGCGGTGGCCGCGGCGAGGGCAGCGTCGTGGACCCTGGGGATGAGGACGTGGGCTCCGTCCGCCTCCCACTTGCGCGTGGCACGGTAGATCACGAGGAGCAGCTCGTGGCAGGCGCGCCAGGCTTCGAGCCGCTCATGGGGTGGGGTGGAGTGGCGGGTCGCCGGCATGGTACCACGATACCGCTCCCCCGGCGCGCGGCGTACCCGGGATTACGCGGCACCAGGCCATTTGAGCGCGACCCGCCCGCGTACCGAATCCGCGCGACCCGCCGGCGGCGCCGCCGGGCCGCCTGCCGGTCCGGGATCCGGCCCCCCGGGCCAGGGCCGCCACCGCGGGCTCCTCGGGGTCGGGCCGCATCCACGCCGCCTCCCGGCACCCCGCCCTTCGCCATAGCTTGAGGGCCTGGCGAGCCGCACCTGACAGAGGGTCCGTTCCCGGCGCCCGATTCCATCCCCGGCACCCGTACTCCGATTCCCGACCATGGCGACTCATACCCACTATCTCTGGTTCCACACCAAACGCCGGCAGGAGATCATTGACATTACCGACGAGGTTCAGGCCCAGGTTCGCGAGAGCGGCGTCGCGGAGGGCTTCGTCCTCGTGTCGGCGATGCACATCACGGCGTCGGTGTTCGTGAACGACCACGAAAGCGGCCTCTGGCATGACATCCTGCACTGGCTGGAGCACACCATCGCGCCCTGGGATCCCGCTCGCTACCGGCACAACGACACCGGGGAAGACAACGCCGCCGCGCACTTGCGCAGCCTCACCATCGGGCACGAGGTGATCGTGCCCGTCACTCGGGGAGCCCTCGACCTCGGCCCCTGGCAGCGGGTCTTCTACGGCGAATGGGACGGCCAGCGGAGGAAGCGGGTCATCATCAAGGTGATGGGGGAGGAGGGCCGGAGCCCGGCCCGGAGGGAAAGCCCGGCGAGCGCGGAGGCTTGACAATCGCCCGCCCAGCCCCTAGCGTCCAGGGCACGACAACCGAGTCCGTGGTGATTTGCCGCGTATTGCAGCCACGTAAAACAAATGCTAAAAAGCGAGTGCCCGCGGCGTGGTCGCCCGGGCGTTTTGATCTTGACGTCTGCTGGCAAGGAGGCTCATCCCGGTGGCCGGTCTCGTGCGGGCGCGAATTATCGCGATGGCCCTCTGTCCCTGTCCTCCGTTGGGGGAGCGACCGGGGAGGTCCACGCGCGCCGCCTGACAGCCTGGCGCCGTTGATCGTCCAGACCGGCCGCTCCCCGCGAGCGGCCGGTTTCGTTTTGCTGCTCGGCGACCGATTACCCGAACCGAAGGACCGACCCATGACCCCAGCGCTCGCCACCGAGCCCGCCGTCGGCGCGGTACCGCCCCGCGCCCTCCCGCTCCGATGTCGCCATTGCGGCCTGGCGCATGATCCGGCGCCGGTGGCGATTTGCGAGGAGTGCCTGGGGCCCCTGGATCCGGTGTACGCCGACTCCCGCCCACTGCCGAGCCGCGCCGAGATCGAGCGCCGGCCCCCGTCCCTGTGGCGCTACCGGGAGTGGCTGCCGCTCGACGGGGCACCGGCGCTGTCGGCCGACAGCGGGTTCACCCCGCTCGTCGAGGCGCCGGCCCTGGCCCGCCGGCTCGGTGTCGCGCGGGTCTGGATCAAGAATGACGCGGTCTGCCACCCGTCGCTCTCGTTCAAGGACCGCGTCGTCGCCACGGCGATCAACGCCGCCCGCGCCTTCGGGCTCGACACCGTCGGCTGTGCCTCCACCGGCAACCTGGCCAACGCGGTCGCCGCCCACGCCGCCCGGGCCGGGCTCGCGGCCTGGATCTTCGTGCCGGAGGATCTGGAGCTGGGTAAGGTCGTGGGCACCGCGGTGTACGGGCCGCGCCTGGTCCGCATCCGCGGAACCTATGACGACGTGAATCGGCTCTGCGCCCAGGTGGCGGATCGCTTCGGGTGGGGGATCGTCAACGTCAACTTGCGGGGCTATTACGGCGAGGGCTCCAAGACCGTCGCCTTCGAGATCGTCGAGCAGCTCGGCTGGCGGCTCCCCACCGCGGTGGTGGCGCCGATGGCGGGCGGCTCCCTCGTGACCAAGCTCCGGAAGGGCTTCGCGGAATTCACCGCGGCGGGACTCGCCAGCGGCCCGCCGCCGCGTCTCTACGGGGCGCAGGCGGACGGGTGTGCGCCGATCGTGAGGCTGGTCGAGCGGGGGGGGGAGGGCCAGGTCGTGCCCGAGATCCCCAGGACCATCGCCCGCTCGATTGCGATCGGCAACCCGGCCGATGGGGTCTACGCCGCCCGCGCCATCCGGGAAACCGGCGGCTGGGCCGCCGCCGTGAGCGACGCCGAGCTGGTCGAGGGGATCCGGCTCCTCGCGCGGGAGGCCGGGATCTTCACCGAAACCGCCGGCGGGGTCACCGTGGCCGCCGCGCTCGCCCTGGCCCGGGCCGGGCGATTCCGGCCGGACGACGAGATGGTCCTCGCCATTACCGGCAACGGCCTCAAGACCGTGGAAGCCCTGGCGGGCGCCCTGCCGGACGCCCCGCTGGTGGCGCCGCGGCTCCGCGAGGTGGCCGCGCTCGTCGAGCAGGCCGCACCCTGAACCAGCCCAACCGAGGACGCCCCATGCCAGTGACGATCAGTCTCCCCTCCGTGCTCGCCAAGCTCGCCGACGGCGCGAAGGTGATTCCCGTGGAAGGGACCACCGTGGGCGAGGTCGTGGCGCAGGTCGCCGAGCGATACCCGGGCCTCGCCCCGCGGCTCCGGGACGGAGACGGGAAACCCTATCCCTTTGTGACGTTTTATCTTAACGACCAGGACATCCGCCTCACCGGCGGATTCGACACCCCCGTGCGGGACGGTGACGAGGTCACCGTGGTTCCCGCCATCGCGGGAGGCTGAGCATGACCACCGCGTCCGCGACCGGGCTCCCGGCGCTCGATCAGAGCGAGATTCTCCGGTACAGCCGCCACCTGATTCTGCCGGAAGTCGGCCTGGAAGGCCAGCGGCGACTCAAGGCGGCGAGCGTGCTGCTGGTCGGCGCCGGCGGACTGGGCTCGCCGCTCGCCCTCTACCTCGCGGCGGCCGGGGTGGGCCGCCTCGGGCTCGTGGATTTCGACCGCGTGGATCTCACCAACCTGCAGCGCCAGGTGCTGCACGGCACCTCGCAGGTGGGACGCCCCAAGCTCGTCTCGGCGCGGGAGCGGATCGCGGACCTCAACCCCCACGTGCAGGTGGAGACCTACGAGACCCGGCTCAGTTCGGCCAATGCCCTGGAGATCCTCCAGGACTACGACATCGTCATTGACGGGACCGACAACTTCCCCACCCGCTACCTGGTCAACGACGCGTGCGTCCTGCTGGGCAAGCCCAATGTGTACGGGAGCATCTTCCGGTTCGACGGCCAGGCGTCGGTGCTGGCGACTCCGGACGGACCCTGCTACCGCTGCCTCTATCGCGAGCCGCCTCCGCCGGGGCTGGTGCCGAGCTGCGCCGAGGGCGGTGTGCTGGGCGTGCTGCCGGGACTCATCGGGACCATCCAGGCGACGGAGGCGATCAAGCTGATCACCGGGGCGGGGACCCCGCTGATCGGGCGGCTCCTCCTGGTGGACGCCCTCGAGATGCGCTTCCGCACCGTGCGGCTCCGGAAAGACCCTGAATGCCCGGCCTGCGGCACCCGGGAGATCACCGAGCTCGTGGATTACGAGCAATTCTGCGGCTTGAGCCCCGAGCCGGTGGGGGGCAACGGAGTCGCCGCGCTCACCCCCCTCGAACTCGCCGCGCGGCTCGGGCGCGGAGAGGATTTCGACCTGCTGGACGTACGGGAGCCGCACGAGTGGGAGATCGGCCGGATTCCGGGAGCTCGGCTCGTTCCGTTAGGCTCCCTTGGAGACGCGCTGGCCGAGCTCGACCCCGACCGGGACATCGTGGTGTACTGCAAGAGCGGCAACCGGAGCGCCCGCGCCGCGCTCCAGCTCCAGGCGGCCGGCTTCCAGCGGGTCTGGAACCTGGCCGGGGGCATCATCCGCTGGAGCGAAGAGGTGGATCCGACGGTACCGCGGTACTGATCCCTCCGGGCCCGCGGCGGCCGGCGGCCGGCGGCCGGCGGCCGGCGGCGGGCCCAACGGTCCGCGCCGGAGGGGTGGCGAACCAGCACCGGACGCCCCTCACGCTCCCGGTCGCCCCACGGCCCGCAACCCTCAGTCCCTGAGGCCCGCCACCTGCTGCCAGGCATTCCGATAGACCAGCCGCCGCCACCAGCTCGGCCGGGGCTGGAGCGAGCGGAAGGCCGCACTCTCGCGACCCCGCCCAGTGTCCACCGCGACCACCGCCGCGAAGGGAGCCCCGCCCGTGAGGTGGCCCAGCGCCGCCGCGTGGCGGCGGAGGAACCAGGCGGCGGCCTCGGTGCCCGCATCGCTCAGGCCCATGATGACCCAGAAGGCGCGACGGGTGGAGGGGTGGGAGCCCTTGTAGACGAGCCCGTAGTCGAGTGTCCCCCGTGCTTCGAACACTTCCTGGGATACCAGGCTGCGGAAGGCCGCGGGGTTCCGGAGCGCCATCAGCCGCGGCTCGCAGTGGTCGAGGATCTGCCAGGACTTGAAGTGGGGCCCGATCGCGATCACGTCCTCGGTCCAGCCTCGGGTCGCCGACTCGGTCGGCCGAAGCACCGCCGTCACGTTGCGGTTGGCCGCGAGGAGGAGGTGCAGCACCTCCACCGCGGCCCGCACGTCGGCTGCGCTATGGACCTCGGGGATGTTGGTCCATTTGTGGACCGTGAGGCCGGCGGTGACACTGGGCGGATACTCGGGCGCGCGGGAGAAGAGTTCGCCGCTCGGGACGAACAGGGCCCGCACCTGGATGCTCACCGGAGAGGACCCCGCGGCGAGGCGGCCGAGAAGCGTGCGGAGCGGAGCGGTGGCCCGATGCCGCCGCAGCGCCGCCCAGCCCCAGGCGCCGCCCAGAGCCAGGAGCGCCGCCAGCAGGATCTGCACCGGTGACGTGAGCCACTCCGCCCTGGGGATCCCGAACAGCGACAGCGCCGGCATAGGTCTCCCGTTCAGACGACGCGACTGCCTGCCGCCGCCAGCGTTCCGGTTGGCGCTCCGGCGGCGCCACCCGCCGGCAAGATCAATCTGCCACGCGGGCCGAGCCGGGGGGGGAGGGGGGCCGCGCCGGACTTGGGCCACCTGCTGCGGCGCCAGCGGCACCCGAGGCAACCGGCTCGAAACGCCCCTCGAGAGTACCACGACCACCCCGCGCGAGGGAGTTGTCACATCCCGCGCCCGCCGTGGCCCAAGCCCAAAAGCGGCGCGGACCGGAGGCTCGGGCCGGCAGGGTTCGGCTCCAACGTCCGGCCCGACAACGGGTTGGCGTCAGCTCACCGCCCCCGGCCTCGGGTTCCAGGTCCGTCCCTCGCCACCGGAAACGGAGACCACCCGGTTGCGGCCCCGCTGCTTGGCCTCGAAGAGTCTTGCATCGGCCCGGTCCAGCAGGTCTTCCGCCTGGGTTCCGTCGGCCCCGTACGCGGCGATGCCCGCACTGATGGTGATGCGGGCGGCGCCGCTCTGGCGCGGCAGGGGGATCGCCAGGTCTTCGACCGCCCGGCGGATTTCCTCGAGCCGCGCGTGGGCGGCTTCCGCCCCCATGCCGGGGAGCACCGCGACGAACTCCTCTCCGCCGTAGCGGACTACCAAGTCACCCTCCCGTACCGCGTGCTGAATACAGAGTGCCACGGCGCGGAGGGCCACGTCGCCCGCCGCGTGGCCGTAGCTGTCGTTGTACCGCTTGAAGTGATCCACGTCTATCATCGCCACCGCAAGGGAGGTCCCGAGCCGCGAGGTGCGGGCGAGCACCGCGTCCATCTGCTCGTCGAAGTAGGAGCGGTTGGGGAGGCCCGTCAGCCGGTCGCTCCGGGACTGGCGGCGGAGCGCCTGACTGCGGAGCACGATGGCCGCCGCGAGGAGCGCCGCCACCCCGAGCAGGATGAGGCGCGAGATCTGGGTGGCCCAGTCGAACCGGCCGTAGCTGTTGTCCTGGGCGGCCAGTCGGGCCAGGTCCCAGTGGCGATCGGCGTAGACCACGAGCCCCAGGTACTGCACGATGGCCGCCAGGCCCGCCAGCAGGCAGACCCGGGGATCGTACCGCAAGGCCGTGGCGCCGATCGCGAGGAAGTAGCACTCGAACGTGGGGCGGCTGTTGACCGTGGTGAGCGGCGCATCGAGGAGCAGGAACACGCCGAGGGCCGAGCTCACCGCGCTCACGTCAATCAGGCTGCTCGCCATGCCGAGCCACGGCCGATAGACGTCGCGCTGGAGCAGGAGGGCGAGCCCGATGGCGCATCCCAGGGCCACGAGCAGGGTCAACAACCCGACCAGCGACTCGGTCGCTTCCCGCGACACGATGAGGTTGGCCACCGGGATCGGGAGCAGCAGGACCAGCAGGACGATCCGAATTCGCGCCACCAGGAGCTCGCCGTGCGCGCCGGCATCCACATGGAGCGGCTCGGGCCGGACCAGCGCCCGCTTCCACCACGGGAGGTCCCCCGCCTGCGGCAACAAGGAGGGCAGGCTGATGGCCCGGGAGCGGCGGCGGGAGTGGCGGTAGGGCTGATCGGTCATTGGGCGAAGAAAGCGCGTGCGAGCGTGTAACCGGGCGTCAGGGGATGAAGGACCGGTTCCGCGGCGAGGCGTCCTGCGGCGCAGGACGGGGAGGCCCCGCCGATCGCCCGCCTCCCGTCACCCGCCGCCGACACGCGGCCGGCAGAACCGCTTACATCAGGCGATACCGAGGCCCGCTCCCGCCTTCCCGCGGCGTCCAGCGTGGCCCCAGCACGTCGGTGGCCTTGCAGTCCACACAGTTGGGGGCGTTGACCCGGAGCACCTCGCCCACCCGCTCGTACACGCCGGCCGGGCAGAGATGCGCGTAGAAGTCCGCCACCTCCGGGGTGATGTCGGGACCGACCAGGAGGTGCTGGGGAATCGTATCGCGGGTGGCGTTCCCCGACTTGAAGACTGCATCGAGCTTGCTGAACGTGAGCCGGCCGTCAGGCGCGAACGGCGCCTCGGTCGCCGGCTCCCGGGGCCGGTCCGCGTCCGCATGCATGGCGATCCGGCCGCCGGGAAACCGCCCGCCGGTCAGGGTCATGAGACCGGCCTGGATCGCCCCCGTCCACAGTCCGTGCTTGAAAGCAAGCCGCATGTTCCGGGTCCGGTAGAGGTCCTGGACGATGTAGCTCGCGTCCACCATCCGGTCGAACTCGGCCAGCCGTGCCGCCGAGCAGTCGCCCGCCTTGAGCGCCGCGAACGCCGCGCGGGCGGCGTAGATACCGGACTGCATCGCGTAATGGATTCCCTTGAGCGAAGGCACGTCCACGAAGCCGGCGCTGTCGCCCACGAGGAGAACCCCGTCGCCCGACCGGCGGCTCGGGAGGGCGTAATAACCGCCCTCGGGGATGGTCTTGGCACCCCATTCGAGGAGTTCCCCACCCTCGAGCCACGGCCGGATCAGCGGATGTTCCTTGAGGCGCTGGAGCAGGACGTGGACATCGAGCGTGGCCTCGCGGTAGTCGAGCCCGACCACCAGGCCCAGGGCGATCTGCTCCGCCCCCAGGGGGTACACGAAGCTCCCGCCGAAGGCGGTGGGCGGGAGGGGCCAGCCGAGGGTGTGAACCACCCGGTCGAGCGGGCGGCGGACCTTCCACACCTCCTTGACACCCAGGGCGAAGATCTGGGGATTCACCGAATCCACACCCTGCCATTGGCGCCAGGCCTGGCCCAGGTGCCCTCGGGTGCCGTCGCTCAGGACGGTCACCCTGGCGGTGAGGTCGGTGGGGTCCTGATAGCTCGCCGTGGGGCGGCCTTCCCGATCGAGGCCCGTGGGTGTGGTTCGCACCCCTCGGACGGCGCGGCCCTCGACCAGCAAGGCGTGGGCCGGGAATCCGGCGAAGAGGTTCACACCCAGCTCTTCGGCCCTGGAGCCCAGCCAGCGCACCAGCTCGCAGATCGAGGCGGTGTAAAAGCCGCGATTGTGCATGGTGGGGGGCGTGGGCACCTTGAACGAACCCCGGGGCGTGAGGAGATAGACGGCTTCCGCGCCGACCGGCTGGCGGAAGGGGAAGTCCGTATCGCGGAGCTCCGGGAAGAGTTCGCGGAGCGCGCGGGGATTGACGACGGCGCCGGACAGGCTGTGCTCGCCCAAGCTGCCGGCCTTCTCCAGCACGCCGATGCTCAGCCCGGCCATGCTGCCGCCGGCCTCGCCGTCTCGCCGGGCCAGCCGGGCCAGCTCGATGGCCCCGGCCAGCCCGGCGGGACCCGCGCCGACGAAGAGCACGTCGAGCTCGATCGCCTCGGGACCGGGGGCGGTCTCGAGAATCAACTGGTCGAGCGGCAGGTCGCGCTGGTGCCGCCGGGGCAGGATGGGACCGGTGGATGGAGTCGTCATCGTTCGGTAGCGCGGGACGGGAGAATATAACCCCGGCTTCGGAGGGCGGATGGAGCTTCGCCAGGCGGTGCGGGACCCCTGGGTCTGGGGTCAGATGATGCTGATCGGGGCGATCGGTGCCGGGGTTCCGCTCCTGGTGGGCAGCCGGCCCGGCCCCCACCGAGCCGTGGGTCTCGTGCTCCTGATCACCGGCGCTGCCGTGGTGGGGGCTGCGGCCCACGCCCTGGGCCGGAGCCTGACCCCGAGCGTCGTGCCGGTCGAAGGCGGCGAGCTGGTGGAGCGCGGGCCGTACCGCGTGGTGCGCCATCCCATCTATCTCGGCGTCATCCTGGCCCTGGCGGGATGGGGGCTGATCTGGGGAACCTGGTGGAGCGGGCTCGTGTCCGGGGCCGCCGCACTCGTGTGGTTCGACCGAAAGGCGACCGCCGAGGAGCGGCTACTGCTCCAGCGGTTCCCCGGCTACGCGGCATATCGCCGCCGGGTACCCAAGCTCCTTCCCCGGATGTAAGCTTCGGCTCTTTTTCTCGCCTCCCGATGCACGCGCCGCCCATCCCAGGCTTCCGGCCGGTTCCGTTCACCGGCGTCATCTACGTCATGGCGGAAGCCGCCAAACACGGCTACCGGTACGGCCATCCGGACTGGTGCAACCTAGGCCAGGGCCAGCCCGAGACCGGCCCGCTCCCGGGCGCCCCGCCCCGGGTGGGAACGGTGGGGATCGATCCGGAAGACCAGGACTACGCACCGGTGCCCGGGATCCCCGAGCTCCGGGCGGCGGTGGCCGAACTCTACAACCGGCTCTATCGCCGGGGCATGAAGTCGCAATACACGGAGCGCAACGTGTGCATCTCGGGGGGCGGCCGGATGGGCCTGACCCGCGCGGTCGCCGCCCTGGGACAGATCAATCTGGGCCACTTCCTGCCTGACTACACGGCGTATGAAGAGCTGCTGGACATCTTCAAGCTCTTTACCTCGATCCCCATTCTCCTGGATGGGAGCCGGGAGTACGAATTCTCGCTGGCCGATCTCCGGCGCGAGATCACGGGGCGCGGGCTCTCGGCCCTTCTCCTGTCCAACCCGTGCAACCCCACCGGCAAGGTGATCCAGGGGGAGGAGCTGGCGGGCTGGGTGCATCTCGCCCGGGAACTCCAGTGCTCCCTCCTGCTGGACGAGTTCTACTCGCACTACGTCTGGGCGGACCGGCGGCGCCCGGCGCCGGGCTCGGGCCCCGCCGGGGGCGAGGTGGAGCCGCCGATCGTTTCGGCGGCGCAATACGTCGAGGATGTAGACCGCGACCCCGTGATCATCCTCGACGGCCTGACCAAGAACTGGCGCTACCCGGGCTGGCGCTGCACCTGGATCCTGGGCCCGCGCTCGGTGATCGAGGCCGTCTCGAGCACCGGCTCGTTCCTCGACGGCGGCGGCAGCCGCCCGCTCCAGCGCTCGGCGGTTCCCCTGCTCGCTCCCGAGATCGCGCTCGCGGAGACCCGCGCGATCCGCCAGGCGTTCCTCCCCAAGCGGGCGCTCCTCGTGGACGGGCTCCGCAGCGCGGGCATCCGGCTCGATCTCGAACCCCAGGGCACGTTCTACTGCTGGGCAGACCTCTCGGCCCTCCCGCCGGGCATCAACGACGGGATGTCGTTCTTCAAGGCCGCCCTCAAGGAGAAACTCATCTGCGTCCCGGGTGAGTTCTTCGACATCAACCCCGGCAAGCGCCGGAGCGGCCGGCCCTCGCGGTTTCGCCAGTACGCACGCTTCTCCTTCGGCCCCGAGGAACCGATGGTGGCCGAAGGCGTGCGGAGGATTCGCAAGGTGGTGGAGGCGGCGACGGACTGAGAACGGCTACACCCCAGCCCCCAGCCGCTTCACCTTGTCCTGGAGCATGGCCGGAAGCCGGGGGTCCGCACCGATCACGGTGTCCACGTGGCGGCCGTTCTGGAAGAGCAGGATGGCCGGAATGGAACGAATGCCGAAACGCGCGGTCGTCGCCGGGTTCTGGTCCACATCCAGCTTGGCCACCTTCACCCGGCCCTGCCACTCGCGCGCGAGTTGATCCACGACCGGCGCCACGGCCAGGCAGGGCCCGCACCACGCGGCCCAGAAGTCCACCAGGGCAATACCGTCGTGGCGCTCGATCTCCGACTCGAAGGTTGCGTCCGTCACCTGGACGGTCGCGGTCTCATGCTTCAACACTCGATTCTCCTCGTTGTGCTTGGGCGGTAGCACCGCCGTCCACGCTACCTGGCCGGCTGGTCGTCCATCGGGTGACACCGGCCAGACCCTGTCACCGTTCCTTCGCCACCCCTGCCCTTAGCCCGCTGGCCCTCTCACTACCGCCGACTCCGGAACCGGCATCGCCGGCTGAACCGAGGCGGACCCGCTCGACCCAGAAACGCCTTCCATTGGCCAATAGACAACCATCTATGAAAGGTCCCACGAAAATACCCGCCACCCGGGCGGGATCAACTCCTTCAACGCCAGGGCCCAACTATGGGTTCCCGGCCACCCGGCTTCTCACCTCGTCCAGGTACTGTTCCAGCGTGCCTAGCCGGACCCGGTAGTACCGGCACTGGCCTACCTGGCGCACATCCACCAGCCCGGCGACCAGGAGTTCCTTCAGATGGTGGGACACGGTGGCCTGGGCGATCGGGAAGCGGTCCACCAGGGCCTTGCAGGAGAGTTCTCCCGCGCCAGCAATCGCCTCCAGGATCTCGAAGCGGCGCGGATCCGCAAGCGCCTTGGCGACCCGCTCGAACTCGGCCGGGTCCAGGAGGTGCCGGGCGCTGGAGGTGGCCATGATATATCGATAATCATCGAACAATCAGGCCGTCAACCCCTGGCGCCTGGAACGGGAAGCGGGAGCACTGCCCTCCGCTCCATCCGCAACCGGGGTGGCCAGGTAGAACGGCGGTCAGTCCTCCCCCTTGAGCCGGCGGATCTCCTGGGTGAGCCGCGGAACGACTTCGAACAGGTCGCCCACAATGCCGTAGTCCGCCACCTTGAAGATCGGCGCGTCCTTGTCGCGGTTGATGGCCACGATGGTCTTGGCCGTCCGCATGCCGGCCAGGTGCTGAATGGCGCCGGAGATACCCACCGCGACGTAGAGGCTCGGGCTTACGGTCTTGCCGGTCTGCCCGACCTGGGCCCCGTGCTCCCGCCAGCCCGCGTCCACCACGGCGCGACTCGCGCCCACCGCCGCGTTCCCCAGGGCATCCGCGAGTTCTTCCAGCAGCTTGAAGTTCGCCGGGTCCTTGAGCCCCCGTCCTCCCGAGACCACGATCGGCGCCTCGGCCACGTCCAGCCTGGCCCCGGCGGGCGCCTTGACCTCCTGCACCGTCACCCGTTCGGTGAAGGACGGCACGCTCACCGATTCCACCTCCCCGGCCTTGGGCGTTTCGGTCGGGGGCACCGTGTTCGGCCGGAGCGAAAGCACGGCCGGCGTTCCCTCGAGCCGGGCCCGTTGCAGTGCCTTGCCGGCGTAGACGGGCCGAGTGACCACGAGGGCCCCATCCGGCCCGGGCGCCACCTCGAGGACATCGCTCGCGAGTCCGGTACCGATCCGCGCTGCGACCCGCGGGGCCAGGTCGCGGCCCGTGGCGGTGGCGCTGAACAGCACGGCGCGGTAATCGCGGGCCCGGCCCGCGATGACGGTGGCGTACCCGTCCGGGCTGTAGAGCGCGAAGGCCCGGTGCTGGGCGACCAGCACTCGATCCGCCCCGTACCGCCCGAGCTGATCGGTGCCCTGCACCGGCCCCGCGCCCAGGACCAGGGCCTCCACGGTGCCCATCAGCCGGTCGGCGAGCCGTCGGGCCACGGTGACCACCTCGAACGAGACCTTGCGGAGCGCTCCGTCGCGCTGTTCGGTGACGGCCAGAATGCGATTCATGGGGACCGGTTCAGATCACCTTGGCTTCTTCCCGGAGCAGTCGCACCAGCTCCGGCACCGCGTCGGCGCCCTCGCCCACGATCTTGCCCGGTTTCCGCTCGGGCGGAAGCTCGAGGCCGAGCGTGGTAAGGGTTCCCTCGCCGAGCGCCACCGGCTTCACCTCGAGCGGTTTCTTCTTGGCTGCCATGATGCCTTTGAGCGACGGGAGGCGGGGGGTGTTGAGTCCCTTGTCGCAGGTGAAGACGGCAGGGAGCGAGCAGGTCGCCACCTCGATGCCGCCTTCGATCTCCCGCTCGGCCCGGGCCTCACGCCCGCGCACCTCGAGCCGGGTGATGGCGCTGATGCAGGGGAGGCCGAGCAGCTCGGCGGTCATCACGCCGACCTGGTGGTTGTAGTCGTCCACCGCCAGCTTGCCGAACAGGATGACGTCATACCCGCCGCCCGCGAGTTCGGCGGCCAGCGCCCGGGCGACCTCGAGGCCGTCCGCCGAGCCGGCCGACTGGAGCAGGACTCCGCGATCCACGCCCATGGCGAGGGCGGTGCGGATGGTTTCCTGAGCCGGCTCGGGCCCGAGGCAATAGACGACGGTCTCGCCCGTTCCGGCCGTTTCCCTGAGCTTCAGGGCTTCCTCGAGCGCGAACTCGTCGTACGGGTTGGGGACGAACTTCACACCGGTTTCGTCCATCCCCTTGCCGTCGGCCCGGATGGTCACCTTGGTGGTGGTGTCGGGCACGCGCTTGAGGCAGACGGCGATCTTCAACTCCTGCTCCCGGTTTCGGGCCGCGGCAAAGGTAGTGAGCCTCTCGGAGGGACGGTAGGCCGGGAAGGACCCGGCTCAGTCGGTGGTGCCGAACGACCGGGTCAGCACCAGCTTGAAGGCGCGGCCGGTCAGGGGCGTGAGAAACCGCTCCAGCCGGCCGGTGCGGCGGTTTTCGTTGAACGTCCCGAAAATCGCCCGGTGGGAATCGAACAGGTTGGTGACGACCGCGTTGAGTTCCCAGGAGCCGAGCTTGAGGCCGGCCCGGACGTTGGTCACGACATAGCTCGGCAGCCGGCTGGTTTCGTTGGCCTCGTCGCCCCGGAGCCACTGGGGGCCGATGTACCGCGCGTCGAGTCCGAGCCCGAGACTCGGGGTGATCTCCAGGAGCCCGCCGGCCTTCACCTGGTGTTCCGGCACGAGCGGCAGCCGGTCGCCCGGCTCGACGTCGTTCTCGCCCGCCAGGGGGCTTCCGGCGAAGGCGTCATCGGCCCGGATGCTGAAGATCTGGGCCGCGGTACGGTAGGTGGCGCGGGTCCAGGCGTAATTGGCGTAGAGGGACAGTCCGGGACGCGGGTACACCTGGAACGCGACCTCGAGGCCCTCGCGCCGGGTGTTGCCGATGTTGGCGAAATAGCCCTCGAAGACCGCGTTCTCCGACTGGATGAACCCGATATCGTCCCGCACCTCGCTCCGGTAGAGCGAGGCGCTGAGCGCGGCGTTGCCGCTCAGCCAGCGCCCGCCCAGCTCGTAGGTCGTGGCCACGACCGGGTCGAGGGGGGGGTCGTCGCCCAGGGCGAACGGCAGGGGGCAGGCGGCCAGCGAGTCGGCGCAGGCGAGCTCGAGGATGGCGGGGGCCCGGAAGGCCTGCCCCGCCGAGGCGTACGCCGAGAATCCGCCGCCGAGCAGAACACTGACGCCGCCGCGCGGGCTCAGCCGGCGGAAGGTGCTGGTGGTATCGGCCGAGGGGTCGAGCAGGTCGCGGAACGGAATCCGGATGTAGTCGAACCGGGCCCCGCCCGAGAAGGTCCAGCGGCCGCGGGTGAGCTCGGCCAGCAGGTAGCCCGCCACGTCGCCGCCCGGGCTCTTCACGTCGGTGGTGAGGGTTCGATCGGACGGGTCGGCCGGATTTTCCTCGAAGAGGCGGACGTGAACCCGGGTCACCGCGGCGTCCAGGCCCAGGCGCAGCGCCACCCCGTGTGCTCCGGTGGACCGGCTCCAGCGCCAGTCGAGCGAGCCACCCAGGGTCCGGTTCCGCGTGAAGGATCGGACGTTGTCGTCCGGCGCCTGATTGACGTTGAACCGCTCGGCGTTGCTGCGCCGGTGATAGAGGGTGGCGGCCAGCCGGCCCGGGCCCAGCGGGCTGGACCCGCTCGCGGCGATCTGGAGCAGGTCGAGATCCTCGAAGTCTCCGCTCGTGAAGTTGGTTCGCGGGTCGGTGTCGAAGAGACTTTCCGGCAACGAGCCCGCTGTCTCGGCGCGCGAGGACGCCCCGAAGGCCTGGAGCCGAAACCCGTGCCGGCGGCCGTTCTTCCCGAGGTTCAGGAATCCGTTGTAGTTCCTGGCTGCGGTGGCCCGACGCCAGCCATCCTCGCGTTCGTACCCGCCGGCCAGGTAGTAGTCCAGGCCCCGCCTGGTCCGCCCGGCCAGGCTTCCCTCCCCGGCCCAGGTGTCGAACGACCCGCCGGACATCTCCAGCTCGCCGTGGGGGGGGCCGCTGCCCCGTGCGGTGATCAGGTTGATGGCGCCGCCCAGCGAATTGGGGCCGAGGAGCGAGCCGGCACCGCTCATGAGCTCGACCCGCCGCACGTGCTCCATCGGCAGGAGATCGAAGTTCACCTCGGCGGCGTCGGGCTCGTTCTGGCGCACCCCGTCGAGGAACACCGAGACCCCGGGCGGCAGCCCCACCACCGGCCCCACGTTGAATCCGCGGGTGGAGAGATTGAGCTTCGCCGGGGAGCCCAGGTCGTCGTACAGCGAGATCCCGGCCTGACTGGCGAGCGCGTCGGCGAGGAGTCGCGGCTCCCAGGCATCGATCTCCTGGCCGGTCACTGTCGTGATGCGGGCCGGGATGCCGGAGCCGATCCCGGGCCCGGCGGTGGGCACGATGGACCCCACCACCTCGATCTCCTCCAGCTCGACCGCGGAGTCCGCGCGAGCGCTGTCGGGCTGCTGGGCCAGCACGGGACCGGCCGCGAGGCCGGCCAGGAGCACACTGGTCGTGAATGCGCGCATGGGAGTTCGGGAATCGGGGTCGCTCAGTGTCAGGCGCTCGGGGCCGCCGGCGGCCTGCCAGCGCCGGGCCGGGGGGTGCCCCTCACCCACCGCTCGGGGGCGAGCCCCGGGGGCGAGCGTCCGGCCGGCCGGCTCTCATCGGAGAACGGCCGGCGCTCGTGCCGTGTCATTCCGCTCGTAGATCACCGCCAGGGCGATCTGGTCCGGCGGCCGGGCGACCACGACCAGGGCGTCGTCCGCCTTGCCGCCCCCGTCGTAGTCCAGGCAGCAGTACTCGGCGGTCCGGCCCCGGTCCAGATGGCGCCATTCGACCGCGGGGCGCGAGCGCCGATCGAAGCGGATCGCATCGGGTTCGGTGAAGCTCCGGCTCCCGTCGCGGTCCTCGTAGATGGCCAGCCGTTCGACCCGCTCCCGGGGGCCGGCCACGATCAGGAGCCCGTCGTCCGGGGGGCCGCCCAGATCGAAATCCTCGCAGCAGCGGTCAATCACCAGGCGCGGCCCGGGGGCCGCGAGGCGCAGGGCGAGCACAGCGCCCGAACCGATCGCGCCCATCACCACGGCGAGGCCGAGGATGCGCCGCAGGCGGAACGCGCGAGACGGCACCCGGCCTTCCCCGCGCCGCCACCGGCCCAGGATCTCCGCGCCGAGCGAGGCCCGCGGCTCGAAGCGCACCCCGCGGAGCGCCCGGTCCAGCTCGTCGAGCCGCTGGTCGCGCTCGTGCCTCACGAGTCACCCTCGAGAAGCGCGCGGAGCCGGCCCAGCGCCCGCCAGAGGCGGGTCCGGACGGCCGACTCGCGAAGCCCGAGCAGGGCCGCCACCTGAGCCGTGTCGAGCTCGCTGCCGTAGCGGAGGCTCACGATCTCCCGATCCCGCACCGGCAACTCCGCCACCGCGGCGAGCAGGCGAGCCACCTGCTCCTCCCGGATCAACCGCTCCTCGGGCGAAGGCGCCTCCCACACGAGGTCCCGCATCGCCCCGATCGGCACGTAGCTCCGGAGCCGGCCTCTCCGGAGGTGGTCCCGCAAGGTGTTCCGCGCGATCCGGAGGATCCAGACCCAGGGGCTCGCCCGATCCCGGTCGTACCGCTCCGCAGCCCGGAACACCTTGAGAAACGTCTCCGCCGTCACATCCTCGGCGGCATCCGGCGAGGCGAGGTGGAACCGGGCGTAGTTGTAGACCATCCGGCCGTAGGCCGCGTACCAGCCCTCCACGGCCTGCGACTCGTCCGTGACCGCCCCCGGCCTACGAGAGGCGGTTCGCTCGGGAGGGCTTTCCGGATCGGAAAGCTCGGGGATGTGGTTGCCCATGGTCGGAGACATATACGCAGGACGGCGGATTCTGTCACACGTACCGGCGCGCCGGACCGGGGCAGGACGTACCGATGCCGGTCACGGCAAGGAGGCCCCGGCCGGGCTGCCGGCTCGGCCTAGAACGCGCTCAACCCGGTAATGGCCTCGCCGAGGATCAGGGTGTGCATGTCGTGGGTGCCCTCGTAGGTGTACACCGATTCGAGGTTGGCCAGGTGGCGCATCGCCTGATAGTCCGCGAGAATCCCGTTAGCGCCGAGGAGGCGACGGGTCTCGCGGGCGCACTCGCAGGCCATGTGAACGTTGTTCCGCTTGGCGAGCGAGACCTGTTGGGGGGTCATGGTGCCCGCGTCCTTCAGGCGGCCGAGCTGGAGGGCGAGCAGCTGGGCCTTGGTGATTTCGGTCAGCATGTCCGCGAGCCGGGCTTGCTGGAGCTGGGTCTGGCCGATGGGCCGGCCGAACATGACCCGGGTCCTGGCGTACCGCACCGCCTCGTCGTAACAGGCCATCGCCGCGCCGATCGCGCCCCAGGCGATACCGTAGCGGGCCTGGGTGAGGCAGAGGAGCGGGCTCTTGAGCCCTCGGGAGCCGGGAAGCAGAGCGTCCCGGGGGAGTTGCACATCGGCCAGGTGCAACTCGCTCGTGTCCGAGGCCCGGAGCGAGAGCTTGCCCTTCTGGTCGCGGGCGGTGACCCCGGGGGTGTCGGTGGGGACGAGAAAGCCCCGGATGGAACCCGGGTCCTCGAGCGCGCCGGTCTTGGCCCAGATGATCGCCAGGTGGGCCAGGGAGCCGTTGGTGATCCACATCTTGGTGCCGTTCAACACCCAGCCGTCCCGGGTCTCGCGCGCGGTGGTGATCATCCCGGCCGGATTGGATCCGTAATCGGGCTCGGTGAGTCCGAAGCAGCCGATCACCGCGCCCCGGGCGAGCTCGGGAAGCCATTTCCGTTTCTGGTCCTCGCTCCCGAAGGCGTGGATGGGGTACATGACCAGCGCCCCCTGCACCGAGGCGAACGAGCGGATCCCGCTGTCGCCCCGTTCCAGCTCCTGCATGATGAGGCCGTAGGCCACGTTGTTGAGCCCGGCACAGCCGTACTCCTCGGGCAGATTGGCCCCTAGGACGCCGAGCTCGGCGAGGCCGGGGATGAGCTCGCGGGGGAAGCGGCCCTCGAGGTAGCACTGAGCGATGACGGGGATCGCGTGCGCGTCCACCCACGCGCGGACGGTGTCGCGGACGGCCCGTTCCTCGGGACTCAGCAGCGAGTCGAGATCGTAGAAATCAACGCCGGAGAAGGGCATGAGCACGGAATATAGGGCACTGTGGAACCGCTATCGCCTCACCGCCCGCGGCGCGATCCCCACCTCCCGCGCCTTCCGGCGGAACGCCTCCCCGTGATCCACCGGTTGCCCCGTTTCCGCCTGCCACTGGTGCACCATCTCGTGGAGCAGCGTTTCGGCCACCTCGGCCCAGGGATCGCGGCGGAGGTGCCGGCGGCTGAGGGCGATCCAGGTCGCGCGGCCGGTCGAGCGGTCCAGCCGCACCTCGCCCAGTCGGGTCCGCATGCGACTGGAGAGCCGGATCGGAATGGCCGACAGCATCCCGTGGAAGTGCTGTCGGTTGAGCACCGCGTGCAGTCGGCGGAGCCGGTCCAGCAGGATGCGGTCGCCCGGCCGCTCGCGTTCGGCCCGGCGGGAGGCGGGGCGCGCCGAGGGCGCGTACTGGTCGGCCGGGAAGCTCAGGAGTTCGCGCCGGGCTTCGAGCCGGGCCGCGCGCCCGGTTCGAGGCGACAGGAACCGGACGACGGCGCCGAGCACCCGATCGGGGGCGTGGGCGTAGCCCTCGTGGATCCGGAGGATCCGGCCCGGGACCCAGGTCAGCATGACGGTGGCGTTGCGGTGGGTCTCGATCCGCTCCACCGGCGGGAGCCCGAGCGACCGGAGCCGGTCGGCCAGCGAGCCGGGGCCGGCTCCGCTGCCGTTACCGTCCGGCGGCCACAGGCCGAGCTGCACGCCACCTCGCGAAGAGCGCCTTGTCGCCGGGCCGGAAGAGGCGTTGCCGGGCGTCATAGACGTAGTGCTGGATTTCGATCTTCTGGTCGTCGAGCCGGACCAGATTGAACGCCGACGGCCGCCCGCCGCGGGTGCGGACCGAGTGGGTGCCCGCGGTACTCACGACCACCTTGCCGCCAAGGTCGCCCGCGCCCTCCGTGTGGTCGTGGCCGCAGAGCACGAGATCGAGATCCAGGGCGGCGAGCCGGCGCTGGGTCAGGCGAGGCCGGGCGAGGCCCCAGCGCCGGGACAGCACGCCGGGCAGGACGTTGTGATGGACTACGAGAATCCGGGCCTTGTCAGGCGGTACCTGCGCGAGGAGGTGGCGCACCCGCCGGATCTCGGAACGGGGGAGGTGCCCCTTGACCGTGAGATCGTTCGGATCGAGCGTGAGCGAACCCCAGGCCAGCCCGTGGGCCGTGAGCGCGCTGGCGATCACCGCCCGCTCCAGCTCCAGGGTGGGCGTCAGGTCCTCGCCGAAGTACCGGCGGTATTTCCGGTACTTGGGTGCCGAGCCGCAAAGGCCGAGCGGGCTCCGCCACCACTGGACATCGTGGTTGCCGGGAATCACGAGCGTGGGTGCCACCCGCCCGAGGCCGTCCAGCAGGCGCCGGGCGGCCTGGAACTCGCCGTGGCGGGCCCGCTGGGCCAGGTCGCCCGAGACGACGATCGCGTCCGGGCGGAGCCCGGGCACGGTTTCCTCCAGCACCGCGATCTGCGGCAGGTCGCATTGCCCGCCGAAGTGGATGTCGGAGAAGTGGGCGATGACCGTGTCGTTCACCAGACGACCCGCACGCGATAGGTCAGGGTGGCGCTCCCCCGCGCCGGCACCGGGACCCGGAACCGGGTCCGCGTGGCGGACACCTTCTCAGGTTTGAGGCTCGAGCTCACCACCGTCCACTCGCCGGCCCGCTCCTCGATCACGTCAACGGTCACCCTGGTGTCGCCGGCGTTGCGGAGCGTCACCCGGTAATCCGCGGTCGCCAGGGTCCGCCACTGGCCGGCGGCCACGCTGTCGCGCCGCGTGGCATACGAGGTCTGCACCCGCCGCGCGGAGAGATCGAAGGCGGTCCCGGCCGGGAGGCGCAGCTCCTCGCCCGCCGGAGTGTGGTCAATCGTGCTCTCTCCCACGAGCTGGAGCCGGCCGGCGCTGTCCGGTTCGAACAGCCGGACCACCCCGGCAGGCAGAGGCCGGTCCCCCCACTCGCTCTTGCGGGGGCGCTGAACGGTGTACGTCACTTGCACCGGCATCTCGATCTCACCGCCCCCTGGCGGCAGCCCGCCCCAGTAGGGGAGGTCCCCCCGCGCCTCGAAGGTCCTGGTGTAGCGGGCCGACGCCGGCTCGAAGAGCGCCGCCGTCGCGGTCACCCCGGGTTCGAACGAGAGCCGCCCGGGAAGCGTGTAGAGGTGAAACTCCCCCACTTTCTGCTCGGTCACCTTCTCCGCCTCTTCCCGCGCCATCGCCGCCATGGGCATCGGCCTGGGCCGTGGTTCCCCGGCGGCCGGGGCCCGGCTCACCTCCCCGGCCAGGAGCTGGACCTCGGCGTCCGTGACCCGGAGAGCGCCAGCGCTCACCACGGCCTGTCCCGTCACCCGGGCGGTTTCAGCGCCCAGGAGGACCTGGTAGCCTGCCTGCCAGCCGGCACCGCCCGTGAACCACGCCAGCTTGAGCTCCTTCCGCGGCGTTCCGCTCACCAGGCCGAGCCGGACCACCGGTTCCACGACCACGAGGTCGGCGGGGAACTGGGGCACCCCGGGCGCCTGGAAGGTGATCATCCCGTTCGGCAGCTTGTACCGCTCCGGGTCCACCCCCAACACCTCGGCGCTCACCGTATCCTTCCCGCTCCGGAAGACGAGCCGGCGGCCGATGGCACGGCGCAGCACGCTGGTCTGATCCACGGCCCCGTCGTAGTAGGCGCCGGTCAGGGCCACGTCCGGATCGAGCGGGACGATGGTCGCCGGGTCCAGGGGCCCGAGGCTCAGGCGTTGCTCCGAGGCCCCTTGGGGCAGGTTCACGGCGAGGCTCCGGCGCACCAGCACCCGGCCGTCGTGATAGATGGTGAGGCTGGTCTGCGCCGCGAGGGGAGCGGCCTGCGCGGCGAGCGGCAGGACCGCCAGCGCCGCGACCGCCGCCCGGCCCCGTGCGAGGGCCGGGCGACCGGGGTGGCTCCCTCCGGAACGGGCGGGCCGAGTCATTCTTCCCTCCTTGCCGAGGTCGTGGTGGACCGGTCCGGCAACAGCTCCAGCGCCAGCCGCTGGGCGATCCGGCGCACGAGGAGATAGGTCGCCAGCACCGCGACAGCCCCGTAGATCCGGGCCAGCGGGAGCGGCGGAGTGCGCCAGGTCACGTACAGGCCGACGAGGAGCGTCGCCGCGAGGGAGATGCGGCGGGCGATCCGGTTTGCACGGGCGAGCCGCGCGGCCCGGCAGGCGGGGCAGCGCTCGCCCCAGGCCAGCCCCGCGATACGGGTCCCGCAGGAGGCACAGGGAACGTCAGGCGGCCACCCGCCGAGCGACGGCATCGCCGAACTCCCGGGTGGTGGCGGTGCCGCCGAGATCGCGGGTGCGGACCTTGTCCTGGACGATGGTCTGCTCGACAGCCTGCCGGATCCTGGCTGCAGCCTTGAGCTCGCCGATATGGTCCAGCAGCATCGCCGCGGCCAGGATCTGCGCCGAGGGATTGGCGATGCCCTTCCCCGCGATGTCCGGAGCGCTGCCGTGTACCGCCTCGAAGATGGCGGCGTGCACCCCGATATTGGCCCCGGGGGCGAGCCCCAGCCCGCCGACCAAGCCCGACACCTCGTCGCTCAGGATGTCGCCGAACATGTTGGTCGCCACCAGGATGTCGAACTGTTCCGGCTTGAGCACCAGTTGCATGGCGCAGTTGTCCACGATCATGTCGTTGGACTGCACCCGCCCCTCGTACTCCTTGGCGATGCGCTTCCCCACCTCGAGGAAAAGGCCGCTCACCATCTTGAGGATGTTGGCCTTGTGGACGATGGTGACCTTCTTGCGCCCGTGCCGGATGGCGTATTCGAACGCGTAGCGGATGATCCGCTCGCAGCCGGCCCGGGTGACGATCGCGATGGATTCGGCCACCGCCCGCGGATCGCCGCCGATCTGGATGAAGTGCTCCACGCCTACGTAGAGCCCTTCCAGGTTCTCCCGCACCAGCACGATGTCCACATTTTCGAACCGGCCGCCCGGCAGGATGGTCTTGGCCGGCCGGATATTGGCGTAGAGCTCGAACTCCTTGCGGAGCGCCACGTTCACCGAGCGGAACCCGGTCCCCACCGGGGTGGTGAGCGGTCCCTTGAGCGCCAGCTTCCGGTGGCGAATGCTTTCGATGGTGGCGTCAGGCAGCGGCGTGCCGGTCGCCTCGACGGCGGTGAGCCCGGCGATCTGCTCGTCCCACTCGAACTTGAGCCCTGTCGCTTCCAGGACCTTGACCGTCTCGGCCGTGATCTCCGGGCCGATCCCGTCGCCCGGAATCAGCGTCACGTGATAGGTCATTGGGCGGCGCCCAGGTCGGCGGGGAGCACGCTGGCCAGCGCCGCGGCGAGGGCCCGAGCCGGGGTCGCCCCGACGCCCCAGGCCAGGCTCCGCCAGGCCACCTTCCCCGTCCGGGTATCGGCGAGCACCAGCGCAAGCTCGGCCCGTATGCCTCCGGAGGGATCCTTGAGGAATCCGAGCGAGGCCGGAACCAGGGCGAAGCGGCCGCCGGTCAAGGCCGCGAGGCTCCGGAGGTGCCCCCGGAGCGGGTCCGGCACGTCTTTCAGGTTTTGGGCCCGCATCACCGCCTGCCCCATGCGATCGGGGTCCGGGGCCACCCCGGGGGCTCGGCGGGCGATCTTGCGCAGCTCGGGGGGGAGGATCCACTTCACTTCGGGCGCCCGGAGCTGGAGCGCGACGCCGACCGACGAGTCGGCCCAGGCCAGCGCGCGGGCGTGATCGCCGAGGTCGGCCAGACCCTCGATCCCCTGCTCCCACACCACCAGGGTGAGCGGCACCACCGCGATCGCTTCACCGGCGATGGCGGGAGTCACCAGCATGGTGGGAGGTTGGCGAGGGGGAGGGATGGTGGCGGAGGCTGGGGCGGGGGCGGGCTCCGGCGGCGGCGAGCCACCGCAGGCACCCAGGCCTACCGCCAGGACCGCGGCGCTGGCTGCGAGCGCACCAGCGCGGAGAAGGAGGGGGGTCGGCACGGCGGGAAAGGTACTCGGGGGAGGGGGAGCGGTAAACGGTGGGACCGGGGGCCCGCGGCAGGCAAGCTCGCCAGCCGCCCGATCGGGGAGGCCCTCATTCCAGCGACAGTCCGCCATCCACCACCACGGTCTGCCCCGTGATGTGGCGGGCCTCGTCCGAGCACAGGAACGTGATCACCCGGGCCACGTCTTCGGGCTCGGCGAGCCGCCCGAGCACCGCGGACTTCTGGACCCGCTCCACCACTTCCTTGGGCAGCATCATCAGGCGTTCGGTGCGGATGAATCCGGGGGCCACGGCGTTGACGTTCACATTGGAGGGGCCGAGTTCCACAGCGGCGGCCCGGGTGAGCCCGAGGAGGGCCGCCTTGCTGGCCGCGTAGTTGGACACCCCGAACCCGGGCCGTTCCGCCTGGTGGGCGCTCACGCTCACGATTTTCCCGTAGTGCTGGCGCCGGAAGATTGGCGCCACCGCGCGGATGCAGTTGAACGCCCCCGTGACGTTGGTGTCCAGCACGTCGCGCCAGGCTTCGTCGGAGAGGCGCCAGATGGCCCCGTCCATGGCGATGCCGGCATTGTTGACGAGGAAATGCACCGTGCCGAAACGCGCCGCGGTGTCGGCCACGAACCGCTCCACCTGGTCGCGGAACCGGACGTCGCAGCGGGCGGCGTACACCTCGGCGCCCAGCGCGGTGCAGGTGGTTTCGGTGAGGAGGGCCTGCTCCGTGACGTCCCGCCCGGGCAGCTCCACGAAGCAGAACGCCACCCGGCAGCGGAGCCGGGCGAACTCGATCGCGATCGCGCGGCCGAGGCCAGTGGCCCCCCCGGTGATCAGGGCCACCTTTCCGGTAAACCCCGACCCGATCGGCTGGGGCTCCGGCTGCTCCAGCGCGGTGCCTGACTTTTCCGTCTCCGGCTCCCAGACGCTCCGGCCGAAACTCTCGAACGGGGAGGACATGGGCCGGGAAGCTACGGGCGGAACTGGAGGGCGGCAAGCACGGTGCGCCGGGCCGCCCCGAGGGCCCCGGCGCGGCGGTCCCGGGGCCTCTTCCCCTGCTCCCCGGAGGCGCCCATAATCCCGCCCATGCGCATGGCGATCTGGGTTCTCGTGGCCCTGGCCGGCGCGGCCGGCTGGGGCATGCTGGCCCTCGCGCGGGGCGAGACGGTCAGCGCCGCCTGGCTGGTCCTGGCGGCGACCGGCACCTACCTCATCGGCTACCGCTTCTATAGCCGCCTCATCGCGCGGGACATCTTCGGCCTCAACAACCGCCGGGCCACCCCGGCGGAACGCCTCAACAACGGCCGCGACTTCGTCCCCACCCATCGCTGGGTCCTCTTCGGCCACCACTTCGCGGCCATCTCCGGGGCGGGGCCCCTCATCGGGCCGGTCCTGGCCGCGCAGTTCGGCTACCTGCCGGGTACCATCTGGATCATCGTGGGGGTGGTGTTAGGGGGGGCGGTGCAGGATTTCATCATCCTGATCGGCTCCATGCGGCGGGACGGGAAGTCGCTGGGCCAGATGGCCAAGGAGGAGATCAACCCCTTCACCGGCATGGCCGCCATGGTGGCGATCTTCGCCATCATGATCATCCTCCTCGCCGTCCTGGCGCTGGTGGTCGTCAACGCGCTCCGCGACAGCCCGTGGGGACTCTTCACCATCGCCTGCACGGTGCCCATCGCCCTCCTCATGGGCTTCTGGATGAAGGCATGGCGGCCCGGGCGGGTGGGGGAGGCTTCGCTGGCCGGCGCGGTCCTGCTGGGGCTGGCCCTGGTCGGCGGGCGCCAGGTGGCCGAATCGCCGGCGCTCGCGCCACTGTTCACCTGGTCGGGACCGGC
Source organism: Gemmatimonadales bacterium (assembly GCA_035574255.1). Lineage (GTDB taxonomy): Bacteria > Gemmatimonadota > Gemmatimonadetes > Gemmatimonadales > GWC2-71-9 > JADJOM01. The sequence goes on along the minus strand of DATLYZ010000079.1, from coordinate 21,971 downwards.
CATCGCCGCGGCGCTGATCGGTTACGGCTTCGTGGCCAGCGTGCTCCCGGTCTGGATGCTCCTCTGCCCGCGGGATTACCTGTCCACGTTCATGAAGATCGGTACGGTGGTCCTCCTCGGCATCACCATCCTGCTGGTGCTCCCGCCCCTCAAACTGCCGCCGCTCACCCCCTTCGTGGACGGCACCGGCCCGGTCTTCGCCGGGAAGCTCTTCCCCTTCGCGTTCATCACCATCGCCTGCGGGGCCGTGAGCGGCTTTCACTCCCTGGTGGCCTCGGGCACCACACCCAAGATGGTCCGGCAGGAGGAAGACGCCCGGCTCATCGGGTACGGCGGCATGCTGATGGAGTCGTTCGTCGCGGTGATGGCCATGTGCGCGGCCGCCATCCTCGACCCCGGGGTCTATTTTGCCATCAACGTCCCCCTGGCCCGGCTGGGCGGCAGCGCCGCCGCCGCCGCGGAGACTATTCGGGGCTGGGGTTTCACCGTGACGCCCGAGCAGATGGAGGCGCTGGCCCGGGCCGTGGGGGAGAACACCCTGCTGGGCCGCACCGGCGGCGCCCCCTCGCTCGCGGTCGGCATGGCGACCCTCTTCAGCGGCGCGTTCGGCCAGCACCTGCTGGCCCTCTGGTACCATTTCGCCATCATGTTCGAGGCCCTGTTCATCCTCACCACCGTGGATACGGGGACCCGCGTGGGCCGCTTCATGCTCCAGGAGCTGGGCGGGCACCTCTGGGCGCCGCTCGGGCGTACCTCCTGGTATCCCAGCATCGTGGTCACTTCGGCGCTCGTGGTGGCCGGCTGGGGCTACTTTCTGGTGCAAGGGGTGCTGGACCCGCTGGGCGGGATCAACAGTCTCTGGCCCCTCTTCGGTATCAGCAACCAGCTCCTGGCCTCGGTGGCCCTCTGCGTCGGCACCACGCTCATCCTCAAGGCGGGGCGGCCCCGCTACCTCTGGGTGACGCTCCTGCCGCTCGCCTGGCTCCTCACCGTGACCCTCACCGCGAGCTGCCAGAAGGTCTTCTCCCCCGAGCCCGCGCTCGGCTTCCTGGCCCACGCCCGGCACGTGGCCGATCAGCTGGCCCGCGGGGCCGTGGACCCCGCCACCGCCGCCCGGCTCATCTTCAATGACCGGCTGGACGCCGCGCTGGCCCTCCTCTTCATGCTGGTCGTGATCCTGGTGGTGGCGGCCTCGGCCCGGGAGTGGATCCTGGTCATGCGCCGGAAGAAGCCGGTGACAAGCCGCGAGTCACCGTTCGTGGAGACCGCCTATGCGGGATGACACGGGATACGCCGCCTTCCGCGGGCGGCAGCCCCGCCCCACACCCCCCGACGGAGCCTGCTGCCGCCCGACCCGCCTCGCCCGGCTGGGCCGTGCGCTGCGCGAGACGCTCTGCCGCATCGCCGGGATGCCCGATTACGACGGGTACCTCGAGCACTGGCGGCGGTGCCACCCGGACCGGCCGGCGCCGAGCCGGGCAGAATTCTTCGAACGGTACCTCGAATCGCGGTACGGCAGCGGCGTGGGCCGCTGCTGTTAGACCTCATTCCCCCGGCTCCGATGAAGCGCCTGCTCCGCTATTTCGTCAACGGACTCCTCTTGTCCGCGCCCGTGGCTGTGACGCTCTACGTCTGCTGGATGACGTTCAAGGCGATAGACGGCTGGCTCCGGATCCCGATACCGGGCGTCGGGTTCCTCGCCACCCTCGCGCTCATCACGCTAGTCGGCTTCCTCGCCTCCAACTTTCTCGCGCAGAAGCTGCTGCAGTTCGTGGAGGAGCTGCTGAATCGAGTCCCGGGGGTGCGCCTGCTCTACACCAGCATCAAGGACGTGCTGGGGGCGTTCGTCGGCGAGAAGAAGCGCTTCGGCCAGCCGGTCCTGGTCACCCTGGACGCCTCCGGAGGCACCAAGGCCATGGGCTTCCTCACCCAGGACTCGCTGGAGGAACTCGGCCTCGGCGATCACGTGACGGTGTACCTGCCCCAGTCCTACAACTTCGCGGGCCAGATGCTGGTCCTGCCTCGCGAGCGGGTCACCCGGCTCGACGCGCCGAGCGCCAAGCTCATGACGTTCATCGTCTCGGGCGGGGTCGCCGAGGTGGCCCGGGAGTGAGACAGGGGCCGCCGGGGGAAGGAAATCGAGCCAAGGAGGCAGCATGGGTTTCCGGTCGGGGATCTACATCGTGCCCACGCATCGCTGGTACATCGAGCGCACCGTTTGGCTCATCGCCGGAGTGGTCCTGCTCGCCAGCACGGCGCTCGCCGCGCTGGTGCACCCGCTCTGGGTGCTGGTGGTGATCGCGACCGGTCTCACTTCGATCACCGTCTCGCTGACGGGCTATTGCGTGGTCGGCAACATCCTGTACCGCCTCGGCTTCACGCCCATGCTGGGCGATCCCGGCCGCGGGGCGAAGCATTACTTCATGCAGACCGACCGCTGGTACCTGGAGCGCCGGATCTATCTGGCCGTGGGCATCAATATTTCCATCGCGTCGGTGCTCTCGCTCGGGCACAGCCCCTGGTGGCTCGCGTTCACCGGCTTCGTGGGCGCCGCGATGGTCTGGTTTGCCGCTACCGGGTTCTGCATCATGGCGAATGGCCTCTACTGGATGGGAGCAGAACCGCGGCTCGCACCGGAACGGCTGCGGCAACCGGTCGCCGGCCCGGCCCGGTGAGGGCAGCCGGCCCCGCGCAGAAGCCGCGCCGAGGCGACCCCCCCCCCGGTCGGCCCTCGCCGGCAGCTCGCGGGTGGAGAAACAGCCGCGACCGGCCGCAGGCACACCTCGTGAGCAGGAGTCCGCCCGGGCCTCTCGGTGGGTCGCGCCGGCCGCTGCTCCACGGTCCGCCTGACCCCTGGACGCGGGACGCGGCGCCGTCGCGGCGTCGGGCCCGGCCGGCCGAGCACCCGAGGCGTACTCGGTTGTACCGGCCCCCCTCGGGGGGGGACGGGGGGGGGCAGGTTATCGCAGCACGGCGAGCCATTCCGTGAGCCACCGCCCCGTCCGCGCCACGACGGTGGCGCTGTCGTTGGCGAGAAAGTCGAGATCGTTCCCGCCGAGCCGTGGGTCGGCGTACACGCCCCGGTGCCGCGCCGCGTCGCGGGCCCGGAGGAGTGCCTCGACCGCCGCTCGGGTGCCGATCCAGATCAGACCGTCCGACGCGCGCACGCCGATCCGGGGCGGCAAGCCGAAGCTGTCCGGGGCCGCGTAGATCCGCTCCAGCAGGGGGATGAGCGCCGGGTCGGTGGAGAACGAAAGGAGCGTGAGGTACCGGATCCGGAGGTCGCGGTCGCTGGTCTCCAGGAACCGGCGCGCCACACTGTCGGCGGCGCCCATCCCGAGCCGGCCGAACACCCAGGCATCGGCCAGGTTGTAGCGGCCACTGGGAATCCGCGCGAGGAAGTCGTTGAGGATGTCGAGATCGCTCCGCTGGTTCCGGCTGTATTCGAGCAGGATGGCCCGGAGCGGCGCCACGAGGTAGCCGGGATCGAAGTCCCCGCTCACGACGAGCGAGCCGTCCCGGACCTGCTCCAGCCAGCGGCGTGCGCTGTCCGCGCTGGCCGGATCTCGGAGTTCGGCCAGGCGGGTGAAGGCCAGCACGGCGTCGTTCCAGCGGGCCTCCCCCGCCAGGGCCCGGCGTGCGATCCGCCAGAGCCGGGCGGGGTTGCGCTCCGCGAGGACCCGGCGCGCCGAGTCGGCGGCCGGCGTGCCGTCGCGGAGTCCTTCGTGCAGCTCGGAGTACCAGGTGCGGGTGGGGTCGTCGAGCCGGATCTGGGCTTGCGGCTGCGCCCGGCCCGGCAGCGCCGCGAGGAGGGCGAGTGCCAGCCGGAGGGCGCTGGGGCGAGGCCGGCTCATGCCCGCCTCCTCGCGCGCTGCGGCAGCGCCACCCAGAGCATGGCCGCCAGGGTGAGCGCCAGCGCCGAGGTGAGGCAGGCGCTCCCGCCTCCGAACCGCTGGTACACGACCCCGAAGCCGAGCGCTGCGGGCAGGGCCGCGAGACCGGTGAGCGCGTGATAGGCGCCGAATCCCCGGCCGGTGCCGCCCGGTGAGAGTGCCGCGACCAGCGACCGTTCGGCGGATTCGGTGAGGCCCGCCACCAGGCCCATCCCGAGGAACACGGCGACCGCCGCTCCGGCCCCGAGCGGGACGCCGAGCCCCGCAACCCCCGCCGCGAAGACCAGACTGCCCAGGGCGACGAGCGGCCGGTTGCCCCAGTGATCGCTGAGCCACCCGCCGGGATAGCTGCACGCGGTCCGCACCAGATGGAGTCCGGCCCAGACGAGCGGAACGTGGCGGACGGCGACCCCGAGGTCCTGGAGGCGGAGCAGGAGCAAGGCCTCCGGGAGGCGGCAGAGAGCGAGCAGCGCCAGCGCGAGCACCGCCGGCCCGAGGCGGGCGGCGGCCGGCGCAGCCGCAGGACCGGTTCCGGTGGCCTCGCGGGGCGGGGCTGGAGCGCGGTCCGACTCGAGAGCCCGGACCCCCGGCCCGCCAGAGCGCAAGACCAGGAGGAGCACCAGGCCCGCCAGGAGCCCGGGGACCATGCTCCAGCCGAGCACCGTGCGCACGTCCACTGCGGCGCTGAGGAGGCCCCAGGCGAGCAGCGACCCCGGGATGGACCCGAAGTGATCGGCCGCCCGGTGGAAGCCGAAGGCCCGTCCCCGGATCGCCGGAGGCGTGATGTCGGCGATGAGCGCGTCCCGGGGAGGCGTGCGCAGCCCCTTCCCCAGGCGGTCGAGCACGCGGAAACTCAGCACTTGCCAGGCGGCGCTGGCCACCGCCATGGCGGGCCGGACCAGGATCGCGGAGAAATAGCCCAACAGAATGAGCGGCCGGCGCCAGCGAGGCCGGTCGGCCAGCCGGCCGCTTCCCCACTTGGTGACCGCCGCCGCGAGATCCGCCGCCCCGTCCAGCGCGCCCAGCGTGGCCGGGCTCCCGCCCAGCGAGCCGGTGATGAAGGCGGGGAGGAGGGGGTAGACCATTTCGCTCGCGAAGTCATTGAAGAGCGAGACGAGGGCCAGCCCCTTGACGGTGCGGGGAATGCGGTCCGGGGATGCGCCGCGGCCGGCGTGCGAGGGGGCAGGGAGGTCGAGACCCTGCGAAGCGCGATGCTCGGGGCTGGACGGGCTCTCGCCAAGTGCTCCGGTCCGCGAGCCCGCCCGTCCCGGACCCTCGCCGCCGCCGAGTTGCGACCTCACTCGTCGATCCCCAGCCCCATCCCCCACCGGATGAGGCTCACCGGGAGGCCCCCCCAGGCCAGGAACGCGTCGTGGAACTCCCGGAGCTCGCCGCCCGGGCCGGCCCGGGCGCGCCAGGCATCGCGGAGCTGGAGGATCTCCCGGCGCCCCACCGCATAACAGAGCTGGTAGGTCGGCCAGGCACAGTAGCGGCTTACCTCCGCCTCCGCCTGGCTCCGGTCCATGCCGACCCGGTCCACCAGCAGGTCCATCGCCTGGTCAGGTGTCATCCCGCGGGTGTGCAGCCCCACGTCGAGCACGATGCGCAGCGCCCGCCAGAGGAGGTGCAGCCGCTGGAACAGCCGTTCCTCCAGGGAGGCGAAGAACCCCTGCTCGGCCATCAGCTCCTCGCAGTAGAGGGCCCAGCCTTCTACCGTGATCGGCGTCCAGAGCACTCGCCGGATCTCCGAGGGCTGCGCCTGCGCCGTAAGCATCTGGAGATGGTGCCCGGGCCACGTCTCGTGCACGGCGGTGGCCGCGATCTCCAGCATCCCGTGCGGGTCGTGCGCCGGGGCCTCGCCGGGTCGCGGCGTCGTCACGTAGAGCGTGCCGGTGCGCTCCGGGGCGTAAGGCCCCGGCGGGTCGTAGGCGGCGAAGGGAAGCAAGGGGCGGAGGAAGTCGGGCGTCTCGATCACCTCGAGGTCCCCCTCCGGGATGGAGACCAGCTGGCGCGCCTCCAGAAAGGACCGGGCGCGGTCTACCGCGTCCCGGAATGCCGCCCGCAGGTCGCTCCGGACCGCATAGCGACTCCGGAGCCGCTCGACGACCGTGCGCCACGGCACCGCGGGATCGATCTGCCGGGCCAGCCCCTCCACCTCGGCGGCCACCGCTTCCACCAGGCGGAGCCCATAGCGATACAGCTCCGGGGCGCCGGCCCGGAGCGCGTGCTCATGGTGCAGCCGGCGGTTGAACTGGTCCTCGCCGATCGCGAAGGAGAGGTCGTCGTGGTGGGCGGCGAGGTCCCCGCGGAGCGCCACGGTGAACCGCGCCAGGGCGGCATCGGCCTCCGCGAACGCCGCCTCCAGGGGTTCGGCCAGCTCGGGCGCGCCGGCCCGAACCGCCGCCGCGGCGTCGGCGAGCAGCCTGGGCGCCGCCGCGGCCATCTTCTGCGCCGTCTCGAGGAAGATCCGCGGCGGGTCGTGGAGGGTCTCCCGTGCTCCCTTGAGAAAGCCCGGCGTGGCCCGGATGCGCCCGAACAACCCCCGGGCCCGCTCGGCGGGCGTGCCATAGCGGCGGCGCAGCAGGGTGTGGTAGCCAGCCAAGAGGTGGGAGAGCCAGAAGCCCGGGTCATGTACGTGCGGCCGCTCCCGCTCGAACCGCGCGATGGTGATCCGCACCTCGTCGAGGAAGGCGGTGCGCTCGATCTCTTCCCGCGCGTCGTCCACCTCGAGCTGTTCGACCGCACCCGCGATCGAGCGAAACGCGGCCAGGTGCGCCCGCATCGCCCCCGGGGTGAAATCGCCCAGCCGGTCGTCGGACGCCGTCACCCCCGCCGCACTCGCCGCGGGGGGATCGAAGTGCCAGCGCAGGTCCAGATACGACCGGAACAGCTCCTCAGTCGTCGACAACCGGGCTCTCGGAGTTCGCCGTGGGCCTAATATATTCTGCCATGCCTTCACCCTCGCCGCTCGAACTCGACCAGGCCACCATGCAGCGCCTCGGCCGCCTGGTCGCCGACCAGGTCGCGGCCCACCTCGCCGGGCTGCGCCACCACCGGGTGTACACCACCATCTCCCGCGCCGACGCCGAACGGCTGATTGCCAGCCCGCCCCCGGACACGGGGCGGCCCGTCGAAGAGCTGCTGGGCTTCCTCCGGGAGCGGGTGTTCCCGCACCACATCCCAGAACCGCACCCCGGCTTCCTGGCCTACGTCCAGAGCTGCCCCACCTTCCCGGCGGTGTTAGGTGACTGGCTGGCCAGCGGGTACAACTTCTTCGGGGGCGCCTGGGCCGTGGCGGGCGGGCCGGCCATGCTCGAGGTGACCGTCCTCGACTGGTTCCGCCGCTGGCTCGGCATGCCGCCGGAGGCCGGCGGCCTGCTCACCTCGGGGGGGTCCACCGCCAACCTCATGGCCCTGGTGGCCGCGCGCCACCGCGCGGTGGGCGACGTGGCCGCCCGGCTTCCCCGGCTCACCCTGTATGCCTCGGAGCAGTCCCACAGCTCGGTGTTCCGCGCGGCGTGGATCGCCGGCATCCCCCGGGCCAACATCCGGTCCCTTCCCGTGGACGACGGCTTCCGCCTCCGTCTGGACGCGCTCGTCGCCGCCTTGCAGGACGACCGCGCCGCCGGGGCGATCCCGGTGGCCGTCGTGGCCAACGCCGGCACCACCAACACCGGAGCGGTGGACCCCCTCCCGGAGCTCGCGGCGCTCTGCCGGCGGGAAGGACTCTGGCTCCACGTGGACGCGGCGTACGGGGGCTTCGCCGTGCTCGCCGAGACCGGGCGCCGCCTGCTCGAGGGCATCGGCCTCGCCGACAGCGTGACCCTCGACCCCCACAAGTGGCTCTACGTCCCCTTCGAATGCGGGTCGCTCGTGGTGCGCGAGCCAGCTCGCCTGCTCGACGCGTTCCACATCCTGCCGGATTACCTGCGCGATCTCGGGACCGGCGGTGGCGAAGTCAACTTCGCCGACTACGGCGAGCAGCTCTCCCGCTCGGCTCGTGCCCTCAAGGTCTGGCTCGGCGTGGCGGCCTACGGAACCCGGGCACTCGGTCAGGCCATCGAGGAGAGCATCGGGCGCGCCGACCTCGCCAGACGGCTCGTCCTCGAGCACCCCGAACTCGAAGCCCTGGTCCCAGCCCAGCTCGGCGTCTTCTGCTTCCGGGCCCACCCGCCGGGCGCGCGCGACCCCGCCGCGCTCGACCGCCTCAACCAGGCCGTCCTCGACGCGGTGAACCAGAACGGCCGCTTCTTTCTGTCCACCACCCGGATCCGCGGCGCCCTCGCCCTTCGCCTCTGCACCTGTGGCTGGCGAACCACGGACCAGGACATCCGCGCCCTGATCGAGGAAGTGGCCCTGGCGGCGAGGACCCTCGCGTCCCCGCCGGCCTGAACCGCGCCGCCCGTCAGGCCCCCGCGCCCTCCACCGCCACCTCGCTGTCATCGCCGAGGGTGGCCCTCCCGCAAAGCCCCTTGACCACCACCCGGTCGCCCAGCATCGAGTGGTGCAGCGCGCACCCGCTCAGCTCCACCCCGGCGCCGACCAGGGTGTGCTCGAGCCGGCTCCCCCTGATCCGGGTACCCCGTTCGATCGTCACGTTGGGCCCGATCACGCTCTCCTCGATGAGGACCTCGTCCTCGATCAGCACCGGATCGAGCACCGTCACACCGGGGAAGTCGCGCCGCCTCGCGGCCCCCCGGCGGAGCAGGATCTCGTTGGTCTCGAGCAGGGTTTCGAGCTTGCCGCAATCGTACCAGCCCTCCACCCGGGCCGTCAGCAGCTTGCGGCCGTGCTCGATCATGTGCTGGAACGCGTCGGTGAGATAATACTCGCCCAGGTGCTTGGGCCGGCCGAGCACGTGGTCCACCCCCCGCCAGAGGGCCTCGACGTCGCGGATGTAGTAGAGGCCGATGTTGGCCAGCTTGGAAATCGGTTCGGAGGGCTTCTCGACGATACGGGTCATGTACCCCTCCGCGTCGGTCACCACCACCCCGAAGCGCTGATAGTCCTCGACTTCCTTGGCCCAGATGATGCCGTCGGCCTTGGCGCGATGGATCAGCGAGAGGTCCGCCTCGAACACCGTATCTACGAAGACGATGAGCACCGGCTCCCGCACGAAGGGCCGGGCCAGATTGACCGCGCCCGCGGTCCCGTCCTGGACCTTCTGCTCGATGAACCGGCTCGGGTAGGGATACCGCGTCCGGGCGTAATCCTCCACCTGCTCCTTGAGGTGCCCGGTGATGAAGATGAGTTCCGAAATCTCCAGGCCCGACAGCGTATCCATGACCCAGTCCATCACCGGGCGGCCCGCCACCTTGAGGAGCGGCTTCGGCACCAGATGGGTGTGGGGCCGAAGCCGGGTCCCCTTCCCGGCGAGCGGGATGATCACCTGCATCGCTCAGCTCCTTCCATAGCGGTCTTCCAGCCGGACGAGGTCGTCGAGCTCCGGGGTGGAGGCCTCCAGCACGTCGCTGTCCACCACGGCCTCGATCTGATGCACCTGTCCCGCCGGAATGCGCACCGACTCCCCGGCCCGGAAGGGCCGGGCGACGAGGCGGTCCCCTTCCTTGATCCGCAGCACCAGCTCACCGCGCAGGACATGCATCGTCTCGTCTTTGCGAGTGTGATACTGGAGGCTCAGGACGTGGCCGGCCCGCACGTGGAGGATCTTCCCCACGTAGCGGTCGGTCCGCGCCCAGACCAGCTCGTAGCCCCAGGGCTTGTCCACCCGGTAGGGAACCTGGGGCACCTCGTTGGGTTCAGGCATCCAGGCGTCTGCCCGCGAGAACGTTGGGAACGGATCTGGGGTCGCCGGCCCGGCGAGCACCGGACCCAGACGACCCGGGCTCGGGGGGCGAACTCGCCGAGGGCGTCACGCTCGCCGCCCTGTCTGCGGCCGGCCCCCGGGAGCGACGCCCCACCCTGGTACCGACCAGCTAAACGACGACGGCGCCGTGATGCAGGCCCGGACACAGCACCCGCAGCCCACACACCCTTCCGCCTTGAGCACCGGGTGGCCGTCCTCGTCCATGGCGAGGGCCCCCTCGCCCACGGGACAGGCGTCGGCGCAGGCCCGGCAGCTGGTCCCCGCGAACGTGACGCAGCGCTCCGGGACGAGTTCCACCGCCGCAAGACGATACCCTGACCAGCCCGCCGGCGGGAGCGCGAGGGCACCGGTCGGACAGGCCCTGGCGCAGGGCATGTCAGGGCAGGCGATACACGCCACCAGCTCGGGATCGATGTACGGAGTTCCGGCCGCGAGGCCCGCGTCCGGAGGAGCCTTGCGAATGGCGAACGGGGGACAGGCCTGGAGGCATTCACCGCAGCGGGTGCAGGCGGTCAGGAAGGCGACCTCGGGCAGGGCCCCCGGCGGCCGGAGATACCGGGCCGGCGAGACCCGCTCTTCCGTCCGCTCGATGAGCTGTTCCAGCCAGGAGCCGATCGTGCGGCGGAAGAGCTCGCGCCGTCCGGTCGTCCCGGCTCCCCCCGGACTCACCATATCGCGCCCACCCCCACCAGCCAGCGGAGGCCGAATTCGTCACCCCCCGGATGGGTGTCCTGGGCCACCGCGGGACGGTTGACCCAGAGCGGGAAATCCAGGCGCACCATGAAGCTGGTCTCTCCGATCCGGTGCTCGCTCCGGATCCCCACCCCCCCATCGGCGAGGAAGCGGCCCGCCGCAGGACCGGGCAGCGGTGCGGTCGAGAACCTGCCCTGGAGCGTGTGGCCCACGTCGCCGAACGCGGCCAGCCCCGCACGCTGGAACACCCCGTCCCCGGGTCGCCGGAACAGGGTCCGCTCCAGCTCCAGGTTCATCCCGACCAGACCCCGGGCCGACAGTCTGGGATCGAAGCCCCGCAGATTGGCGCCGCCCGCCGCGTGGTAATTCACGTCGGGGCGCACCAGGAGCGCGCCCCGGGAGCGAAGCAAGGGATTGCCGAACTGCTCGAGGGGATCGGCGCCCGCGGCATAGGCCTGACGCTGTTTGAGGGCCGGCCCGTCGCTCAGCGCCCCGGCGGCCGCCAGGCGAATCCCGAACAGCCACCCGCCCCCGAACTCCCTCCGCGCGGAGGCCGCCACGGTCCCGCGGCCATAGAACGGGGCGGGTGCCCCGCCGGGCCGAATCGCCGCGAGCCCCGCACGCCCGTACACGAGGCCGGCGCCTGCCGAGGCATACGCCCCGAGGCGCCACGGGCCGGGGCGGTCGCTCACCGCGACATCGAGCCGAGCCTCCACCAGGCCGGCGTCCTCGTAATAGCCCGGGTCGAGATAGCGGACGTCGTCCGGCTCGAGCCACTGCACCGTGACACCGTACCGCCGGACCGGCCCGAACGAGAGGTGCTCCCGCAGCGTCTTCTCGAGGGCGAGCCGGGCCCCGAAGCGTCCCTCGACGTTGTACCACTCCAGGGTCTGCGCCAGGCCCGGTGACCGGAGCCAGGTGGGGTTCCGGAGCCGCGTGAAGAAATCGGCGTCCTCGACGCCGCGGTCGCTCTCCCAGCCCGTGGACCAGGTGAGCAGGGAGACGTTCTGCTCGAACCGGCCGAAGTAGTTCTGCCGGTGCCGGACTCCCAGCGTGATGCCGCCCGCGTCGTTGTACCAGGCGACCGGCATGAAGGCCGAGGCGATCCGGTCGCGATGCACCGGGGTCGAGAACCAGGTGTCGAGATGAAGCCGGCGCGGGCGGCTGTTGCCGAAGACCAGCCACTCGAGCCAGCGAGGGCCGAGCCGCCGCTCGTTGTCGAGCAGGTTCCAGTCGCCGGTCATGACCTCCGGATCCAGCCGCACCCGGCGCGGGCGGCTCCGGGTGTCCACCTCGACCCACGCCCGCTCGGCCAGCCCGTCGGCCCGCACGACGGCGGTGTCCCGCTCGGCGAGGACCCAGACATCCACGGGCCGGTGGCCGGCGGCCTTGCGGCGGACCTCGACCTTGGTGTTCCATCCCCCGCCCCCCCCCGCCCCCCCGGGCTCGACCCTGACCCGGCCGATGCCGTAGTCCACCAGCGCCGTCCCGTGCAGGGCTTCGGCGAAGAACCCCTTCAGGTCGCGGCCCGCCACCTCCTCGGCCACTTCCCGGAACGCATCCTCGTCCACGTGCTTCAGTTTCCAGCGATCGTAGTACGTGCGGAGGATGCGCCGCATCGTATCGCGGCCCACCAGGTACTCGAGCTGGTGGAAGAACCACTCGCCGCGGTTATAGACCGAGATGCCGTAGCTCGTGAAATCCCGGTACGACTCGCTCACGAGACTGGCCGGCTCGGAGAGGCCGTCGAGATCGAGCGCGGTGAGCGACGAACCGAGACGGCGGATACTCTCGCGGGAACCGCCCGCCTCGTGTTCGACGTAGAAGAGATGATCCTGGTAGCTGGAGAATCCCTCGTCCAGCCAGCCCTCCCGCCACTCGTTGTTGGCCAGGATCCCCATGAGATAGTTGTGGCCCAGCTCGTGGACGATCAGCCCCTGGTCGGCCGATCCGTTGTGCATCATCATCGGGAACTCGGTGCCGCCGGCCTCGATCCGGTGCACGGTGGTGATCTGGGGCCAGGCAAAGGGCCCGAAGAGGCCGTCCAGCCACTCCAGCGCGATCGCCGTGCGCCGGACCGCGATCCCCCGCCCCCACGTCTCCTCGTCGCCCGGCCGGTAGAGCACATGGATGGCGACGTCACCCCACCAGCCTCCCTCGTAACGATAGGCGGGGTTCATCGAAAGAGCGAAGTGGTGCACGTCGTCGGCGTACCAGACGACCTTCTTCCGGCCCGGCCCCACCGCGAGGTCCCGCCCGCCGTCCTTGCGCGGCCCGCAGCGGTCCCCCGGGTCGAAGATCTCCCGCGCGGCGGGGTAGTGGTCACGCCGCAGGCGCGGCGGCCGCTCCGGCACCTGGTTGGCCCCGGCCCATCCCGGGTCGCCGCAGACCGGGACCCCGGTGGCGCCGACCACCTGGTCCTCGGGCAGGTCGAGCTGTACCAGGAAGCTCCCGAACTCGCCGTAGAACTCCCCCGCCGGGTAGAGCGCATGCTCGTTCCACCCGTAGCGGTCGTAGGTCACGACCCGGGGGTACCACTGGGCGAAATCGTAGTGTCGCCCCCGCCTACCCTGGCGGCGCGGTACGGTCGAGGGCCGCGCGTCCCACGCCAGGTCCACGACCAGGGAATCGCCGGGCGGCAGGGGGGCCGGCAGCAGGAACCGCACGATGGTGCTGTCCGGCGCCAGGGGATACCGCGGCTCCACCGCCCGGCCCCCGATCCGCACCTGCCAGACGTGGTTGTACCCGTAGTCCGGGTCCTGGAGATCGTTGAACCGGCGGCGCCGCTCCACCGAATCGGCCGCGGCCCAGCGGGAGCCGGGACGGAAGGCGTTGAGGTAGAGGTGCAGCGCGAAGGTGCGGAGCGTGTCGGGCGAGCGATTGAAGTAGTGTATGCGCTCCTCGCCCTCGAGCACGCCTCGCGTTTCATCGAGCCGGGCGGTGATGTCGTACCGGACTTCCTGTTGCCAGTACGGCGCCCGCGGACCGCTGGCGGCGCCCCCCCCGGAGCCCGCCAACGGTGCCTGCTGGACCAGCGCGAGCAGGAGAACGAAGGGCGGCATGGACCACCAATGATAGCGATGAGCGGAGCGAGGGAGCCGGCCGGCGGAGGGATCGGGGAGTCGTCCTCGCTCCCGCAACCCCTCCACCGGCCGCCGCTGGCCCCTGTCAGGTACGGAGCAGGAGCCGCCTGAGCAGCGCCGCCCGGCGCCGGAGGGAACCGTCGAACACCCGGTCGCCTACCCGGACGATGATGCCGCCCAGGATGCCGGGGTCCTCGACGAAATGGGGGACCACCTCCTTGCCCATCACGCGGGACAGCCGGCGCGCGATCTCGGCGCGAAGCGGCTGATTCACCGGCCGCGCCAGGGTGACGCTGGCCCGCACCCGGTTGAGCTTGAGATCGAGCAGATCCTGGTACTGCCGGGCGATCTCCCCGAGCATCCCCTGGCGGCCCCGCTTCACCACTGCCTTGAGGAACTCCACGAACTCGCGCGGGGCATCCTCCAGCGCCGCTGCCAGGAGCTGCGCCTTCTGCGCCTTGGTCACCCGCGGCGACATGAGCACCGCCTCGATCCGCGGCGCCGCCGCGATCCCGTGCGCCACCGCGTCGAGCAGATCGGCATACTCCGCCGTCCGCCCGCTCCGCTCACCCAACGCGAACAGCGCCTCGGCGTAGTTCCGGGCGATGGACACCGGCCTCAATGGCTCTGCTCCAGCGCGCTCAGGTAGCTCATCACCAGCGAGCGGTCCGCCTCGCTGTCCAGCCGCTGGCCCACCAGCTTCGTCGCCGCGGCCAGCGACAGATCCACCGCCTCACGGCGCAACTCCACCAGGGCCTTCTCGCGCTCGGCGGCGATCTCCTGCCGGGCCCGCTCCAGGAGCCGCTCCGCCTCCTGGCGCGACTTCTCGACCGCGGCCGCCCGCTCCCGCTCAGCCGCCGCCCGGGCCTCGGCGACCATGGCCTGCGCCTGCGCCCGCGCCTCGCTCAGCAGCCGGCGGTTCTCGGCCAGGAGCCGCTGGGCCTCGGCGTTGGCCGCCTCGGCCTCCTGCAACTGGCGGGCAATGGTCCGCTCGCGCTCCTCCGTGGCCTTGAGTAGGGCCGGAAACGCGAACCGCTTCAGGACCAGGACCAGAGCGATGAAGACTACCCAGGTCCAGAAGAACAGCCCGAAGTTCACCTCGAACGGCGAACTGGGACCGGCCGCGTGGCCGGCTTCCGCCCCCTGCACAAGCAGCGCAAGCAGCATGGCGACCGCCTACGAGATGAAGAGGAACAGCAACGCGAACACCAGCGCGATGATCGTGGCCCCCTCCAGCAGCACCGCGATCAGCAGGCCCGCCCCGCGGATATCCCCCCCCGCCTCCGGCTGCCGGGCGATCCCCTCGGCCACCTGCCCGCCGATCCGGCCCAGACCCAGACCCGCCCCGATGATCGCCAGCCCGATCCCGATGCCCGCTCCCAGCCGCCCGTAGTTGGGGACCTGGGCCACCGCCTCCTGCACCAGAGCCAGCATGTTCAGCATGTGTCGTACTCCTCGTGAGACCGCGGGAGATCGCCGTCACCTCGCGCCCGCCGGCCGGCCACCAGGTCTCCCGGCCCGGTGCCGTCACCGCGACCCGCCCTCGCCCGAAGGCAGCGGGTTTCATCCGCCGGACGGCGGATTACAGCCGGGGGCCCACGGACGCCTGGTGCCCCCGCTCGCCGAAGGGAGGCCAGCCGGCCTCCCTCGCCACGACCCCACGGCCCGGCCGGCATGCTCCTGAGCCCGGACCGGGCGGCCGGCAGCGTGCCGGCCGACTCCCATCGAAGCTGCCTCCCCCTGACCTCCGGAGGCCGGCAGCCCGCTAGTGCTCGTGCTGCATCAACCCGATGAAGACGGCGCTGAGGAGCGCGAACACGTAGGCCTGCAACACGGCCACGATCAGCTCCAGCACCATCACCCCCAGCACGATCGCCGCGGTGGCGAAGCCGATCCCCCAGCTCACGGCACCGAGATGGCCGAACAGGAACACGATGCCGAAGAGCGAGAGGATCACGAAGTGTCCCGCCGTCATGTTGCCGAACAACCGCACCGCGAGCGCGAACGGCTTGACCAGCTTGCTCAAAATCTCGATCGGCGCCATCGCCACGGAGAGGGCCACGGCGCCCGGACCGTGCAGGCCCGGAAAGTGCGGAAAGATGGTGCCGAGATATCCCCTGGGACCGAGCTTGATGAGCCCCCCGATCTCGACCGTGAGAAAGACCAGGATCGCGAGGGCGCCCGTCACCGCGAGATTCCCGGTCGGGGTCGAGCCGTGAGGCACGAGGCCGAGCAGGTTGCAGTACAGGATAAAGAAGAAGAGCGAGAGGATGAGCGGCGCGAACTTGGCGCCGGCCTCGCCGATGTTGGCGATCGCGATGTCGTTCCGGACCCAGAGGACCAGCCCCTCGATCGCGTTCGCGAAGCCCGTCGGAGCCTTCTCCCCCGCCCGCTGCCGTTCCAGGGCGCGGCCGGCGAGCCGCATGGTCAGGAAGACCAGCAGCGCGGCCAGAAGCATGAAGACGACGTGCTTGGTCGGCGTCAGATTGATCGCCAGCCCGCCCACGTGGACGACCCACAGGTCCGCGGGCCAGTGCACGCTCCAGAACGGCTCGATCCCGATCGCGTACGCGTCGGCGGTGTGATGGAAGACCAGCTCGCCGACGTCCAGGCGTTCCTGAGCGAACATCATCGGACGAAACGCACCTCGAGAAACAGGAGGGGGATCAGGACCCCCAGGAACCCGATCGCCGTGGGAAGGGGCGGGAAGAGCGTCCGATCCCAGACCACGGCGGCTCCCATCAGCACGACGCCGCCCAGTCGCAGCATCATTCCCCGGCCAACCGCCCGGAAGAACCCCGCAGTCCCGCCCCCCCAGGCCCGCCGGAGCATGCGGGTGGCCACGAGCTGGATCGACGTGGCCACGAGCCCGAACACCAGGCTGCCCGCCACCGCCTCACGCCCCCACCAGCCGCCAGCCACCGCCGTCGCGAGACCCGTAAGCAGCAGCCCTACCCCGACCAGGGTCACGATCCCGGGCCTTTCGGCCCGCCGCGCTCCGCCCGGTAGGCCGCCTCGTCCTGGCGGAGTTTCTGGTAGAGCCAGTAGAAGCTCAGGCCGGCGCCCACCAGGGTTCCCAGGATCGTGAACAGCGGGGTCAGTCCCAGCCATCGGTCCAGCAGCAGGCCGGCGCCCATGAAGACCGCGACGGCCACGCCGAACGTGATACCGAGCGATACGTACTTGTACCCGGCTCCGAGCTGGCGCCCGAAGGGCTCTTTTGCCGTCATACGGCCGGGGGGGAAACTACTCGCTTGTGAAAAATTTCGCAAACTCTCGTGCCGCCGAAGGGGGATGGGGCTCGGGAACGGGTAGGGGAGGAAGGCCGGCCCGTCTCCGGGTCGTCCCGCGCCGGGCAGTGGAGGGTCTACCGGCCAGGCCGCGGACGACGCCAGACGCTGGTTTGCCGCGCCGCCCGAAACGCAGTATGCTCCGACCCGCAGGCGTTGGCCAGCACGGCTCGGCGCCTCGTCCCCCAAGACCTCGGGGCGCGCAACGTACCGCACCGACTCACGACCCCAGTCCCCCCGCTCATGACCTCTACCGCCGCAGGATCTGACGTCGAGCAGCTCGAACGCCTGGCCCAGGCCACCGACCAGCTTCGGGCTCAGGTCGCGCGGCGCATCGTGGGCCAGCAGGAGGTGGTCGAGGGCATCCTCACCGCCATCCTGGCGGGCGGGCACGCGCTCCTGATCGGCGTTCCCGGACTGGCGAAGACGCTCATGGTCTCGACCGTCTCGGAGGCGCTCGCCCTGTCGTTCAACCGGGTCCAGTTCACCCCCGACCTCATGCCCGGCGACATCACGGGCACCGAGATCATCGAGGAAGATCTCACCACCGGGAAGCGGGCCTTTCGGTTCGTGCCCGGGCCCATTTTCGCCAACGTGGTCCTGGCCGACGAGATCAACCGGACGCCGCCCAAGACCCAGGCCGCGCTGCTCCAGGCGATGCAGGAACACCAAGTGACCGCGGCCGGGCGGACCTATCCGCTGCCGGAGCCGTTCTTTGTCCTGGCGACCCAGAACCCGATCGAGCAGGAGGGGACCTACCCCCTGCCCGAGGCGCAGCTCGACCGCTTCATGTTCGAGCTCCGGGTGGGCTACCCCAGTCGCGCGGAAGAGGAAAGCATCGTCGAGCAGACCACCGGGACGCCGCCCACTCGGCTGGAGCCAGTGCTGGACGCCGACACCCTGAAGGGCATGCAAGGACTGGTGCGGCGCATCCCGGTCTCCCGGCGGCTCGTGCGCTCAGCGGTGGCGCTGGTCCGGATGACGCGCCCGGCCGACCCGGAGGCCCCTGCGTTCGTGCGGGAGTACGTGGAGTGGGGCGCCGGCCCCCGCGCCTCCCAGTACCTCGTGCTCGGCGCCAAGGCCCGGGCCGCGCTGGCGGGCCGCCCCATGGCGGACCTGGACGACGTGCGGTCGGTGGCCCTGCCGGTGTTGCGGCACCGGGTGCTCACCAACTTCGCCGCAGAGGCCGCGAGCCGCACGTCGGAGGATATCGTCCAGGAGCTGGTGCGGAGTCCCGCGTGGACTGAACGGTGATCCGGCGGGGGGGAGGGGGGCCGGGCGGCGCACCGCCCCGACCTGCGGCACGGTACCAGCCGTCCGGTCCCGGCGAGTCCCCCCGGCCGGTCGCGCGGGCTGTCAGGCGTTGTCGTCGAACGCGGTGACGATCGGCTGAACCCCGCAGCCCTGGAAGATCACCTCGAAGCCTACGGTCCGCCGCGCCGTGATCTCGCCTCGCACCGCGCCGCTCTCGAACGGCGGTTCGAGGTCGCAAACCCCGTCGAAGTGAAGCGGCGCCACGGTGACCATCGTGAAGCTCCAGCGGCCGTCGGCGCCGTTGTAGCTCCCGCTCCAGCGATAGGTCCCGTCGAAGGTGAAGTCGCCAGGGGGGAACATCCCCTGGGTGGGGTCGATCACCTGGCCCGCATCCGGTGTAAAGCTCGCCGCGAAGTCCGTGCTATAGCCGTAGCGGCCCAGGCCGCCCAGATCGAAGCGCCAATCCAGGTTCTGGGTGACCGTGGCCAGGCTGGACGCGACGTCGGCCCCGAAGCTCCCGTCCACTCCGACCGTGGCCGACTGGGTGCCCTGAGGGCTCTGGACCGTGATGCTGATCCTGAGGTTCGTGATGCTCACGAGATAGCCGAAGACATCCCCCGGCCCTTCGGTGTCCTGGATCCGGACCGACCCGGTCACGACGACGGTGGTCGTGGTGTTACTGGTCGAGTCCGTCGTGACGTCGGTGCAGTTGGACGCGGTGAAGGTGATCAGGTTGTTGTCAGGCACGCCGTCCTGATCCGAGTCCGCCGGGTTGCTTTCGGCCGGGGTGCAGGCGCGAAGGTTGGCGAGCCCTGCGAGGCGGAGCCGGAGCGCCGGCGGGGCCCCCGCCGCGGCCAGCCGGAGCAACCGGCCCCCGGGCGAGGCCGGGACGAAGAACCCGCCGAACCCGCTCCCCCCGGAGAAATCGAACTGGGTGGCGCTCGCGAAGAACCCGCCCATCTGATCGGCGGCCGCCGCCCCGACCACTCCGGCCTGGCCCGGGTCGAGGCTGGTGAGCCCGCTCGAACCGCCGTCTCCTCCACACGCCGAGAGCACGAGGACACTCGCAAGACCGGCCGTGAAATGCCGGAGCCGCCGGGTGCGCCGCATAGACTCCCCTCCTCCTGTGGGTGGATGGCCCGCTGCCGCTATCGGTCGCCGGGAGAAGGAGTTACCGAGAAGGGGGGTACCCTCCCGGGCGCCGCTCAGGTCAGGGATTCGAGCCATCGGCGCGCAGGGTCTGTGCCGCAGGCGCTCCAGGTGAGCACCAGCGTCCCCTGCCGCCCCTGCAGGGTACCGGCGAGTTCCAGCCGGCCGGCCCTGAATCGGTGAGGGCCCGCACAGGTGGGATCGTACTGGAGGGGAACGACGGTGGAAACCGTGAGGCGGTAATCCTCGGTGCGGCGCCGCCAGGTCCAGGTGCCGTCGAGGGTCAGATCGCCTGCTGGGAGCGGCTGATCCAGCTCGAGCGATCCGGGTGTCTCCGCCGTGAAATCGAGGGTGCCCACCAGCCCGATTGTGGCCGCGGCGCGGTTGGGCCGATGCCGGACAGTGGTGACGTTCACGGCGAGCAGGGCGGCATCGGGGCTTCCCAGCCGGTTCAGGGTCCCGTTCCGGGTGGTGGTGAAGCTCCGGATACCGCCGGGGTCGGTGTAGCTCCAGCGCAGGTCGGCCAGGGTCGCGTCGAGGGCGGTGGAGTTCCCTCCGCTCGGATCCTGGATTCGCACGGTTCCGTCGAGGGTGAGGGTGCCGCCCAGGAATCCGCTCAGCGAGCAGGGCGGGTTAGTGAACGTGAGGCGGGCGTCGTCCGGGATCCCGTCGCCGTCGCTATCCGTGGTGGAGGACGCCGCGGGGCAGCCGGCCGGGAGGCTCGCCCCCGGCGGGGCCCCGCTGCCAGGCACGACCAGCGCCGGGGCGAGGCCAAGGAGTTCGTCCTGAACGGCGGTGGCGAGCTCGGTTTGCAGGGTGGCCGTCACCCCACCGGACGAGCCGCCAGAGAGGGAGACCTCGCAGGCCGTGAGGGCAGTGAACGGCAGGAGGCAGAGCAGGGTCGTCGGTCTCATGGTGGGGCAATTTAGCCTCGGGCCTGGGGGTTCGTCGCGGCCTTGCGGAACCCGGGCGCGGGTGGAGGTTAGGTACCGAGGGCGGCGGGGTTGACGGTGGGTTGATACCGGGGCCCCACACATCGGGTCCCTCGCGCCCGGAGCGGGTCATGGCGCCTCCCTACACTCTCCGCTGTCTCGGTGCCGTCGAGCTCAGAAGCCCGGGCGGCGATCTCGTCCGGTTCCGTACGCGGAAGCACCTCGCGCTGCTCATCTACCTCGCCGTCGAACCGCACCATCCCCACCGGCGCGACCGCCTGGCGGACCTGCTCTGGCCTCACGCGAGCGCGGCCGAAGCCCGGCATTCGGTGGCGACCGCCCTCTCGGTGCTCCGCGGCAAGCTGGGGCCCAACGCCTTCGAGGCCGGGCGCGATCAGGTGCGATTCGTCTTCCCCGACCTCGAGCTCGATCTCGACCGGCTCGCCCGGGGGGAGGTGCTGGGTGACGAGTACACCCCGCCGCTCGAGGTGGGCGGGTTTCTCGACGGGCTGGAGATCCTGGGCGCCCCCGATTTCATGCTTTGGCGCGAGCAGCAGCGGGCCCGCTGGCTGCCCGCCATCCGGGATGCCGCGATCCGGCTCATGGACCACTTTCGCCGCACCGGGAACACCCGGCGGATCGAGGTAGTGGCCGACCGCCTGCTCGCGCTGGACGATCTGAGCGAGGACGCGGTCCGGGCCAAGATGGAGGCCCGGGCGCTGGCGGGGGACCGGGTGGGTGCGCTCCGGATCTTCGAGGAGTGGCGGCTCCGCCTGGCGGAGGAACTCGGGGCCCACCCCATCCCGTTGCTGGAGAACATGGCCAATCGGCTCCGGCGCCGCGGCTGGGAGGGCGGGTATCCGCCGGCCCTCCCCGTCTCGCAGACCGAGCAATGGCGGAATCAGATCTTTGTCGGCCGGGCGGCGGAGTACCGGATGCTCTACGAGAGCTGGGAGCGGACGCTGAAGAGCGAGCCGCGGCACGCGCTGGTGTTGGGCGACTCCGGCATCGGCAAGACCACGCTGGTGGAGCGGCTCGTCACGGCCGCGAGCCTGGAGGGCGCGGTGTCGGTCCGGGCCCACTGTTACGAGGTCGAGCGGCAGATTCCCTACACGGCAGTGGGCGCCCTGGTGCGGGGCCTGCTGGACCGGCCGGGCGCCGCGGCGACCGCACCGGAGCACCTGGCCGAGCTCGGGCGGATCGTGCCGGAGATCCGGCAGCGCTTCGCCCATCTGCCGGAGCCTCGGGAGAGCCAGGGCGAGACCGCCCGGCTGCTGCTCACCGAGGCCGTTCATCAGCTCGCGACGGCGGTGGCGGAGGAGTGTCCGCTCATTCTGGTCGTGGACGATGTGCATCTCGCCGACGACGTGAGCGTGGCCGTGCTGCATCTCATCATGCGCCGGGTGGCGGAGCAGCGGATCATGGTGGTGCTCATCGCGCGGGAAGCGGAGCTGGCCCAGGCCCCGCACACGGCTCGGCTCCTGGAGAATCGCCAGGCACTCGGGCTGGAAGCGCTGGAACTCCCGCCGATGACGGAGGAGGAGAGCGCCGAGCTGGTGCACCACTGGGCCCGGGATCTGAGCCCGGCTCTCCCGCCCCCGGTGCGGCGGGCGCTGGTCGTGGCGGCGGCGGGGAACCCGATGGTGCTGGAACTCCTGTTCCGTGACTGGCAGGCGAACGGGGCCGACTGCCTTGCGCTCGGCGTCTCGGCGATGACGGTGGATCCGGGGCCCCGGAGCCACGAGGACACCTATCGCGCGCTCCTGGAGCGGGTGTTTCGCGACCTCGGTCCGGAGGCCCGGGCGGTGCTCAACCTGGGCAGCATCCTGGGTTCTCGGATGAACGACCTC
>DATLYZ010000078.1:0-3194 GCA_035574255.1 Gemmatimonadales bacterium | reverse complement strand
GGCCCGCCGCGACCTGGGCGAGAACCTGCGCGAGTTCACCGTGAGCATGGACGTGGTGCGGGGCGGGCCGCTGGACGGCAAGACCGTGGAAGAGGCGGGGCTCCGGAACCTTCAGGGGGTGTTCTTGGCCGAGCTGGAGCGCCAGGGGGAGCAGGTGGCGCCGGTGGCCTCGACCACCGTCCTACGGGGGGGGGACCGTCTCCTCTTCGTGGGACGGGTGGACACCATCGTGGACCTCCAGGCGATCCGGGGGCTGGTCTCCTCCGAAGACCGGCATCTTGCGGCCTTCGGGTCGGCGGGCCACACGTTCTTCGAGGCGGTGATCGGTGCCACCTCGCCACTCCTGGGCAAGACGCTCAAGCAGGCCCAGTTCCGGAGTCGGTACCAGGCCGCGGTGCTCGCGATTCACCGGGCGGGACACCGGCTCAATGCCAAGCTGGGGGAGGTGGAGCTCAAGGTGGGCGACACCCTCCTCGTGCTCGCCGATCCCGCGTTTCGGACCCGCTGGCGCGACCGGAACGATTTCTTGCTCGTCTCGGAGCTGGGCGGGGCCCCGCCCGCCATCTCGCGCAAGGCGTGGCTGGTGGGGCTCGTGATGCTCGCGGTGGTGGTCGCGGCGGGGGCGGGCCTGTTGCCGATGCTGGAGTGCGCCCTGGTGGCCGCGGTGGCGCTGGTGGGGTTCGGGGTGCTCACCGCGTCGGAGGCTCGGAACGCCGTGGACCTGGACGTCGTGCTGATGGTGGCGGCCTCGTTCGGGCTGGGCTCGGCCATGGAAAACTCCGGGCTGGCGGACCGAGTGGCCGCGGCGATCATCCGCACCTTCGAGCCGTTCGGGCCGCTCGGCGTGCTCCTCGGCATCGTGCTCGCCACCAGCCTGGTGACCGAGATCGTTACCAACAACGCCGCCGCGGCGCTCGTGTTCCCGATCGCGTTCGCCACCGCGCTCAAGACGGGGCAGGACCCGCGGCTCTACGCCCTGGTCGTCGCGGTGATGGCCTCGACCTCGTTCCTCACGCCGATCGGCTACCAGACCAACACCATGGTCTACGGCCCGGGCGGCTACCGCTTCACGGACTACACGAGGCTCGGCGCGCCCCTCACCCTGGTGGTCATGGCCGTGATCCTGGTCGTCGCCCGGTTCTGGTACGGTATCGCCTGACGGGCGGCGCCCGCCTCCAGGTGCTTCACCGTCCGACGCGCTCGTCCTCCTCCAAGGCGTGCTCCAACTGCTGCCGGCGGAGGAGTTCCCAGTAGCGGCCGCCCTGGGCCATGAGCACCTGGTGGGTGCCTTCCTCGACCACCACGCCGCCGTCCAGTACCAGGATCCAGTCCGCGTCGCGCACCGCCGAGAGGCGGTGGGAGATGATCACCCGGGTCCGCCGCGCCAGGGCGTCGCGCAGCCGGTGGAGGATCCGTTCCTCGGTCTGGGCGTCCACCGCACTCAGGGCGTCGTCCAGCACGAACACCGGCGGGTCCCGCGCCAGGGCCCGGGCAATCGCGGCGCGCTGTTTCTGCCCGCCGGAGAGGTTGATCCCGCGCTCCCCGAGCCGGGTGTCGAAGCCCGCCGGCAGATCGGGGAGCGCGGTGGAGAGCTGGGAGATCTCGGCCACGCGTTCGAGGCGCCCATCGTCCGGTGCGCCGAGGAGGACGTTGTGGCGGAGCGTATCGCTGAAGAGGAAGGTTTCCTGCGGCACGAAGCCCACGTTCCGCCGGAGCTCGGCCAGGTCCAGGGTCCGGATGTCCACGCCGTCGAGCAGGATCCGGCCCCGGTCCGGGTCATACGTGCGCACGATCAGCTCGGCCAGCGTGGACTTGCCGGCGCCGGTGGGCCCCACGATGCCGAGCGCCCGGCCCGGTTCCAACTGGAACGAGATGCCCCGGAGCACCCAGCCGCGATCCTCGGCGTTCGGGTAGCGGAACCAGACATCCTCGAAGACGAGCGCGCGGGCGCGCCGGCCCGCCGGGAGCGGGACCGGCCGGGGCGGGCTCGTGATCGCGGGACGCGCATCGAAGAGCTCGAGGAGCCGCCGCATCGCGGCCTCCCCCCGTTGCACGAGGTTCACCACCCAGCCCAGGGCGATCATGGGCCACACCAGGGTGGTGAGGTAGACCCCGTAGGCCACGAACTCGCCCATCGTGAGGGTGCCCTGCATCACCTGCCGACCCCCGACCCCGATCACCGCGACGGCGCCGAGTCCCCCGATGAGGCCCAGCAGCGGGTGAAACGCGCCGGAGACCCGCGCCAGAGCGAGATTGCGTCGGGCATACTCCTCGCTTATCGTGCGGAACCGCGCGATCTCCGCGGCCTCCTGGCGGTACGCCCGCACGATGCGCACCCCGGAGAGGTTCTCGTGGACCGCGCTGGTCAGCGCGGCGTACTGGGCCTGCACCGCCATGGTGCGCCGGTGGATCGCCTGGCCGATGGTCACCATGCCGATCGGCAAGGCGATCAACGGCAGCAAGGCGATCCCGGTGAGGCTCGGGCTCAGGAGGAGCATGTAGGGGAGCACGAGTGCCGTGCGGGTGGCGGTGTCGAGCAGGTACATGACGGCCGGGCCCACGACCATGCGGACGGCCAGGAGGTCGTTGGTCGCGCGCGCCATGAGGTCGCCGGTGGCGTAGCGGTCGTAGAAGTCGGCCGACAGGCGCTGGAGGTGCTCGTAGAGCCGGTCCCGGAGGTCGGTCTCGATGCGCCGACTTACCCCGTTCAGGGTCTCCCGCATGCCGTAGCGGGCGATGCCGCCGGCCACCGCCACCCCCAGCATGAGAAGCATGGCGCGGCGCACCTCGGCGAACGAACCGGACGGGCCGAGGGCGTCAATCCCGCGCTGGAGGAACTGGGGAACGAGGGTGGTGAAGAAGTTGGAGAGAACGACGCAGGCAAACCCCGCGGCGAAGACGGGCCAGTAAGGGACCGCGTAGGGCCAGATTCGCCGCAACCGGAGCATTGGAAAGAATGTCGCCCCGTCCGCATCGGGCGGGCAAGTCTCGGTTCAAGGAGGGTACATGGTTCGCACGATGATCGCCGTGCTCGCGCTGGCTGCCCTGGCCGCGTGTGGCCGGGGCCGCGAGCAGCAGGCAGGCGCCCAGGACAGTCTGCAGCGCGACCTCGAGCTCGCGCCAGCGGATACGGGGAACGCGCTCAACGACCGGCCGGCGCCGGAGCCCGCGCCGCAGCCCGCGGCCCCCGCTCC
>DATLYZ010000077.1:0-29957 GCA_035574255.1 Gemmatimonadales bacterium | reverse complement strand
CGACGTCGCGTTGTTGGCGTGGGATATCGCGGAGTTCGCGCGCGATCCGTCGTGGGGCACGGCGGCAGGCGTGGGCCTCGGGCTGGCGGCGCTGGTACCGGGCGTCCCGAATGTCAACGCGCTGAGGCGCGCCGCAGGGGGCGCGCCCAAGCTGCTGACGGCCGGGAAGTTGGTGGATCACCACATCTTCCCGCAGCAGTTCCGCCGCTTCTTCCAAAGTAAGGGCATCGACATCGACCAGTTCACGGTCCGGATCGGCGAAACGACACACCTGAAGGGCGTGCATGGGCGAGGGTTGGGCAATATGCCTGGCGGCTGGAACGCTCGATGGTCCGAGTTCATCGACGCGAATCCCGGCGCGACTCCCAAGGACATCTACCAATTCGCTGGGCGTCTGATGGATGAGTTCGGTCTAAGCGGCCTCCCCATCGCGCCATACCCACGGTGACACGATGAAGACCATCCCTACCTTCCGCCTAGTTCCCGAGCCGATCACTGAGGAGGCACGACGATTGCCCGGATTCAAGTGGGCGGGGGACAACGTCGGCAAGCGGCATCAACTCGGGGGCACGCCAGCACGGCCGATCGGTGATGACCGCTGGCCCCGGTGTCCGGATTGCCAGAAGCGAATGACCTTCTACGGCCAGCTGGATTCGATAAATGACGAGTTCTGCATCGCGGACGCCGGCCTCATCTACGTCTTCGTTTGCTTCGACTGCAACGAGGCGAAGGCCGTGATCGAGACGCCGTAGTCTGCCAAGTCGCAGGCCACTCGCTTGGGCCCCCCGCGCGCCTCGTCGCCCGGCGAACCAGGTCATGCCGGGCGGTGCCGGGCGACATACTCGGCCTTGCCTTCTTCCGCTCATCGAGTGTGACTGGTTCCCCGGAGCCCAGGCCCTTTCATGCCCGCCTACGCCGCCGCCATCCCGCGCCCGCCGCGGACGCTCACCGAGCTCGAGCAGGGCACGCTGCTGAAGGTGACCGGCGAGCACCGCGACGGTTTCAGGGACCACGTCATCTTCGCAGTCGCGCTCGGCACCGGCCTGCGCGAGCACGAGATCGCTGCGCTCGATGTTGGCGATGTGCTGCACCAGGACGGCCGCCTGAAGCGCCGCATCGCGCTCCGGACCTTCAAGCGGTCGAGCACCGAGCCCGCCACGCAGGAGGTCTGCATCCCGGATAGCCTCTTCTACAAGCTCGGCAAGGGTCTCCTGGAAGCGCGGCCAGGGCGAGAGCCTCGCGGCGGACGCGCCGCTGTTCGTGTCCAGAAGGGGCCGGCGCATCGCGACCCGGACGTTGCGCTACCTGTTCGCCGTCGGGCAGCGGCGCGCCGGCTTCGACCGGCCGTTCTGCTTTTCATTCCTTCGAGGCACAGGGCCTGAGGAACCTCTACCGCGCGACGCGGGACCTCCGGCTCGTGCAGCGGCAGGCGCGGCACAAGTCCGTGGACACGACCACCGTGTATGCGTGCCCGAGCGGCGAGGACATCCTGCGCGCGCTGCGGGAGCTGCCGTGCTGAACGCGCGGGGCGCGCCGTGGGACGCTGGTCGCTGGGACGCGGCTGAGGGGCGGATTACGGCTGAGACCGCGGCGCTCACCGCGACGCCGGCGGGACCGGGCACTCGAACCCCTTTGCCCCGGACCGCGTTGCCGCGCCGCAGGTGCCCGGGGCGGGGCTGCGGCGCCAGGCCGTCCCGCCGGTACTTCTCGAACGCCTCCTTGATCTCGCAGAAGTGGCTGCGACTCATTCCACCACCTGGCCGGCCCAGCTGATGTTCTGCCGCTCATCGGCCAAGGCTAGCATCGAGATGCGCGCCTGGATCAGCTTCGCTCGGGCCCTCATCGTTCGCTCCTCTAGTAAGCGGTGCACTTCGTCATCACCCGCTTACCACCGGACACGGGGTTGAGCACCCTCAGCGGCTCAGGCTGACTGCCCGCTCATCTCCTACTATGTACAGCTTGCACACTCAACAACACCCGGAAACTGGTGCACAAAGCGATATCGACGTCCTCCCGACGCAGCCGAGGCCCCGTCTCCTAGCGGGTTCGGCTCTGCTGCGCTAAGACGGCACGAAGGTCACCTCGGATCTCCCGAAGTTCATCTTGACTCACGGGGTCCTTAAGGGTCTCGCCGCAAACGTAAAGGGTGGACGGCTGGCGTGACCCGATCACGGGCGGGACCCCCGAACGGCCCCGCAACCCCGGCTCAGAACTCCACCCCGGCCGCCAGATTGACGTGACTGGCCTCCACCGTCCCCGCGCCCCCGCCGTACCGGGTCCGGAGCCGCCGGAACTCGGCGCCTAACACGAGAGGCCGGCGGCGCCACTGGGCCTCCGCCGCCCAGACCTCGTTCCGGCGTCGCCCGGTGGCGGCGTCGAGGTCGTCGTCCTCCGGATCGTCCAGCCCCCAGCTCCCCCCGAGCTCCCAGCCGGCGCCGGGCCGGACCAGGAGCTGGCCCCAGCCGCCCCGCGTCCGCACCGGCTCGTCGTTCGGCCCCAGGTTCTGCCCGATCCCCCCGCCGCCGAGTCCCGCCACCGCCCGGCCGATGAAGCCTTCGCCGCGAAACTCGAGATACCGGCCCAGCGGCAGCACCAGGGCCACGGCAGCGGCCCGTGAGGTCACCAGCGTATCGCCGTTGGAACGGAGCCACCCCAGGTGCCCCCCGACCGATAGCTCGCCCCGCAGGTCGGGCTCGCCCCACTCCAGTCGAAGCCGGCTCTCGAGCGAGGGCCGCCCGCTCCGCTCCGCCCGATCCGGCTGGGTGAGAAAGAGGCCCTGGGGCGCGTCGCCGTTGGGCCCGATCGCCGCGGCTTCGAGCGACAGCCGGGTGGGCCCGCGCTCCACCAGCGCGCCGCCGACCCGTACCTGGGGAAGCCAGAGCCAGAGGTTGCCCGAGGCCGCATGCGACGGAAGCCCCAGCGCGCCCAGCGACGATGGGTTGAGCTCCACGATCGGCGGCGCTTCCTGCCCGGCCAGAATCGCGAACCGGCTCCACGCGAGCTTGCCAAAGGCGCGGCGGATCCGGACCAGCGGGAAGGTGCGCCCACCGCTCGAGGGCTGCTGCCCGCCGAAGAAATCCACGTCCAGCTCGAGGTCGAGGCGCCCGCCCGCGACCTGGGAGGCGCTTCCGAGCAGCCGGAGCCGGGTCTGCCTCACCGTGGCCCCCAGCCCGGAGACCGCCCGGCCGCTCGGGCTCCGGCGCTGGACGAACTGCGGGAGGTCCGAGTTGTTGGTGCTGTCGGAGGTGTAGAACCCGTTGAGCAGGACGAGACCCGTGAAGTCCAGCTTCACCCGGCCCGGCTCCTGGGCGCCGAGGGGGGCCGCGATGAACAGAGCCAGAAGCATGATCCGAGGCATGCGCTTCTCCGTGCTGGGGCGGTTGACGACCTCCGACGGCAGACACTATGCTTGGCCTGATGCATACCAAGATACCGGCCGCCCGCCGATTCGGCCTCCTCGCCGGCCTCGTGACCGCCACCGCCGGGGCCGGCCCCGCCGCGCTCGGCGCGCAGGGAGTGATCACCGGTCGGGTGACGATGCTGGAGCGGGAGGGCCGCGCCACCGAGGACCTCGCCCAGGCCGTGGTGTGGCTGGAGGGCGCCGCGGCGCCCCCCGGACAGCCTGACACAGTGGAGATGGCCACCGAGCAGAAACAGTTCGTGCCCCGCGTCGCCGTCATCCCGGTCGGCTCGACCGTCGTGTTTCCCAACCACGACCCGTTCAACCACAATGTCTTCTCCCTCTCGCCGGAAAAGCCCTTCGACCTGGGGCTCTTCGGCCGGGGGGAGAGCCGGGCGGTGACGTTCGACCGTCCCGGGATCGTCCGGGTCTATTGCAACGTCCATGCGCTCATGCGCGCCTTCGTACTGGTCCGCGAGTCGGCCTTCTTCACGCAGCCGGGAAGCGACGGGTCGTTCCGCCTGGCGCCCGTGCCTCCCGGCCGCTATGTCCTCCATGTGTGGCACGAGCGGGCCCGCGAACTCACCCAGCCGCTCGCGGTGACTGCGGGTCCCTCCGCGCCGCTCACCCTGACCCTCGACGCCCGCGGCTACAAGTACGTCCAGCACCGCGACAAGGAAGGAAAGTCCTATTACGAGCGCACCAGCCGCTACTAGCGAGGTGGCGCGCCGATCGAGCGGCGGGCTCGGAGGGCGGTTCCAGGCTTCTCCGCTCGGACTCCGGATCTTCGCGGCGACGGCGCTGGTGCTGGTGCTCGCGCTGGGCGGCGCCTTGCTCCTGATCAGCCGCCGGGCCGGCCAGGCGGCCGACCAGGCGATCGAACGCGGGCTGGCCGCCACCCAGGCGGCGATCGAGGAAGCGCTCGCGGCGCGGAGCGAGCGGCTGCTCCGGTCCGCCCAGCTCCTCGCGGGGGTCCCCACCTACATCTCGCATGCGGAGCAGGCGCTTCTCGCCGGAAGCCGGTCGGACCTTCTGGATCGAGCCCGAGAGTTCCAGGACCAGGCCAGAGCCACCTGGGCCATGATCGTGGACGCCGAGGGGATGCAGCAGGCCTGGACCCGGGCGCCGAACGAGTCCGACGTGCCGCGCGGCGAGGGGGCGCTGGTGGGACAGGCGCTGGGCGGAGAGCCCGCGGCCGGCATGTGGATCGAGGCCACGCCCCAGGGGGACTCGCTCTATCAGGCGGTGGCGGTTCCCCTCATCGGCCAGGGCGGGGTCCTGGGGGCCCTGGTCCTGGCCGAGGTCGTGGACTCGGCCTTTGCCGCGCGGCTCAAGAAGCAGACGGCCTCCGAGGTCGTGTTCTTCGGGCTGGACACGGCTCTCGTCCCCCGGGTCGCCGTGTCCACCCTTCCGCGGGGCGCCCTGGACCCGGCGCTCGCCGGCCGCGAAGCGGTCAGCCTTTTCGAGGCCGACACCGCACCCGGCCACCTCCGCGTCGCCGCCGCCGGCCAGACCTGGATCGGAGCGCTGGGCCCCCTCCGCACCGCGGCCGGCACCCGGGTGGGGGAATACGCTGGGCTGCGCTCGCGCGAGGCCGAGCTCGCCCCCTTCGAGCGGCTGCGGCAGTCCATCCTGACGGCATTCGTGGGCTCGCTGGTCCTGGCCTCGCTCGCCACGGTCCTGGTCACGCGCCACATCACCCGGCCCCTCCGCCGGCTGGTGCAGGCCACCCGCGACGTGGCGGAGGGCCGCTACTCCGGCGCCATCGCGGTGGATTCCCGGGACGAGATCGGCGAGCTGGCGGCGGCCTTCGACGCCATGCTCGCCGAGCTGCGCGAGAAGCGCCGCCTGGTGGAGTTCCTGGGCGGGGCCTCCCAGGCGGTGACCGCGGTGGTGGAGCCCGGCGCCCCGACGCTCCGGAGCGCCCGGCTCGTCCCAGGACAGCTCCTCGCCGGGCGCTACGAGCTGAAGCAGGTCCTCGGTGCCGGCGGGATGGGTGTCGTGTACCGGGCCTGGGACCGGGAGCTGGAGGAGGCCGTCGCCATCAAGACCCTGCATCCCGAACTGGTGGGCGACCCCGCGCTGCTGGAACGGTTCAAGCAGGAGATCCGCCTGGCCCGCCGGATCTCGCATCCCAACGTGGTACGGACTCACGACCTAGGCGAGGCGGACGGTACCTACTTTATCACGATGGAATACGTGGAAGGCACCACCCTCGACCAGGTGATCGGCCGGCGCGGCGCCCTCCCCACCGAGGTGGTGCTCACGATCGGCAAGCAGCTCTGCCGCGCCCTCGAGGTGGCCCACGGGCAGGGGATCGTCCATCGGGACGTCAAGCCGCAGAACCTGGTGGTGGACGCCCAGGGCTTCCTCAAGGTCATGGATTTCGGCATTGCCCGCCTGATCGAGGCACGCCAGGCCGGACGGACCCGGACCGGGCTCACCGCCGAGGGTTCCATCATCGGAACCCCGGCGTACATGGCGCCGGAGCAACTTCTGGGGGAGCCGCTCGACGGGCGCACCGACCTGTACGCCGCCGGTGCGGTGCTCTTCGAGTGCGTCACGGGCCGCCAGGTCTTCGAAGGGACCTCATTTGCCAGTTTATTGATGAAGCAGGTGCAAGATCCGGTTCCGGATCCGCGTAGCTTCAACCCGAGCCTCCCCGAGCCGTTGGCCGGCCTCATTCTCAAGGCGCTGGCCAAGGACCGCGAGCGCCGCTGGCAGACGGCTCTGGAGATGCTCCAGGCCCTGGAAGAGATCAAGGGGTAGCAATGGGGACGTCCGCGATCGCCACCCTCACGCCCGCCGACTTCGCCCAGGCCACCTGGGACGAGATCCTGCCCCTCTACCAGGAGCTGGCGGAGCGCCCGCTCACCGCCGGCGCCGTGAAGGGGTGGCTCGCCGACTGGTCCCGACTGGAGGTGGTTCTGAGCGAGGCGGCGGCCCTGGCCATGATCGCCTACACCTGCGACACGGCCGATCCGGCCAAGGAAGCGGCCCACCTCCGCTTCTCGGCCGATATCCTCCCGCGCATGGAAGAGCAGGGGGTCCGCCTCGCGGGCCGCCTCCTCGCGACCGGATACTCCCGTCCCGATCTCGAGGTGCCGATCGCCAAGTTCCGCACCGCGCACGAGATCTTCCGCGAGGCCAACGTCCCGCTCATGCAGGAGGTCGAGGCGCTGGCCGCCCGCTACCAGAAGATCGCGGGCGGCATCACCGTGGTGTGGGATGGCGAGGAGAAGACGGTGCCCCAGCTCCAGCCCTATCTCCAGAGCCCCGACCGCGGGACCCGAGAGCTGGCCTGGCGGCTCTCGCACCAGCCCTATCTCGAGCGGCGCGAGGAGCTGGCCGATGTCTTCGATGCCATGTTCGACCTCCGGACTCGGATAGCCCGGAACGCCGGCTTCGCCGACTACGAGGCCTATGCCTTCAAGGCCAAGTGCCGGTTCGACTACACCCCGGCCGACTGCCGCCGGTTTCACGAGGCGGTCGAGGCGGCAGTGGTTCCCGCGGTGGAGCGCGTGCTGGCCCGGCGCCGCGAACGGCTGGGCCTGAGCGCCCTCCGCCCCTGGGACCTGGCCAACGACCCCGAGGGCCGCCCGCCGCTCCGGCCGTTCCGCGACGCAAGCGAGCTGGTCGCCACCTGCCAGCGGATCTTCGACCAGGTGTCACCCCGGTTCGGCCGCCACTTCCGCACCATGGCGGAAGAGGGGCTGCTCGACCTCGCCAGCCGCAAGGGCAAGGCCCCGGGGGGCTACTGCGAGACCCTGCACTACCGGGGCCGCCCCTTCATCTTCATGAACGCGGTCGGCGTCTGGGAGGACGTCTCGACCCTGCTGCACGAGGCGGGACACGCCTTCCATGCCTTCGAAGCCCACCGGCATCCGCTCATCTGGCAGCGGCATCCGGGGCTCGAGGCCTGCGAGCTGGCCTCGATGTCCATGGAACTCCTCGCCGCGCCCTACCTCGGTCGCGACCAGGGCGGGTTCTTCGACCCCGAGGAACTGGCCCGAGCCCGGACCGAGCATCTCGAAGACATCCTCATGACGCTGGCGCACGTGGCATCGGTGGACGCGTTCCAGAGCTGGCTCTACACGAGCGGCCAGGGCCGCGACCGGGACGAGCGGGACCGAGCCTGGCTCCGGATCCGGAGCCGGTTCGAGCGCGGGGTGGACTGGGGCGGGCTCGAGCCCGAGCGGGTGGCCCGGTGGTACCGCCAGCTCCACATCTTCTTGTATCCGTTCTATTACATCGAGTACGGCATCGCCCAGCTCGGTGCGCTCCAGATCTGGCGCAACAGCCGCCGCGATCCCGCGGGGGCGGTGGAGCGGTACCGTCAGGCGCTGGCACTCGGGAACACCGCCTCGCTCCCGGACCTCTTCCGGACGGCCGGAGCCGCCCTCACCTTCGACCGGCGGACCGTCGGCGACCTAGTGGCCCTGGTGGAAGAGGAGCTGGCGGCCTGGCAGGGACCGCGCGTGTGAGGTTGCGCCGGGCGCCGCGCCCGGCCAGATTGGTGGCGACTCTTGATTCGAGCTCCGTGGATGGCGAAGGAAGAAGGCATCGAGATGGAAGGCGTGGTCACCGAGGTGCTCCCCGACCGCAACTACCGGGTGCTCCTCGAGAACGGCCACTCCATCCTCGCCTACGCGGCCGGCAAGATGAGCAAGTTCAAGATCCGGGTCCTGGAGGGCGACCGGGTGACCGTGGTGCTCTCCCCCTACGATCTCACCCGAGGCCGGGTGATCTACCGGCACAAGTAGGCGGCCCCTGACGGGGGTCGCATCCGGGCCGCGAGCCGACCCAGGGCCCGGGCACCGGGGAGGACAGCGTCCCTGTCGAGACGCAACGGCAATGGGGCTCCGGGATTCCGGAGCCCCATCGCCGTTGCTCCCACCGCGTGATTACTTGATCTTCGTGACGTTCTCCGCCGCGGGGCCCTTGGGGCCCTCGACGATGTCGAACTCGACCCGCTCTCCCTCCGACAGGCTCCGGAAGCCGTCGGCCTTGATCGCGGTGTGGTGGACGAAGCAGTCCTTGGTGCCGTTCTCGGGGGTGATGAAGCCGTAACCCTTGGCATCGTTGAACCACTTCACCGTGCCGGTGACGCGAGGCATGCTGCGGTACTCCATACTGAGGGAAACATCGTCGGGTACGGATCGTCATCCGTCCCGACCGGGAGAGCGGGTCTCACCCACCGACCCGCCGGCTAGGAAAAGACCCGGGACTTGATCCCGGGTCGGGCAGTGTATCCGGAGGAAGCACCTGCGACACCGGCCAAGCCAACTGGCCAATCCAGCCGGGGAAGAAAGATGGGGGAAGTTGGCCGCCCGTCAAGAGGGGACGGTCAGCCGGGTTTCCACCACCGCAAGGCGGCCCGGGTCCACTCCCCGCTCTTGCGGCGGAGCCCTCGGCCCGTGGCCCGGTTGAGCGCCTGGAGGAATTCGGCGGCCGACGGGTAGCGCTGCTCCACCTCGCTGTGCATCGCCCGCTCCAGCACCTTGGCGAGGTCCTCGCTCACATCCTCGCGGCCGCTCCGGAGGTCGGGCCGCTGGTTGGCCGTCTGCCGGCTCAGAATCTGTTCCACGTTGGTCCCGGTGAACGGCGGCCGCCCCAGGAGCGCGTAATAGGCCACCGCGGCCAGGCTGTAGAGGTCCGACCGCTGGTCCACCCGTTCGCCGAGGAGCTGCTCGGGGCTGGCGAACATGGGGGTCCCACTCCGGCTCGTGGCCCCGCCGAACCGGCCCTGCCCCCTGAGCGCGAGCGCGAGGCCGAAATCGGTGATCCGGAGGCTGCCGTCGGTCTCGAGCAGCAGGTTCTCCGGCTTGAGGTCCCGGTGCACCAGGCCGCTCGCATGGGCGTGGGCCAGGGCGGAGAGCGCCTCCTTGAGCAGCCGGACCACCCGGTCGAGCGGGAGCGGGCCCTCCTTCTCGACGAGCTGCGCCACGTTGGGCCCGTTCACCAGCGCCATGGTGTACCAGAGGAGCCCGGACCGGCCGCCGATGTCGTAGATGTTCACGATGTTCGGGTGGTTGAGCCGGGCCGCGAGCTGGGCCTCGCGCCGGAACCGCTCCACCACCGCCGGATCCGCCGTGAGCTGGGGATGGAGCACCTTGAGCGCCACTTCCCGTTCCAGGTGCAGGTCGCGAACCCGGTACACCCGCCCGTAGCCGCCGGTGCCGAGGGGCGCCAGGAGTTCGTAGTCGTCGCCGAGCGCGCGGCGCAGGCGCTTCTCCCAGTGCCGCCCGTCGTCGCTCTCGCTGGGGAAGTGGCGCACCCCGACCGCCGCCACGGCCGGCGCCTCGAACGTCCCGGCGTCGGAGGTGAAGTCCTCCAGCATCTCCGCCGCGCTCAGGTAGCGGTCGTCGGCGTTGAACTGCAGGGCCCGGAGCAGGATCCGCTCGATGGCCCGCGGCACGTGGGGCCGGAGCGCGGAGGGAGGCTTGAGCGCTTGCGGATCGAGCGGCGGCTCCACCCCCGTCACCGCGAAGTAGAGGATGGCCCCCGCCGTGTAGATATCGCTCGCGGGGTCGCCCGCCCCCCCGTCCCGCACCTCCGGCGCCATGAAGGCCAGCCCGCTCGGCACCTCGCCCGGGGGGATGGCCGGCAGAGTCCAGTTGCAGAAGCGGAGATCGGTGACGGTCCCGCGGCCCGCCAGGTTGACCAGCAGCGACTGGGGCACGATGCGCCGCACGATGATCCCGTGGGCGTGCGCGTGCTCCAGCCCGCTCAGCACGTCCCGCGCCAGGATGTGCACCGCCGGAAGCGGCCGGGGCCCGCGCTGGTTCGCCTCTAGCAGGCTCTCGCCCTCGATCCAGTTCCCCACCCGATAGGCGAGATCGCCCACGAGGCCCGCATCGTACACGTGGCGGATCGCGGGGTGATCGAGCTGGGCCAGCGCCTCCGCCTCCCGGAGGAACCAGGCCCGGGTGATGTCGTCGGGGTAGAGGTTGACCCGGAGGCTCACCCGGCGGGAGAGGAGCCGGTCGTGCGCGGTGAACAGCACCCGCTCGCGGGAGGCCGCGACCATCGTTTCCAGCCGGAACCGGTGGCCCAGGGCCGCCTCGACCCGCTCGAAGATCGCCAGCGGGGGCGGGGTCGTCGCGGCGGTCCCGCTCATCCTTCGGTAACGAGCGGGGTGAGGCGCGGGGAGACCCGGCGCCGCTCGACCCGCCCCCGCTGGCCGCACCGGCGGCTGCACCAGCGCCGCGACTGGGTCGGCGACTCGTCCACGAAGAACAGGCCGCAGTCGGGCGCCGCGCAGCGCCGCACCACCGCCACCGGATGGGCCAGGGTCCGCGCCGCCGAGCCGGCGATCGCCTCGAAAGCGGTCGCGGCGCGATGGGGAGCGAATCGGATCCGCCAGCGACCCCCGATCCGGACCAGCTGCTCCCGCCCCTCCCGCCCCGCCAGGAAGCCGTTGATCGCCTCGATGGCCGATGGGGGAGCACTCCGGCCCGCCTCGAGCGCCGCCGCCAGCGCGGCCAGCCGGGTCCTGAGGTCCAGGGCCGTCTCGAAGTCCGCCGGCCCCGCGACCGGCGCCACTTTCACCGCCTTGGTCCAGCGGAGCAGCGCCGCGGCATCGGGGAGCAGATCGCGGCCGGGCAGTGCTGCCGTATTGACGAAATCGAGCCAGAGGGCATCGCCCAGCAGCAGGAACTCCGGGTCGGCCATGGCTCAGCGATCCTCGGCGATCTGGACCGCGTCCCGGCCGCCCCGCTTCGCCCGATAGAGCGCCTGGTCCGCGGCGGCGAGCAGCGCGTCGGCGGTGAGGCCGTGCCGCGGTGCCTCGGCGATCCCCATGCTGAGCGAGGGCCGGCCGAACTCGGGATGCGCGGCCTCGAAGCGCGCGAACGCGTCCTGCACCCGGTGCACGAACACCATCGCCTCGTTCGCCGAGGTCATGGGGAGGATCACCAGGAACTCGTCGCCGCCGATCCGGCACACCGCGTCCAGGTTGCGGCACTGCTGGCGCAGGATCGCGCCCAGCTCCACCAGCAGGCGGTCGCCCGCCGCGTGGCCCAGGGTGTCGTTGACCACCTTGAACCGGTCCACGTCCAGGAGCACCACGCTGGTGTGGATCTGGTGCCGCGTGGTACGCGACAGCTCCGCCTGGAGCCGCTCCTCCATCGCGCGCCGGTTGAGGAGGCCGGTCAGCGAGTCGGTCGTGGCGGCGTTCTGGAGCTGCTCCACCAGATGCGCGTTCTTGAGCGCCGTCGCCGCCGCATAGGCCAGCGTCCCGGCCAGCTCGAAATCCGCGCCCCCGAAGCCCTGGTCGTGCAGGCGGGGGCCCAGGGCCAGCACCGCCAGCCGCTCCGGCCCGGCGTCCAGCGTCACGACGAGCTGCGTCGTGGGTGGCACCAGGCGGCCCACGTTGACGTCATCGGCCGAGACGACCGGCGTGTCGGACCGGAGTGCCGTGTCCAGCGCGCGCCGCGGAATCGGCGGGAGCGAGAGCGAACCGCGCAGCGAGCGGAACACCTTCGGAACGTACCCGTCGTCCTGGGGCCGGTAGAGACAGGCCCACCAGCAGAAGAACACCTCGGCCATGAAATCGAGCACGAGGCTCTCGGTCTCTTCGATCGAGTGGACCGAGGAGAGCAGCCGGGCGACCTGGCGGAGGGCCCGGAGCTGGAAGGTCGCGTCGTCGAGCTGGGCCTGCCGCTCCCGGAGCACCGCGTGGAGCTCGATGAGCACGGCGAGCC
The DNA here is from genome assembly GCA_035574255.1 of Gemmatimonadales bacterium. GTDB lineage: Bacteria > Gemmatimonadota > Gemmatimonadetes > Gemmatimonadales > GWC2-71-9 > JADJOM01. Next base: position 17,852 of record DATLYZ010000077.1, on the reverse strand, counting down.
CGAGCGCGACCGGAACCGCATGGGCCTTGAGCTCACCCGCGACTTCCGGCCCTGCCAGGATCGCGACTTCCGTCTGCCCGCTGGCCAGGCGGATCACCTCCCGGGCCTCGGCGAGCCAGGCCGGCGGCGGGATCAGCGAGAGGAGCGGGGTAGGGGAGGCAACCTCGAGCCAGATCCGCTCACTGTTGAAGCGGCGGACCAGCGCGTCTCGGCACCGCTCGAATAGCTCGGTGTCCGAGCGGGCCTGGCGGCAGGCGCTGGCAAAGGCGTTGGGGAGACTCGCCAGCGCCGCCAGCGATGGTGAGGCGTCCATCCCCGGTGAATATAGTGCGGGCCGGATGGCCCGACGAGGCCGGGGCGCCAGGGAAGAGGGGGGCCGACTTGGACTTGGCTCGCGGCAGGCGGGGAACCCGGCCGGCGAGGGGCCGGGGGATCCGAACAGACGGTTGCCCGGTTCCCCCGGGCTTCCCCCTCAATTCGTGGCCAGGTCCGCCGCCAGCCGCCGGCTCAAGAGCCGGAGTTCGTCCAGCATGCCGGGCCTCGGCCCCACCGGGTGCCGCTCCAGGGCTGCGGCCAGCTCGCCATACCACCAGAGGATCTCCTCGGCGCTGGCCGGCGCGAACTGGCTCAGGTACTCTACGCCGAGCCGCCGGAGATCGGTGAGCATGCTGCCGCACAGGTGAATCTGGGTCGCGCTGCACACCTCCAGCGCCCGGGGCTCGGCCAGGGCGAGGTTGGCGAGAAAGTCCATCTTCCAGGCCTTCCAGCCCCGCTGCTTGCCCCGCGTGTCGTACCGCGGCTCGAACACCTGGTCCACGACCTCGGCCACCTTGGGCCCGAATTTCTCGCCGACCCGCTGCCGGAGATCGGCCTGGCGCCCGGGCTCCGCCTCGTTGACCAGATAGCCCAGCACCCCCGCGACCAGACAGGTCTCGTCGCACCCGTAGCGAGCGAGAATGATGGCGATGTTGGCGGGATGGGTCACGTAGGTGCCCGCCATGCCCGGACGCGCCAGCGGCGCCCCGTGTTTGGCGGCGAAGGCGAGGGCGTGAGCGACCCGGTCGGAATAGCCGTGGTAGTTGGGCATCGTCGGGGCGCCGGCACGGCGAACCCGGAGCGCCCGGGCGTGCCCGGGCCCCGATTCGCCGAGCCGCCGAGTCGCCCTTTGGCCGGGCCGACTACGGAATGCCCAACATTTTATGCGTCTGAAGGCTCAGCCGCCACTCGGGGTGCCGCAGGCAGTACTCCACCGCGAGCGCGGTGTGCCGCGCCAGCTCCGGCCCGTCCATCGGCTGGAGGAAGAAATGGCGGAAGGCGAGCCCGCGATACCGCTCCGGTTCGCCGCCGGCCTGCGGGAACACCAGCTTGAGTTCGTCGCCCCGCGTGACGACCAGCGGCGCGTTCGCCTTGGGGCTCACGCAGACCCAGTCCAGTCCGGGCGGGAGCGGGACCGTGCCGTTGGTCTCCACGGCGACCTCGAAGCCGCGCGCCTTGAGCGCGGCGATCGCCGGGGGGTCGAGCTGGAGCAGCGGTTCGCCGCCGGTGCACACCACGAGCTTCCGCACCAGCGGCGACGGCTCGCCTTGCCAGGCCGCCTGGACCGCCTCGGCGAGCCCCTCCGGGGTGTCGAAGCGGCCGCCGCCCGGACCGTCGGTCCCCACGAAATCGGTGTCGCAAAACCCGCAGACCGCCGCCGCCCGGTCCGCCTCGCGACCGCTCCAGAGATTGCACCCCGCGAACCGGCAGAAGACCGCCGGCCGCCCGGCGTTGGCCCCCTCGCCCTGGAGGGTGTAGAAGATCTCCTTGACGGTGTAGGTCATCGGACATCCAGGCGAGGCGCCCGGTTACCGTCCCCCGCTCCCCATTCCCCGTTCACCGTCCCTTGCTCCCGACCCCCCCCGCGCTCGGGCCACATACGGCGCGGGGTCCTCCATCCCGTTCTCCCGGAACCCCTTGAGCCGGAGCTGGCAGGCGTCGCATGCCCCGCAGGCGGCCCCGTCAGGGGCGGGATCGTAGCAACTGCGGGTGAGGGCGTAGTCCACTCCGAGCGCGAGCCCCCGCGCGATGATCTCGCCTTTGGTCAGGTGAATGAGCGGGGTGTGAAGCCTGAGCCGCAGCCGGCCTTCCACCGCCGCCTTGGTGGCGAGGTTGGCCATCTGCTCGAACGCCGCGATGTACTCCGGCCGGCAGTCCGGGTACCCGCTGTAGTCCAGCGCATTCACCCCGAGAAAGATATCCGCGGCGCCCAGCACCTCGGCCCACGCCAGGGCGTACGCGAGGAAGATGGTGTTCCGCGCGGGGACGTAGGTGACCGGGATCTCCCGGGCCATGGCCTCCAGCGGCCGCCCCTTGGGAACCTCCAGCGGCCCGGTGAGCGCCGAGCCGCCGAAGAACTTGAGATCAATGGAGACGACCACATGCTCCGCCACGCCCAGGCGCCGGGCGATCTCGCGCGCCGCCGCGAGTTCCACCGCGTGCCGCTGGCCGTAACGGAAACTCATCGCGTAGCACCGGTACCCCTCGCTTCGTGCGATGGCCAGCGTGGTGGCGGAATCCATGCCGCCCGAGAGGAGGACGACGGCGCGGGGGAGACTGGGGCACATGCGGGAAAAGTCGGTTGGCGAGCGACAGGCGGCAACCCGGGGGATCCCGGATCGCGAAGGGTTGCCACCCGCCGTCGGCTACCCCGCCCCCAGCATGTACCGCAAGGCGGGCTCGAGCTGCCTGAACCGGAAGCGGTAGCCGCTTTCTTCGAGCCGGGGCGAGAGAACCCGCGCGCTGGCCAGGAGCAGCTCGTCCGCCATCTCGCCCAGCAGGAAGCGGAGCAGCGCCGCCGGCACCGGGAAGTGCGCCGGCCGGCCCAGCACCCGGGCCAGGGTCCGGGCGAACTCGGCCTGGGTCACGGGTTCCGGGGCCGTCGCGTTCACCGCACCCCGGAGCGTTTCCTGGAAGACGGCGTGGTAGATCGCCCCGATCACGTCGTCCATCGCGATCCAGCTCTGGTAGTGCGTGCCGCGGCCGAGCCGGCCTCCGAGCCCCAGGCGGAAGGCGGGTAGCATCGCGCCGAGGGCACCGCCGGCCGGGGTGAGCACCAGGCCGATCCGGAGCCGCACCACGCGAATTCCGGCCTGCTCCGCCGGGGCCGTCGCTGCTTCCCAGGCCTGGGCCACCTGGCTGACGAATGGAGCGGCGGCCCCCCCCGGCAGCGGGCTCGATTCCGTGAGCGGCTCGTCGCCCCGGTCCCCGTAGATCCCGATGGCCGAGGCCGAGACCAGAACTCGGGGAGGGCGCCGGAGCCGGGCCAGCGTGCCGGCCAGGAGCGCGGTGCCCCGGCGGCGGCTTTCCAGGATCCGCCGCTTCTTCTCGCCGGTCCAGAGGCCCGTGATCGGCTCGCCCGCGAGGTGGACCACCGCATCCACGCCTTCGAGCCGCTCGGTCTCGATCGTTTCCCCCGCCGGGTCCCAGAGGACGTCGTCCTTGGCCAGCCGCTTCCGCACCACATGGACCACCCGGTGGCCGCCGGTCGTGAGGAGCGGCACCAGCGCCCGTCCGATGAGCCCGGTGGCCCCCGTGATCGCCACCGTGAGCCGCGGTCGGTCGGCCCACGCGGCGTGGAGCGCAAGGTCCTGAGGGAGGAGCGTATGGCGATAGGCGAACATCCGGGCCAGCCGCCGCTCCACCCGGGGCTGGGCCAGCCGGCCGATCGGGCCGAGCGGCAAGGCGTACTCGATGCGGTCGGTGAGTCGCGACGTTGCCGGGCTGGTCGCGGTGAACCGGTGGATGTGCATCCACCGCGCGAAGGGCCCCGTGACCTGACTGTCAATCCACTCGAACCGATCCTCCCCCAGTCGGTGCTGCGCCACCCAGGTGGCCCGGCACGGCCCGATCGGGATTCGGAGCACCACGCTGCCGGTCTCGAAGTCGCCGCTCCGGTCCACGATCTCGACCCGCTCCCAGGGCGGGAGCAGGCGCTCCAGCGCCCCGGGCCGGGCATGCCACGCCCAGGCGGTTTCGACCGGAACGGGTAACGGACAGGATCGCTCGAAGATGGGCATCACGCCTCGCGGGGCCGCGCCTGAGGTCTGATAGATTTATCCGGTGCCCATCGTTCTGGCCATCTCGCTCCTCCTGCTCGGGGCGGCGCCGCCCCACTGCGTCGTCGCCCGGGTGATCGATGGCGACACTTTCCGTTGCCGCGACGGCACCCGAGTGCGGTTGATCGGGATCGACAGCCCCGAACGGGGCCAGGGCCCCGCGGCCCGCGCGGCGGCGGCCGCCCTCGCCCGCTGGCTGCCGCGAGGACGCACCGTGCGGCTCGAGCGCGACGTGGTCGCGGCCGACCGCTACGGCCGGACCCTCGCCTGGGTCTGGGTCGCCGACACCCTGGTCAACGAGGCGATGGTCCGCGCCGGATGGGCCCTGCTCTACACCGTCCCGCCCAATGTGAAGTACGTGGACCGCCTGACCAGAGCCCAGCGCGCCGCCCGTGCGGCCGGAGCCGGGCTCTGGCGCCGGGGAGAGCCGTCCTGTCCTCCCGCCCGGTTCCGGCGGAAGGAGTGTACGGGGCTTTGACGGGCGCCGGGTGCGGCGGGTGGCGCCGTGACCCGCGGCCTCCCGGGACCGCACGGCGCGCGTGACGAGGAACGCCCCCGATGACGGCACCCCGGTCTCTGGACACCCCGGCCGAGTGCCGTATCTTCACCACCCCACTCCACCCTGCCAGCCATGGTTCGCATGCCTTTCGGCGGCGCCGTCTGCCTCGCGCTCGGTCTCGGCGCCGGCTCCCTCGCCGCCCAGTCGGTCGCGGATTCGTCGCCTTTCCGTCCTCTCGCCCTGCCGGCGCCCAACGAGTACCGGGCGGCGGATGGGCGCCCGGGTCCCCGCTACTGGCAGCAACGGGTGGATTACACCATCCGGGCGACACTCGACACGGTCCGCCACGGGCTCCAAGGCCGAGAGACGGTACGCTACACCAACCGCTCGCCGGCCTCGCTCCCCTACCTCTGGTTCCACGTGGAGCAGAACATCTGCGCTCCCGGCAGCGTCACCAATCAGCTCGACCAGCCGCCGCTCGTCTTCCTCGGCTCGGTGTTCGACTTCTCGTGCAAGGGCTTTTCCGGCGGCGTGGAGCTCGAGTACGTGCGTTCGGCCGGCCGGCTGCTCGCGTACACCATGCGGGGGACGACGATGCGGGTGGACCTCCCCCGGCCCCTTCCCCCCGGCGGGGTGGTGGACATCGAGATCGGCTGGCACTTCCTGATTCCGCCCTACGGCGCTGGCCGCATGGGCCGCGACGGCCTGCTCTACGAGATCGCCCAGTGGTACCCGCGCGTGGCCGTCTACGATGACGTGCGGGGCTGGAACCACGAGCCCTACCTCGGAGCCGGCGAGTTCTACCTCGAGTACGGCAGCTTCGACGTCGCCCTGACGGTGCCCGCCAGCTTCATCGTGGCCGCGACCGGGCACCTCCGAAACCCGCTCGAGGTGCTCACCCGGACCCAGCGCGCTCGACTCCTGGCCGCCCGGACCTCCGATACGGCCGTCGCGATCATCTCGGCCGCGGAAGCGGGCGACCCCGCCCGCACCCGACCAGTCAGCCGGGGGACTCTCACCTGGCGCTTCTTCGCCGACAGCGTCCGCGACTTCGCCTTCGCCGCGGCGCCCAACTTCCGCTGGGATGCGAGCGGCTGGCGGGGTGGGCTGATCCACACCTACTATCGCCCCGAGGCCACGCTCTGGGTCGAGGCCAACCGGATGGTGCGGGAAGCCCTCCGGTACTTCAGCGAGCAGTGGTTTCCCTACCCGTACCCTCACATCTCGAGCGTCGAGGGACCGATCGAGGGGATGGAGTACCCCATGATCACCTTCGATCCCGCGGGGCCGGTGCGGACCGACCTCCAGTGGGTCCTGGCCCACGAACTGGGCCACCAGTGGTTCCCCATGGTGGTGGGCTCGAACGAGCGGCTCTACCCGTGGATGGACGAGGGGTTCAACACCTTCATTGACCTGGCCAACGCGGCCCGGTACTTCGCCGGAACCGGGTACGGCGACAGCATCGAGACCCACCCGCTCCGCCTCTACCCCGATCATGCGGTGCCCGGCCTGGAGCAGCCCCTCATCACCCGGCCGGTCGAATCCCGCGATCTCTTCTGGACCGGCTACCAGAAGCCCGCCCTGATGCTCTCGCTGCTCCGGGAGGAGGTGCTGGGGCCGGAACGGTTCGACCCGGCCTTCCGGGCCTACATCCGGGCCTGGGCCTGGAAACACCCGACCCCCGCCGACTTCTTCCGGATCATGCGGGATCAATCGGGGACGGACCTCGACTGGTTCTGGCGCAACTGGATCTATACCACGGCGCGGCTGGATCAGGCCGTGGACTCGGTGCGGCAGGAGGGCGAGCGGGCGAGTGTGTACCTGTCGAATCGAGGGACCATGGTCATGCCGGCCCGCCTGGCCGTGACCTTCGCCGACGGGGGGACGGAAGAGGCCCGGCTCCCGGTCGAGATGTGGAACCTGGGCCCCCGCTTCACCTACCGGGCGCGGCGCCCGGGCACCGTGGTGCGGGCCGAGCTGGATCCGGGAGGCCGGCTGCCGGATACCGATCGGTCGAACAACCGGTGGTCCCGATGAGCCAGGGCGGCGACCCGGTTCGGGATTTTCTCCGTCGCTCGGGGGCGCCCTACGCCGTCATCGCCGCCGGGCTCCGCGGCCTGGTGGCGAACTGGGAGCGGGTGGTGGACCTGATCGCCGCCGGCTATCCCCACGGGCTGGACGATTACCTGAACGACATGGACGGCCGGCAACTGCTCGAGAACGCGCTCGACGTGGCGCCGGCGGAGCTCCGGGAGGAAGCGCTGGTGCGGGTCCGGGAGGCCGACCGCCGGGTCCGGCTCTACCTGGTCCCGGCGGGGCGCTGCCTCTGGGGGACGATCGTCGCGGAAGAGGAAGGGTGGGATCCGGAGCGCCACTGGTGGTACTACGAGCGGCCCGCCCATCCCGGCCCTCGACTCCGGGAGGAGCTGGAGGGCGGGCCGTCGCGGGGCGGGTGACCCGGCCTTCACCAGGGCGGGGGGGGGGAGCAGGGCGGGGCGCCGGGGCGCCGCCGGGATGGCACCCGGTCGGGGAGCCGTGTCCGACCCGTCCTACCCGGCGCGAGACGCCGGGTGGCCAGCCGCTTCCGGAACCCCCTCAGGCCCGCTTTCCCACCACCGCCTGCCGGACCAGCACCAGGTCCGTGATGTTGTCCATGGTGAGAAGCCCCACCAGGCGGCCCGACGACGCCACCACCGGGAGGGCCGGCAGCCCGCTCCGGCGCAGCCGACCCAGCGCGTTCTCGAAATCGAGGCCGAGCGGGAGGACCTCCACCGGGGCCGTCATCACCTGGCCGACGGTGGAGTCGGGCCCCCGGGCCGCCAGCCCGCGGATCAGGTCGTCCCGGGTGAGCAGGCCCTCCACCCGGCCTTCGTTGTCCACCACCGGGAACTCCCGCTGCTCGCTCTCCAGGAGCCGGTCCACCGCCTCGCGGAGCGAGGCGTAGACCGGGAGCGTGGCGAAGCGGGTGACCATCATCTGGTCCACGATGATGCCCCGGCCCGCGGCCCGGGTCTCCACCAGTTGGGCCTCGCTCCCGGCGCCGAAAAAGACGAAGAGCGCGAGCAGCACCAGCAGCGGGTTCCAACTCGCGAGCCCCCAGAGCCCGAACAGCATGGCGAGGAACTGCCCGATGTTCGCCGCGATCCGGGTCGCGCGCACCTGCCCCAGCCGTCCGGCCAGCAGGGCCCGGAGGATCCGGCCGCCGTCCATGGGGAAAGCGGGGATCAGGTTGAAAACCAGGAGCACCGCGTTGGCCCAGAGGAGAAAGTTCGGATAGTCCAGGGTCTTGAGCGCCAGGTCCCGGGGCAGGGGGCCGGTGCCGGTTTCCCGCAGGAAGAGGAAGAGACCCAGGGCGATGAGAAGCGTGACGAAAGGCCCGGCGGCGGCGATGAGCAGCTCCTGGCGGGGCTCGTCGGGCATGCGCTCCAGGCGGGCCACGCCCCCGATCGGCAGGAGGATCACGTCGGGGGTGCGGATCCCGAAGCGGCGGGCCATCAGGATGTGGCCGAATTCGTGGAGCACCACGCAGGCAAAGAGCGCCACGAAGAGTCCGGTGACCCGGAGGGCGATCGCCCCCCCGCCGTCCTGGTAGGCCACCACGGCGTAGACCAGGAGGAGCAGCAGGAAGGTGAGGTGGACCTTGACGTCGGTGCCGAAGAGCCGGACGAGGCGGAAGGACCAGGGCATGGACAGAAGATAGCGCCTCCTCCCGCCCGGCACCCGTGCCGTGCTGCCAGACTACCCACCCCCGGACCCTGGCATTAGAATCTCGTGCCGTCTGCCTCGAACTGGAGCCCAGCGATCGCCGGCACTGCGCACTGGACCGTCAAGGACGCCGAGAAGCTCTACAACACCCAGGGCTGGGGCCTGGGGTTCTTCCGCGTGAACGCCGAGGGCCGGCTCACGGTCCACCCCGACGGCAACCCCAAGCGGGGGCTCGATCTGTACCAGCTCGCCATGGATCTCAACGCGCAGGGCGTGGGCCTGCCGTTGCTGCTCCGGTTTTCCGATATCCTCCGGGCCCGGATCGAACAACTCGCCAGCCACTTCCGAAACGCCATCACCGAGTTCGGGTACACGGGAACCTACACCACGGTCTATCCGATCAAGGTGAATCAGCAGCGCCACGTGGTGGAGGAGGTCGTCCAGTTCGGCGCCCCCTTCGGGGTCGGCCTGGAGTGCGGCTCGAAGGCGGAGCTGCAGGCGGTGCTCGGGATCACCGAGAGCACGGCCCCCGTCATCGTCTGCAACGGCTACAAGGATGAAGAGTACATGCGGCTGGCCCTCATGGGGCAGAAGCTGGGCCATACGGTCTTCGTGGTGCTGGAGCAGCTCACCGAGGTGGACACCCTGCTCAAGGTCGCCGACGAGCTCGAGCTGGAGCCCACGATCGGGGTCCGGATCAAGCTCGCCACCGAAGGGGCCGGCCGCTGGGCCAAGAGTGGGGGGGAGCGCTCCAAGTTCGGGCTGAGCGCCGCGGAGCTGATGCGCCTGCTGGAGCGCCTGGAAGCGCGGCAGCGCAAGCACCTGCTCCGGCTGGTGCATTTCCACCTGGGGAGCCAGATTACCGACATCAACTACATCAAGGCGGGCCTGGAGGAGATCGGCCGCTACTACGTGGAGCTCCGCAAGCTGGGCTTCGAGCTCACCCACGTGGACGTGGGCGGCGGCCTGGGCGTGGATTACGACGGGTCCCGCTCGACCCGGCCGGCCAGCATGAACTACTCGGTGCGGGAGTACGCCAATGACGTGGTCTACACCATCGGGACCATGTGCCGCGAGGAGGACCTCCCGATGCCGCACCTCATCTCGGAGTCGGGACGGGCCATCACGGCCCACCATTCGCTGCTCCTGGTCAACGTGACCGACGTCGAGTCCCAGATCGAGCCCTCGGTGCCCGAGCTCGACGAGGATTGCCACCCCATCCTGCGGGAGATGAAGGAGAACCTCGAGTCGCTCACCCCCGACCGGCTGGAGGAGGTGCACCACGACGCCACCTTCGGCAAGGAGCGGGCCCAGGAGCTCTTCGCGAGCGGCGTGCTCTCGCTCCGGGACCGGGCCAACGCGGAACAGCTCTACCTCGCCACCATGAACGCCCTGGCCCGACTGGTCGAACCCGAAAAGCACGAGCACCCCGAGATCTGGGCCGACATCGAGGCCACCCTGGTGGATCGCTACTTCTGCAACTTCTCGGTGTTCCAGTCGCTCCCGGACAACTGGGCCATTGACCAGCTCTTCCCGATCATGCCGATCCACCGGCTGGACGAGCAGCCGACGCGCCGCGGCACGATTCAGGACATGACCTGCGACTCAGACGGCGTGATCGATCGCTTCATCGGAGGGCGGAAAGGGAAGCCCTCCCTGGAGCTGCATCCGATCCGGGAGGGGGAACCCTACATCCTGGGCATCTTCCTCACCGGTGCCTATCAGGAGATCCTGGGTGATCTCCACAACCTGTTCGGCGATACGAACGCCGTGCACATCCAGCTCACCGACCAGGGCTACGAGATCACCGATCTGGTCCACGGCGACACCGTGACCGAAGTGCTGAATTACGTCCAGTTCCACGCGCCCGACCTGCTCACCACCTTCCGGCGCAAGGTGAACGCCGCCAAGGACCTCCCGCGACACCAGGCCAACCAGTTCATCGCCGATTACGTCGCGGGCCTGGAGGGGTACACCTACCTCGAAGGCGAGGAAGTTCCCGGGAGCTGACGGAGACGGCCGCCGGCCGTCATGGCGAACCGGCGTTTGGGGATCGCGCACCAGGCCTTCCGGCGAGCGCCAGAATCCAGCCGGCTGGTCCCGGCGCGGAGTGCCCCCCTCCGGAGGCACCGCTCCGCCGCCGTGCCGGGGAACCCTGACTCAGCGCCGGTCCGGCGAACCGCGGGCGGGCGAGCGACGGGTGCCGCAGGCCCGGCCGGTCCCCGCGCCACCCATCGCCCGCCCGGATCACCGAACGTGCTCCCGCGCCGCGGGACGACCGCGTCGTCAGGTCTGGCGGCTCGCCAGCGCCCGGTCCACCGACCAGGCACCGGCCCCGCGGATGATCACCGCGGCCGCGAGCGCGAGCACCAGCAGGTGGTACTCGTACCCTTCCTGTCCCGCCTGGAGCTGGCCGGACCAGTTCATCATGAACCCGACCTTCGCGTGCACCAGCGCGATCGCCACCAGCATGTTGCACGCGATGCCGAACGCGGCCACCCGGGCGAGCAACCCCACCAGGAGCCCGAGCGATCCCGCGAACTCGGCCGCGATCGCGAGGAACGCGAACAGCGCCGGGATGTGCATCTGCTGGGTGAAGAATCCCATCGTGCCGCTGAACCCGAAGCCACCGAACCAGCCCAGCACCTTCTGGGCGCCGTGCGGGAAGATCACGATCCCCAGCATCACGCGGAGCAGCGTCTGAACCCGGTCGTCCGGGGTCGCAAGCAGTTTACGCCACATCGTGCCCTCCTCAGCCCTTGTGGTAAAATCGCTCGTGGACGATCTGGCCGTCGCGCCAGCGGCGGACGCTCACCTGCTGCTGCCGGACCCGCTGGCCGCCCTTGAACGTGAGATCCAGCTCCCACTCCCCGAAGCTCACGTCGCCGCTGGCCGCCTCGGCCAGGAGCCGGAACTCGTAGCGCTCCAGCGAGCCGAAGAAACCACGCTCCCGCTCCAGATTGGCGGCCTTCCCCACGCAGGGCGGATCGAGGTTCTCCTGCATGGTTGCCTGCTCGCTGTAGAAGCGATCGAGGGCCTCGAACACCCTCCCCTGCTGGAGCAGCCGGTTGAGCTCCCGGTCCAGGTCCGCCACGCTGGCGGTGATCGTGCTGTTGCCCATCAGGTCCTCCGTCTTGGTTGATCAGTCAAGCATTGGGACATGACAACGACCCTCCTACCCCAGCTCGCTCCGCACCCGGTCCAGCATCCGGCTGAGCCGCTTCACCTCGGCCTCCGAGAGACCGCCGAGGGCCCGCTCGTCGGCCTCGGCGATCGGGGCGTCCAGCCGGGCCAGCAGCGCCAGCCCGGCTTCCGTGATGCGGCAGGTGACCTGGCGCCGGTCGGTCGGACAGCGTTCCCGCCGGACCAGGCGCTTGCGTTCGAGCCGGTCCAGCAACCGGGTGATCCCCGGGGTCCGCTCGATCATGCGCTCGGCGATCTCCAGCGTGGGCAGGCCGTCGGGGCCAGCCCCCCGGAGAATCCGCAGCACGTTGTACTGCTGGAGGGTGATCCCATACCCCTCCAGGAGCCGCGACAGGTACCGGCGGATCGCGTCCACGGTGACGAGGAGCCCCACCAGCGCCTCCGCCCGGCGAGAAGGGAAGGGCCGGGTCTGCTTGATCGCCTGGCGCACCGGGGTGGGACGTTTGACCATGGCACGAGCCTACCCTGTTCCGGTTCGTCCGGGTGCCGGCAGCTCGGTATCCTCCGGAGGCTCAGCGCGTCCGCCGCGGGACTCGAGTCCGAGCCGGCCCGCCCCGCGAGATTCTCACCTGCCGACGGTGCGACAGGTTCGGCCGCCGCGGAGGCGCACCGGCAGCCACACCCACTTCCCTCCGCGGAGGAGGCTCGCGGGGCTCCGGCGAGGGTCGCGCCGCCCCGCCTCCAGGACGGCCGATAGTATACCGTGCAATAGTTGACTAGTCAAGTATAGCCCCCCTTCCCGGTTCCGGCCCGCGGCTCCCGGCCCGAAATCCGAACCCGCCCGGCCGCCGTACACCGGGCAACTCGACCAAGCACCAACCCAGCACCCGAAAGGAATCCTGCATGGGTATCCGCACCCTCTGCCCAGCCACCGCGTTCGCGGCCCTGGCCCTCCTCCCACCGGCGGCCCGGGCCCAGAGCTCGGTATCCGACCTGCGGGTCACGCTCAACACCGTCCTGGCCGAGCACGCCCAGCTCGCCGCGGCAGCCACGGGGGCGGCCCTCCGCGGCCAGACCGTGGAGTTCCAGGCCGCGGCCGCTGCCCTCGACCAGAACTCGGTGAGCCTCGCCAAGGCCATCGGCGGCGTGTACGGGGCCGACGCCGAATCGGCGTTCCTGACGCTCTGGCGGCAGCACATCGGCTTCTTCGTGGATTACACGACCGCCGTCGCGAAGAAGGACCTGAAGGGGCAGGACCAGGCGGTGAAGAACCTCGTGAACTATGCCACGGCCTTCGCCGCCTTTCTGAATCGCGCCAATCCCAATCTCCCGGTGCCCGTGGTCACCGACCTGGTGCAGCACCACGTCGTGAGCCTGAAGGCCGTGGTGGATGCGCAGGCCAAGGGGGACTGGACCGGCGCGTTTACCAGGCAGCGCGAGGCCGTGGCGCACATGCGCATGATCGCCGACCCGCTGGCGGCGGCGATCGGGAAGCAGTTCCCGGAGAAGTTCGCGGCCCGATAGACCGGCCGCACCACCGGGGCTGTGGAGCCGGGCCTGATCACCTGGAGGGGCTGGGGAACCGATGGGTTCTCCGGCCCCTTACCGGTGTCCGGCGCCTCCTCGCACCTGCTCCAGCGCCTCCTCCCTGGCTGCGCGGTAGGAGGCGGGGGGGAGGTCGTAGTAACGCAGAAAGGCACGGTAGGACTCGGCACTCCGGTCTGCGAGGCCGGCCGCTGCCTCGAGCCTCGCCCGGAGCAGATATGCCGGAGCGAGCGCGGGCAGGCTCCAGTTCGTGGAGAACTGAGGGAAGAAGGGCGTCTCCGTCCACCTGAGGAGACCTGAGGCGTTCTGGGTGTCGCCGGCCTGGAGCAGCCAGCGCGCGGCCAGGGTTCGGTGAACGCCCAGCAGGAAACCGCGGGCGTACCCCAATGGCCTCGAGTACGCGGTGTCGGCCAGCCCCCGTTCGAGCACTACCAGGGACTCCCCTGCCTCGCGGACCCGTCCTGCCAGCGACAGGCCGAGTGCCCTCACGGAGGCGGCGAACTCCGCGGGCGCCGAGTCGCGCTCGGCTTCGAGGGCGGCCCGTGCGGCCGCGTATCCGGCGCGGTCGCCGCTGCCGGCGGCGAGCATGGCGTCGAGCAAGGCCCGCTCCGAGCGCCCCTCCGAGTCGAGCGCCGCCGCGCGCGCCGCCGCCTGGAAGGGTCCGACCTCCTCGCGCGCCATCCCGTCCAGCAGGAACCCCAACACCGCGAGCCGGTATCGCTCCAGCGGGGCGTGGCGACCGGTAAAGCGCCGAGCCACCGTGAGGGCCGAGTCCCAGGCTCCGCGGGCCGCGAACGCGAGGGCGAGCATCTCCAGGTTGCCACGCGCTTCCACGTCGGGGGGATCGAGGGAAAGGACCTGCCGGTTGAGCAGGATCTGGTAGCCGGGGTACCCGTAGAGCACGGGCTCGTAGAAGCTGCTTCCGGTCCGCCGGTTCCGGACGATGTCCTGGGCGACGGAATCCAGCCAGCCCCGGGCGGCCGCCTCGTCCCCCCGCTGGAGCGCACCGAGCATTCGGAAGCTCAGCGTCTGGTCTCCCCATCCACCGGCACGGAGCGCGGCCCGGGCCCCGAGCTGATCGAGGCGGCCCAGGACGAGCGCCGTGGCCGCTGTATCCCGATCGAGAAGGACCAACATGGCCAGATGCTCCCAGGCCGGCACCAGGCCCGGGTGCAACGCAACGGCGCGCTCGAAGGCTGCTCGGGCCTCCGCCCGGGTCCGTCCCACGAGCGGCCCCAAGTGGGTCAGCGCATCGGCGTAGACCAACCACCCCATCCAGTAGTCAGGGTAGCGTGCGCAGAGCTGGCGATATTGCGCGAGTCGCTCGCTCGAGCGGTTGGCGAGATCCCCCTGCAGGTGCATGCGCTCTCGCTCGGGGAGCTCCTGGAGATGGGCTCGCAGCCGCGCGAGGAGAAGGGAATCGGGCTCCTCGAGAATCCACTCCGAGGCGAACGCGTAGCGGGCGTAGGCGAGCCAGAAGGCGGAGTCGGCCTCGATCGCCCGGCGAGAGGCGGCGAAGGCTTCCTCCCACTGGCCGGCGATCATCGCCTGCTCCCCCTTGAGAAAGGCCCGGAGCGCTTCCCCGGACCGGGTCCGGAGTGCCAGATCGAGGCTCGGCGTCGGGGCATCGCCCCGGAGCCAGATCTGACGGAGTAGACTGTGCGTGACCGAGTCCGTGATGGCCGCGATCGAGTCGGGGTCCGCCGTCAGGCTGACCCGGGCCAGGGGTTCGCCGCCCGGGTCCGGGTACAGGCCCAGATCGAGCCGGACCAGGCGCCCCTCGCGCACTAGGCTGCCGTGGATCACCTTCGCGGCCCCGAAGCGGCGCCCCAGGGCCGCCGCCTCGGCCAGGGAGCGGGCGGGATCCCCGGGTGGGACCTGGGCCAGAATGGTGTGGGGATCGGCAGTCCGGATCGGTCCCACCCCGTCGAGGCTGGCGCTCAGGGTCAGGGCCAGGTCCCGCCCGAGCCGGATCAACGAGGTGTCCGGCCCGGAGGGGGTGAGGGGCATGACGGCGATGGAGGCGGCCGGCCTCGGCACCGCGTCCCGCAGCCACACCGCCGCCGCGGTGGCGAGCACCGCCACCGCCCCGGCCGCCGCCCAGCGCTGCCAGCGGGGCCCCCGCCCCCCCCTCCCCCCCAGCCGCCCGCGCCCCGGTTCCGCCGCGGGGTGGCTCGGGTGCACCCCGCGGCCCAGCGCCTGCCCGAACGCCTCGGCCGTCGGGAACCGGTCGGCCGGTGTCGCGGCCAGGGCTTGCGCGAGCGCGGCTTCGACCGGCGGAGGGACCGACGGCCGGACGGTGCGGAGCGGGGGAGGCGGATGCGTGAGCTTGAGGGCGAGGACCGCCTCCGCGGTGGGTCCCACCCAGGGAGGCGCCCCGGCCAGCATCTCGTACACGACACAGGCCAGGCTGTACTGATCGCTCCGGCCGTCAATCACCGGCTCTCCGGCGGCCTGCTCCGGGCTCATGTAGAGCGGCGTGCCGACCCGGAGGCCGGTTTCCGTCAGGCGGCTGCCGCCGGCCTCGCTGAGCGCCCGGGCGATGCCGAAGTCCGCGACCACCGCCCGATCGTCCACCAGCAGGATGTTCTCCGGCTTGATGTCGCGATGGACCACACCCTGGCGGTGCGCATACTCCAGCGCGCCGGCCACCTCTATTGCCAGGCGGAGCGCGCGCTCCACCGGGAGTTGCTTTTCCCGGAGCAACAGAGCGCGGAGGGAATGCCCGGACATGAAGGGCATCACGTAGTACGGAATCTCACGGCCGCCGGGGAGGGTGAGCGACCCCGAATCGAGCAACGGCAGGATGTTGGGGTGGACCAGCCGGGCCGCGAACTGGATTTCGCGCACGAACCGCTCGGCGGTGAGGCCCAGCGCCAGTTCGGGCCGCAGAACCTTGAGGGCCACGGGGCGGCCGTGCTTCTCGTCGCGAGCCTGGAAGACGAACGCCATGCCTCCCTGGCCGAGCGGAGCCCCGAGGGTGTAGCGCCCGGCCAGGGCGGCGGCGAGAGCGGTCTCGAGCTCGGCCATGGTCAGTCCGCCAGCCAGTCCGCGAGGTGCGCGGCGACGAACGCGTCGTCGGTCAGGTCGGGATAGGCGGCGAGCACCCGATCAATCTCCTCGAGTTGTCCCGGGGAGAGATCCTCCGCCGGGTCCAGGCACCAGCGGCCGGCGAGCAACCCCTGGCGCCGCAACACTTCGTGGATGCCCGCGATGCATCCCCGGAACCCGTTGGCGGCGTCGAAGAGTGCGGCATTCGCGTCGGTGAGGCGGGAGGCCGTCCTCAAGAGGTCCACCGGCACTGGCTCCGACGGCCCGAGAGCCTGGATCCGGGCATGGAGCTCGACCGCCCTCCGGGTCCACACCGCCCACTGGCCCAGGAGGCCGCCGGCGATGGGCCGTTCGCGCCCGCCGAACGGGAACCGCGCGAGGAGGTCTTCCACAATATGGTCGTCGTTGCCGGTATAGAGGGCAATGTCCTCGCGCCCGCTGTCGGCCACCGCCCGCACCACGTCCAGGGTCCGGTAGCGGTCGAAGGGCGCGATCTTGATGGCCACGACGTCGGGGATCTCCGCGAATCGGCGCCAGAAGCGGTAGCTCAACACCCGGCCGCCGACCGCCGGTTGAAGATAGAACCCGAAGAGTGGGAGGATCCTCGCGACTGCCCGGCAATGGGCCAGGATTTCCTCTTCCGAACGCCCCGCCCAGGCGCCGAGCGAGAGCAGGACCGCGTCATAGCCCAGCCTCGCGGCTGTCTCCGCTTCGTGCAAAGCCTGGGGTGTGGGGCCAACCACACCCGCCACCAGCACGAACCGCCGCCCCGACCGCTGCAAGGCGGCGCGGGCTGTGGTCGCCGCGAGCGCGAGCACCGGTTCGAAGAGCCCGTAGCGCGGCTCCCGGATGGCAAACTGGGTGGTATGCACGCCGACGGCCAGCCCCCCGGCGCCGGCGGCGACGTAATAGCGGGTGAGGGCCCGCTGGCGGCGGTGGTCCAGCGTCCGGTCGGCGGTCAGGGCGAGCGGATGGGCCGGGATCACCTGGCCGGCGAGCAGGTGAGCGCGGAGGTCGCCGCTCAGAACCGTCCCTCCCGTTCCTCGAATCGGGTCGGCTTGTCCAGCAGGCGTCCGCCGCGCCGCAGCCACTCGGCGGTCCAGTCGAGCATGGTCTCGAGCGATATCGTCGGGGGCCCGAAGAGCGCGATCGAGCGAGCGGCGTTGCTGAGCAGGGCATCAGGCGCCTCGGTCCCGGTGAAGATCGGGGGACGGCCCAGGCGCCGGCCGAGCTCCTCGGCGAGCCACCGGACCGACACGACCTCCGGCCCGGTCACGTTGAGCACCGCCGCGGGACTCGCCGCGAGCGCCAGCCCCTGGAGGGCGCGGGCGTTCGCGTCGCCCTGCCAGATCACGTTGACGTAGCCCATCCGGAGATCGACCGGCTCGCCGGCCAGGATCCGCCGCCCGATATCCACCAGCACGCCGTAGCGCAGTTCGACCGCGTAGTTCAGGCGAAGGATGAGAATCCGGGTCCCTCGTGTTTCGGCGGCGTGCTGGAAGAGCCGCTCCCGGCCGAGGCAGCTCATCGCGTATTCGCCGACCGGGCCCACCGGGTCCGTCTCGCGGGCCCCTCCGGAGGAGACGGGGACGAGCGGATAGACATTCCCGGTCGAGAAGGCCACGAGGCGGGCGTCCGGCCAGCGCTCGATCACGTGGACCGGGACCAGCACGTTCGCCGCCCAGGTGAGGGAAGGGGACGTGGCGGCGCCGAATTTCCGGCCGGCCAGAAAGAGCACGTTCGGCGCTTCGGGAAGCCGGGCCACCTGAGCCCGCTCGGCGAGATCGGCGCGGCGGGTCTCGACCCCCGCGGCC
>DATLYZ010000076.1:0-11733 GCA_035574255.1 Gemmatimonadales bacterium | reverse complement strand
GGTGGCGCCGCGCGCCGTCGCGGACCTTGCCTATCGAGCCGAGCACGACGAGGTGGGGGTCCGCTGCGGCCGGATGGATCAGATCATCGCCGCACTGGCCCGGCCCGGTTCGGCCCTGCTGTTCGAGACGGGTGGGGGGCGGCTCGACCACGTGCCGCTCCCGGGCCCGCTCTGGGTCTTCGAGACTGGCGTCGCTCACAGGCTCAGGGCCGGCGAGTACAACCGGCGCCGGAGCGAGTGCGAGACCGCCCGCCTCATGCTGGCCGAACGTGGCTTCCCGGTGCGCCACCTGGCTGACCTCCGCCCGGACCAGCTCCCCCGCCTGGAACAGGCGCTACCGCCGCCCTGGATCCGCCGGGTGCGGCACGTGATCCTCGAGACCGCACGGACCCGGGCCGCGGCGCGGGCGCTGGCCCTGCGGAAACTCCCCGAACTCGGGCGGCTGCTCTTCGAAGGCCACGCGTCGCTGCGCGACGACTACCAGTCGAGCTGCGCCGAGGCCGATCTCCTGGTCGAGGCGGCGGCGCGGCATGGCGCGCTCGGGGCCCGGCTCACCGGGGCGGGGTGGGGCGGGGCGGTGATCGCGCTCCTCCCCGAGGCCCGGGCCTTGTCCATCGCCGCGGCCATGGCGGGGGAGTTCCAGGCACGATACGGGCGGGCGGTTGCGGTGTGGTGCAGCCGCGCGGCCCGCGGCCTCGAGGTGCGGCGGGTCCGCGACAGCGCTCGGTGAACGCCTTCGTCGCGTCTCGCGCCTGTGGCCCGGACCGCCTCACAACGGGCTGAACCCGGCCCCATCCGCAGGCGGCCCTGAGCGCCGCGGCACCGCCACTATGAGGGCCCCGTGTCGCCGCCGGGCCAGCCGGGAGGTGGGGGTGGGGTGGGGCGGGTTGCGGAAGCGGGGAGGCGGCGTGAGGTTCCACCCCCGGGCTCGGGTGGCGAAACCGGCAGACGCAAGGGACTTAAAATCCCTTGGGGAGCAATCCCCGTGTGGGTTCGAATCCCACCCCGAGCACTTGGTCCAGGAGCCCCTTGCCCCACGGCTCCGGCCCCCTCTTGGGGCGTGGCGGCCCGGCGGGCGAGGCACGCCCGGCGGATCCAGCCGGCGAACGGGGAGGCCGCCGTGCCCGCTTCCCACCCGGCCCCCGAGGCTCGCTGACGCAGCCGCCCTCCCGCTCTCGACCCCGGCCTCACGGCACTGCCTCTGGACAGGTCCCGCCCGGCGGTGCACACTCGGAGCGTGGGATCCCCCGGACCATCCCTCGGAGGCCCAATGTCCCAACGCGCCCGAGTCTCCTGGATGCTCGCTCTGGCGGCCGTCGCGTGCGCCGGGGAGCCAGCCGCGCCCCCCGGCCCGGGCCTGCCCCTGGCCGACATCAACAACGGTACCCCCACCGGGCCTGGGTTCGGGAACGTCGGGGCGCTTCTCTTCGACTTCAACCGGAACAACGTGGTGGACGGCGACGACCAGCTCTGCACCGGTACCCTGATCGCCCCGACCGTGTTCCTCACGGCCCGCCATTGCGTGGACTTCCTCCCGCCCACAGCCCAGCTCTACGTGTCGTTCGAACCGGATCTCACCCCGGCCCCAGCCAGGTTCATCGCCGCGACCGGCTTCACGCACATGCAGCGCCAGGGCCCCGACCAGGCGGACGCGGAAGACCTGGGCCTGGTGTTCCTCCCGGCAGGTTCCACCGCCGGCATCACCCCCGCCGGCCTGCCGCCCCTGGGCTATCTGGACCAGCTCCAGGCACAGGGCGGACTCTCCAAGGAGCTGTTCATCAACGTGGGATACGGAGTGGCGGCTTCGCGCACCGGCCAGCCGAGCTTCGCCTACGACGGCCTCCGGAAGGTTTCGCGTTCCCGCTTCATGGCCCTCCAACCCGCCTGGCTCGGTCTCCTCATGAATACCGCAGCCACGGGCGAGGGCGGCGACTGTTTCGGCGACTCCGGCGGCCCGAAGTTCCTGGAGAGCAACCCCACGATCGTGGTGGCGACGGTCACGACCGGTGACCGGCCCTGCCGGGCGACCAGCTGGGACTACCGGCTGGATACCCCCAGGGCGCGCGCCTTCCTGGGGCAGTACGTGACGCTGCCCTGATTCGCGGGCTCGGGCCCCCACCCAAGACGATGACTCGGGACGAACGACTCGACCGACTCGAGCGGCGCCTGGAGGTCCTCGAGGGCCTGGTACGGCAGCTCCTCGCCGGCCAGGCCCCCGTGGGACCCCTCCGACCGGAACCCGGCGCCCCGCCGGCCCCCTCGGCGCCAGAGGTTGCCGGACCTCCGCCGCCTCAGACCCGAGCGCCAGGACTGTCCCCCGTGCCGCGGCGTTGGTCGAGCACGCCGGACCTCTCCGAGGAATGGCTGGGGCAGCGGGGTCTCCTCGCCGTCGGCGTCCTGTTCGTGGTGCTCGCAGCCGGCTACCTGCTCAAGCTCTCCTTCGACCGTGGGTGGGTCTCGCCACTGATGCGCTGTGTGGGTGGGGCGGTGGCCGGCCTGGCACTGGGGGCCCTGGGCTGGCGACTCCACGCGCGAGGCACCCGGAGATACGGCGCCGCCCTCATCGGCGCGGGAGCCGCCATCGTGTATCTCGCGGTGTGGGCAGCCGGACGGCTCTACCAGTTTCTCCCGCCCACGCCGGCGGTATCCGGCCTCGCCCTCGTCTCCGTCGCCCTCGCCGCCGTGGCCTGGACCATCGAGGTCGAGGCCCTGGCCTCGACGGCCGCACTGGGCGCCTTCCTGGCGCCGATCGTGATCGGGCGCGAGGCTGGCAGCGTCAACCTGCTACTCCTCTACCTCGGCGCCATGGGTGCCGGTCTGGGAACCGTCGCGGCGTTGCGGCGCTGGCGGATGACAGCGTTCGTCGTCGCCCTCGCCTATTTCGTCATCGCAACTTCCGGGATCCTCTGGAAAGCCGCCCCCGCCGGCCTCTACCTCTACGGGTCCCTGGGAGGCGCGGCGGGCCTGCTGGTGGCCCTCAGGGAAGGCTGGATCGAGACCGGGCTTCTCGCCTTCGCCGGCGGCTGGGGCGTCATCGGCGTGGCCAACGGCACCACCACCTCCCATGTCCCCACGCTCCTCGGCGGCCTCGTCCTCGCCGTTCCGGTCTGGTGGCAGGCGATTCGCGGGGCCCGGGTCTGGCCCGACCACCGCATCTGCGACTACCCCGCGCTGGGCGATACGTTCTACTTCTACGTGACGCCGATTCTCCTCGCCGCGGCAGTCGACACGGTCCATCCGGCCTTCGACCGGCACCAGGGGCTCGCGGCCGCGCTGGTCGCGCTCCCGTACCTCGCCGCCGGCTACAGCGCCGAGCGCCGGCCCTTCGCGCTGGCGGGTGTCACCCTCCTCGGCGCCGCCGCTGCGCTCCAGTGGACCGGGGTGCCCGCCGTCTGGGCCCTCCTCGGGCTGGCCCATCTCTGGGCCGGCGCCGATCACTGGCTCGGCCGGCAAGACGGCCGCTGGTACGCCCTCGGCACGCTGGCCTTGGCCTTGAGCTTGCTCGTCGGGGCCGTGAATCTTCGCCCGGCCTCGGAGCCGGCGTTCACCGGCCGCTGGGCACTGGGGCTCTGGTTCGGCGTGGAGACCGCCGCAGCGCTCGGGGCCGGGTTATTCCGGGAGCCCGCCCCCTCCGAGGTCAGGCTCCGGCCGGTCCTCTGGGCTCTGGCCGGGGCGTTGCTCTTGTTCGGGGTCACGGCCGAGCTGGTCCGAGCTTTCGAGCTGAGCGGGCTCGACCTCGCCACCGCCCGTCTGGCGGGCGGACTGGCCGTGAGCGCCTGGTGGATCCTGTTCGCGGCAGGGTGCTTCGCGGTCGGGTTCCGCCTGGCCATCAAGCCGCTTCGGCTGGCCGGCTTCGGGGTGGCCGGGCTGGCGCTGGTGAAGGTGCTCCTGGTGGATCTCGCGACGCTGAGTGCCTTCTACCGGATCGGGTCGGCCCTGATCCTGGGGGTGGTGTCGCTCGGCGTCGCCTATGCCTACCACCGCCGGTCCGCGGACCCACGCGCCTGAGGGGTCCCGCCCCCACCCCGCATCAGGCCGCCCGCCATGTCCCAGCCGCCCTTCTCACCGGAACCGGCCGTGCTCACGGAAACGGTGCCACGGCCTTTCCCGCGAACGCCGGGCCCGTCCTTGCGGCGCCGGCCGCTTTCCGGAGCACGGCCCACCACGACCGCACCCGCGGCCAGTCCTCCACTGGCAAGGTCAGGATGGCGAACCAGGGGCTGGCGAAGGTGCGGCCCCGGCTGTAACGGCTCGGGAGTTCCGCGCAGTTGTAACACCGGCGGAAGAAATAGACCCGTTGCCGACCCGGCTCGATCGGCGCGGTCCGCCAGCGGGTCGAGCGCTGCACGATGAAATCGCCCTTGGCGAGCGGAAACGGGACGATCGGCGGGGTGAGCGCCGGACCCAGGGGGCCGTAATCCACGTAGGAGGCGTGTGCCGGGTTCCCCTTGAGGACCGAATCGGGCCGGATCCGGATGTGCCACCAGATCTCCCGAAAGCCCAGCTGGAAGGCCGAGCCGAAGAAGGGATCGGTCTCCTCGAGGTCCGCCGTGCCCAGGGTCACCAGCTGGGATTGGTGGAGGGCTCGAACGATCAGCGAGTCGGGCGTGGCGCCCGGCGCCGGGATCACCGCCGGATCGGGCGCGGTCGTGGCCGGCGCGCAGGCGGACAGGGCGAGCGCAAGGTGGAGGGAGGGCGACAACCGGCGGGGGCGGGCCACAGCCTGGATCCCGACAACAGGGCTTCACTGAGTATAACGACGCTCCGCCCCGCTCCGGATTCCACAACCCGGTCTCGCTTCTGCCCGGTGGCAAGCCAGGGGGGCGCCGCCCTTTCAGGTCTCGCTCGGGAAGTCGAAGAGGCGCTCCTCCTCGTCCTCCGTCACGAAGAACATCCGGTACTGCCTGGCGCCGAAGTCCGTGGCGATCATCATGCGACGGTGCAGTGCCGTCTCCGGCTCCTCGAGGAAGTAGCGCATCCCGGGCCGCTCCAGGAACCGATCCCAGTAGTCGAGGCCCCAGCCGGCGTCGGCGCCGCCGCCCAGCCTGACGTAGGCGTCCTTGAACTCCTGCTTGGTCACTTCTCGCACAAGACCTGCCGGTCGGTGGTGCCCGAAGAGTACTCGGGGCGAGCCGGGAGGTCACTCCCGGCCGCGGCGGCGTACCCGTCGGTCCAACCGCCCGGTGTCGAGGCTCCCAGGGCACCGCGATCCAGCGTCCGGCTTGACGACGGTGGGGCCGGCAAGGAATGGCGCCCCCTCGTCACCGCCGGCCGCCAAGGCCGGGCGCTGGCACGATTCGCCGAGGCCCGCGAGGCCGCGGTGGCCCCGCCCCACCACCCCTCGCCCCGGGCCGCCGTCAGTAATTCCCGTCCCGGTCGATCAGGATGTACGTCAGCCGGCTCCCGTTCACGAAATACGGTGCCTTCCTGCCCAGATTCTGGACCAGCGCATTCATCAGGCGGCTGTCCGTCGTCGTGATCGAGATGGCAAGGCCGTAGGGGTCGGTGCTGGGCAGGCGGTTGTCCCAGTCCAGCAGGTAGGTCGGACGGACGAACGAGAAACCGGCGGGCAGGTAGGAGACGAGCTCGGGCGGCACCACCCCGGGTCCCTGGTCGCTCGGCCACTGGTTGCGGTGGTCGGCCTCGTAGTTGTAGGCGGCGAGCCGCACCGCCACGAACTCCCCGGCGATCTTGGCCGCGAAGGCGGTGCGGCTCAGATCGATGTACTTGCGGACCATGATCCCGGCCAGGAGGCCGAGCACGACCAGAACGATCAGCAGCTCGATGAGCGTCCAGCCCCGGCGCCCCCGGCCCTTCATGGCGATCTCCGCTGGCGAATGATCTGGTAGCTGTTCCCCAGAAACTCGTGAGGGTCCGCGGGCCAGGTGTAGGTGAGCGTGCGCGGGCCGTTCGTCCCGGTCACGGTGTAGCCGTCGGCGGTGCGCTCGTAGCGGAGCCCCGTCGTGTCGGCCCCGGCCTCGGCCAGGGTGGTCGGCAGCCGGCCCTGGACCGCGCGATAGGCGTTGATGAGTTCGATCGCCCGGAACATGGTGAGCCGGAGGCTCGCCTCCTGCACCGCCGGCGGCTCGGGCGGCGGCGCCGAGCTGAACAGCCAGGCAGGCTGGAGCACGAGCAGCGCGGCCAGCCCGGCGGCCATCAACGCCATGACGAGGGCGAAGCGGCGGCGGGGCGGCTCGGGCTCGAGCAGCGGGCCGCTCACCCGCTTCTCCCGCTCGCTGCGGACCACTTCCTGGTAGGCCTCGATCAGCTTGCGGCGGTCGGGGCCCCCGGGTCGGGGAGGCGAGGTCATCAGGTGGTTACCCGTTCGCCGGCGAGGGCACGCATGATCTGATCCGGAAAGGCACGAATGTCAATCGGCTTGGTAATGTAACCGTCGAACCCGGCCTGCAAGGCCCGGTCCTGGTCCCCGGCCATCGCATGGGCGGTGAGCGCCACGACCCGGAGCGCCCGGTGCGGCGATCGCCGGATCTCGTCCAGGAGCTGGAACCCATCTTTCCCCGGCAACTGGATGTCCATCAGCACCAGGTCCGGCGGGCGCTGCTCGATCGCCTCGAGCAGTCCCTCGCCGCTGGTGAGCCCCACGACGGTGTGCTGCCGCAGGGTGAGCAGCGTGCGAAAGAGGGTCATGTTGTCAGGGCTGTCCTCGACGATGAGAATCGTCGCCATTGCCGTCTCGCTCGGGGCCGGGTGCACCTCAAGGTTGTCCCGCCTCGCGGCGCGCCGCAATACCGGGGCCAACGCCTTGTTTCCACCGGGCGGGACCGCCTACAATAGACCGTTCCGGCCCGACTCGCTCCCCCTCACTCCCTCTCCCATGCGGCCCAACTCGCTCGCGGTGATCGGACTCGGCGCCATCGGCGGCTCGGTCGCCTGGCAGGCCCGGCTGGCCGGGGTCCCGCGGGTGGTAGGCTACACGCTGGACCGCGCCGACGCCGTGCAGGCGCTCAAATCGGCGGCGGTGCACGACCTTGCCGAGAGTCCGGAGCGCGCCGTCAAGGGGGCCGAGATGGTGGTCCTGGCCGCGCCACCGGGCGCGGTGCTGGAGCTGCTGGGCCGGATCGGTCGCTACCTGGCCCCGGGCGCGATCGTGACCGACGTCGCGAGTCTCAAGGCTCCGATCCTCGCCCGGGCCCGGGAGGCCGGGCTCGCCGACCGCTTCGCCGGCAGCCATCCGTTCGCCGGGACCCACCTGAGTGGCTGGCAGGGTGCGAGCCCGGACCGGCTGCGCGGCGTCATCGTTTACGTGTGCCCGACCGGCCCGTCAGGCGATCATGCCGCCCGGCAGGTGATGCACCTGTGGGAGGAGGTCTTCGCCGCGCACCCCGTGCTGATCGAGGCGGAGGCGCACGATCAGCAGCTCGCCTGGACCAGCCACCTGCCGCAGGCGGCCGCGACGGCGCTGGCCCGCACCCTGGCCGGCGAGGCGAGCTTGCGCGGCGCCTCCTTCGCCACCGGCGCGCGCGATACCACCCGCCTGGCCGCGAGTCCGCCCGCGATGTGGGCCGAGATCCTGCTGATGAACCGCGAGGCCGTCCTTCCCGCGCTCGCGCGCCTGGGCGAGCGCCTGGCCGAGCTGGGACGCCTGCTCCAGGCCGGGGATCGCGCCGGTCTCGGCGCCTACCTCGATGCCGCCGCCGCCTTCCGCACCCGTCTGGAGCAGGCCGCCGGGCCGGTCGGGGCGGCCCAGCGCCGCGTGCTGGAGGACGGCGCGGCCGTTGAGGATGAGCCCGGGCACGGGTAGAGTTCACCCTCCCGCCGTCGGCGGGGAGGACGTTTCCTTCCAAGGTGGGAGCATGCAGGTCGGCGGCACCATCCGCGTCCCCGGCGACAAGAGCCTCTCGCATCGGGCCCTCCTCCTGGCCGCCATGGCGCGGGGGACCAGCCACGTGGGCGGGATCCTCCCCTCGCTCGATGTCCAGAGTTCCGCCCGGGTGCTCCGCCGGCTGGGGGCCGAGGTGTCGCCGATCGCCGAGCGACGGGCCGTGCGGGTCACCGGGCGGGGCCGCCTCCGCCGTCCCGAGACCGTACTCGACTGCGGCAACTCCGGCACCACCACCCGGCTCCTGCTGGGCCTCCTCGCCGCCCACCGCTTCCCCGCCACGCTCACCGGCGACCGCTCGCTGCGGCGCCGGCCAATGCGCCGGGTGACGCTGCCCCTGAGCCAGATGGGGGCCCGGTTCATCGAGCATGCCGGCAACGGGCTTCCGCTCACGGTGCACGGCGGCCGCCTGGTGCCGCTCCGGTACGAGATGCCCGTCTCCAGTGCCCAGATCAAGAGCGCGCTCCTCCTGGCCGGCGTCGCGGCCGGCGTGCCGGTCTCCGTGCGGGAGCCCGGCGGCCGGTCCCGCGACCACACTGAGCGCCTGCTCCGGAACTTCGGCTACCAGGTGGAGGACCGGGACGACGGGTGGATCCACTTCGAGCCCACCGGCGAGCTGGAACCCTTCGAGCTGCAGGTTCCCGGCGACCCGTCCTCGGCGATCTTCCCCGTCGCGGCGGCGCTGCTGGCCGAGCGGGGCGAGCTCAGGATCACCGGCGTGTGCCTCAACCCCACCCGGACCGGTTTCATCCGGGTTCTCGCCCGGATGGGCGCGCCGATCGAGGTGGACGGCGTCGAAGAGCAGTTCGGTGAACTGGTGGGGGACCTCGTCGCCAGGCCGGCCGGCCTCCGGGCCACCGAGGTGGAGCCGCACGAGATCCCGGGCCTCATTGACGAGATCCCCATGCTCGCGGCCCTCGCCACCCGGGCTCGCGGCACCACCGTCTTCCGGCAGGTGGGTGAACTCCGGGTCAAGGAGAGCGATCGGCTGGGGCTCCTGGCCGCCAACATCCGGGCCCTGGGTGGCCAGGCCGAGGTCGAGGGCGATGACCTCTATGTCATCGGCAGCGATGCCCCGCCCAGGGGACGGGTCGTCACCGAGGCCGATCACCGGCTCGCCATGGCCTTTACCGTCCTCGGTACGGTGCCGGGGGCGCGAGTTCGGGTGGACAACCTGGCATGCGCGCGGGTGAGCTACCCCGGGTTCTCGGGGATGTTGCGGGAGATTCGGAAGCGTTAGACGGTCCCGGGGAGCGGGTGGATTCCTGAGCTGGCCACCGGCGCCCGCCTCCCGTCCCCGTCCACCGTTGACCGTTGGCCGTTCACCTCCCCCTCCCACCCATGCCCCACATCATCGCCATTGACGGCCCTTCGGCCTCCGGCAAGTCCTCCACTGGCGCCGCGGTGGCCCGCGCCCTGGGGTTCGCGCACCTGGACTCGGGGGCCCTCTACCGGGGCATGGCCCTCGTGGCCCTGCGCGACTGCGGCGCCCGGCCCGGGACGCCCCTCGACCCGGCCGCCCTCGTCGCCGCGGCCGAACGCCGTGGGCTCGCCCTCCACTTCGACGGCCAGGACTACGCCGTCTACCTGCAGGGTGAACCCGTGAACGAGGCGATCCGCAGTCCCGAGGTCACGGCTCTCGTCTCGGCCGTCGCGGCCCTCCCGGAGGTGCGAGACTGGGTGAACCGGCGGCTCCGCGCCCTGGCCCGGGCCGGCCACTCCCTGGTGGTGGACGGGCGGGACATCGGGACCGTGGTCTTCCCGGATGCCGACCTCAAGATCTTCCTTACGGCCTCCCCGGAGACCCGCGCCGAGCGCCGGCTGCGCCAGCGGGGCGAGCCGGTGGACCCCGCCGTGCTCCGGCGCGAGGCGGCCCGGCTGGCCGAGCGGGACCGCCTCGACGCCGAGCGGCCCATCGCGCCCCTCCGGATGGCGCCCGACGCCATCGCCCTGGACGGGACCGCCCTCTCCTTTGAACAGCAGGTCGAGCGGATCGTCGCCCTGGCGCGGCAACGGCTGCGCTAGCCCGGCCTCGCGCGACGGCGCCGGGCGGGCTATACTTTTGGGCTTCCCGGACCGGCACTTCCGCCGGCTCCGGGACCACCACGAGCCCGCAGCCTGTCCGGTGCGGCCGTTTTGAGGCGTCCAGTGTTCTGATGAGCGACCAGTCCACTTCCACCCACCCCACCGAACAGCTCTCGTCCCCCACCGGCCTGCGCGTTCGCCCCGATCTCTACAACGAGGAGTACTCCGACGACGAGTACCAGCAGATGCTCTCGATGTACGAGGGGACCATGTCCCAGATTGTCGAGGGCGAGATCGTCAAGTCCAAGGTGCTCCGGGTGACCGAGAACGCGGTCATCCTCGACGTCGGCTTCAAGTCCGAGGGCTCGGTACCCCTCGAAGAGTTCAAGGAGCCCCCCCAGCCCGGCGACGAGGTCGAGGTCTACCTCGAACACCTCGAGGACCAGGAAGGCGCCGTCGTGCTTTCCAAGAAGAAGGCCGACTTCATGCGGGTGTGGGAGAAGATCAAGGAAGCCTACGAGAAGGACCAGCCGGTGCAGGGCACCCTGGTGAAAAAGATCAAGGGCGGTGTCGTGGTCAACCTGATGGGGGTGGACGCCTTCCTCCCCGGCAGCCAGATCGCCCTCCGGCGGGTGCCTAACATCGACGAGCTCCTCGGGCAGACCTACGAGTTCAAGATCATCAAGCTCAACAAGCGCCGCCGCAACATCGTGGTGAGCCGCCGGGTGATCCTCGAGAACGAGCGGGCCCACAAGCGCGAGCACCTCATGAAGGAGCTCGAGGTCGGCCAGGTCAGAAAGGGCGTCGTCAAGAACATCACCGACTTCGGCGCCTTCATCGACCTGGGTGGTGTGGACGGCCTTCTCCATATCACCGACATGTCCTACGGGCGCGTGTCCCACCCCACCGAGATGCTCAAGATCGGCCAGGAGGTGGAGGTCAAGATTCTCGACATCGACTGGCAGCGCGAGCGGATCAGCCTGGGGATGAAGCAGCTCCAGCCCTATCCCTGGAAGAACATCGCGGAGAAGTACCCCGTGGGCACGCGGGTGCAGGGGAAGGTGGTGTCCATCACCAACTACGGCGCCTTCGTCGAACTCGAGCCGGGCATCGAGGGCCTGGTCCACATCTCCGAGATGAGCTGGACCCGGAACGTGAGGCACCCCTCCAAGCTGGTCTCCATCGGCGAGACCATCGAAGCCGTGGTGCTCAAGGTGGATGAAAGCGAGGAGAAGATCTCGCTCGGCATGAAACAGACCGAGCAGGACCCGTGGACCGTTCTGCCGCTCAAGTACCCGGTCGGCACTCGGATCCAGGGCAAGGTGCGGAACCTCACCTCCTTCGGCGCCTTCGTGGAGATCGAGCCCGGCATTGACGGCCTGATTCACATCTCCGACATGTCGTGGACCAAGCGGGTCCAGCACCCCTCCGAAGTCGTCAAGAAGGGCGACACCGTCAACGTGGTCATCCTCAACATTGACGCGGACAACAAGCGGATCTCCCTCGGCTTGAAGCAGGCGGAAGAAGACCCGTGGCTCCGGATCGGCGAGCTCTATCCCGTGGGCCATGAGCTGCGGGGCCGGGCCGTCCGGCTCATGGACAAGGGCGTGGTCGTGGACCTCGGGAACGACATCGAGGGCTTCGTGCCGATGTCCCAGCTCGGCGTCGCCAACATCACTGAGCCCGGTCAGGCGGTGAAGGAAGGGCAGGTGCTGGACCTCAAGGTCCTCGAGGTGGACCCCATCCACCATCGGATCGTGCTGGCGGTGATCGGGTACCCCGACGAGCCCATCCTGCCGCCGGCGAAACCCGAGATCCCGCCCGAGGAGGGCTGAACTGGGCTGCGCTGTCGCCCGACGAGGAAGCAG
>DATLYZ010000075.1:0-18956 GCA_035574255.1 Gemmatimonadales bacterium | reverse complement strand
CGAGACCGATCTCGCGCCTGCCGCGGCACCCGCCCCAGCTCGATCCGAGCCGCGGAGTCCGGCGGAGCGCGAGCGCCCGGCGGTGCCCGCCCCGGCGCAACCGGCTCCCGCGAGGGAAGGACGAGGGCGCCGCCAGGAGGCGGCTCGCACCCTGGATGAACGTCCGGCGACCGAGCCGCGGGCCACGATCGTGACCGAAGAGGCCGCGCCCGAGGCTGGACTGCTGGAGAAGGCCGGCAACGCCCGCGAGGCGGAACCGGCTGCTCCGCCTTCCGCCGACCGGATCGCGGTGTCCGGGCAGGCCGGGCCGACTCTAGGCGCCCGGTTGCAGGATTCGCTCGGGGGACCGGCCATGGCGCCTTCCCGGCGCCCGAACGAGCGTGTCGCGGCGGCTGCCCCACCGCCTCGCGGGAGCGATCCATTGCCCGGCACCAGAACGGGGTTCCGGCCCATCTCCATGGAAGAGGCGGTGAGGCGTCTGGGGGGGAACATTCGGCTGGTGGATGGGCTGGTGCCGAGCCGGATCCTGGCCGCGTCTGGAACACCGGCGGATTCCACCTCCGGTCTGGTGCGGGTCGTCTACGGAGGCCCGCCCGATCGCGAGATCTGGCTCGATCAGCGGCGCGCCAGCCCCATGCCCGGCCCGGCCCCTTCCTGGACTCCTGCTCTCCAGGGTGCGGTGTCACCGCCACAGGGGGATGAGCAGGCCCGTGTCGGCGCCGCCGGACTCCGGGTGCTTCGCTGGCAGGATCGGGCTGGATTCAGCCTCAGCCTGACCGGAAATCTTCCCCTGGACTCCCTCAGGGCCCTGGCGCGCAGGGTGCACTAGACTGGACCAGACTGTCCGGTTCGCTGGGCTGGGCCGCGGAGGGCTCCGGAGCCAGGGCGGGAGTGGTGGCCGGGCAGGTTGGCCTGAGCGGAGCCGATCGAGGAAAGGGTCCGAAGGATCTTCCGCGTCTTTCCGCGCACTCCGCGGCTGGCGTGGCTGGCGTGGCTGGCCGGGTGGGGCCGCGGAGGGCCGCGGAGGGCCGCGGAGCGAGCGTTGGAGTGGTGGCGAGGCGAGCCTGCCCTGACCAGCGGGCCTGCTCGAAGAGGGGGCTCGAGGAGTGAAGGCCAAAGGATCCCTTCGCCTCGATCCATGCTACCCCGCGGCCGTCTTGCCTGCACTGGACGGGCACGGGGCCGCGGAGCGAGCGTTGGAGTGGTGGCGAGGCGAGCCTGCCCTGACCAGCGGGCCTGCTCGAGGAGGGGGCTCGAGGAGTGAAGGCCGAACGATCCCCTCGCCTCGATCCGTGCTACGCCGCGGCCGTCTTGCCTCCACTGGACGCGCACGGGGCCGCGGAGGGCGCGGAGGGCCGCGGAGCGAGCGTTGGAGTGGTGGCGAGGCGAGCCTGCCCTGACCAGCAGGGCTGCTCGAAGAGGGGCTCGAGGAGTGAAGGCCGAACGATCCCCTCGCTTCGATCCGTGCTACGCCGCGGCCGTCTTGCCTGCGCTGGACGGGCACGGGGCCGCGGAGGGCGCGGAGCGAAGGCTCGAGCGCCGGTGCCGCCCCGTGGGTGGTCCCGGACCCGCTAACCGGCTCCCCCGCGCTACATTACAGTGGTGGATCCCAGGGCTGTGCCATGTCTCACCTGAGTGAGCAGACGCTCGCCAAGCTGTTGAACCGGAACCTCTCCTCGCTGGACCGGAGCCGGATCCGGCGCCATGTGGAGCGGTGCCGTGCCTGCGCGAGGCAGCTCGAGGAGTGGCGCGACTACTACACCGAGGTCGAGGAGGAACTCCCGGAAGTCCCCCGTCTGGACGCGGGGGTCACGGCGGCCGCACCAGGTGGTTCCCTCATCTTGCCCGGCGACCGGCCCGGCCGGGGGCTCCACCTGGATCTCGCCACCGTGCTCTGGGTGATCGCGCTTCTCCTGGCCGTGGTGGTGGGCTATGCCGCGTTCCGGCTCCGGGAGGAGCCCGAACCACGGGTCGCGTACCTCCCGCCCCCGGCCTATTCGCCGCCGGTCAGGGACAGCGTGGGAGCGCTCGGGGATACCGCGGTTTCGGCGGCGGCCGCACCAGCCGCGGCGGCCCCGAGGCCGGCGGAGTCCAACCGACCGCCCCGGTCTCGCGAAAGCGACCTGCCTCGGCGCGAGGCTACACCGCGCGTTGCCCCCGATCCGGCCCCGACCCAGGAACCCTCGACCGGGGCGGTGCCGACGACCCCGGGGTTCCGGCAGATCGGCTTCGCTGAGGCGATGGCCCGGCTGGGCGGCTCGCTCCGGTTCATCGCCGGCCTCGACCCTGACCATCTCGAAGTCGGGTCCGGGACCGCGGTGCCGGGGGCGCTCAAGCAGGTCCCGATCGTGCGGGTGGTGTACCGGGCGCCCGACGGAAGCCGCATCCTCCTGGACCAGCAGCGCATCCCCGCCGACAGCTCGGGATTCCGGCCGATAGACGATCCCACGCTCGAAACCGGCCAGATCGCGCTCGGCACCTCGCCGTCAGGCGTCAGCGTGGCGACCTGGGTGGATGACGACGGGTACCGGCTCTCGCTCGCCGTGCGCGCCTCACAGGACTCGCTCCAGAACCTCGTCCGCCGGGTGCAGTAGCGCCGTCCCCGCCTGCACCATGTGACCCGGGTCACGCCGGCGGTCCCGGTGCCGGCTTGAAACTTTCCGATCGTGAACCCGTTCAGTGGGTGATCTTCACGGCAGGACTGGACAGGGGTGGTTACCTTGCCGCCCGGTTCAGTCCCGGCCCGGGTTGCCGGATTTCCCATCACTCACTCAAGGAGCAGTCATGAAGCGCTCGTCGGTTGCGGTGCTCGCCCTCGGTGGCCTTCTCGCTCTCGGCGCGGGGAGCGCGCAAGCGCAGTCAGGGCTCAACTTCGGCCTGGGCGGTGGTGTCACGCTGCCGACCGGGGACTTCGCCGATTTCTCGAAGTCGCTGGGCTGGCAGGGGACGGCCATCGTCGGGTACCAGCCCGCGGGGAACCTCGGCGCCCGAGTGGATTTCCTGTACGGCCAGACCAAGTTCGACGAGGACGAGACCGCCGGAGTCGAAGGCAAGACCACCCTCGCCGGCGGCCTCGCGAGCCTGGTCTACAGCTTCCCGGTGGCCGGGGCCGTGAAGCCCTATCTGGTCGGCGGCGCCGGCGTCTACAACGTGAAGATCGACCCGGACGGCCTCCCCTCGGATGACGAGACCAAGTTCGCCGCGGGCGGCGGGCTGGGGATCAAGTTCAAGGCCGGTTCGGACGCGCAGTTCTTCGTCGAGGGCCGGTACATCAACGTCTTCACCAGTGGCGATGACGCGAACTTCATCCCGCTCACGGTCGGCGTGACCTTCGCCACCCACTGAGGGCGCCACGTCGCCCCGGCTTCGGAGCGACGAACGGGCCGCGGGCTGGCACTGAGCCATCCTGCGGCCCGTTCGGCCTTTCCCGCCGGGGGTTCGCCCTCGGGCACCCGGCCGCGGTCGCTGCTGGAGGAACGCCGAGCAGGCCGGCATATTCCCCACGTCCCGCGCGGCAGCTCGGGACCTGCCCGAACGCGGCACGATCTGCGAATCCGGCGCCCCCGCATGAAGACCATCATCGAACCGTTCCGGATCAAGTCGGTCGAGCCCATCCGCCTCACCACCAGGGAAGAGCGGGAGGCGCGGCTCCGGGAGGCATGGTACAACGTGTTCCAGCTCCACGCCGAGGACGTCTTGATCGACCTGCTCACCGACAGCGGGACCTCGGCGATGAGCAGCGCGCAGTGGGCGGCCGTGATGCGGGGCGACGAGTCGTACGCGGGGAGCCCCTCGTTCTACCGCTTCGAGCGGGCGGTCCGCGACATCTTCGGCTTCCAGTACATGCTGCCCACCCACCAGGGACGGGCCGCGGAACGGATCCTCTTTTCGGTGCTCTGCAAGCCGGGCGACGTGGTGCCGAGCAATACACATTTCGACACCACCCGGGCGAACGTCGAGTACGTGGGCGCCCGGGCGGTGGATCTGCTCATTCCCGAGGGGAGGGAACCGGCCACCCGGCATCCCTTCAAGGGGAACATGGACGTGGCCGCGCTGGAGCGGCTCATCGCCGAGGTCGGGCGCGAGCGGATCCCGCTCTGCATGCTCACGGTCACCAACAACTCCGGCGGCGGGCAGCCGGTTTCCATGGACAACATCCGGGCGGTGAGCGCGGTGTGCCGCCGGCACGGGATTCCGCTCTATCTGGATGCCTGTCGCTTCGCGGAGAACGCCTGGTTCATCAAGATCCGGGAGCCGGGCTACCGCGACCGCCGGCCGATCGAGATCGCCCGCGAGATGTTCTCCTACGCCGACGGCTGCACCATGTCGGCCAAGAAAGACGGGCTCGCCAACATCGGCGGGTTCCTGGCCAGCAACGACGCCCAGGTGGCGCAGGAGGAGCGGAACCTCCTGATCCTCACCGAAGGATTCCCCACCTACGGCGGGCTCGCGGGCCGCGACCTGGAGGCCGTCGCGGTGGGCCTCTACGAGGCGCTGGAGGAGGACTATCTCCTCTACCGCATCACCTCCACGACCTATCTCGGGGATCACATCGCCCGGGAAGGAGTGCCGATCGTGCAGCCCCCGGGAGGACACGCGGTCTATATTGATGCGAAGGCCTTCTTCCCCCAGATCCCGCCGCTCGAGCTCCCGGGGCAGGCGCTGGTGGTGGAACTCTATCGCGAGGCGGGGATCCGGGCCGTGGAGATCGGCACCGTGATGTTCGGCCGGCGCGATCCCGCGACCGGGGTCGAAACGCCGGCGCCGATGGAGCTGGTCCGCCTCGCCATCCCCCGCCGGGTCTACACCCAGAGCCATGTGGATTACGTGGTGGAGGCGATCGTCAACGTCTTCCGGCGGCGGGATCGGGTGCGGGGGTACCGATTCGTGGACCAGGCACCGTTCCTCCGGCACTTCACGGCGCGGTTCGAGCCGCTCGACCGCGGCTCCTGAGCGCGCCGGCGCACCATCGTTCCCACCGACCTCGACCCCCGGCGCCGATGCTCGAACTCGCGAACCGCCTCGCCACCGCCACCTCGCCGTATCTCCGGGGCGCCGCCCACCAGCCGGTCCACTGGTTCCCGTGGGGCGACGAGGCGTTCCGCCACGCGGCCGAGCTCGATCGGCCGATCCTGCTCGACATCGGCGCGACGTGGTGCCACTGGTGCCACGTCATGGACCGGGAGTCGTACGAGGACCCCGACCTGGCGCGCTTCCTCAACGAGCACTTCGTCTGTATCAAGGTGGACCGCGACGAGCGGCCGGATGTGGACGCCCGGTATCAGCGAGCGGTCCAGGCCATCACCGGCCAGGGTGGCTGGCCCCTCACCGGATTCCTCCTGCCCGATGGGCATCTGTTCTACGGCGGGACCTACTTTCCGCCGGAGGGCAAGTACGCTCGCCCCGGGTTTCGGACCGTGCTGGCGGAAGTGCTGCGGGTCTACCGGACCCAGCGCGACCGGGTGGCCCACCAGGCCCTCGCCCTCGGGCGCGCCCTGGCGGAGCATCTCGACGAATCGGCGCCCGGCGAGCCGGGTCCCGGGCTCCTGGCCCACGCGACCGAGCAGATCGCCCGGCTTTTCGACGCGCGCCATGGCGGCTTCGGGACCCAGCCCAAGTTTCCCCATCCGGCCGCGCTGACGTTCCTGCTCGCCCGGCTGCTCGACACTCGCGATCCTGCCCTTCGCCCCCTGGTCGAGCGCACCCTGCTCGGCATGGCGTCCGGCGGGATCCACGATCAGCTGGGGGGGGGCTTCCACCGCTACAGCGTGGATGCCCGCTGGATCGTCCCGCACTTCGAGAAGATGAGCTACGACAATGCCGAGCTGCTCAAGGCCTATCTCGACGGCTACGCGGCGTTCGGCACCCCGGGGTACGCCGAGACGGCCCGCGGCATCGTCCGGTGGGTGCGGGAGGTGCTGGCCGACCCGGCGGGCGGCTACGGGGCGAGCCAGGACGCCGATGTGGGGCTGCACGACGACGGCGATTACTACACCTGGACCCTCGAGGAAGCCGCGGCCGTGCTGAGCCCGGCGGAGCTCGAGGTCGCCGCCGCCTATTTCGACATCGGCACCGCCGGCGAGATGGACCACAACCCGTCCAGGAACGTGCTCTACGTGGCCGAGCCGATCGAGCGGATCGCGGGGCGGCTGGGGCAGGATCTCGGAGAGGCGGCGCGGCGCCTGACCCAGGCCATCACGAAGTTGCGCAACGCGCGGGCGCGCCGTCCCGCCCCCGCGGTGGATCGGACCCGCTATACCAACTGGAACGGGATGCTGGCGGGGGCCATGATCCGGGCCGGATCGGTGCTGGACGATCCCTGGGCGCTGGCGCACGGCCTCGCGACCCTCCGCCGGATCCGGCGGGAGGCGGCCGATCCGGCCGCCCTGCCGCACAGCCCTGGCGGCGTGACCGGACTGCTCGACGACCAGGTCCAGGTCGCGGCGGCGGCCCTCGACGCGTACGAGGCCACCGGCGATCTATCCTGGCTCGACTGGAGCGCCGCGCTCCTCGACCGGGTCTGGCAGGAGTATCGCGACCCCGCGGGCGGGGGGCTCTTCGACACCGCGCTCCACCGGTCGGGCGAGGGTCTGCTCCCCACCCGGGCGAAACCGGTGCAGGACGCGCCCACCCCGTCGCCCAACGGGGTTGCGGCACTCGCCAGTGCGCGCCTGGCGGAACTCACGGGTGACGTGAAGTGGCGGGAGCGGAGCGCCGAGCTGGTGGGCGCGTTCGCCGGTCGGGCGGCGGAACTCGGCCTCTTCGCCGCGACCATGCTCCTCGCGGTGGACTGGGCCGTGAACCCCCCGACCCATCTGGTGATCGTGGAGGGGACCGAGCCCGGCCAGGCCGGCCGCGCCGACGCCCTGCACCGACAGGCGCTCCGGACCTTCGCTCCCCGCCGGGTGGTGCACCGGATCGCCCCCGGAACGTCGGACCCGTCCCGCCTGCCGCCCGCGGTCCGCGGCATGCTCGCGACCGGCGGCGCCGCGCGGGCGTACCTGTGTGTCGGCGCTACCTGCCGGGCGCCAGCGGACGAGGAGCAGGCGTGGGCGGCGTTGCTCGGGGAGTTGAGACCGTAGGGAAGTCCCGGCGTTTATCTTCCACCCGACCGATCCGCGATCCCAGCCTCCTCCACTCCCGGACCCCGGAACCCCGATGAAGACCGCCACCATCGAAACCAGCCGCGGCACGATCACCGCCGAGCTCTTCGACGAGGAAGCCCCCAACACGGTCGCCAACTTCGAGAAGCTCGCCAACAGCGCCTTCTATGACGGCACCCGCTTTCACCGCGTGATCCCCAACTTCGTGATCCAGGGCGGGGACCCGTACTCCCGCCAGCCCAACGATCCCCGGACCGGGACCGGCGGCCCGGGCTACACCATCAAGTGCGAATGCCATCGGAACGTCCACAAGCACGTGGCCGGGACCCTCTCGATGGCGCACGCCGGGAAGGACACCGGCGGGAGCCAGTTCTTCATCTGCCACTCGCCCCAGCCCCATCTGGACGGCAAGCACACGGTGTTCGGCCAGGTGACGCGTGGCATGGACGTCGTCAAGGCCATTCAGAAGAACGACGTGATCACCTCGATCCGGGTCTCCTGACCTGCATCTCGATTTCGCCGTCCTCGCCGATTACGCCCTGATCGACCAGCAGGGCAAGCTGTCCGTGCTGGGGCTCTTCCAGCACGTCTGGGTCCCCCGCTTCCCCGCCGTGCATCCCCGGGCCCACCTGGTTCTCCGGGTCCGGGGGCGCCGGACCGAAATCGGCGAGCACACCATCGGCATCCGGTTCGTGGACGAGCGCGGCACCACCCTGCTGCAGGGGGAGGGTACGGTGCACTTCGGCGAGCCGGCGGCCGGGGTGACGGACGTCGAGGCCGCGGCGGTGCTGGTCTTCGACCTGCCGCTCCCCGTTCCCGGCCCCTACGCATTCGAGATCCAGCTGGACCGCGGCCTCACCCACCGGGTGCCGCTGACCGCAGCCGAGCTTCCCCGGCCCGAAGGGACCCACTGAGTCGGGGGGGGGGAGGGGGGCAGGGACCGGGAGCGGGGTCCGCTGGACCCCTGCTTGCGCAGGGGTGACGGGGAGGGCGCAGGGGTGGCGGGGAGGGCGCAAGCGTGACGGGAGGGCGCAAGCGTGACGGGAGGGCGCAAGCGTGGCGGGGAGAGCGCAGGCGTGACCGGGAGGGCGCAAGCGTGGCGGGGAGAGCGCAAGCGTGACCGGGAGAGCGCAAGCGTGACGGGAAGGGCGCAGGGGTGACGGGGAGGGCGCAGGAGCCGAAGGGATTCGGGTGCCGAAGGGGTGAGGAAGGCGCAGGGGTGGCGATTCCCGGGCTTCAGACGGGCTTCATCGTTTGTTCCTTAATCCCTGGTCATCCTCGGGAGGAGGGGGACCACCGGGATTCCGGGCTCCCGGGGAGCGGCCGAGCCCCGGCAGCCGGCCCGTGAGGCGGAGCCGCGGCTCACGCTCCCTCGTGCTGCTCGGGACCCGCCCAGCTTTCGGGCGGCTTCGCCCCTCGTCCGCCCTCACCGGGACGTGGCGGGGCTTTGACAAGG
Source organism: Gemmatimonadales bacterium (assembly GCA_035574255.1). Taxonomy (GTDB): domain Bacteria; phylum Gemmatimonadota; class Gemmatimonadetes; order Gemmatimonadales; family GWC2-71-9; genus JADJOM01. The sequence continues at coordinate 10,397 of DATLYZ010000075.1, read as the reverse complement.
TTGCGACCAAACCATGGACTAACCCCCGGTCCTCCCGGGGACCGAACCGACATTCGCCTCACCAATCCGGAGTCATCTATGCGACGGTTCCATGTCAGGCTGGCCGTCGGAGGTCTGGCCGCCCTTCTGGGCGGGCCCGGCGTCCTGCTCGGCCAGGGTTTCAGTGTGAACGAGCACAGCACCTGCGCGATGGCGCGGGCCGGCACGGCCGTCGCCAGGCCTTGCGACGACGGCTCCGCGATGGTGTTCAACCCGGCGGGCCTGGCCTCCCTCGAGCCGGGCCATGGCGTGGTGTCGGTCGGGGGCACGTTCATCGCGCCGTCAGGCGGCTTCACCCAGGACGCCACCGGACTCCGGTCGGATCTCAAGGATCGCGTCTTCCCCGTACCGGCGGTGTACCTGGCCCGCGGCTTGACGAGCTGGCTCGCGGCCGGGGTCGGCCTCTTCGCCCCCTACGGGCTCGAAACCGACTGGCCGAGCGATGCCATCGGGCGGTTCGCCTCCTACAAGTCCGTGATCCGGAACATCTACCTGCAACCGACCGCGGCGGTCCGGCTGGGCCGGTATGTCAAGGTGGGCGCGGGATTCGACGTGAACTTCCTGCACCTGGAGCTCCGGCAGCGGGTGGATCTCTCCGAGCAGGCCTTGCCGCCGCCCGCCCCGCCGGGCGCCACCTTTGCGAACCTGGGGATCCCGACCGGTACCGACTTCGCCGACGCCAAGATCTCGGGCAGCAAGACCGGGGTCGGGTACCACGTGGGCATCTTGGTGGAGCCGCACGAGCGGTTCGCGGTGGGCGCGCGGTATCTCTCCCGCCAGAAGATTGACGACATTGACGGCGACGCCGAATTCCGGCCGGTCAGCACCGGGATCACGCTCGCCGCCGGCAATCCGTTCGGCGTGCCGGCCGGCACCCCGCTCGATGCCGTCCTGGCGCCGCAGTTCGCGAGCGGCGGGAGTCTGGTGGACCAGGGAGGCAAGACGGCGGTGCGTATCCCGGAGCAGCTCACGCTGGGTCTCATGGTGAAGCCGGTGGATCGCCTGATGGTTCTCTTCGACTACACGATGACCAACTGGGAGGTCTGGGACACCATCGTGCTCGACTTCGACCTCCTGCCCACCGAGGTGCTCCCGCAGAATTTCCGGAAGACCCACGCCTTCCGGATCGGGGGCGAGTACGCGCTCCCGGGCGGCAGCGCCATCCGGGCCGGGTTCATCACCCACAACGCGGCGGCGCCCTTCACGACCGTGACCCCCACGCTTCCCGAAGGGCCGCGTTCGGAGTTCACCGCGGGGTTCGGGACGGCGCTCGGCCGCGGTTTCAAGGTGGACCTGGCCTATCAGTACATTGACCAGGCCGATCGCCGCGGGCGTTCGCGCGGCCCGGGCACGCCGAACGATGGGCTCTACGAGTTCAAGGCCCATCTCTTCGGCGCCACGCTCACCTACACGTTCTGACCCGGGGAGCCCGAGCCATGAATCGCACGTTCTTCGCCGCGTCCCTGCTCGCCGTCCTGGGCCTCGCGAGTGGGTGTCACTCCGACGACTCGCTCCGGCCGCCGCCGCCGCCGCCGCTCCCGTCCGGCGGGGCGATCTTCCTGCGCTACGTCGCCCTCGGCAACAGCATCACGGCCGGCTTCCAGTCCGCCGGCATCAACGACAGCACCCAGCGGCGGTCGTACGCCTCGCTGCTCGCGGCCGCCATGGGCACCACGTTCAGCTACCCGTCGCTCTTCGGGCGGGGCTGCCCGCCGCCGTTCACCAACAACGTGACGCAGTCCCGGGTGGGCGGCGGGACCGCCACCACCTGCGACCTTCGGGTCAGCAATTCGACGCCCAACAACCTGGCAGTACCGGGCGCCCGCGCCACCGAGATCCTGAGCAACTTCGGGGTGCCGGCCTCGAGCTCGAATGCGCTCACCCTGCTCTTCCTGGGGGGGCGGACCCAGCTCGAAGCGATGCAGGACCAGCGCCCGACCTTTGTCTCGCTCTGGATCGGAAACAACGACGTGCTGGGCTCGCTCACCAACAGCGCCAACCCCGGCAACCCGGCCCTCATCACGCCGAACGCGCTCTTCACCGCGCAGTACGACTCCATCACCGATGCGATCGCCGCGTTCGCCACCGCCGAAGCGGTGCTGGTCGGTGTCGCCGACGTCACGGTGATCCCGTACGCGTCGTCGGGAGCCACCTACTGGTGCCTGAAGACCGGTGCCTGTCCCGGCATTCCCGCGGCCGGCTTCCCGCCGAACTTCACGGTGAACACCAACTGCGCCCCGATGGCCGCCATCCCCACCTCCAAGGGCGACTCGGTGCTGGTCCCCTGGACCGTGGGGGTGGTGCGGATCCTCACCGCGGCGCAGCCCCCGTTCCCGGCGACCACCGTGGACTGCTCGGTGGACAGCGACGTGGTGCTCCCCGCCGAGTTCGCGGCCTTGCGAAACGCGGTGGCCGGGTTCAACGCCCATATCCAGCAGGTGGCGGCGAACCACGGCTGGGCCTATTTCGATCCCAACCCGGCCCTGCTGGCGCTCCGGGCCGATCCGCAGAAGGTGGCGCCGTTCCCGGACATCAGCCAGGTCTCGAGCGGCCAGCCGATCCGGTTCGGGACCATGTTCACTCTGGATGGCGTGCACCCGAGTTCCCTGGCTCACCGCCTGATCGCGGATTCCCTCGCGAGCGTGATCAACCAGAGCTACGGGACCACGCTCCCCGTCCCGGTCTGCGGCTCGGTGACCTGCCCGGCGCCGTAGGTGCCGTTGGCGGTGAACAACGGGCCGGGCGGCTGGCTGGACGCAGCCGTCCGGCCCGTGCTCCGTGGGCCCTCGCCACGCGCCGCCTCGGGCAGGCTCGCCCGGTCCGGGACGGCGAGCGAGGCCCGCGACGCCGTCCCCGATCCGGCGCGCCCTTCTCGTGTTCCCGCTTTCCCGTTTACCCTTCAGCGTTGACGCTTCACCGGCCAGCGCTCCCCGTTCCCGATGTCCTGGACCCGTGACCGCGCCTTGGCGCTCATGCAGGCGTACACGCCTTCGGAGGCGCTTCGCCGGCACATGTACGCCGTGGAGGCCGCCATGCGCGCGCTGGCCCCGCGCTACGGCGGCGACCCCGACGCGTGGGGCATCGTGGGGCTGCTGCACGACTTCGACTACGAGCGCTGGCCCAACCCCGAGCATTCCCCCACCGAGGGCCATCCCAGCGAGGGGGTGCGGCTCCTCGCCGCCCAGGGGTTCCCCGAGGCGTGGCAGCGCGCGATCCTGGGCCATGCCGACTACACCGGGGTGCCCCGCGACACGCCGCTCGCGCGGGCGCTCTTCGCGGTGGACGAGCTCTGCGGCTTCCTCGTGGCCTGTGCGCTCGTCAGGCCGTCCCGAAGCCTCCGCGATCTCGAGGTGCCGAGCGTGAAGAAGAAGCTCAAGGACAAGGCGTTCGCCCGGGCGGTGAGCCGGGAGGACATCGCCCGGGGTGCCCAGGAGCTGGGGGTGCCCCTGGAGGAGCACATCGCCTTCGTTCTCGACGCCCTCCGCCCGGTCGAGGGGTCGCTCGGGCTCGGCCCATGACCCTCCCCGAGCTTCGGGGAGCCGCCGGCGCGTTGGAAGTCCAGCGCGCCATTGACCGGGCCGCGGGCGGCCGGCCCATCCCAGGCAATCGGGTCCGCCTGCTGCACGATGGTCCCGAGATCTATCCGGCGATGCTGGAACTTATCGCCGGCGCTCGCCGCTGGATTCACTTCGAGAACTACATCATCCGCCACGACGCCACCGGGCAGCGGTTCGCCGAGGCGCTCGTCGAGCGGGCCCGCCGCGGCGTGGCCGTTCGCGTGCTGTACGACTGGCTCGGGTCGGTCGCCACCCGGCGGCGGTACTGGGAGCGGCTCCGGCGAGCCGGGATCGAGGTGCGGTGCTTCAACCCGCCCCGGGTCCTCAAGGTGTTCGGGAACGTCTCGCGCGATCACCGCAAGCTCGTCGTGGTGGACGGCACCCGGGCGGTGACCGGCGGGCACTGCATCGGGGACGAATGGGCGGGCGACCCGGTGCGGCGGATTCCACCCTGGCGGGACACCGGGGTTCTGCTCGAAGGCCCGGCCGCCCAGGCCCTGGACCGCGCCTTTGCCTCGGTGTGGAGCTTGGCGGGCCCGCCGCTTCCCGCCGTCGAGCTGGCGGCCGATCCGGCCCCCTGCGGGGACGCGAGCGTCCGGGTGATCATGGGCGAACCGGGCCGGGAGCGCGCCTATCGCGTCCTGGAATACCTGGCGGCCGGCTGCCGCGAGCGGCTCTGGATCACCGATGCCTACCTGGTGCCGCCGCCCCGGCTGTTCCAGGTGTTGATCGAGACGGCGAGGGACGGGGTGGATGTCCGGCTGCTGGTCCCCGGCGCGAGCGACGTGCCGGTGGTGCGGAACATGAGCCGCATCGGCTACCGCGAGCTGATCCGGGCGGGGATCCGGATCTTCGAATGGGACGGGCCGATGCTGCACGCCAAGACGATGGTGGCGGACGGATGCTGGACCCGGATCGGCACCAGCAACCTCAACGCGTCGAGCCTGCTCGGCAACTGGGAGCTGGACGTGGTGATCGAGGACCAGGGCCTGGCGCAGCACATGGAGCACCAGTTCCGCCGGGACATCGGGGCGAGCCTCGAGGTGCTCACCCGGCCGCGCCGGCTTCCCGCTCCGCTCGCCCGGGTGACCCCGCCCGTACTCACGCGCCAGCACACCGGGGAGCACCGGGCCCCGCACCAGCGGGGCCACCGCGAGCGCCGCCGCCGGGCCATGGTGGCCCTCATCACGCTGGCCTCGGGGGCGCGCCGGTCGCTGTTCGGGCCGGCGAGCCTCGCCCTCATCGTGCTGGGCTCGCTCTTCATCGGGTTGCCGCGGCCGATGGCCTACGGGTTCGGCGGCATCTGTCTCTGGTTCGCCATCGCGGCCGGGCTCGAGGCCTGGCGGCGGCGGGCGTGAGGGACCCGGCGGGCGGCGCTAGGGCGCCAGCCCGGCCAACCACCCCTGCAGCGCCGCGCGATCCGGTTCCGCGCCCAGACGCTCGAAGAGCCGGAGCGCCTGGGCTCCGTCCTCGCGGGCGTGTTGCCGCTCGCCCGCCTCCGCGCCGAGCCGGGCCCGGGCGGCCAGGGCCTCCGCCTCGAGCAGGAGCGCGCCATGCTCGCGGGCCAGGGCGACCGCCTGGTCGAGCGCGTGCCGCGCGCCGGCCAGGTCGCCGAGCTCGGTCAGGGCGGCACCCTGGAGCCGGAGCGCGTCCGCCTGACCGAGCGCGTCGGGAATCGCCGCGTACTCCGCCGCCCCCAGCCGGGCCCCGGCCTCGGCCACGGCCGGCTCTCCCCGCCGCAGGCAGAGTTCCGCCCGCCCGACGCGCGCCATGGCCAGCAGCCGCCGGTTCCCCACCTCCTGCGCGTAGACGATCGCGCGCCGTTCGTAGCGTTCCGCGTCCTCCAGGCGGCCCAGGTCGCGCCAGGTGATGGCGAGATTGTGACAGGTCTCCGCCATCCCGCCGGTGCTTCCGCCCCGCTGATAGGCCGGCAGCGCCAGGTGGTAGCGGGTGAGCGCCTCGTCGTGGCGGCCGCGGATATTGGCGATGAGCCCCAGATTGTTGGTGGCCCGGGCGAGCGTCAGCGGATCGCCCGCCCGGTTCGCGAGATCCAGGGCCCGCGCGAACTCGCGCTCGGCGTCCTCCAGCATTCCCAGCTCGAAGTACGCCGCCCCCAGCATGTTGACGGCCCGCCGGAACTCGGCGGTCTCCGGCAGGCCCTCGCGGGCCAGCAGCGCCTCGAGGCGCTCGCGCGCCGGCACCAGCTCGCCGCGCCGGAGTTCCGACTCGGCCCGATCCAGGATCTCGCTGAACACCGCTTCAGGCGGAGGCATGACGGAGGCGCCGGCGCGGCGGTCAATACGCCACGGCGTAGCGAGTGAAGCCCGGCACATCGGCCTCGACTTCCTGGTTCACCGTGTCCACGACGCTGGCCAGCGACGTCCACGGGTCGCCCGGCCGCTCCTGCCGCCAGATCCGGAGGCTCAGGAGCACCGTGGTATCGGCGGCGTTGACCACGCCGTCGTCGTTCAGGTCGGGGTCCGCCTCGGCGAACTTGAGCCAGAGCCGGGCCGGGCGGGCGGCGGAGAACTGGAGACCCTGGGGCTGGAAGTCCGTCATGAACCGGAGCGTATCCACGATCGTCAGGCTGATCAGAATGGAATCGCCCGGCGCGATCGGCGTTCCGTCGGGCCGGTTCACCAGCGAGCGGGCGTCCACCCGGAACCGGGCGAACTCCGCCGAATCGGGCCGGCCTCCTACGCTGGCGTACATGAGCCGCACCTCGCGGCTCTCGCCCTTCACGGCCCAGAACGACACCTGGAGCTCGCCCAGCGGGGGCGCGCCAGCCGCGGGACGGAGGAAGACCAGGCCGGGCTCGAGACTCGTGTCAGGCGGAGCGGCCGGCCCGCCGCCGCTCGCGGACGTGCCGTAGTCCCCGGCGCAGGCCAGCGCCAGGGCGAGAAGCGCGAAGAGTCCGTCACGCATCATGGTGGGCCTCGGGGCGGGGGCTCCGGCGGCTCGCGCCGAGCAGCCGGAGGAGTCGGGTCCGGGAAATACGGAGCCGCCGGGCGGCTTCGCTCTTGTTGCCCTCGCAAAGGCGGAGCATCGCCCGCGCGGCGGCGCGGGTGATCTCCGCCATGGTCGCCGGGAACGGGACCGCCCCGTCGCCCGGCACGGTCCCCGGCGGGTCGAGCTGGAGATCCGGCGCATCCAGCACCGGGCCCCGAAGCAGGAGGATGGCCCGCTCGAGGACGTTCCGGAGTTCGCGCACGTTGCCGGTCCAGGGATGGGCGAGGAGCCGGCGCTCCGCGGCCGGCGTCAGCGCGGGCTCCGGCAGGCCGTACTCCAGGGCGAAGCGGCGCAGAAAGGCGCGGGCCAGCAGTACCACGTCGTCCCCGCGTTCGCGCAGCGGGGGGAGCCGGAGCTCCACGACGTTGAGCCGGTAATAGAGGTCTTCGCGAAACTCCCCCCGCCGGACCGCCGCGGCCAGGTCCACGTGGGTGGCGGCGACGATTCGCACATCGGCGGACCTCGGGGCGGTGCCGCCGACCCGCCGAAAGGTGCGTTGCTCCAGGACCCGGAGCAGCTTGCCCTGGAGCGGAAGCGAGAGGTGCCCGATCTCGTCCAGGAACACCGTGCCCCCGTCGGCCACCTCGAACAGGCCCGGCTTGGCGGCGGCGGCACCCGTGAAGGCGCCCTTCTCGTACCCGAACAGCTCGCTCTCCAGCAGGTGCTCGGGGATCGCAGCGCAGTTGACCTCGATGAACGGCGCCTCACGGCGCGGGCCGTGATAGTGGATCGCGCGGGCGAGCAGCTCCTTGCCGGTGCCGGTTTCCCCGGTGATGAGGACGGTGACCCCCGCGTGGGGAATGATCCGCGCGGCCCGTGCCAGGGTCTCGCGGAGTGCCGTACTGTCGCCCAGGATCCCCGCGAACTCGTACTTCGTGGCTTCGCGGCGCGCAAACGAGGCCCCCTCCAGCTCGACCCGCAGCGCCTGCGCCCGTTCCAGCAGCCAGCGCCGCAACAGCTCGTAGTCCTGGGGAAGCGCAAAGTACTCCGCCGCCCCGGCCCGGATGGCAGCCAGGGCGATCCGGTGATCGGGCAGGGCACCCACGGCGGCGATCGTATCACCCTGCTCCCGCAACCCCGCCAGGATGCTCCCGAGCGTTTCCTCGGCGCCCGCGGCGTTCACGGCCGTCACCCCGGGCCGCGCCTCGCCCGCGGGCGACTCGCCCGCCGCGGACAGCTCCAGCCCGCACTCCGCGGCGAGGGCGGGCCAGACGGCCGCGAACGAGTCGCTCACGGGAACCACGGTGAGACGCGGGGTAATGGACACGGGCGCGGGCGCTCGAAGCGAGAGTGCGACCAGCGGCGATACGGGCCAGCGCCGCCTGGTCTGGCATGATCCGGACCGCCGGGCCCCAGCCCGGCGGGCGCGAACCGTAACTCCCCGGAGGACCCCGAGATCGGCACGTCGCCGCGGCCGCCTGGGGCGACCCGCTCCCGTCATGGCGTGTATCACCTGTACCGTTTCGATCCAGCTCGCCACGCCGCGCTTCGGGGGTCCGCCGAGCATGATCACCAGCGCCGGGTCAGCACGAGCGAGAGCGCGTGGGCCTCGAAGCCCTTGTCGGGATCGTTCGAGCGGCGGGCTTCGAACTCGTAGCTCAGGGAGACCTCCAGGTTTTCGCGAAGCCGGTGGGTCCACGCCAGGACCGGGTTCAGCCGGGTATCGCGGCGCTGGACCTGCCGTCCGTTTACCTCCACTCGCCGGGCGGGATACCGCTGCTGGCGGAGTTTGAGTTGAGCCTCGATCGCGTCTGCCGCGCCCGGGCGGAGCCGCAGCCCGAACGCCCAGGTCGCGCGGCGATAGCTGTTCCGCGCGCTCCGGGCGGCGTTCGCTTCGAGCCGCCCTCCCATCGCGAGGCGCACGCCGCCTCCCACCCGCTGCTTGAGCTCCACCTCGGCGTAGCGGTTGGTGGCGTTCCGGCTGGAGTCGTCGGGGTACCGCTTGAACCGGAGCGCGCCGCCCAGCTCGATCGTCAGGCCGGGCGCCGGCTTCGCCGCGAGGCCGGTGGCGCCCCGGTACTCGTTGCCCAGATCTCGGTCGTCGGATGAGCCCTGGAGCGAGAGGCCGCCGTCGAGGCGCCACACCCAGTGGCCGCCGAGTCGCAGGGCAAGCTCCACCCCGCCGCGCTGGCTGGTCCGGTCCCAGCGGGTCGGCACGGTATAGCGATGCAGTGCCACCTCGTAGTCGAGGCTCACCGTGGGCCGGGCCGCATCGTCCCGGACCTCGAGTCCCAGGGCGGCGAACCCTCCATAGGCCGGGCGCGGGTGCAACTCGTGGTCGAGATTGCTTTCCCAGACCCCGCCGGTGCGCACCAGCAACTCGGCGTCGAGCGGCGGAGCGGTCTGGCCCCCGAGCGGGCCGGTTCCGAAGAGCAGAAGCCCCGTGGCGAGTCCGGGCAGTCTCACGGATGGCTCCCGGCGAGACCGAGGCGCCGCTCGCAGAGCGCGAGGAGAGCCGGGGTGGTGGAGGCCCGTCCCGCGAGCCTCACGCTGAGCCCGAGGTGCCGTGCCAGCGCCAGGGTCGTGGCGGCTTCGACGGCGTCGCGCGACAGGCCGGGGTCGAGGGCCAGCGCGCGCGCGACGAAGGCCTGCGCCGCGCCCGCGAAGCGATCCGGGTCCCCGGCCTCCCTGAGGCCCAGCTCCAGCAGGTGGGCCACGAAGTTGCCGACGTCGAGCGCCGGTTCGCCTTCCGCCACGCAGTCGAGATCGAGGATCCACGCCAGGCGGCCGCGGATCAGGACGTGATCGTGATACCAATCCCGGTGGAGACATGCCGCCCGGCCCGGACCGGCGGCCGCCGCGACCTCGCGGCATCGCGCCCCCACTCGCTCGATCCGCCGGCGGAGCCGGGGCCGCTCGGCGGCTGCGACGTCGAGCCAGCCCGCCAGAATCGCGAGCTCGTCCTGGAGGGTGTGCCGGCGCGCGGGCCGCGCGCCGGACCGGTGGAGCGCCGCGAGCGCCTCCGCGGCCCGCTGCGCGGCCCGCGTCGCCTCGGGCGTGCGGATCAGCACTTCCACCGGGACGCCAGGCACCCGCCGCTGCAGCCACAGGTCCGCCTCGGGAACCAGCGCCACCGGCTCCGGTACCGCGATACCGTCGGACGACCGCTCGGTGAGGCCGAGGGCGCGAAGCTCGTGGGCGAGGCGGAAGGTGGCCCGGTCGGCCCCCTTGGCCCGGATCTTCGCCAGAACCGTCACGCTGTCGCAGCGGTCGCCGCGTTCGACCTTGAGCCGGTACTCGACCACGGCCCGGCGGTGCGGCTTGTGCCGGACCAGGCGGAGCCCGTGGAGCAGGAGTCGCCGTGCCCCCAGAGGGGCGGCGGCGTAGGTCTCGAGCATCCGGTGCGCCGCGTCGGGATCGAGGGCCCGGGCCAGGGCGGGCAGGCCGGGGTCCCGCGGGGCGGTCGCGATCGGCGGCGTCATACCGGCACGCCATCCGCCGGCCGGGCCGCCGCCCGGGCCACCAGCGCTTCGATCCGCTCGGCCCAGTCCGGCTCCCGGTGGCGAAACGGATCGGGAGCGAGGTGGAGCAGCCCGATCGCCGTGTAGAGGTCGAGGTGTCCCGGCAAGGCACCGGCCGCGCGCCGGTACCCGGCCAGGAAGGCGCGCCCGATGCGGGCGGCCTGAGCGGCGCCGAGCCGGCCGCGGAGCCGGTCGCGCTCGAGGTGAGCCAGGAAGAGGCCGGCGTCCCGGGCAGGATCGCCTAACGCCGAGCGGTCGAGGTCGAGCACGGCGACCGCGCCGTCCGCCAGCACCAGTTGCTTGGCGTAGAAGTCGCCGTGAATGGCGACCG
>DATLYZ010000074.1:0-32970 GCA_035574255.1 Gemmatimonadales bacterium | reverse complement strand
TCCCCCGGCCTGGGTCTACGACGGCTTCGAGCAGGTCGAGAATGGCGTCGGGGCGGTGCGGTTCCTCCAGCAACGGATCGCCGAGGAAACGGCCCGGCTCGAGGGATGGGAGGGCCGGCGCATCGCCGTCTGCACCGGCCGCTCCATGGGGCCGCTCATGCCGCAGGTCCTCGAGCCGCTTCGCGAGGCGACCGGGGCGAGCTTCGAACTGCTGGTGCTCACCAACCCGCTCTTCGGCCCGCCCGTCACCTGCGCCGGATTGCTGCCGGGGGCGGCGTTCCGGGACGCGCTCGGGGACCGAACCGACCTCGACCTCGCGCTGATTCCGGCCGAGTCCCTGAACGAGGAAGGCCTGTTCATGGACGACCTCACGCTCGCCGACCTCCGGGCTCAGGTCCCGATGCCGGTCGAGCCGTCCCGCCACTTCACCGACGTTCTCGCGACGCCGCCCGCGTGAGCCGTCCCACCGTCGCCATCGTCGGGCGCCCCAACGTGGGCAAATCCACCCTGTTCAACCGCCTGCTGGGCGGCCGGGACGCGATCGTGTCCGAACACGCGGGCACCACTCGCGATCGCCACTTCGGCGCGTGCGAATGGAACGGGCGGCCGTTCTGGCTCATCGACACCGGCGGGCTCGTGCCGGGGTCTTCCCAGTCCATGGACGTGGCCGTCAGGCGCCAGGTGGAGCTCGCGGTCGAGCAGGCGGATCTGGTCGTCCTGGTGGTGGACGGGAAGGAGGGCCCGACTCCGATGGACCGGGAGATCGCCGCCCAGCTCCGGCAGACCGGACGGCCCGTCCTGGTGGCCGTGAACAAGCTGGACGACCTCCCCCATACCACCGGCCACCTGGCCTTCTACGAGCTCGGCCTCGGGGATCCCCTCCCGTTTTCGGCCCTGGTGGGCAAGGCGAGCGGAGATCTGCTCGACGCCATCGTCGCCCGGCTGCCGGAGCGGCGCGGCGGCGCGGAGCCCGGCGCCATCCAGGTGGCCGTGGTGGGGCGGCCGAACGCCGGGAAGTCGTCGCTGGTGAACCGGCTCCTCGGTGAGGAGCGCCTCGTCGTGGGCCCCGAGCCGGGGACGACCCGAGACGCCATCGATACCCCCTTGCGATATCATGGCCAGACGCTCAACTTCATAGATACCGCGGGGTTACGGCGTCGCGCTAAAGTAGAAGATGATATCGAGTTCTACTCGACCCTTCGAACCCACCGCGCCATCGAGGAGGCCGATGTCTGTGTGCTGGTGGTGGATGCCACGCTGGGCCTCCATGCCCAGGACCTCCGGATCGCCACCGAAGCCTGGGAGAAAGGCGCGGGGCTCATCGTGGCGGTAACGAAGTGGGACCTGGTCGAGGAGAAGGACGCGAATACCGCCCGCCGCGGGCAGGCGATCCTCACCGAGAAGGCGCCATTTCTCCGCTACGTGCCGTTCCTGTACGTCTCGGCGGTGACCGGACAGCGAGTGGCCCGGCTGCCGGAGCTCATCGTCGAGGTAGCTCGGGCGCGCGAGCGGCGGGTTCCCACCGCCGAGGTGAATCGGGTCCTCCAGGACCTGATCGCCCGGAACGCGCCGCCCCAGCAGCCCGGGGAGGAAGTGAAGCTGCTGTACGCCTCGCAGGTGGGTATCCGGCCGCCCACGATCGCGATCGTGTGCAACCGGCCGGACGACGTCCCCGAGGCGTATCGCCGCTACCTGGCTCACGGGTTCCGGGCTGCGTGGGGCTTCGAGGGCGCCCCGCTGCGGCTCAAGTTCACGAGTCGTGGGGCAGGCGCGCACCGCCGGCGCGACGATGGCCGCCGGATCAGGGGACAAGGACGGAGCGGGAAGCGGCGCCGCGATGACTGAACGCCTGGTCTACCTCGTGATCTCGTATCTCATCGGCGCCATCCCCACCAGTTACCTGGCCGGGCGCTGGTTCCGAGGGATCGACCTGCGCGACCACGGAAGCCGGAACCTCGGAGCCACCAATGTCTACCGGGTACTCGGCTGGCGCTTCGCGCTGCCGGTCGGCCTCGTCGACGTCGCCAAAGGAGCGGTCCCGGTGCTCGTCTTCGGGCCGAAGGGGGAGGGATTCCCTCACTTCGCGACCCTGTGCGGCGTGGCAGCCATCGTGGGCCACACCCTCTCGCCGCTGGTGGGATTTCGGGGAGGGAAGGGGGTGGCCACGGCCGCCGGCGCCTTCCTGGCCCTCGCCCCCGGCGCGGTGGGCCTCGCCGCCCTGGTGTGGCTGCTCCTGGTCCGGCTCACCGGGTACGTGTCCGTGGGCTCGATGATCGGGGCGCTCGCGCTGCCGGTGGCCGACTTTCTCCTCTACCCGCCGCGCCGCACCCTGGGCGATTTGGGGCTCGATCTGGCCGTGGCGGCGTTCATCGTCTGGAAACACCGGCCCAACATCCGGCGGCTCCTCCAGGGGACCGAGCATCGCTTCGGCCGGCGCGGCGCACAGGCCGCCTCGAAGCCATGATGGACATCGCCGTCCTCGGGGCGGGCAGTTGGGGTACCACGCTCGCCGACCTGCTCGCCCGCAAGGGGTTTCGGGTTCGGCTCTGGGCCTACGAGCGCGAGGTCGTGGAGGCGCTCAACGCCCGGCAGGAGAATCCCCTGTTCCTGCCGGGGTGCGGGCTGGCCTCCGGGATCCGCGCCTTCGCCGACGCGGCGGAGGCGGTGGACGGCGCTCGCGTCGTGCTGTCGGCGGCGCCCAGCCATGCGGTGCGGCGAGTGGCCGCGCTGGCGGCCCCGGCGGTCGCGGCCGGCGCCCTGGTCGTGAGCGCGACCAAGGGGATCGAACCGGTCTCGCTCAAGCTGATGCATGCGGTCCTGGAAGAAACCCTCCCCGGCACCAGGGTCTCGGCCCTCTCCGGTCCCAGCTTCGCCCTGGAGGTCTTCCAGCAGCAGCCGACGGCGGTGGTCGCGGCCGCGGCCGAGCGCGACGTGGCCGAGGAGGTGCAGCGCATCTTCGCCACCCCGCGCTTTCGGGTCTACTCCCATGCCGACGTGGTCGGGGTGGAGCTCGGCGGCGCGCTCAAGAACGTGATCGCCATCGCGGCCGGGATTCTCGAAGGCCTGGGGCTCGGCAACAACCCGCGGGCCGCGCTGATCACCCGCGGCCTGGCGGAAATGACCCGGCTGGGCGTGGCGATGGGAGCCCAGCCGCTCACCTTCGCTGGGCTGGCCGGGATGGGCGACCTGATCCTGACCACGACCGGCGCGCTCTCGCGAAACCGGGCGCTCGGCGTCGCCCTGGCCCAGGGCCAGACCCTGGCCGAGTACACCGCCGCCCATCGGACCGTCGCCGAAGGCGTGAACACGGCCCGCAGCGCCCTCGAGCTGGGCCGGCGCGCGAAGGTCGAACTCCCCATCTGCGAGCAGGTCGCGGGGATTCTCTTCGAGGCCAAGCCGCCGCGACAGGCGGTGAACGAACTCATGGAACGCACCCTCAAGCCGGAGCAGTGGCGGTGACCATGGCGAGACCGATGCAGGAGTTCTTTTCCATCGGCGAGGTGTGCGCCCTGACCGACCTCAAACCCCACGTCCTCCGGTACTGGGAGAGCCAGTTCCGCTTTCTCAACCCCGCCAAGAACCGCTCGGGCAACCGCGTCTACAAGAGCCGGGAAGTCGAGCTCATCATGCTGGTCAAGCACCTGCTCTACACCGAGAAGTACACCATCGAGGGCGCCCGCCAGCGGATCGAGCATTACCGCCGCACCGGCGAGCTCCGGTCCCAGGCCCGCGCCGCCATGGAGCGGGAAACCATCCGGGAGCTGCGGGAGGCCATGGAAGAGATCCTCGACATCCTGGACGGGAAGTCGGAGCCGGGGCCCCGGCAGTAAGCCGGTTATCTTTCCAGCCTCCATGGAAATCCTGGTCTCGAACGACGACGGGATCCTGGCGCCCGGGATCGCCCTGCTCGCCGAAGTGTGCCAGACGGTGGGGCGGGTGACCGTGGTGGCGCCGGATCGCGAACAGAGCGGCACCTCCCACTCCCTCACCATGCACCGGCCGCTCCGGCCCGCGCGGCGGCCGGACGGTTCCTTTCAGGTGGACGGAACCCCCACCGATTGCGTGCTGCTCGCCCTGGGCGTCCTGCTGGCCGAGCGTCCTGCCTTCGTCTTCTCCGGCATCAACCACGGGCCGAACATGGGCGAGGACGTGCTCTACTCCGGCACGGTGGCCGCGGCGATGGAGGCCGTGACCCTGGGCGTCCCGGGCATCGCGATCTCCTTCGCGGGGGGCGATGACCTTCCGACGCTCCAGACCTATCGGGAACTCCTGGTGCACCTGGTCCAGCGGATCACCGGGGTCCGGGATTTTCCCAAGGAGACCCTGCTCAACATCAACCTGCCGGCCATCCCCGCCTCGGACGTGAAAGGCATTCGCGTCTGCCCCCTGGGGAGCCGGTTTTTCCAGGAGTCGCTCACCCGGATGCGCGATCCGTGGGGCCGGGAGATCTTCTGGATCGGCGGGGGGACCATTCACTGGACCGGGGGGGAGGAGTCGGATCATTACGCGGTGGCCGAAGGCTACATCGCGGTGACCCCGCTCCACATGGATCTCACCAACTACGCCCTGCTCGAGACCGTGCGCGGATGGTCGCTCGAGCGGTAGGGCAGGGGGACGGCTACGGCGGCTACCGGAGCCGGCTGGTCGCCGAGCTCCAGGCCAAGGGCATCCGCGACCTGGCGGTGCTCCATGCCATGTCCCAGGTGCCCCGGCACCGATTCGTGCCGGAGAGCCTGCGCCACCGGGCCTACGAGGACACCGCGCTGCCGATCGGCGGGGGGCAGACCATCTCCCAGCCGTGGGTGCAGGCGCGCTACCTCGAGCTCGCGCGGCTCACCGGCCGCGAGAAGGTGCTGGAGATCGGAACCGGATCGGGATACCAGACGGCCCTCCTCGCGCTCCTCGCCGAGCGGGTGTTCAGCGTGGAGCGCCTGGCACCGCTGGCCCACGCCGCCCGGGAAGCACTGGCAGCGCTCGACCTGCTGCACAACGTGACCGTCCTCGCGGGAGACGGCTCGCTGGGCTGGCGCCCCTTCGCCCCCTACGATGTCATTCTGGTGACCGCGGCGTCCCCCGAAGTGCCCCGCCCCCTGCTCGAGCAGCTCGCGCCCGCCGGCCGCCTCGTCCTTCCCCTCGGCGACCGCGAGGCCCAGGTCCTCACGCGCATCACCCGGGAAGACACCGGGTACCGCACCGAGCCCGTGTCCGACGTGCGGTTCGTCCCCCTGCTCGGTCACTTCGGCTTCGCGCCGGACCCCTCCCGCTGAAGGCATCCGCATGGACTTGCTCAAGGATTTCGTGGACCTGTTCCTGCACCTCGACCAGCACCTGGGCGAGATCATCCGGCGCTTCGGGGGATGGAGCTACCTGATCCTCTTCGGCGTGGTCTTCTGCGAGACCGGCCTCGTGGTGACCCCGTTCCTGCCCGGAGACTCGCTCCTCTTCGCGGCCGGCACCTTCGCCGGGATCGGGGCGTTCGACGTCTGGGGCCTCTTCGCCACGCTGGCCGCCGCCTCCATCCTGGGCGACTCGACCAACTACTGGGCCGGCCGCTACATCGGCGAGCGAGCCTTCAGCGGCACCATCAGCTTCCTCAAGTACGAGCATCTCGAGAAGACGCGCCAGTTCTACCAGCGGCACGGCCGCCGGACGATCGTCATCGCCCGGTTCCTGCCCATCGTCCGGACCTTCGCTCCGTTCGTGGCCGGGGTAGGGCAGATGCCGTATCTCCGCTTTCTCACCTACAGCGTGCTCGGGAGCGTGCTCTGGGTGGGCCTGTTCGTCTTCGGGGGATACCTGTTCGGCAATCTCCCCCTGGTCCGCCAGAATTTCAGCCTGGTGATCGCCGCCATCATCGCGATCTCGGTTCTCCCCATCGCCGTGGAGTGGTTCCGGGGACGGAGGGCCAGGCCAGCGTGACAGTCCGATTCATCGTGACCGGGCTGGTGCAGGGGGTGGGGTTCCGCTTCTTCGTGGCCCGGCGCGCCGCGGCGCTCGGGATCACCGGCCATGCGGCGAACCTGCCGGACGGGCGGGTCGAGGTGGTGGCGTCCGGGAGCCCGGAGGCGCTCGCAAGCCTCGAGCGCGCGCTCTGGGAGGGGCCGGCACGCGCTCGCGTGGCCGGTGTGGAGAAGTCGCAGATTTCGGATGAGGCCATCGCTTCCAAGACCTTCGAAATCAGGTAGTTAGGACTTCGACAGCAACCTTTGCCTCAGGTTCGCCATGGATCCCAATGTGCTGGCCCGTATCCGGAAAACGTTGCGGCCGATCCCGGACCATCCCAAGCCGGGCATCGTCTTTCAGGACATCACGCCAGTCCTGCAGGATGGCCTGCTTCTCCGCCACCTCATCGAGGGGCTGGCCGAGCCGTTCGGTACCGCCGCCGTGAGCCACGTGGTGGGGATCGAGGCCCGAGGATTCATTCTGGCAGCCCCGGTCGCCGTGCTGCTCGGGGCCGGATTCATCCCGCTGCGAAAGCCGGGGAAGCTCCCCTGGCAGCGGATCCGCCACGAGTACGAACTGGAGTACGGGACCGACGCGCTGGAAGGACATTCCGACGCCTGTCCCCCGGGCGCCCGCGTGCTGGTGGTTGACGACGTACTGGCCACCGGCGGGACCGCCCACGCGGCCGGGGAGCTGGTCCGCAAGCTCGGTGGGGAGGTGGTGGGCTGGTCGTTCATGCTGGAGATCGAGGGGCTCCGGGGGGCGGGCCGGCTGCTCGGGGCCCCCGTCCACACGCTCATGGCCGTCTAGGCGCGTTGACTCCATCTCGGCGGCCGGGCTAGCTTTACACGCTTCGGGCCCCCGTAGCTCAGCTGGATAGAGCAGCGGTTTCCTAAACCGTTGGTCGGACGTTCGAATCGTCTCGGGGGCACCTGACATTCCGCGAAAGCCGACCTCATGAATTCGACACTCGACGCGCCGAAGCCCCGGGCAGGGCAGCCGCCGCAGCCGCAGGTGGGCTCCCTCGAATCCGCCGGCCGCAACTGGCTCGACCTGCTGCAGTCGAAGCTCGCCCGCTGGATCGGCATCGGGGTGCTGGTGCTCGTGCTCGCGGCCTGGTTCGTCGTGATGAGCGGGCGGCGGAAGGAAGCCTTCGCCGCGCGCGCGCTCGATCAGGCCCGGAACGCCGCGGAGAGCGGCAACCTCCCGCTCGCTGCGAGCGAGCTTCAGAAGGTCATCTCCACGTACTCCGGCACGGACGCGGCCCAGGAGGCGGTGATCGCCCTGAACCAGGTGAGGCTCATCAACGGCCAGCACGAACTGGCCGCCGTGAGCCTCGAGGAATTCCTCAAGTCGGGACCCAAGCCGGCGTATCGCTCGGCCGCCTACGGACTCCTGGGCCGGGCGTACGAGAACGCCAGCCGCCCGGCGGACGCGGCGCGAGCCTTCGAAAACGCCTCCCGCTCGGCCGACACGGACTATCTGCGGGCCGACTTCCTGATTGACGCGGGCCGGGCCTGGACCAATGCGGGCGACACGGCCCGAGCCATCGAGGCCTACCGCCGGATCATCAAGGACTACCCGAAATCGAGCTCGAAGGTCGAGGCCGAGGTCCGGCTGGCCGAGCTGAACCGGGGCAAGCTCTAGCGGCTCGAGCCGCTGGCAAGCCCGGGATGGGCGTTCCGGGCCCAGGCGGGGGGGGCCCGGCGGCACTGGCCCGAGGTGCCTTTCGTCCGGGCGAGTGGCCGAGGCTGAATCGCCGTGGCTGGCGGCAAGCCTGATGTCGTATAATGTGCATTATGTTAATCTGATGCGTTGATGGCTGTGGGAAACTCGGGCTTCCCCCCCCTCGCCCGAGGGCCCTGCTCGAGGCTCGAATTCGGTCTCGTCGTGGGAGTTACCGCAAAAACCCGCGAGGCAGCGGAGCGAACCCCGGGGCTCAGAGAACCCCGGTGAAGACCAGCCGTCCTTCCCCCGCAAGCCAGACATTCCTCGCCTCGCCGCCGGCGAGCTCCGCACTCACCGTGAGAACCCGCCCGCTTCGAGTCCGGACCCGGACCGGCAGCGCCGCCAGCCCGACCCGCGCCAGGGCGGCGGCGGCAGCGACAGCACCGGTTCCGCAGGCGAGCGTTTCCCCTTCCACGCCTCGTTCGTAGGTCCGGAGCGACCAGGTTCCCGCCTCCCCGTTGGCCGGGGCGACGAAGTTCACGTTCGCTCCGGCGGGCCCCAGCACGGGATCGCGCCGGAGCTCGCACCCTCGCCTCATGAGGTCGGGTTGCTCGAGGTCCTCCACCCGGAGCACGAGATGGGGCACGCCCACGGTGACCAGCGCCCCGACCGACTCCCCCGCCCTCAGGCGGAGACCTGGGGGGGCGGCGTCGGGGAGGGTGAAATCCGGCAGGTTGAGCTCGGCCTCCTCGCCGGCCGGGCCGCAGCGGGCGCCGAACTCCCCGGCATCGGTCACCAGGCGCATCCCTCCGGCGGGCGCCAGGCCGAGGAATGCGGCGAGGCGGGTGCTGCACAGAGCGGCGTTGCCACACATCGCGGCGCGCGAGCCGTCGCAGTTCCAGAAATCCATCCGGACCCGCGCGTTCCCCAGGGGCGTGAGCACCACGAGGCCGTCGGCGCCGACGCCCATCCGGCGGTCGCACAGTTCCGCGATGCGCTCCGCCGGCCAGTCCGCCGGAGCCGTGTACCGGCCGTCGAGCAGGATGAAGTCGTTGCCCGACCCGGTCATCTTGTAGAAGACGGTGCCTTTCATCCGGTCCGGAACGCGCCTCAGATCCGACGGAGAAGCGCCTGGAGCCGGAGCCACCAGACCATCCAGATGGCCTCCCGCACGATGCGCCGGTTCATCTTGCTGTGGCCCTCCACCCGGTCATGAAAGATGATCGGGAGCTCGGTGATCCGGAAACCCTTGCGCCAGGCCCGGAAGTTCATCTCGATCTGGAAGGCGTAGCCGTTGGAGCGCACCTGGTCGAGATTGATGGCCTCCAGCACCTCGCGCCGGAAGCATTTGAACCCGCTGGTCAGGTCGGTGAGCGGAAGTCCGGTGACCAGCCGGGCGTACAGGTTCGCCCCGAGCGACAGCAGCAACCGGGAGATCGGCCAATTGATCACGTTGACACCGGTGGCGTACCGGGAACCAACGACGAGGTCGTGGTCCTCGATCGCGTGGAGGAATTCCGACAGGTAAGACGGGTCATGCGAAAAATCCGCGTCCATCTCGAAAACCGCGTCGTACCCGCGGGCCAGCGCCCAGCGGAAGCCCGCAATGTACGCCCGCCCCAGTCCTTCCTTGGCCGGCCGATGCAGAACGTGGACGCGCGGTTTGGTGGCGGCCATGCGGTCGGCGAGGTCTCCGGTCCCGTCCGGGGAGTTGTCGTCCACGACGAGCACCTCGAGCCGCTGGTCCTGCCTGAGGATCGCCGGGACGATCTGTGGCAGGTTCTGTGCCTCGTTGTACGTCGGGATGATGACGAGGAAGCGTTCAAGCACCGCCCGGCCTCCTCGAGCGCAGGCCCGGGACGATGAGCCACCCCAGCGTCACCAGCACGGCCAGCAGCGACACCAGCTTGCCCCTGGCGTAGGCGGGGGAATCGAACCGGAACTCCACCTGCTGGGCACCCGGCGGCAGGACGACGCTCAGCAGGGTGTGATCGCCGCGAAGCACGGGCGCCGGCGTTCCGTCAACCGTGGCGTGCCAGTCGGGATACCAGTTCTCAGAGACCAGCAGGTAGGAGGGCGACGAATCCGCCCCGGAGAGCGCCACGCGGATCTGTCCCGGGGCCCAGGCGACGACTTCGGCTCGGACCGGGGAGACCGGGAGGGGCCGTCTGAGCGGCGGCACGGCGACGGTGGCGGTCTCCGGATAGATCACGATCCGATCCACCGGGAAGCGGGGATCCACCACGGTCGGAGGGACCTGCGCTTCGGGGAGCTTGGCCGCCGCCGTGACGACCCTGGCGTACGGCGGAACACTGTCGCGCTCGTACAGCACGGCTGTGGTACCGAAGGCGGTACTCACGGGACCCAGGACCTGATGATACCCCGGGATGGGTTGGGCCCGATCCAGGAGAATGAATCGCACGGCGAGCAGGTCGAGGAGGTTTCCCGACCCCAGGTTGGCCCAGCCGCGGTCCTTGCCGCCCAGCTCGTCATAGAACCGGAGCTCGTTGCCGTGATAGCCGAGCACGTTGGGGATGCGATAGGCCATGAGAATCGAGGACTGGCGATAGGCCCCGGCGTAATCGAGCACGCGGTACGGTTGCCTGACGGCGCCGAGGTGCCGGGTTACCTCGTCCTGCCCGAAGAGCACGGAGGCACGGGGGGAGAACTCGAAGAACCGTCGGTCCACGCTCCACAGGTCGAGGGCCGTGAGGGCGGCGAGCGTGAGCGCCGCGGGGAGCCCGACGAGCCGCCGCTCGCGGACGAGCCACATCACCGCGCCCGCGGCGAGCACCACGGCCAGCAGCCGGCCCGCGCCGGCCCGAAGAGCCGGCGCATTGGCCTGCACGGCACCCATCCGCTCGGCCGCCGCGAGCCCCTCGGCCACCACCTGGAGCACGCCGGCCACGCCGAGGAGCGCGAAAAGCCCGAATCCGCCGGCCAGGAATCCGACACCGCGCCGGCTGACCGTCCCTGACAGGAGCCGTTCGGCGCCGAGGCCGGCCATCAGCGCGACCGGCAGTGCCACCAGGTAGAACACCATGCCCATGGCGCGGAGTTTCTTGACCATGGGCATGAACTCGTAGAAGGGGCGGTAGAACGGAGTGTGCCCGGCAAAGGCGAGCAGGAGGAAGAACACCGCCAGCACGGCCAGCGCGGTGAGCAGGCGCCGTCGTTCGGAGACGCCCCAGGCCAGGCAGGCGAGCATGAGCACCACCGCGCCCAGATACTCGGTGTGGAACTTGAACGGATTCCGGCCCCAGTAGTTGTCCAGGACGCCGTTGAACTCCGGGAGCACCGCGGTGAGGATCTCCTCGGGCGGCATCGAGAAGAGATTGGCGTAGGTCCAGCCGGTGTTGGGCCCGCCCGCCGCGCGCGGCGAATAGGGGATGTATTCGAGGAACGGCAGGATCTGGAGGCCCGCGATGGCGACGCCGGCCACCACCGCGACGGCCGCCCACGCGACGGCGCCCCACGGTGGGGTCGTTGCCTCCCGCTCCGGGTCCAGGAACGCGAGATAGAGCGTCCAGAGGCCGAGCGCAATCAGCAGAAAGTAGGTCATCTGATAGTGGGGGCTCAGCACACAGAGGCCCACGATGACCGCGAACCAGCCGTACCACACCGTCTTCCCGTGGCGAATGGCGTTGAGCAGGGCCAGGAAGGCGAGGGGGGCGAGCGCCGAGACGAAGAGCTTCCCATCGTGGCCGGGGCTCACCTGGGAAGCGACGATGCCGCTGAGCTGGTAGGCCACGCCCGCCACGACGGCTGCGCTCCAGCTCAGCTTGAGGCCGCGGGCGAGGAGGTAACCGAAGAACCCGGCCAGCACGAAGTGCACGGCCATGCCCCAGGTGATCGCGAGATCCACGGGCAGGATCCAGCGAAGCCAGGCCGTGGGGTAGAAGATGTCGCCGTGCATGGCGGCGATATAGGGAAGCCCGCCGAAGAGATAGGGATTCCACTGGGGGATGGCCCCGGTGGCCTTGAACTCCTCGGCACCGAAGAGGCGGAAGGAGTACCCGGCCACCAGCATGTCGGAGTTCTGCCCGCCGAGCAGGGTGGCACCTCCCAGCAGGGGGAGGAGCAGCGTGAAGGCGCTCGCGGCCGTCACGAGCAGCGCGGCCGCCCGGGGGTATCTCGGCTGGAATGCCGGCCGGTTGGTTTCAGGTTCCGACACGCAGGCTCCCACGGCGAAGGAGAAGGAACGGCAGGGCGGCTCCCAGCTCGGTCAGGGTGAGAAGGAGCCGGGAGGCCACGGCGAGTGCCGCCGCCCCGCCCCACCCCAGGGATCCCTGCACCATCAGGACGAAGACTCCTTCACGGACCCCGAGCCCGCCCGGTGCGAACAGGATCAGGAGGCCCGCGACGTACGAGGCGGCGAAGCTCCCGATGGCCACTTCCAGGCTGAGCCCGGCGCCGGGCAGGGTGGCGCGCGCCAGGATCCAGAGGGCAACGCCGTAGCCGAGCCAGGCGACCAGGTTCGCGCCGAGCCCGAGAAGGACGGGTCCGGCGGCGAGCGAGTCCTGAGCGGCCACCCCCGCCGCCGCCCGCACGAGCCGCCGGACCAGCGGCGGCCAGGCCAGAAGCCCCACGCCGATCGCGCTCAGGGCGGTGAGGGTCCAGAGGGCGGCGGTGGCTCCCGGGTGCGCCGACTCGAGCGCCTGGCTTCCCGCGGCGCCGGCCACCAGCGCCCCCGTGCCGATGGCGAGCGCCTGCATGATGACGGCCGACGCGGTCGCGGCCCAGGGTGCCACGCCTGCTTCCCGGGCCATCAGCGCCATGCCGGCGATCGCCCACACCTTGCCCGGCACGTACTTGCCGAGACTCGACACCGTCCAGATGCGCGCTGCCTCCCACGCTCCGAGGCGTTGGCCCCATCCCGCCAGCGTCGCGCGCCAGGCGACGATCAGAATCGCGTACATGGCCCAGACGAGGACCGCGCTCAGGACGACGCCTCCCGGGTTCAGGGACCACGTGAGCGGCTGGGCCCGGACCTCGGCCCAGTTGCGCCAGATGGCGACCCCGAGCCACGCCGTCACGGCGAGCCCCAGGCCGAGGCGAACCAGCCGGAGCCGGCGATCAGGCACGCAGGGCCTCGTGGTACCAGCGGGCATATTGCTCGGCCACGGACTCGGGCGAGAGCCGGACGCGCCACGCCCGGCCCAGCTCGCGGGCCGCCTCGCGCGCGGCGTGCGGCTGGTCCAGCAGGGCGGCCAGCGCGGCGGCGATCCCGGCCCCGGTGGGCTCGGCGATCCGGCCCGCTCCGTCCGGCGGCACGATGTCCAGGACACCGCCGCCGTCGGAGCAGGCCACCACCGGCACCCCGGCCATCAGGGCTTCTGCGGCGGCGAGCCCGAACCCTTCCCCGCGCGCGGGGAACACCATCACGTCGGCCTCGGCGAGGAGGCGGGCCACCTCGTCCGGGGATCGCATCCCGAGGAACCGGACCCGATCGGCGATCCCGAGGGCCTGCGCCAGGGCGGTCAGCCGGTTCCGGAGCGGCCCGTCACCAACGACCGTCAGCGGCAGGGGCCGGCCCGCCTGGTGCAAGGCTGCCATGGCCTGGAGGGCCAGCTCCACCCGTTTCTGTTCAGTGAGGCGGGCCACCACGATGGCCCCCCCGCCCCCGCCGCTCCAACGATCGAACCGCCGGGTGGCGACCGGCATCGGGACAATGTGCTCGGCCTCCACCGTTCGCCCTACGGCCGCCTCGACGGTGCGCGCGAGCTCCGCGGAAACGGTGGTCACCAGCCTGGCGCGCCGGAAGACCGGCCGGGCAACGAGTCGCGCCAGGCGGGAGCGCCGGAGCAACGCACCGTCGGTGCCGTGGACGGTGAGTACCAGCGGCGCCTCGGGTGGCGCGGCGAGGCCGCCCGGGACCCACCAGTGGGCGTGGACCAGCCGGGCTCCCGCCGCAAGTTCTTGCCGGGCGCCCTCGCGAAGCGCCCGGTGGAGACCCAGCAAGGCGCTCCAGCGGGCCGGGACGCGAACGGCTTCGGCCAGGGTGCCCCGGTAGGCGAGGACTTCGTGCGACGGCGCGGCATAGCGGACGCGGCGCACCGGGATCCCCTGGAACTCGGGTGGGCCCGCCTCCCCCGCATCGCTCGGCGCGACCACGGACACCTCGACCCCGCGCGGGCGGAGGGCCAGGGCCAGCGTGGCGAGGAAGGCTCCGGCGACATCGCCCTCGAAGCGGGGAAAGTTGTGCGTGAGGAAGACGACGCGCACGACGCGAGCCTAGACCGCCGCCTGGCGGGCCGGACCCACCGGCCGGACGAGTCCCGGCTGGCGCGAGCGATTCATGCCGCCGTCAGTTCCGCCCGCGCTCGAGCTGGCGGAGACTTTCGCGGATCTCCTCCCGGAGCCCCGCGACCATCTCGCCCAGGAATCCGAAGCCGAACAGCGCGATGCCCGAGATGACCATGGTCTCGACCAGATTGAGCAGCGGCCGGAACCCGATCCCGTAGCCGAATCGGAGCACCAGCGCCGCCACGCCCCCCAGCAATCCGACCAGGAACAGCGCGGCCCCGAGCACGCCGAAAAACAGCATCGGTTTGCGCCCGAACCGGAGCTGGAACCAGACCGAGACCAGATCGAACACTCCGATGGGGATGCGCCGCCAGGTGAACTTGGACACCCCCGCCCGCCGGGGATAGAGGGGAACGGGGCGCGAGGTGAGGCGGAATCCGTCCGCAGCCGCGATCACGACCATGTAGCGGTGCCAGTCGGGCCGGAGGGGAACGCCGTCCATGATCTGGCGGCGAAAGGCCTTGACCGAGTTGAGATCGCTCACCGGCACCCCGAACAGGAAGCGGCAGAGCCGGTTGTACACCGACGAGACGAAGGCTTTCTCGTACTTGCCCTGCTTGGTGCCGGTCACGATATCGGCCTCGCCGGCCAGGATCGGGGCGACGAGGGCCGGGATGTCGGACGGGAGGTACTGGAGGTCGGCCGGATAGAAGACGAAGATCTCGCCCTGGGCCACGGCGCCGGCGGATCGCAGCGCATCCGCGATCCCCCGCTGCCGGCGGTGGGTGACGACCCGAAGAAACGGGTACTGGGTCGCGAGGTCCTGGAGCACCCGCCCGGTCTGGTCGCGCGAACCGTCGTCCACGACGATCAGCTCGAACGAGAACGGCGCCCGTTCCAGCGCTTCCGCCGTCAGGCGAACGAACTCGGGGAGGTTTTCCGCCTCGTCCTTGGCGGGGACGAGGATGCTGACATCCACCGCGGGCGCCGTCATACGCGCTTGCGCATCCGGGCCGGCAGGATCCCGAGCTGGTCGCGATACTTGGCGACGGTGCGGCGGGCGATCTTGATACCCTGTTCCTGGAACAGGTGCACGATCTGCTGGTCCGTGAGCGGGTTGGCCGGGTCCTCCTCGGCCACCATCTTCTGGAGTTTGGCCCGGATGGCTCGGGCGCTCGCGTCCTCGCCGCTCGCGGTGGAGAGCGCGCTCGAGAAGAAGAACTTGAGGGGGAGCACGCCGCGGGGGGTCTGGACGTATTTCTCGTTGGTCACCCGGCTCACCGTGGACTCGTGCATGTTGATGACCTCGGCCACCTCCCGGAGCGTGAGGGGCTTCAAATATTCCACGCCCTTCTCGAAGAACTCGCGCTGCCGGTCCACGATGAAGTTCATCACCTTGAGCATGGTCTGGCGCCGTTGCTCGATGGCCTGGATGAGCCAGTTGGCGCTGTTCATGCGCGAGGCGATGAACTCCCGCTGCTCCTGGGTGAGCCGTTTCTTGTCCCGGGCCAGCTCCTGATAGGTCCGGGAGAGGCGGAGCCGCGGGACCCCGTTGTCGTTGAGGAACACCTTGTACTGGCCGTCGATCTTCTCGACGATGAGATCCGGGATGACGTACCCGTCTCCGCCGGCCGAGTACTTGAGCCCGGGCTTGGGATCGAGTCTCGCCAGCTGGTCGGCCGCGGCCTGGACCTTGGCAGGCTCCACCCCGAAGCGCCGGCCCAAGTCGTTCCAGCGGTGCGCGATGAGGTCGGGGAACGCTTCCTCCACCAGCCGGTAGGTGAGGGTGTCCGTCTCCTTGCGTTCGCGGAGCTGAATGAGGAGGCACTCGCGCAGATCGCGGGCGCACACGCCGGGCGGGTCGAGGCGCTGCAGGATGCCGAGCATCTCCTCCACTTCGCTCATCGTGAAGAGCGGCACGTCGGTCTTGCCGGTCCGTTCGGCGTGCTCCTGGATGAGCCGGTTCACCTGCTCCAGGATCTCTTCCAGCGTGGCGCCGAGATAGCCGTCCTCCTTGATGTTGCCGAGGAACTCCTCGGCGAGGAGCTTCTGCCGGTCGGTGAGATCGAGCAGCATGAGCTGCTCTCGCAAATGATCGTCGAGGTCCGGCGTCTCCACCGTGACGGGTTCGGTGTACTCCTTCTCCTCGTATTCCTCCCGGACCCCGCCCGGGTGCTCGAAGCCGTTGAGCAGGATCTCTTCCCAGTCGGCGTCGTTCTCGGCCTTCGACTTCTCCTTCTCTTCTTCTTTGGTGGGCGTCGGCTCGGCCTGGGTCACATCCTCTTCCTCGGGCTCGACCAGCTCGAGGAACGGGTTGGCCAGAAGCTCCTGCTTCAGATGCTGCTGGAGATCCATCATGGGCATGTAGAGCATGTCCATGGCCTGATACAGGCGCGGATTGATCCGCAGGTCCTGGCGGAGCGAGGTCTGCTGGGAGAGCCCGGTCTTCACGCGACCTTCTCCAGCCGGGCCCGGAGCCGGGCGGTGAGGGTGGGGCCGAGGTAGAGCTGGGCCACCCGGTCGTCGTACACGAGGTCCCGGACGGGGCCGGAGACCTGCACTTTCCCTTCGAACATGATGTAGGCGCGGTCCACGATGTCGAGCGTTTGCTCCACGTTGTGATCGGTGATCAGGACGCCGATCCCCCGGTGGCGGAGGCCGGCCACGATGGTCTGGATGTCGTGCACGGCGATCGGATCCACACCGGCGAAGGGCTCGTCGAGGAGCATGAACTTGGGTTGGGTGCAGAGCGCCCGGGTGATCTCGAGCCGGCGCCGCTCGCCGCCCGACAGGGAGTAGGCCTTGCTCTTCCGCAGGTGCTTGATGGAGAGTTCGTCCAGCAACGCCTCCAGCCGGCGCCGGCGCTCCTCCCGCGAGAGATCGAGCGTCTCCAGGATCGCGAGCAAGTTCTCCTCGACGGTGAGCTTGCGGAACACGCTGGGCTCCTGGGCCAGATAGCCGATCCCCATCCGGGCTCGCCGGTACATCGGGGCGCGGGTGAGGTCGCTGCCGTCCAGCGTGACGCGGCCGCCGTCAGGCCGGATGAGGCCGGTGAGGAGGTAGAAGGTGGTGGTCTTCCCCGCCCCGTTCGGGCCGAGCAGGCCCACGATTTCTCCCTGCTGAAGCCGCACGCTCACGTTGTCCACGACCCGCCGGCGGCGGAACGACTTGCACAGGCCGGTCCCTTCCAGAATGCTCCCGCCCGGCAGCGGGCCGGGCACCGCCAGCCGGGCGCTCTCCCGACGCCGGATGCCCTGGCAGGCCGCGTCGAGCAGGCGGATCCGGGACCGCACCCGGTCGGCGCGGGCCATCTCCCAGAGGGGCCCCACCACCCGCACCCGTTCCCACCCGTCGCCGGCGGCGGGCGGAGCGATCCAGCCCTCGTCGGCGAGGCGGGGAAGCACGGAGCGAGTGAGGTTGTCGTGCACCTCGTCGCTGGTGAGCTCCGGCCCCCCCTCCCCCACCATCTCCCGGGCCACCAGGACGGTCTCGCGGTAGGAGGCGGCGAGGGTGGGGAGGTCGAGGCTCCCGTCCTCGTCGGCGTCCCTGACCAGCGCCGCGAGGGCCAGCGGCACCGAGGGATCCCGTTCCGCGAGGTGCTGATAGAAGTCGCTCATGGCACGCGCCTCCGCCTGAGCGAGTCGGCGATCGCCGCCGAGTCGGGCCGGAGGGCCAGCGGTTCCAGATAGACGCCGTCCACCTGCCCCTCGATATCTACGCGCTCGACCCCGCGCCGCCCCTCGGGGCGCATCCGGACGATGATCTGGCGGCCCCGGGCGTAGTTGATGGCGGGCAGGGCGCCCCCGCCCCGGGCCTCGCTCACCCGGTAGTGCGCCCGGGCCGCCCCTCGGGCGTCAATGAGGTGCACGCTGCTCCGCAGGGTGCCGGCCGAATCCCAGGTCGTGAATCGCGCGACGACCGTATCGCCGGTGATCCAGTCGCGGCGCAGCCACTCGGGCTCGGCGCTCTCGGGGTCGGGCTTTCCCGCGAGCCAGGCTCCCCGATAGGCACGAATCTCCCGGAGGAGGCGCTCCGGGGTATCGAAGGCCACCGAGTCGGCCCGGATCTCGTAGTCGCCGGCCGTCGCGTGGGGCCGCCCGCGGCGACCCCAGGCCAAGGTTTGGGCCAGCTGGTTCCGTTCGAGATCGAGCCCGATGGTATCGGCGACGAGATCCACGTCGCGGCTCACGGCGTGCGCGTCCGAGAGGGCGAGGACATAGGTGAGCGCCTGGTTCTCGAGCCTGAGATCGATCCGCCCCCCGGTGAGCTCGAAGGAATCCCGGCCCAGCCCCCGCATGACGGGACTGCCGAACAGACTCCCCTCCCCTGCCGGACCGGCGTCGAGTTGCAGGGAATCGCCGCGGGCCTGGAAGTCGCTGCGGTCAATGGTGACACGACCGCCGGCCCAGATCCGGTCGTTGCCTTTCATCCGGACCCGGTCTCCCACGACCCGATAGGGCTCCGCCGGCTGCCCGGCCGAGTCGCGGGTCGCGTAGCTGATGGTGGGACGGCCGACCGCGTAGAGTTCCACGGTGTCGCGCCCCGGGACGGCCCGGTAATAGTCGAGGGACGGGCCGGTCAGGGTGGACCCGGTACGGGTGTTCACCGTGCGGACGTTGCCCCGGGCTTCCCATCTTTCGCCGGCGGTGAAATAGGTGCCCCGCTCCGCCTCCATGGTCACCGTGGAGTCGCGGTAGCGCACGTTCCCGATGAACTGCGCCACCTTGCGGCCTGCCGGCCCGGTGAAGGCCAGGCTGTCGCTCACCATGGTCACCGTGGCGCGGAGACAGCTGAGCCAGACGCCGCCGCCGGCGTAATAGTTGGTGTCGGCACCCACGATCAGCTGGCGTCCCGCCCGCCCCGTGCTGTCGAGCTGGAGCACGCAGCGCCCCGCGGCTCCGGGCGACGCCCGCCGCTGTCCGGCGAGCGCCGCCGCCGCGCTCAGGACCAGGACGCCGGTGATCAGAATCGTTCTCATTGTCCCGGCAGCACGATGCCGTCGCCGCGCTGAGTCGCCCGCGGCTGCTGGGTGACGATGTCCCGGAACTCGGGATCGGACTCGAAGCTGTTGCCCTCCACGTGCCGGTCGCCGTGATCGAACACGAACGGCAGCGACGACCAGATTTTCCGGTTTCGGGCATCGTAGCGGAGCTCCTGACTCCGGAGCCGCTTGCCGTCCGGTGTGGTGGCGAGGACGTTGCCCCAGGCCATCATGGAGCCGTCGCGCATGGCGTACTGGCCCGAGTCCGCCTGGATCGTGGAGGTCTCGCGCCCGTTGGCGTCGAAGAAGGTGACCGTGAGGCGCCGCAGGCTGGCGATCTGGCTGGACTCGAAGAGGAACGCCGAGTCCGCCTGGACCCGGGTGCGGCGGATACCCGCATCGGTCAGGACGAAGTCCACGCCCTCCAGCACCTGATCCGCCGTGTCGGAGGCGGCCAGGGTCGCGGTGGGGCGCACGGCCTCGCCGGAGCAGGCCGCCGAGATCGCGAGCGCGGCCAGGAGCGGTGTCACGGCGCCCCCCCGCCTCACGGACGTCGCCCTCCGGTCCCGGTGCGGCCGGTGCCGGTCGCCGGCTCGGGCTGCTCTCCCCGGTCCTCCAGGTACACCCGGACGGCTTCCTGCCAGCGGCCCTGAGCCCGGAGGAGCGCTTCGACCGCCTCACGCACGGCCCCCGCGCCGCCGGGCGACCGGGTGACGTACACCGCGAGGGCCTTGACCTCGTCGACGGCGTTGGCCACGGCCATCGGCAGGGCCACGCGCCGCAGCACCGGGACATCGGCGAGATCGTCGCCGAGAAAGGCGACCTCGTCCCAGCCGATGCCGCGCCGGAGCAGCATGTCGGTCATGGCCGGCACCTTTCGGGCGCCCCGATCCTGGATGACTTCGTCAATCTTGAGCTCGGCGGCCCGCAGGGTCGTGGCATCGGAATAGCGCCCGCTCACCCAGGCCACCACCAGGCCCAGCCGCCGGGCGAGGCCCAGGGCCAGCCCGTCCTGGATGTCGAACTGCTTGAATTCCACCCGCTGTCCGCCCACCAGGCTCACGTAGATGGCGTTGTTGGTGAGCACCCCGTCCACGTCGAGGGCGAGGAGCTTGATCCGGCCGGCCAGTGCGGGGTCGATCATACCCGCGCCTCCAGGGGGCGGTGCCTCGCAGCCCAGACGTCGAGCGCACGGCTGACGAGGTCATCGAGCTTGGCGAGCGGCCACTGGGTGGCCTGGTCGCTCGAGGCCCGGTCGGGGTCGGGGTGGGTCTCGAGGTAGAAGCCGTCCGCCCCCGCGGCCGCGGCGGCACAGAGGAGGACCGGGACCAGCTCCCGGGTTCCCCCGCTCGCGCCCAGCGGGCCGCGGCCCGGCCGCTGCACGGCGTGCGTCGCGTCGAACAGAACGGGCACCCCGGTGGCGTCGCGCAGGATCGCGAAGTTGCGCATGTCCACGACGAGATCCCCGTATCCGAAGAACGTCCCCCGTTCGGTGACCGCGATCTCCGAACTGCCGCCGGCCCGGACCTTCTCGACGGCGCCGGGCATGTCGCCGGGCGCCATCCACTGGCCCTTCTTGATGTTCACCGGCCGGCCGGTGCGTCCCGCGGCCACCAGCAGGTCGGTCTGGCGGCAGAGGAACGCTGGAATCTGGAGCAGGTCGGCGACGAGCGCGGCCGGCGCCGCCTGGGCCGGTTCGTGGATATCGGTGAGCACGGGCAGGCCGGTGGCCTCCTTGACGCGGCGCAGGGCTTCCAGGCCGGCGTCGAGCCCGGGGCCCCGGGGGCTCGCGAGCCGGGCTCGATTGGCCTTGTCGAAGCTCGCCTTGAAGCAAACCGGGAGACCGAGGCGGGCGCCGAGCCGGGCAAGCTCCTCCGCCACCCGCAGCATCACGTCGCCGGACTCCACCGCACAGGGCCCGGCAATGAGGAGCGGTACCTGGCGGAAGGTCCAGCCCATGCTACCCTCGAGTGCCAGCCAGCAGTTCGTCTCGAGCCGGCGCGGCGGGCCGGTTCGCCTGGAGGCGGCGCCGGAGCGCCGCGCCGATGAAACCGGCGAAGAGCGGGTGGGGCCGGTTGGGCCGTGACTTGAGTTCGGGATGGAACTGGCAGCCCAGGAACCAGGGGTGATGGGGGAGTTCGATCACCTCGACCAGCCCGCCGTCCGGGGAGACGCCCGAGAGTCGGAGCCCGTGTTCCGCCAGGACGTCGCGATAGGCGTTGCTCACCTCCCAGCGGTGCCGGTGCCGCTCGCTGATCTCCGCGGCGCGCCCGTAGGCCTCCCAGGCCTTGGAGCCGGGCCTGAGCTTCGCGGGATACGCCCCCAGGCGCATCGTGCCGCCCAGATCGGAGACGTTCTTCTGGGAGGCCATGAGCGCAATGACCGGCTCCGGACATTCCGGCTCGAACTCGGTGCTGTTGGTATGGGCCATCCCGCACACATGGCGGGCGAACTCGATGATCGCCACCTGGAGCCCGAGGCAGATGCCGAAGAACGGAAGCTCGTTCTCCCGGGCCCAGCGGATGGCCTGGATCATCCCTTCGATACCCCGCACGCCGAATCCTCCGGGGATGAGCAGCCCGTCATACCCGGCGAGCAGCTCCCCCGCCGTCTTCTGATCGGTAAAGCGGTCGCTCGCGATCCAGTCGATCTCCACACCCGTGTCATGGGCGATCCCGCCGTGAATGAGCGCCTCCTGCACCGACTTGTAGGAGTCGTGCAGGTCGGTGTACTTGCCCACCACGGCGATCTTCACCTGGTGCTGCGGTTCCAGCACCCGCTGGACCATCGCCTTCCAGGCCTGGAGATCGGGCTCGGGGGTCTCGAGCCGGAGCCGCGCGCACACTTCACGATCCAGCCCCTGCTCGTGGAAGCGGAGCGGCAGCTCGTAGACGGATCGCACGTCGGGGCTCTCCACCACGCAGCCGAAGTCCACGTTGCAGAACAGCGCGATCTTCCGCTTGATCTCCGCCGAGAGCGGCCGTTCGCTCCGGCAGATGAGGAAATCGGGCTGGATCCCGACCTGCATCAGTTCCCGGACCGAGTGCTGGGTGGGCTTGGTCTTCACCTCGCCCGCCGCGGCGATATACGGGACCAGGGTCACGTGGATGAACAGCGCGTTGTCCCGCCCCACTTCCTGGCGGAACTGCCGGATGGCTTCGAGGAAGGGGAGCGACTCGATGTCGCCCACGGTGCCGCCGATCTCGGTGATGACGACGTCGTGCCCCGGCGCCGGGCGCCGGATGGCGTTCTTGATCTCGTCGGTGATGTGGGGGATGACCTGGACGGTGCTGCCGAGGTACTCGCCGCGCCGTTCCTTGGTGATGACCGTCTGGTAAATGCGGCCGGTGGTGACGTTGTTCTGCTGGGAGAGAGAGCGGTCAATGAAGCGTTCGTAGTGGCCCAGGTCGAGGTCGGTTTCGGCGCCGTCGTCGGTCACGAAGACCTCGCCGTGCTGGAACGGCGACATGGTCCCCGGGTCCACGTTGATGTAGGGGTCGAACTTCTGCATCGTGACGCTGAGGCCCCGCTCGACCAGCAGGCGGCCGAGGGAGGCCGCGGCGATGCCCTTGCCGAGGGAGGAGACCACCCCGCCCGTGACGAAAATGAACTTGGTCGTGGAGCTGCCGGTCATCAGTTCACCTCGCGTACGCCAGCCAGTGGGCCTCGGCCCGCCGCAAATCCGCCTCGGTATCCACGCCGGGCGGCACCGGCGCGTCGAGCCGGGCCACCCCGATGCTCAGGCCATGATGGAGCGGCCGGAGTTGCTCGAGCCGCTCGGCTTGTTCCGCGGGCGACGGCGGCAGCGCCACCCAGCGCCGCAACGCCTCCCGGTGATAGACGTACACCCCGACGTGCTGCCAGTACAGTCCGGCGATCTCCGGCCCCGGCTCGCGCCGCCAGGGAATCGGGGCCCGGGAGAAATACAGGGCCCGGCCCTTCTCGTCCGTGACCACCTTTACCCGGTCCGGATCGGCCGCCTGCTCCGGAACGAGCGGCGCCGCGGCGGTGCCGATGTCGAAGCCCGCCTGCACTAGCCTCAAGGCGCCCGCCAGGGCTTCCCCGGGGAGGAACGGCTCATCGCCCTGGACGTTGGCGATCAGTTCCGCCTCCCTGAACTCCGGCCGCTCCGCCACCTCGGCGACCCGCTCGGTGCCGTTTCGGTGCCCGGCGTCGGTCAGCACCGCCCGAACCCCCGACCGTTCGGCGACCTGCGCTACCATGGAACTATCGGTTGCCACCACGAGCACGTCCACCAGACCGAGCGACCGGACGCGATGAATCACCCGCGTCACCAGGGGCTCGCCGGCCAGGAGCTGCAAAGGTTTGTTGGGGATTCGGGTCGAACCGAGGCGAGCCGGGATGACCCCAAGGGTGCGCATTCCCGAACGTAATAGCGGCCGGCCGGGCTGTCAAAAGTCGTGCCGCAACCGGATGTGGGGACTTGACAGGTGGTTAGGAGCTGGCTGCAAGGGGAGGTTCGGGCGAGGCCCCCGAGGGGGACCGGGTCGCCGACGGGGCTGCCCTCGCCCGCGAGGAGGGACCTAGTTCGCGCGGCGCTCGCCCGGGCCCGCGACGGCATGGCCGCGCCGCCGTTCCGCTGCCAGACGGAGAAAATTGGCCAGCATGGCCTTGCCATGATCCGTCGCCACGGACTCGGGATGGAACTGAACGCCATAGACGGCATGCTCGCGGTGGCGCAGGGCCATGATCTCCTCCCGCGGCGGACGATCCAGCGACCAGGCGGTGGGCTCGAGGACCGGGGGGAGGTCGTCGGCGGCCACCAGGAGCGAGTGGTACCGCATGACCCTGATCGGACTGGGCAGCCCGGCGAACACGTCGGTGCCGAGATGGGTGATCTCGGTGGTCTTCCCGTGCATCAAACGGCCGGCCCGTTTGACCGTGCCGCCGAACGCCTCGCCGATCGCCTGGTGTCCGAGGCAGACCCCGAGGACCGGTATTCGGCCCAGGGCTGCCCGAACCAGCGGGATGGAGATACCGGCCTCCCGGGGCTCTCCCGGGCCCGGCGAGATGACGATCGCCTCGGGATCGAGCGCCAGCACGGCCTCGACCGGCAGGGCATCATTCCGGTAAACTACGGGCTCGGCCCCCAACTCACCCGCGTACTGCACCAGGTTGTACGTGAAGCTGTCGTAGTTGTCGAGGACGAAGAGCATCTCAGTGCACGGGAGGCGAAGGCCTGGCCCGCCGGGCGGAGTCCAGGGCCCGATCCACCATCGCCCGAATCGAATCCTGCGAGGGAAGGACGGCGGACTCGGCGGCACGGGCCTGGGCCCGGAGACCAGCCGCCAGATGGCGGAGGGCAGCCACACGAATGGAATCGGCCTGGTGCCGTCCGGCTGGCGTGGTGGAACCGGACAAGACCACGGACAGCGACTCCGCGAGGCTCTCCAGCGAGTCGGCCATGGCGTCGAGCGCGTCCTGCAGAGAATCGGAGGCCGGTTCCACCCCCATCTCGCCGTGCCTGATCCAGAACCGGGTGGACCGGATGCGCCGGGCCGTGGTCACCGGTACCAGCAAGGCCAGGCTGTCTGGCTGGCCCTCGATGACGACGGTGCCGAACGGCTCGAGCCCGGGAGGGTTCCCCTCCTGCGACTCGCAACGGAAGGTGCTCCGCTGGTCCAGGTGCTCGATATCGTCAATCGCGAGCCGGCAGCCCTCGAGCCGGGCCGCACTGGCCGAATCGGCCAGCTTGACGAGCACGCGAAGCCCTGCGATCCGCTCCGGTTCGGAGCGCAGCAGCTCGACACGATCCACGGCCCCGAGCTTCTCCCGATCGAGGCTGAAGGGGATGAGCCCGGCCAGCGGGAGCGAGATCGGATCGGTCCCTTGCAGGTGCGCCGTCACATCGTCGCGGATTCGGCGGAAGCCGGCAATCAGCAGCATGCCCGCCGCGAAGATGGCGAGCGCACCCGCCGCGATTTTGAGCCAATAGTTACGCATGCCACTGCACCCAAGCCGGAAATCCGACGATGTTTCATCTAGGGACGCCCGAGCGGGCCAGAAGGTTTCACCCCACCCCCTGGACCGCCCGGTGCTCGAGGTAGAGGGGCTCACGAAGCTGTACGGAACGCTGGTGGCCGTGCAAGGGCTGGCGTTCACGGTCGGCCCGGGGGAGATCCTCGGGCTGGTGGGCCCGAACGGGGCCGGGAAGACGACCACGCTCCGCTGCCTGGCCGGGATCATCCCGCCCACCCGGGGTCGGATCGTGGTGGCCGGGCACGACCTCGCGACCCGAGCGGTGGACGCCAAGCGGGCCCTGGCATTCGTCCCCGATGAACCGCGGCTCTTCGAGTATCTCACCGTGGAGGAACACCTCCGGTTCGTGGCCCGGCTGTACCGGCTCCCGGATGTGACCCCGCGGCTCGCCCCCTTGCTGGCCGAGCTCGAGCTGGAGGGGAAGCGGGCGACGCTGGCGGGGGAGCTGTCGCGGGGGATGAAGCAGAAGCTCGCCATCGCGTGCGGCCTGCTGCACGACCCGAGGGTTTTGATGCTGGACGAGCCGCTCACGGGACTCGATCCGGTTGGTATCCGGCGCATGAAGCGCACGATCTCGGCCCGGGCCCGGGCCGGCGCCGCGGTGGTGTTGAGTTCGCACCTGCTGCAACTGGTCGAGGAGCTTTGCACCCGGGTGCTCATCATCCAGAACGGCCAGCGGGTGGCCCTGGGGACGATGGAGGAAATCAGCGCCGGGCGTCCGGAATTGGCCGGGCGCGGCCTGGAGGACATCTTCCTTTCGCTCACCGGGTACGGCGACCGGGAGCCTGCGTGATCCGGGCGGCGCTCTACCTCGTTCTGGCGACGCTGCGCAACCGGGCGCGGCTGCTCATGCGCCGGCTCCGCAGCCCGCGCTACGCCATCGCCGTGCTGCTCGGCGGGGGTTACCTCTGGCTGGTGCTGGTCCGGCCCGCGGGCGGGCCAGCGGGCGGGGTCGTGGCGCCCGGGGTCGTGGAGGCCATCGGGTCGGTGCTGTTCGGGGTGCTGGCCCTCAAATGGTGGGTGCTCGGCGCCGACCGGCAGGCGCTGGCCTTCACCCCGGCCGAGGTCCAGTTCTTGTTTCCCGCCCCGCTCACCCGGCCGGCTCTGATCCGCTACAAGCTGTTCCGGGCGCAGCTTCCGGTCGCCGTGAGCGTGCTGGTGTGGGCCGTGCTGTTGCGGCGGCCCGGGGCGGGCGCCGTCCTTCCGCCGTGGCTCTACGGCGTGAGTCTCTACGTGTTCTTCTCGACCCTGTTCCTCCACCGGCTGGGAACGGCCCTCACCCGCGACGCTCTGTTGTCAGGCAGGTGGACCCGGCGCTGGAGTGCGGTGGCGATCGCCGGTGCGGTGGGCGGGATCGTGATCGGCGGGCTGTGGTTCCACTTCCCTGCCCTGGAAGCGGCGGCGGCCGGCGGCCCGCCGGCGCTGTTCGAAGCCCTGGGCCGCGCGGTCGCGGCGCCACCGCTCTCCTGGGTGGTGTGGCCGTTTCGAGCCGTCCTCCGCCCCTTGGCCGCCGCCTCACCGCGCGAGTGGCTCGCGGCGCTGCCCCCTGCCCTGGTGGTCCTCGCTCTGCACCTGGCCTGGGTGCTCCGCGCCGATCGGGCCTTCGAGGAGGCGGCCGTGGAGGCCTCCATGCGGCGCGCGGAACACTTGGAGCGCTGGCGGAGGCGGAGCGGCACCCCAGCGCAACCGCTGTCCGGCCTGGTGCGGTTCCTGTCCCTTTCGTCCGGCGGGCACCCGGTCCCCGCCATCGTCTGGAAGAACCAGGTCCGCCTCCTGCGCACGGCCTCGACGATGCGCCCGACGCTCCTCGCACTCCTCATTCTGGTCGCCGTGCTGCTTGCGATAGGCGGCGAGGGAGGCCCCGAGCTTGGTGCCGTGGCGGGGATGATGGCCCTGAGCGGGGCGACGCTGGCGACGGTGTTCGGCCCGCTCTGGGTCCGGAACGACCTCCGGGGCGATCTGGAGGAGCTGGCGCTTCTGCGAACCTGGCCGCTGTCAGGCCGCGCGCTGGTCGCGGCCGAGGTGCTTTCCTCCACGCTGGCCCTGACGGCGATCCAGTTTCCGCTGGCCGGGGCGGGCCTGGTGGCCCTCCCGCGACTCGCCCCGGCGCTGTCCGGCGCCAACCTCGTCCTGGTCGGCCTGGCTTTCGCCCTGGTGCTGCCCGCGATGAACCTGGCCGCGCTCACGATCCAGAACGCCGGCGCGCTCTTCTTTCCGGCCTGGGTCCGCACCGAGATCCGCCCGGGCGGCCTCGAGGCGACGGGGCAACACATTCTCACGATGGGAGCATCGGCCCTGCTCTTGCTGGTGCTGCTGGCCGGCCCTCTGGCGCTCGCCGCGCTGGCGGCCGCCATCCTCTGGCCCGCCCTGGCCTACGGGGCGCTGGTGCCGGCGGCCCTGGCCGCCGCCGGGGGACTGGGGCTCGAGGCCTTTCTCCTGATCGAGTGGTTGGGCGGGCGCTTCGAGCGGATGGACCTCTCGCACGAGGCGTGAGAACCGGAGCGGGTAGGTGACCCGTCAAGGAATCCCGCGGACGGTCCGATACTGCAGGTGTGAGCCCCGGCCCTGACGTACCCGGCAGGAGACTGGCGGCGGCGTTTCTGTACTACGCCGCCGGCGTGGTACTCGTCCTGGCGCTGGCCCCGTTCGACTTCCGGCTGTCCCCACTCTCGCCGATCACGCTGCGCGGCTCCGCCGCCGATGTGCTCGCCAACCTCCTGCTCTTCCTGCCACTCGGCTTTCTCCACCGCCTCCGCGGGCCCAGCACACCGCGGCCGATCACCGGCCTGCTGATTCGGGCGGGTCTGTTCAGCCTGGCAATCGAAGGGGCCCAGCTCTTCCTGCCGAGCCGCTTCCCATCCCCGCTCGACCTCGGGGCCAATGTGGCGGGTGCAGCACTGGGCGGGCTGCTCCAGGACCACCTCGCGACGCGGATCCGGCTCTCTCCCGGTTTCGTCGGGCGGCTCGGCCTGGAGCTCCCACTGATGGGGGTGCCTTATCTGCTCGTGCCGCTGCTCTGGCTGGACACCCTGGCCCTCGCGCAAGGTAGGGGGAGCCCCTTCGCGCCCGCGCTCCTCGGCCTTGCCGGCGCGCTGGTCCTCGGGGCCGTGTATCGGCGCCGCGCGGGCGGCCTCGAGCGCGGTTCCCTCCGGCACGTCATCGGCCTCACGGCAGTGTGGTTCCTGACCGGGGCGTCACCCGGGCTCATGAGCCATCCCGCTACCGTGGTCGGAAGCCTGGTATTCGTGGTCGCGGCGGCGGGATTGGCCGCCCTGGTTTCGGCCCCTCCCGGCGCCGATCGGCGGTTCGAGGTACCCGTCCTGGCCCGGGTGGCGCCGGTGCTGGCCGTGTACCTCGTCATGGTGGTGACCGGGCCCGGCCGGCCGGTCTTCGGGCGCTGGTCCGGACGGGTCGGGCTCCCGGAAGGCTGGGAGGCCCTGGGGAGCGCCGCCTTGATTCGCCTCCTGGAGCACGAGGCGGCCTTTGCCCTGCTGGGCTACGCTGTGGCCGAGAGTCTGGGGCGATTGGAACAGCCCTACCGGCGGAGCGTGATCGGGGTGGTGGGGAGCGCCGGCGCGCTGGGGCTGCTGCTGGAGCTGGTGGCGGGGTTCCTGGCGGGGGCCGGCGCGAGCGGGCTCCGGATCCTCGGCGCGCTGGTGACCGCGGGCCTGGGCGGCGCCCTCTACCACTTCCAGCGCGACCAGGTCCGCCGGCTCAGAGCCGGGCCGGGGGTTGCGGGGCGCCTTCCAGTTCGTGGCTCTCGGCAGGCCGGAACCGTACGAAGCGGAGAGCGAGCGTGGGGAGCACCAGCAGGCTCAACAGGGTCGAGGTGACGAGCCCGCCCAGAATGACGATCGCCATCGGCCCCTCGATCTCGCGTCCGGGATCACCGCTTCCGAGGGCGAGCGGCAGCAGGGCCAAGGCAGTGACTGTCGCGGTCATCAGGATGGGACCCAGCCGTTCGCCAGCCCCCCGGAGGGCCGCTTCCGGGCCCCAGGGCTCGCCCTCCACCGACACCAGATGATCGTAATGGGAGATCAGCATCACGCTGTTGCGCGTCGCGATGCCGAACAGCGTGACGAAGCCCACCAGTGAACCCAGCGAGAGCGTGGCCCCGGACAGGGCCACGGCGAGAACCCCACCCACCAGGGCGAAGGGCAGATTGGCGACGACCAAGAGCAGCCGTCCGGCCTGCTGGAACGCGATCCACAGCAGGAGCAGGATCAAGGCGCCGGCCAGGAGCGAGTCCACGAGCAGTTTGCGCTCGGCCTCCCGCTGGGCGGCCGCGGTGCCGGCCAGTTCGACCTGGACGCCTCGGGGCAGCACGCCGGGCGCGGCGACGACCCGGGAGAGTTCGGCGGCGTAGTCGGGCACGTCGCGCCCGGCCGGGTTGACGGTGACGGTTTCGACCCGCCGGGTGTTCAGGTGGGAGATGAGGTAGCGCCCCGAGCTGCGCTGGATCGTGGCGACCTGGCCCAGCCGCACCAGCCGGCCGTCCGCCGAGCGGAGCGGGAGCGAAGCCAGATCCTCCGGGCGGCGGCGTGCCTCGGGCGCGAGCCGCACGACCACCGGGGTGGCACGGCTTCCCTCGTACACCTGCCCGACCTGGCGCCCTCGGGTCGCCGCTTCCACCGCTTCGAGCACCTCGACGGAGGTGAGTCCCGCGCGCACGAGCGCCTGCGGCACCAGTCGGACGCTCACGATGGGGGACACGGCCGGCGGGTCGTACTGGACGTCAGCGGCGCCCGGGATCTGGGCGGCCAGTCTCGCCACCTGGCGGGCCGCGCGGTCGAGGCTGTCCAGGTTCTCGCCGAAGAGCCGGACCACGATTTCGGCGGTCGAGCCGGTGAGCGTCTCCTCGATCCGTTCGGCGAGGAACCCGCGGATGGCGAAGCTCACGCCCGGAAAGCCGGCGAGATGGGCCCGGAGAGAATCCTCCACGCTCCGCGCCTCGGATCCCTGGAGCGGCTCCAGTTCCACCTCGATCTCGCTGTAGTGGGTGCCCCAGGTGTCCTCCGAGAGTTCGGCTCGTCCCACCCGTTGGGCCACCGAACGGACCCGGGGGTCGCGCCGGATGGCGTCCGTCACCATCCGGCCCAGGCGCAGGGATTCCTCCAGGGAGGTTCCGGGCACCGCGGCCATGTGCACGACGTAGTGCCCTTCGCGAAACTCCGGCAGGAAGGCGCTGCCCAGGAACGGAAGCGCGGCGAGCGCGCCCAGGCAGAGCACGCCGGTGGCGGCCAGCACGAGGCGGGGCGCCCCGAGGAGCCGCCCCAGCAGCCGCTCGAAGCGGCGCCGGATCGCGGCGAGCACGATGGACTCGTGCTGCGCCCGGGCACGCCGCCCCAGGAGCACCAGGGCGAGCGCCGGAGTCACGGTGAGGGCCACGGCGAGCGAGGCGAGGGTGGCGAGGACATACGCAATGGCCAGGGGTCGGAACAGCGCCCCCTGGACGCCGGTCATGGCAAGGACCGGTGCGAAGACCAGCGCCACGACGAACGTGGCGTAGACGACGCTGTGGCGGACTTCGAGCGACGCCTCCCAGACCACCAGCGGCGCGGGGCGTGGCGCCGCCGCCTGCCGGTTGAGCCGGAGCCGGCGGGCGATGTTCTCGACGTCAATGATGGCGTCGTCCACCACTTCGCCGAGGGCGATGGCGAGGCCGCCGAGGGTGAGGGTGTTGAGGGTGAACCCGA
This sequence comes from Gemmatimonadales bacterium, assembly GCA_035574255.1. GTDB lineage: Bacteria > Gemmatimonadota > Gemmatimonadetes > Gemmatimonadales > GWC2-71-9 > JADJOM01. Next base: position 2,436 of record DATLYZ010000074.1, on the reverse strand, counting down.
AGGCGTCGAGCACGATGATCGCCGCGAGGAGCGACAGCGGAATGGCCGTGAGCGAGATCGCCGCGGCTCTGAGGTCGAACAGGAAGAGCAACAGCACGGCGGCTACCAGGACGCCTCCCACCAGGAGCGCGGACGTGATGTTCCGGACCGCCACGTCAATGAACGACGCGGGCCGGAAGACATCCGGGTGGAGCACCATCCCTTCGGCCCGGATGGCGGGCTCCAGGTTCCGGAGGACCTCCTCGACCGCCGAGGCCACGACCTTGGTGTTGGCGCCGAGCTGGCCGGAGACGACGACGACGATGCCGGGCTCGCCGTTGATCGCCCCTTCGCCGAAGGCGGTGGCCGCGCCCTCGCGGACTTGCGCCACGTCTCCGAGGTGGAGGCGACCCGCCCCAGCCGTGGCGATCAGGCTCCGGGCCAGCTCCGCCGGGGCGGCGAGCTGGCCCTCGGTCTGGACCACGATGCGCTGGGGGCCGACCTCGAGGACGCCCGCCCCCCGCACACCGGTGGCGCGTGCCGCGGCGGCCACCACGTCGTCCAGTCCGAGGCCGTAGCGCTGGAGTCGCCCGGGATCCACCAGCACTTGCAGCTCCCGGACCTCTCCGCCGAAGACCGCGACCTTCGAGACGCCCGGGGCGGCGAGCAGGTGCGGGCGCAGGACCCAGTCCACGAAGGTCCGCTGTTCCAGGCGGGAGCGGGTCGGCGACGTGAGGCCGACCATGAGCACCGTGCTGGACGAGGAGGTGAGCGGCGTGAGCACCGGAGCGCCGACGGCCTCCGGCAACCGCCCGGTGACCTCGGCCAGCCGCTCGGCGAGAAGCTGGCGCGCCTGACGCACCTCCACCCCCTCGGCCAGCACGGCGGTCACGACCGAGAGCCCCTGGATCGATTGGGAGCGGATCGCGGCGAGGCCGTTGACGCCGTTGATGGCGTCCTCGATCGGCTTGGTAACCAGCACCTCGACCTGCTCGGGGGCGAGGCCGGGCGCCTCGGTCTGGATGGATACCTGGGGCGGCGCGAACTCGGGAAAGACGTCCAGCCGCGCGCGCGCGACCACGGTGAGCCCGTAGCCGATGAGCGAGGCGCCGAGGCCGATGACGACGCCGGGCCGGCGCGTGGCGAAGCGGACGAGGGCGGAAACCATGCCGCGTCAGGCAGCGGTCATTCGCCGACTTCCTCGCCCACCACGATGCGGGTCCGGAACTCCTCGGAGAGGAGCTGCCCCGCGCCGGCCGTCACTACCCGGTCACCCGGCTCGAGGTCGCCGGGCGAGACCAGCCATCCCTCCGCCACCGGGCGGTCCGTCGGGAGCCGGACCCGGACGAAACGGCCGGGACCGCGCTCGACGTACGCCCACACCAGTCCGTCCCACTGCACCACCGCGGCCTCTGGCACGAGCAGTCCGCGCCCGCCGGCCGGATCCGGGGCGTAGACGGTGACGGCGGTCCCCGGGCGGAGCGTGGCGCCAGGGTCCTCCAGGCGATAGAGCGAGGCGGGGATCCGGGTGAGCGGATCGGCCTCGGCGGCGACGCCAGCCGGCCGTGCCGTCCACCGCTGCCGGCCCCAGGTCACCCGGACGGGTCCCGAGGGGATTACGCCTTCCGGCCACACCACCCGAACCAGGACCCGGGTATAGTCGCTGATTTCGAGCAGTTCCTGCCCGGCCTGCACCAGTTCTCCGGGCCGCGCGCCGACCCGGCTCACCGTCCCGCGCTCCGCCGCCATGAGGGGCAAGGCGTCCCCCACCTGCCCCAGCACCTGGCCAGCCGACACCCGCTCGCCCAGACGAGGCCATCCGCTGTCCCCGGCGGCGAGGCGTCCCGAGATCGAGGCTCGCACCACCGCGACCGCCCCGGGGTCGGGCACCACCTCGCCCGGGGCGGCGAGTTCGGCCACCCGGGTGGCTCGGCCCAGTGCCACCGTGCGGATGCCCAGGCGCCGCACCAGGGCGGTGTCCAGGGTGACGCCCGATGTCGCCGGGGCCGGTGCGGCTCTGTGGTCCGCCCGGTCTGGGGCCGGTTCGTGCCGCTCCCCGGCGCACGCGACGACGAGGACCAGACCGAGCCAGGCCGGGCGGCAGGCGCGTTTCATCGTCCTCCCTCCGGCGGGGCAGCTTGCGGTTCCGGCCACACGGGCGGCGGGACAGCGAGCCAGGTGCCTAACGCCCGTTCCGCCGCGAGGCCTGCTTCTTCTTCGGCGAGCCGGGCTTCCAGGAGCAGGCTCTGCGACCGGGCCCGGGCCACGGCGAGCAGCGCCAGCTCTGTCCGACCCGTCTCCCCGCGGCGATACGCGGCGTCGGCCAGGCGTTGCTCCTCGGCGAGCGCGCTGTCAGCCCGGCCCGCCTGCTCGAGGCCACCGTGCACGGCCGCGCAGCGCGCGAGCGCCTGGTCGAGCTCGGCGAGCACGTCCTCTTGGGCTTCGCGCAGGCGGGCC
>DATLYZ010000073.1:0-29855 GCA_035574255.1 Gemmatimonadales bacterium | reverse complement strand
TGGGGGGGGCGCCACGGCAACCGGTGGCGCGCTACGCCGCCCCCGTCACCCGTTCGGCGCCGCTCGCCACCGGCACCGGCGGCGCCACCGGCGCCCCTGCAGCGGCCGGCTCGTAGTCCGGCACCAGCCGCCTGAGCAAGGCTCGCAACTCCTCGTCCCGCCACCCCTCCCGCGCCGCGGCGATGAGATCGCTCACCACCGCCGTCACCCCGACCGGCAGCCCCGCGTTCCGCGCCCTCAGCACCTTGGGATGGTCGGTCGGCGCCGCGTTCTCGGCGCTGAAGAAAAGCTCCTCGTAGAGCTTCTCCCCGGGACGGGGCCCGGTGAACCGGATCTCGATGTCCTTGCCCACCCGCTTCCCCGACAGCCGGATCAGGTCGGCGGCGAGATCCGCGATTCTCACGGGCTCGCCCATGTCCAGCACGAACACCTCGCCGCCCCGGCCCAGGGCGCCCGCCTGGAGCACGAGCTGCACCGCCTCCGGAATCGTCATGAAGTACCGGCGCATCTCGGGATGCGTCACGGTCACGGGGCCGCCCTCGGCGATCTGCCGGAGAAAGGTGGGCACCACGCTCCCCCGGCTCCCCAGCACGTTGCCGAACCGTACCGAGACGAAGTTCCGGTGCCACTCTTCGGCTGCGTGCTGGACGATCTGCTCCGCCACCCGCTTCGTGGCCCCCATCACGCTGGTGGGGCGCACCGCCTTGTCGGTGGAGATGAGCACCAGACGTTCCACCGCACCTTCCGCCGCGAGTTCCACCACGTTCCGGGTGCCGAGCACGTTGTTGGAGATCGCCTCGGCGACGTTCTCCTCCATCAGGGGCACGTGCTTGTGGGCCGCGGCGTGGAACACCGAGGACGGTTCGTACCGCTCGAACACCCGGGCCAGGGCGTCGCTGTCCCGCACGTCCGCGATCACCGGATGGAGCGGCAGGTGGGGAAAGCGTGCGGCCAGCTCCTGATGGATCGCGAAGATGGAGTTCTCGCCGTGTCCGAGCAGCACCAGGCGCGAGGGGCCCAGTTGGCAGAGCTGCCGGCAGAGTTCGCTCCCGATCGAGCCGCCGGCGCCCGTCACCAGGACGGTCTGTCCGGCCGCCAACCGCTTGACCTGGTCCAGGTTCGTGCGCACCGGCTCGCGGCGGAGCAGGTCCTGGATCTCGACCGGGCGGAGCGCGGAGGGGTCGAATCGCCCGGACAGGATGTCGGAGATGCCGGGAAGGGTGCGGGTCCGGACCGCGGCCTGCTGGGCCGCCTGGACCAGCGCCCGCACCACGGGTCCCGGCGCGTTCGGCATCGCGATCAGCACCTCGGCCACGTGGTAGTCGCGGCAGAGCCGGGCCGTGTCGGCGAGCCGGCCCAGCACCGGCAGGCCATGCAGCCGGTGCCGCTGCTTGGCGGGATCGTCGTCCACGAAGCCCACCGGCACGAGCCCGAGCGCGGGGTTCGACCGGATCCGCTTGGCGAGAATCCCCCCTTCGGTCCCGGCTCCGGCAATGAGCACGCGGGTCTGCCCGCCGCCGTTCCTGGACCCGTTCCGGTGCCAGCGCAGGGCGCGGACGCCGAGCCGGGGGGTGGCGAACAGGGCGCCGGTGAGCAGCGCATCGAGCACGAGGACCGAGAGCGGCACCCGGAGCGGCGTGATGCCGAGCCCCGGCAGGGCGAGCGCGCCCAGGAGGAAACAGGCCGTGCCCGAGGCGGCGGCGGCGGACAGAATGGCCTCGAGCTCCGAGACGCTGGCGAAGCGCCAGAGTCGCCGGTAGAGCCCGAACCCGAGGAGGACCCCGATCTTGAGCGGCAGGCTGGTCGCCGCGAACGTCGCGGCCGTCTCCCGGTAGGCCGCGATCCAGCCGAACCCTTCGAAACGGATGACGAACGCGAGCCAGGTCGCGAGCGGGAGCAGGACGAGGTCGAGCGCCAGGAGGTGGCGGTTTCGGAGTCCGTTCCGAGGCAAGGGCACCGTTCCGGGATCGGGTTGAGGCAGTATTGTTACGTCGCCGGTGCGCGGAGTCAACCGTATGAACGTGTTGTGCAGGCCGCGGTCCGCAAGCCACAGTACCTCGTACAGCGGGCCTGCCCCGCCGCGAGTGGCGGGTGACGCGCGACCCTCGGGTTGCAGGCCGCGACCCCTTTTATACCCTCGTCCCGGCCGCAGCCGGGGTCGAGCACTCGACCCGACCCATGATCCCTTCCCCGACGAGTTCATCCGTGTCCGGCCCGGTTCCTGATCGGATCCAGCCTATCCGTAGTTACCTCACCGAGACGGCCGAAGCACTCCGCCTCACCGCCGAGTACTGTGCCGGGGAGATCGCGCGCGCCGCGGCCCTGGTTGCCGACTGTTTTCGGGCCGGCGGGCGGCTCTATCTGTGCGGCAACGGGGGCAGTGCCGCCCAGTGCCAGCATCTCGCGGCGGAGTTCGTGCACCGGCTGAGCCGGGGCCGCGAGCGGCCGGCGCTGCCGGCCCTGGCGCTCACTGCCGACACCGCAGTCCTGACGTCGCTCGCCAACGATCTCGGCGCGGCGCACCTCTTCGCCCGCCAGGTGGAGGCGCTCGGACGCCGTGGCGACACACTGGTTGCGATCTCCACGTCCGGCCACTCCGAGGACGTGGTCCGGGCAGCGGTACGGGCGCGGGAGCTGGGCCTCGCGGCGATCGCGCTCACCGGGGCGTCAGGCGGCGCCCTCGGGGAGCTCGCCGACATCGCGATCAGAGTGCCTGACGAGGCAACTCCGCGCGTACAGGAGCTGCACCTCGCAGTGGGGCATCTCATCTGCTGGCTGGTGGAGGAAACGCTCAGTCGCGAAACCTGAAATACCTCACGCACCACCACCGCGATCCAGGGCCCATCCCAGCGCAAGCACGCCGATCGCGTAGGCGCCGATCGCTACACCGTGTAGCGGCGGGGACGGGACATGGACGGCGGCCACCCCCGCGAGCGCGGCCGCCGCATAGAGCAGACTTACGCGCGCATGCCCCCAGCCCCGGTCGTTCGCGAGGCGCTGATAGAGGTGGGTCCGGTGCGGCAGGTGAATCGGCTCGCCCCGGCCGAGCCGCCGGAGCAACGTGATCGTCGCATCCAGGAACATCGGGTAGAGAGGAAGAAAGGCTCGCATCACGCCGCCTTCGCTGCTCCGGATCGCCAGCATCCCCCCGATCGCCGCGGCCAGTCCCAGGGAACCCGAGCCCACGTCACCCAGGAAAATCCGGGCTGGCGCCCAGTTCCAGCAGAGAAACCCCAGGGCAGCACCGGCCAGGACCGCGCCGAAGGCATGTGCGGTGGGATCCCGGCCCAGAAGGGCGAGATGAATGCCAAAGACCGCCATCTGGCTCCCGACGAGCCCGTCAATGCCGTCCATGAAGTTCACGACGTTGACTGCGGACACGGCCCAGACGAGCCACCACAGCGCGCCCAAAGCGCCCGACGCCCACGTCGACTCTGGGATCTGGAGCGCGAGCGGAAGCAAGAGCGCGCCTGCGACCAGATGGGCGCCGAGGCGCGCGCCAACGGACAGCGCACGCCGGTCGTCGCGCCAGCCGACCGCCGCGACCAGGGCGAGCCCGAGTGCGGCCGGGCCCAGCGGTTCGCGTTCCTGGGGCGCTTCGAATGCGGCCCACGCCAGGGTGGCGGCGAGGAGGCTCGCCGGTGCGAGCCCCCCGCCCCGCGGGGTGGGGACGCGATGGGAAGCCCGGGGGCCGGGGAGATCGAGGAGCCGGGTGCGCAGGGCGTACTGCCTGATGAGCCCCACGAGAAGCGCGGTGAGGGCGGCCGTGCCGCACCCGATCCAGGCCGGCGACACCTAGGCCAGGCCTCCACCCGATGACCGATACCACTCCGCGGTTGCCCGGAGGCCGTCCTCCAGGGTGAAGGGTGGGCTATACCCCAGGCGCTCCCGGATGCGCGTGATGTCCACCTGGAGCGACCCGAGTAACCGCTCGACCGTGGCCGAGGTATAGGGCCAGGGGAGGAATCGGGCGAGCTGGTCGCCGGCCCGGCCGCCGAGTCGGAGCCAGCCGGCCGGCACGGCCAGGAGGCGAGCCGGGCGGCCCAGCGCGGCTCCAATGGCGCGGATGAGCTCGGGCGTGGAGAGATCCCGCCCGTCGCTTACGAAGTAGATATCCGAGCCCGCCTCCGGATGACGAAGCGCGGCCTCGATGGCGGCTGCGGCGTTCCCCACGTAGAGGAGGCTCCGCTGGTTCCGCACCCTGCCCAGCGGAAGCGGCACGCCTCGATCGATGGCCCGGAAAAGCCGGAGCATGTTCGCCCGCATGCCGGGACCGTAGATGAGAGGGAAGCGGAGGATGACGGTGCGGAGACCGAGCTGCGCGCCTCGCGCGGCCACGATCCGTTCCGCCTCGAGCTTGCTCCGCCCGTAGGGGCCGGCGGGGTGCGGGGCAACCGATTCCGACCATGGCGAGCCAGATCGCTCGCCCACGGCCTTGACGCTGCTGGCGAACACGAACCCTCGCACGCCCGCCGCGGCCGCGGCTTCCAGCACCTGCCGGGTCAGCTCCGCGTTCGTTGAATGATAGACGCCGGCGGCATCCACTGCCCGATCGCGCAGCACGTGCGCTCGGCCGGCGAGATGGACCAGCACCTCGACTCCAGCCAGCGCTCTGCGGAGGCTGCCGAGGTCGCTGCGCGCCGAAACCGGGCGCGCGAGGAACCCCTGCTCCGCCAGCCAGGGGACAAGGTAGCGCCCGACGAAGCCCGTGGCGCCCGTAATGCCGATGGTCGAAGGGCCCTCTCCGTCCGACATCCGACCTCCCGCCGTTCGGTCCGCGCCCGATCCCGGTCGGCGCGGAATGATAGCGGCGGGCGGAATCCTTAGGCAGGTCCGCAGGCGCTCTGTTCAGGGAAGGTAAGCTTCCGCAGCGGGAAGGGCGCCTGCGCCCACGCCTGCAGACAGACCTGGCGGGCCGGCGCAGCGAGGGTCCGCGGCGCTGCGTAGAGGTAGGCACCGTACGAGCTGTAGTCCAGCCGGTGCAGATAGACGGAGCCGTAGCCCCAGCCTGGGAACACCGGCGAGAGGAGCGGCGCCTCGGGCAGGGGCACGAGGACGCGGAGGAGGGGATCGCCGTACAGGTCGAACTCGGCCGCGTCGGCCGCCGGGGGATCGTTGAAGTGATAGCTGGTGGTAAGGGTGTCTGTGAGAAGGGTCTGGCGCGCCGTCCGGATCCTGGCGGGACCGAACACACCGCCGAAACCCACCTCGAGCTCAACGCCTTGCCAGGCCATCACCCGCTGGATCTCGATCCAGCTGAAATAGCCGAACTCCCTGGGCCGGAGCCAGACCGTGCGCACGAACGGGAACGGCTCCGCCTGATACCAGCTGGGGAACCCGCCGGCCACCGGGTCGAAGACATGATCGTCAAATCGCATCGTGACCCCGATGGTGCCATCCGGCAGCTGGTCAATGGCGATTGCGGTCGGTTCGGTGATGGGGCTGGACGTGACATAGGCCCAGTCCCCACTGCCCGAACTGTTAGTGGCTCTGAGCCATGTCGTGCCAGACCGCGCGAACATGTCGAAGCTGGCTCGCATGACCCAGGGGTGCCAGTGGAGCCGGATTCGCCCGTTCGTGAGCTCCAGTTCCCGGATGCCCGTCGGGTTGACCGGCGGGTTCCTGCGAATTCCGTCCACCAGAACCGCGACCCCCTCGACGGTGACCACCATCTGCGCCACTACTCCACCACTAGCGAGAGAGACGGTAGTCTCCCCAGGAAGGAGTCCGGTGAGAATGCCGCCGGTCACGGCGGCTACCAGCGGGTCGGCGACGCGGGCCGAGAGCGGGGCACCGGCAATCGGAACGCCGGCACTGTCCAGCACCACCGCCCCGAGGAGATGGGAGGTGTCGAGCTCCACCGTGTCTGCCGCGGCAACTCGGATCGCCGCCGGAATTTGAACGATCTCCACAACAACGGTGTCGCGCAGGTCCCCATAGCTCGCCTCCACGCGCGCGCTGCCGGCGCCGGAGGCGACGAGCGTGTCCTCGATGAGGCGGGCGAGCGCCGGCGTGAGCACCCGCCACGACGGTTGCACTGGCCCGAACGCGTTGCCGAGCCGGTCCACCAGATGCGCAGCCAGCACGCTATGGGCTCCGATCGCGTGCAGCTCGCTCTCGCTCGTCGAGGCCCGGAGCGTTGTGGGGACCGGGGCCACCACGACGAAGAGACTCGCGTGGGCCAGACCCGTCCGCAGCTCTACGCGAGTCCGCCCGACTCCGGTCGCCCGGAGAGAGCCGTCAGGTTCGGGCGTCACGACCGTCGGGTCGTCCGGCGTGAGCCGGAGCGATCGGGCGAGCTGGGCGTTGCCGTAGGCATCGTATCCCAGCACGGGCACTGCGAGCCGCTCGCCGAGCGCAGTTGCCACGAGGGTATCATGGCTCGACGTCAACGAAACGAGGGCACCAGGGAGGGCAAGCACATCGATCCTGAGCGATCCGGTCATCCCACCGCTCGCGCCCGTGCGGAGGTCAGTTACCTGGTAAGGTCCACCGGGCGCGACGGCCCGCACTAGGGCCGACTGGATGCCGGCCCGGGGCCCAAGCCGCCAGGAAGTCCGGGCGATCCCGTCCTGATCGGTCATCGCCTGCATCAGGCCGAGCGTGCCCCCACCGGACGCCACGGAGAATTCCACGGGCTGCGACGCCAGGGGCCGCCCGGAGGCATCGCTGATCCGAACCGCGATCCCCGAGGCCACTTCAGCCCGGACGGTGTCGATCGGCGGCAGTGTGGGTGAGCGAGGCGTGGCGCCGCCGGCCACCGCCACGAGTTGCACCTTGCCCCCCCGGCTGCTACCCTCCAGCACCTCAACCGACACCGCCGAGTCAAGCACCCACAGCACCCGCGCCACGCCGTTTGCGTCAGTCTCGGAGTCAAGCGGGAGGACGCCTTCCGTTCGCGGATAGGCGCTCCATAGCACTGCGACGCCAGGCACCCCGGCACCCGTGGAGCTCACCGCCCGAACGGCCACGCGGAAGCCGCGGTTGCCGGCCGTATCGGGCAGGAGTTCCGCCCCAGCGAGGACCAGCGAAACCTCCCTGGGACCCGGGCGCCTGGTGACATCGCTGATGGCGGTGGGCTCGGCGCAGGATAGCAGAAGCGACCAGGCCAAGGCGCAGCTCGCCACGAACACCGCACTTCGGACACTCGGTGCCCGCCCCAGGGCCTGACTCGACCTCGGAACCCATGTCTGCTCCTCCCGCATCCCGCACTCCCGCCTTGCAAACGGCAAGTCAAACGACGCCATGCATTCCCACCGCTGGTGTGCCGACGGGACTGAACCCTCCGGACGATACCCGCTACGCGGGATGTGTGCTAGCTCGCCTCGCTACCCTGTTCAGAAGCTCCCGGTACAGGGCTAGGGTCGACTCGACCACGCCCGCGAGACCGAACTCGGCTTCCGCGATCTCACGGCCGCACTGGCCCATGCTGGCCCGGCGGGACGGGTCGGCGAGGAGCGCCTCGAGCGCCGCGGCCAGGGCGGGCACGTCGCGGGGAGGAACAAGGAGACCGTTCTGGCCGTGCCGCACTACGTCCCGGCAGCCTGGAACATCCGTCGTGACAATGGCCCGGCCACTGGCGGCGGCCTCGATCAGCACCTTCGGTACACCCTCGCGGTAGTAGGACGGGAGACAGACGAGATGGCACCCGGCGAGCACCGCTGGCATGTCGGGTCGGAAGCCCCACCATTCCACCACCCCTGAATCGCGCCACCGCTCCAGCTGCGCCACCGCGATCGCGCGGGGGTTCCCGGGATCAGGCTCGCCCACAAGCGCGGCCCGGAACCGGACGCCGCGCGACCGGAGACGTCCGACCGCCTCCACGAACTCGCCGACCCCCTTGTCCCACAGCAGGCGTGACGCAAGCACCACGAGCGGCGGCCCAAGCGGTTCTGGCTCCGGGCGGAACTGCCGCAGGTCCACTCCCGCGCCTCGGATGACCGCCACCTGGTCAGGCCGGATCACTCGAGCACTGAGGAACAGATCGCGGTCCTCGGTGTTCTGGAAGATCCCCATCGCCATCGGGTGACCGAACGCCAGCCGATACGCCGCCAGTACCGTCCGCCGGCGGAGCCGGGCCTTCACGCCCTCGGCGACGAACAAGTAGCCGAGGCCGGGCACCGCATTGACTACCGCCGACACTCCCGTGACCCGCGCGGCCAGGGACCCGTACAGGATCGGCTTGTGGGTCACCTGATGCACCAAATCGGGACGGAGATTGCGATACAGGCGGACCAACGCGAGCAGCGAGCGCAACTCGGCGCGGGGAGCGGCCCCACTGCGGCTCAGCGGAATCGGCCGGAAGGCGAGGCCCGCGGCCTCAATCTCCCGCTGCGCGGGGTGGGCGGGTGTGGCGACCGTGACGGTGTAGCCCGCTTCGCGCGCGCCAATGGCCACGGGCAGGCGATGTGAGAGGAAGAAAGGCGCATCATTCACGACGTAAAGCAGCCGGCCCGCACCGGACCCTGCGAGACCGTCGCCCACGCTCACCATTCCCCCGCCGTTGATCCCAGCCATCCCGCCTGGCCCGGCTCATATAGCGCGTTGCGCGATGAGAAAGACCCCGCAGGTCTTCGCGTCAGCGGCGTTGCTTGTGCGGAACTGCTGGGCGAACTCCGACTGGCCAATGCCGGGGGGGCCTTCCTCCGGCTCGAGAGCCCGGACTCGGAGGCCGGCACGCGCCAGGAGCACCAGGTGCTCGCTGAGGGGTGAGCGGTTGATGCGCCACCGCCGCCGCCCGGCCACGAGGCGCCACATCGGCTCGGAGTATGTCCAGTGACCGTTCCAGACCTGCGTCAGCCCATGGCTCCGAAAGTCGATCGCGCAGGACAGGAAGCCGCCTGGCCGGAGGAGGCGTGCGATCGCTTCGTACGTGGCGGGGAGGTCGGTGACGTGCTCCAGAACGGCCTGGGCCACGACCAGATCGAACGAGTCCTCCAACCCTGGCGAGGGCGCGGTCCACGGAACCCGATACTCGAGGACCATCCCGTCAGCGGCACGCCGGCCGAAATCCAGCGAGGCCACCACTTGTCGCAGCCGGGCTCGCCGGTCCGGCGCCAGGCTGGTGCCCAGCCGGTCCTCGTTCAGGATGCCACCCGGAAACGCATAATCCTTCAGGCGTGGCAGGATTTCGGGATACTCCTGGTCGTCAGGGATCGGGGCGCGGGCGGCCACGAGGGCTTCCAGCTCGCCCAGCAGGCGCAGGTTCAGGCTCGGCGAGGCGTCACGAGCTACGTCGAGCGCCGCGTACCGGGTGGCCCCGGTCAACATGGCGGCGAGTCCGACGCCGAGCGAGAGCCCCGGACCCAGCTCCGCGACCTGGCGAGGCGGCTCCGACATCCCAGCCCGGCCCAGCGCGACAAGGTGGCGCAGCCACACGGAGTAGCAATAGCGCGCGTCAACTGCCCCGCCCGCCGCGCATGCCCGGCCGCGGTACAGCCCCGGGATGTATGTCAGGCACCCCTTGATGACCGGCCACCATTTTCCCGGCAACGACAGCCGCGGGGGTCGCGAGGCTCGTGCCGACACCGCAGCAGGAATCATTCTCTCACCCCAGCGACTCGCTCCCCTCCCCGGCCGCGTTCCAGTCGCCATGGGCGCTTGAGATCCCCCCGGAGGGCCAGCACTAGCGACCGCACCCGTGCCCACTCGTCAGGTGCACTCTGGACGTGGCTCGCCAACCGCGCCTGCCACACCACCAACAGCGTGGCCAAGAGGAGACCGGCCACTCCCGCGACAAGCACCTTCGCGGCCAGCCATCGACGGTCCGGGCGCACCGGCAGTTCCGGCGCCTGCAGTACTGTGATCACGGGCGTGTTGCGGACCTCGTCGATTCGTGAGCGTTCGAAGGCCTGCGCCAGGGTGGTCACCACCTCCTGGCGCTCTGTGACCGCCCGCTGGAGCCGATCATGCTCGAAGCCGAGCTGGGGCGAGCCTTTGAATTCCCGGTTCCGCTGCAGGAACGCCTGCAGCCGGTCTTCCGCCGCCCGAAGTGAATCCCGGGCCTCCGCGAGCCGCCCTTCGAGGAATCGCCGCTCCTCCCGCGCCCGGGATTGACGGGTCTGGAGGTTGAAGCGATTGAGTTCCTCCAGCAGGCGGGCGGCGATGACTGCGGACAGCCCGGCGTCGCGGGTGCGTACGCCCACCTCCACGACGCCGGTCTTGATGCCGGTGGAGACGCGGACCCGCTTTCCCAGCTCCTCGATCGCCCGGGCCCGGCGCACGAGTGTATCCTGCTCCCCTCTCCCGAAGAAGTCGCGGAGGTTGATGGACACCTCGCGGCCGTTGTGGCGAACGGTCACCGGCGTGTCGATCACCAGGCGGAGGAATCCTTCGGACTTCAGCAGCTCCGCGTAGAAATCCGCCGAGGGCTCGCCCTCGCCGGCCGGCAGCACAAACCCGAATTGAGCCGCGAGGCCCGCCACGCGGGAGAGCGCGGAGCCCTCCGATTGCGGGACGAACGTGGCACGAGAGGTGTAGGTGCGGGGCAGCAGCAGGCCGACCATCCCCACCAGGCTGGCCAACAGGAGCGGCAAACTCGCGATGAGGCGACGGTGCTCTAGAAGCAGCGCGAGCGTCTGCACGGGCGAGAGGGTTGCTCCGGGATCGTTGCCAGCTGGCTTCATGCGGGGTCTACCCCCTGCTTCGGATCGGTTTCCTCCTTGATCGCGCCCAAGGCCACGACAGACTCCGCAGCAAATAGCGCCAAGACGGTCAGCACAGGGCGATCTTCCAGCATGTTGTGGCTAAAGAGCCCGAAGAGCAGCCATACCGCGAGGAAGACGCGCCCGGCCGCTGGCACGGCTCCCCTGGGGCGCCAGAGCGCCATCAGGGCTGCCCCGGGATAAATGATAACTCCAATCAACCCCATCTCAGCAAGCAGGCGCAGGTACATGTTGTGGGTGGATTCGGGATAGCGCCATTCGAGCGTAGCGCCCAGACCTCCACCGGCCAGCGGGTGCGCAGCGAAGAGACGCAACGCCTCCACCGCCACGTCATACCGCACCTTCGTGCTGAAGTCGCCTTGCAACGCGAGCCGCTCTAGCGGACCGTTGCCGATGGTCGAGAGCCTCGCCGCCAGGGCGCCCAGCTCGCCGGTCCACTGCAACGTCACTAGGCCGAGGATAACCAGTGCAGCCACGACCTGAAACAGCACCCGCCACCGCAACACACCTGTCCATAGTAGGCCCGCCAGGGCAACCACCCAGCCGATGATGCCCGTCCGCGACAGCGTCACGAAGACTCCGACTCCGGTCGCCAGGACGTATCCGGTCTGCCAGCGCGCCGGGACCGCTTCCAGCGACGCCACCATGCCCAGTACGAGGGCGATGGCGGCGATGTTCGGGTTCACGTACAGGCCAGCGGCCCGGCCCACAAACGGGCTGAACGCCAACGGGTGGAGGAGATCGTACAGGTTCACGACGACGCCGACGAGCACGAGGGCCACGAGCATCCCGCGAGCCACGCGAAGCGCGGCGGCGTCGGCGAGCACGAACATCATGAGCATGAGGAAGCCAGCCCCTGCGATCATGCTGGCCAGCGCCGTCAGGCTACCCTTGCTAACGGGGGTAGCCACAAACGCCATTCCCCCGACCGCTAGGTACGCAGCCACCCACAGCGCCATCGGGCTGCGCAGCACCTTCCACGTCCGCCCGCCTCCGAGGCAGAGGGGGGCTGCCGCCACCGCCAGCCCGCCTACGAAGGCGGCAGGCGGCACCGGCAGATGGCCCGTGAGCGCCAGATACAGCAACACGTTGGAAAAGAACGCCGCAGCGCCTATGGCCGCCAACCACACTTGGAGTCCGGCGCCAGTCATATAGACCCCGAGCCGCGCTCACGGAGGCAGCGGCCGCTGTTCTCAGTCGGCGCGCTCGATGCTCTTTCCCACCAGACCGGCGAGGTGCCGGTAGAAATCAGCATATGCCTCAGCCATCCGTTGGAGGGAGAACTCACGGAGAATCCGGGCACGCCCAGCGGCACCGAGGCGGTGCCGGGCTTCCGTTCCCGCCGCGAGGAGCGTCCCCACCGCGGCACCGAGCGCGGCGGGGTCACCGGGCGGCACCACCCGGCCCGCATCCCCGACCAGGGCACGCGCCTCACCTACATCGGTCACCACACACGGCGTGCCGCAGGCCATGGCCTCTCCCACAGCGTTGGGAAACCCCTCTCCCCAACTCGAGCTGCAGCATGAGACGTCGAAGCCCGCGTAGAGTCTCGGCGTATCGGAACGCTCTCCCAGCAGGTAGACCCGGCCCCCCAGGCCCTGCCTCTCCAGTGCCGCGCTCACCCGCGGGTTCGCGGCGGTCACGCCCCGACCCGCGCACACGAAGGCGACATCGAGTCCCCGATCGAGCACCAGCCGGGCCGCTGCAAAAAAGGTCTCATGCCCTTTCATCGGGTGCCATCGGCTCACCATCCCCACCACCAGGCGGTTCGCAGGGATCCCCAGCTCGGCCCGGAGCGCCGCCCGCGCGTCGGGCGCCGGCCGGAACCGCTCGCAGTCGAAGCCATTCGAAATCACCCGCGCAAGCGGCGGGCGAAAGCCATACGCCTCATGCTGGCGCCGCGCCAGCTCCGAGTTGTACACCACCGCGCTGATTCCGGGTGAGAGCCGCGCTCCGGCCGCGATCACCAGACGCGTCCCCGGCCGCTCGCGCCGCAGCTCGTACAGCGTCTGCCGGATGTTCCACGCCACCGGGACCGCGCGGTCCAGCCCCCAGCGCGCGTACCAGGCGGCCAGATTACCGTGATACATCCACCCCTGGACGACGGCCGGCTGGAGCGTGCGCACTAAGCGCCTGAGCCGCCAGGCCGCCGCTGGCGTCGGGATCCCCCGGAACATCTCCACCGACCGGACGGGGACCCCGAGATCCCGGATCCATCCCGCCACCACCCCACCTGGGAGCAGTGAGATCACGGATGACGAGAACTCCTGGGACGGCAGAGCACCCAGGAGGCGACTCAGCGTGATCTCTGCCCCACCGACCTCCAGCCCCGTGATGATGTGCACGATCCGGAGCGCACCGCCCGGCCCCGTCACCCACCCTCCCGTCTCCCGGTGCGCCTCACGACCTCGCGCAGCACCGCCTCGGTGCTCGTGATCATCCGCTCCAAGTTGAACTCCTCGACGATCCGCTGTCGTGGATCCGGCCAGGATCCATCGGAGCCCGCCGTCAGCACCGTTCGCCAGGCGGCCGCGAGAGCCGCAGGATCGCGGGGCGGCACGACCAGCCCGCTAGGACCCACCACCCGTGCGGCGTCGCCGACATCGGTCACCACGCAGCGAACCCCGCACGCCATCGCCTCGCCCACCACGTTCGGGAACCCCTCGCCGAACGCGGAGGGCAGCGTCAGCAGGTCGAGCGCGTTGTAGACGGCGACCACGTCCTCCTGCGGTGCGGCCCAGCGGAGCCGCGCGCCCAGGGCCCGACCTCGCGCCTCCAGCTCGGCCCGATACACCGGCGGCCCCTCTCCGACGCAGACGAACCGGACCTCGGGGCGCTCCTCCGCCAGCAACGCGGCAGCCGAGAGAAAGGTGGGATGGTCCTTCATGGGATCGAGCCGGCCCACCAGACCGATCAGTCGCTCTCCCGGTCCGATGCCCCACCGCTCGCGCTGTCGCGCGCGGGCCTCGGGATCGGGACGAAAGCGCACCGTGTCAATGCCGTTCGCCACCACCGTCACCCGGTCGCTCGGGTAGCCGAGGGCGACATGATGCGCCGCCCCGGCCTGGGAGTTTGCGATGATGAGGTCCGCTCGCCGCGCCAGGCGGCAGCTCAGTCGGAAAAGCCCCACCGCGAGCCAGTCGTAGGGCGCGGTCTCGAACGCCGAAGCCCGTACCCCCCATACCACCACGCTGCGCCGCGTCCAGCGCCGGGCCAGCATGCTGAGCAGGTTACCGTCCGGCAGGTAGCCGTGCAACACGGCCGGCTGTTCGGCTTGCACTGCCGCCCGCAGCCGCCGGCAGGGTCCCACCAAATCCCAGCGGCCACGCTTCCCGAGCGTCGCGACCGCCACACCGGCCAGGGCCAGCTCCCGCGCCATGGCGCCGCCGCCGTAGTAGCTCACGACCGTGATGCGATGCCCCCGGCGGTGCAGGCCGGAGGCGAGCGCGGCGAGCTGGCGCTCTGCTCCCCCGAAGCCGAGCGAGCGCACGATGAACAGCACACTCAGAGGCTCCGCCGCGATCGTCACGAGGTCGGGATCGGTCGCGCCCCAACTTCCACCGGCAGGAGGGCCCGCAGCAGGCGAGGCAGGAGCACCACGGCGGTCGTCACGATCAGGTAGAAACCCGGAATCCAGAAGAGTTGCGGGTCGGCGTACATCACCCGGAACCCCAGGAGCAGCATCCACGCCACCCGGAGTGTCGCGCGCAGGGGATCCGGACTAGGAAGCAGCAGTCGCTCCCCGAGCCCGAGCAGGGCGCCGAAGCCAACGCACGTGAGCACCGCCCCGGGGAGGCCGAGGCTATAGTACCCGAGCGAGAGCAGATCCACGGGGACGGCGCCCGGCGCGGCGAAGAGTTCCGTGTTGATCATGGTCACCGTGCGCGCGTGCAGCAGCCCCGTGAGCCGCTGGGGGACCAGGTAGACCACCGCCAGGGGAAAATCGTAGAACCACCGGAGCGACACGTCCTGCGGAACCGAGCGGATCGCGTTGGCCAGCGTGACGTGCGGGAAGCCGAACTCGGTCAGCACCGCCCGTACGGCCTCGCCGGCCCCGGTATAGGGACCGGCGGACGGGACCAGCAGCGCCGGATCCCGGATCGCCTGGAACAGTTGCGTGCCGAACAGCACCATGAAGCCGAACACCGCGGCGCCGGCGAGGGCGTGGCCGACCCGAAAGCGGTCCAGTTGGACGATCCGGATGAGCGGCAGCGTGATGAGAAACGCCGCGAACGCGGCCCGTCCCGCCTGGTGGAAGAGGATGACGAGCGATGCGACGTAGAGCGCGCCGCACACCAGGGTAGCGAGCGAGCGTGCCGGCCCGCGCTGGAGATACTGCCGGAGGGCGAAGAACACGAAGGTGGCACCGATCACGAGCGGCGCGACGTTCTTGAGGAAGGCCCACGGCGTGATGACCGGCGGCTCGGGGCCCCGGAACGCAAGACCCTCCAACAGCAGCACGGCGACGCCCCCGATGCTCCGGGTGTAGATCGCCAGCGCGGCTCCGCCGACCACCCCCAGCAACAGGCCGGCCCGCCACAGGTAGGCGGGGTGCACCAGCGGACCCGAGGGCCCTGGCGCCACACGCCAGGGCGCGGTCAGGCGGTAGCCAGCGAGCAGCGCCCCGTACCCCACCAGGCCCAGCGCGGCCGCCGCGGCGAAGACATCGCTGGTGAACGGTGTCCGCAGCATCCAGCTCCAACGCGCGGTGCGGAGCGGCGCAGGGTCGGTGAGCTGCAGATACACCGGCACCACGGCGAAGCACAGGAAATACACGGCCGTGGCAGTGCGCAGGAAGTCGAGCTGACCGCGCACAGGTCCCCGGCCCGCCTCGACCAGGACGATCGCCGCCGCGAGGAGCGCCGCGGAAACTATGACCACGAGCGGAGTCACTGCGTCGCCCCCTCGGTGACACCTCCCTCACGCCGGAGCCACTGCCTGACCCCCCCCACGTCGAGCGCGATCGCGCCTGCCGCGACCGTGACGAGCCCGCTCGCCAGCGGCAGCGCGAGCGCCACCCCCGTCGCGGGACCGCGGGCGGCGAACCGGACCACCACCACCATCAGCAGGGTGATGAACGCGATCTTGCCCCAGTCCCACCACGGCAGCGGCAGGTGGAACCGCCGCAGGCCAAGCCGGGCGCTCAACCCGACCGCGACCCCGAAGGTGATCGCCGTCGCCCAGGCCGCCCCGAGCGGCCCGTGCCGCGGAATGAGGAGCAGATTGAGCCCGACATTGAGCGCCGCACCCACGGCCCCGATCCAGACCAGCGGCCGGGTGTCCTTGGCGAGCTGGAAGGCGAGATCGAAGTAGAAGGCCTTGAACCCGCAACAGAACGCCCCGATCGCGATCACCGGTACCAGCCGCGCCGCGGCCGCGGAGAATTCCCGGCCCAGCAGCGTGGCGCCGATCTCCGGCGCGAGCACCCCGAACCCCACCGCGCCCGGGATGCCGAGCAGGGCCAGCAGCACCGCCTGCTGGCGCAGACGCGCCGTGGCGGCGGCGGCACCGCCTGTCTCCAGCGCCTGCACCGCCAGGGGAACCGCGGCGAGATTCACCACGATGAGCAGAATGTTCAG
This sequence comes from Gemmatimonadales bacterium, assembly GCA_035574255.1. Classification (GTDB taxonomy): domain Bacteria; phylum Gemmatimonadota; class Gemmatimonadetes; order Gemmatimonadales; family GWC2-71-9; genus JADJOM01. The sequence continues at coordinate 13,612 of DATLYZ010000073.1, read as the reverse complement.
CGTCTGTTGCGTGAGATCATACGCCACAGCGTAGACGCCCACGGCGGCCGGATCCCGGAGCCATCCCAGGAGGAGGCGGTCGCCGAAATCCATGACGAACTGGAGTCCGTAGCTCGCCGTGAGCGGGATGCCGTAGGCCGTGAGCGTCCGCAGGACCGGCCGCGACGGCGCCAGCCGCCGGAGCCCCCGCCAGTAGAACAGCGTGAGCCCGGCCCCCGGCAACGCGTAGCCGGCGATGGCGGCGAGCAGGACGCCCGATGCCCCCAACCCGGCCGAGGCGAGCAGCGCAGCGAGCGTGACGAACACCGCCGCGCGAGTGAGACCGGCCGCCCCGTAGCGGACAGGGTTGACGTCCGCGAGCACGAACTCCGCGTTGAGCTCGTACCAGGTCTGCGCCAAGAGAAGCGCCAGCGCCAGCCCGCTCGGCGCCAGCCACGCCCGCTCGTCGAGCCACAGCGCGAACGCGAGGGTGACCACGGCGATGCCGAGAAAGACCGCCGCGTAGCCGGCGCCGAGCGCGGGCAGTAGCTCCTCCCGCTGGCCGTGATAGGCGGCCAGAAAGCGCCTGGCGCCCGAGCGGAGCCACTGGAATCCCACAGCGTTTACCACGGCCACTGTGGCCACCAGCAAGGCGTAGCGGCCGTACTCCTCCGGCTCGAGCAGCCGGGTCAGGAGGGCGATGCCCGCGAAGTTGACCAGCGCGGGAACCCCGTTTGCAACGGCGTACAATCCGACTTGGCGAACCAGATGTGGCGGCAAGCAGGCTCCTCACGCCTCTTGGGGCTCCAGGCGCTGCATCAGCGCTGGGCGGAAGCTGCGGCCGACCGGGGCGGTCGCTCGGCCGTCCCGCTCCACCGCATCCAACCAGCCCTCCGGGTAGTAGCACGGCCGGGGAAACTCCTCCAGCCGGGCGGGCCGCCCGGCGAGGTCGTGCGCGCGCACCGCCGCCAGCCCCAGCGGCGCGAGCGGCCAGCGGAAGGAGCCGAACGACTCCCGCACCAGCGGGATCCGGACCGGGTCGTAGCCCAGCAGGCGGGCGCACACGTGATCTACCGCGGCGGCGTTCTCGCCAGCGAGGAGAAGCCCGAGCGTAAACGGCTCCGGCGCGAGCGGCCCGTCGCCCTGCCCCGCCACCACCGCGTCCACCACCGACACGACCCGGCGCTGCGGGCGGTCGGCGAGCGTGCCGTCGAGTCGCCCATAAAGAAGGATCCGGTCGAGGTCGAGGCACATGCGCCAGACCGTATCGTTGCCGGACCACGCGCCCTCCACCCCCAACGAGTCGCCCAGCACCCGGCCCATCACCGAGAGGGCGCGGGCCGGGAAGTTGAGCAGCCAGCGGGCCCCGTGGGAGGTCGCACGGTTCTGCGCATCCAGCACCGTCTCGTGCGCCCGCTTGATGACGCTCCGGCCGGGATAGCAATCACCGCCGTCGCGCGAACCGCCCACCCGGTGATGCGGCAGGTACTCCTTGTTGCCGTTGATTCCCACCACGTTCTTGAGGGCGCACGTCATCCCTGCCTTCCGGTGGGTCTTGAGCTTCGGCAGGTTCACCACCACATCTGCCTCCATCACAACCCGAGCCACCAGGTACTGGTGCCGCCCCGGGCGGTGGGTCGCGGCCATCCGGTCCGGGTCGTACTGTGTCACCCGAAACGCGGCCCGCTCGCCGGACACCGGCTCGAGCAGGCTCTCCCCGGCCAGATCGAAGAGCACGAAGTCCGAGAGCGGGAGCTGATCCTCCGCCTGCACCAGGACCCCGTTGACCAGGCGGGAGCGAGTGCGGCGGAAATCCAGGGGGCCGTGGAACCGGGGGTCCCGCGCGCCGAGCTCGGCCGCCCACGCATCGATCCCGCCCCAGCGAATGAGGCTGGGAAAGTCACAGCCCTGTAGCGGGGCGTCCCCGAGCGTGATTCGGCCGGCCCGCGAGCGGCAAAGGGCGTCGACGACGGCGGTGACCACCGCCGGATGGGTGAGCAGGCAGTCAAGGCCCCACGGCCCCTTGTTGCGATGCATCACCCAGTTCGGCTTCACCACTACCCGGGCGCCGGGCGGGACGAGGGCTCCGAAGGGCCCGCCCGCATCGGCCCATCCCAGCGACGCGCCCAGACCCTCGAGGACTTCGGCGATACCGGCGGCCTCGTAACCCGCCGGGCCTGGGGTGACTCGGGCCAGCGCAACCGGATAGTCGGTGGGGCTGGCGGGGCGCGCGCTCATCCTCCTACCTCGCTGATCACGGGGCGCCATTTGTTGGCGGGGGTACGCGGAACGGCATCCACCAGCTCGCAGGTGACGGACAGCCCTGGCAGGTTGGCGCGCAGATTGGCCTCGATGGCCCGCCGGTGCGCTTCCGAGAACGCGGGGCCCGCCACCAGCCGCACGGTCACCCCGTAATCGGCCGCCTGCCGCACCTGGAAGTCGCGCAGCGGAAAGTCCTTGAGCAGGTGGGGGAAGTGAATCCCGTGCACCCAGCCGCCCTGGGGCAGCATGATCCGGTCCGCTTTCCGCCCCACCACGGCCTCCAGACGATAGGTCGGACGGCCCGGCACGGCCCCGGGCGGAAACCGCCCTATGTCATCCACGGCATAACGGATCATCGGCATGCCGTCCCCGTGCAACTTGGTGACGAGAATTGGCGCCTCGGTTTCGGCCGTCTCCGGCTCCAGCAGCACCAGCGCCCAGTCCACATCGTAATGCCGGGAGCCAGATTCCAGGTACTGGAACCCCATATCCCCCACGTCGCGGCTGCCATACCGCTCGTGAACCGGCCGGCGGAATACCCGCTCGATCAGCGCCCGCTGGTCGTCGTACAGCTTCTCCGCGCCGGTCACGAAGCACACCGACGGGTACGGAGGTGGGGGAGCCCCGCGACGCTCCAGCTCCGCCGCCAGCGCCGCCAGCGCCGAAGCATACGCCACCATGCACCGGGGACGGTAACGTCGCAGGTCGCGGTCGTAGGCCAGGAGCCGCTCGGGCGAGAGCCGGAAGCAATCGTACCACCGCCGGTTGGCGAGCAGGTCGAGTACGCGATCCAGCAGGCCCTCTCGCTGGACTGGATCCAGGTGATGACCCCAGAGGAGGGCCCGCCGAACCCCGTGACCGACGCCCAGACGGCGCATGGAGTACTCGGCCCCCGAGGCCCGCCACCCTCGCTCGACAGGCCCCATCCAGATCTCGACCGGTCGGCCGCTCGAGCCCCCGGTGGCGTTGCGCTCCACCTCCCAGTCCGGCACCGCCGTGGAACGGAGCGCCGCGCCATGTTCGTGTACGTCGGCGCGGGTGAGCACCGGCAGCCGCGCGAAGTCGCTCCAGTCAAAGTCGGCCCGCGGGTCGAACCCGATGGCGTCCCATCGTTCCCGATAGAAAGCGGTCGAGGCATAGGCGTAGCGCAGCATATTCCGGAGCCGCGCCAGCACCCACTCGTCCCGCCGTGCAAGCGACCACACGGCGCTCGCACGCCGGAAGCGGAGTCCCTCTCGATAGGCCCGGTAGGCCAGCCGATGTCGCCGCGCCAGGCCGCGCCCCAGCTCGTATGCCGGCCGGAGCAGCCGGTGCGACAGGGCATCGTGCAGTGCGATCAGGAGGTCCATCCAGAGTTTCAGCTCAGCAAGGCGCCCCGGCGGGCGCGGCCCCGCCGTCCAGCCACGCCTGGAACGCGAGCACCGGCCACAGCGCCACCTGCTCGTTGCGTGTCCCCGACCGATGCGCCTTCCAGCGCGTGGTGACCTGGTCCGCGTCCAGGAACCCCTGCCGTCGGAGGCGGTCGGCGGACAGCAAGTCATCTGCCCAGCCAGCCAGCGGCCCCCGGAGCCAGTCGGCCAGCGGGACCTCGAAACCCTTCTTGGGCCGGTTCACCAACCCCGCGGGCAGGACCTCGGCCAGCAGTTGGCGCAGCACCCATTTGCCCCGGCCGTCGTGGAAGTGGATCTCGGTCGGAATCCGCCAGGCCAGCTCCGCCATGCGGTGGTCCAGGAACGGGGCGCGACTCTCGAGGCTCACCGCCATCGTCGCGCGATCGACCTTGACCAGGATGTCGTCCGGTAGATAGAGCTCGGCGTCGAGGAGCATCATCGCGCGCACCAGGTCCGTCCCTGCAGGCTGGCCGCCCTCGAGAGCCGGCGGAGCTGGCGTGTCCGCGAGCCCTAGCACCACCCGGGCCGGCTCCTCCCACGCTCCCAGTAGCCGGCGGTAGAGCGTCTCGGGGGAGTCCGCGTCCAGAACCCGCAACAACTTGAGCGCGCGATCCGTGGGATTCTGCCAGCGGCCCGGGCCAGGGCGCCGCGCGCCTCGGAGAACCCCCAGGGCCCGGCTCCACATCCCGGGCGGCACGGCGAGGCCAATCCGCGCCAGAAGCCGGCGGGCGGCGCGGGGGAGGCGCGCGAGCGTCCGCCAGTGATGCCGCATCAGCGCGTACCGGTTATAGCCGCCAAACAGTTCGTCGCCGCCGTCGCCGGACAACGCGACCGTAACGAACCGCCTGGTGAGTGCAGCCACGAGGTAAGTAGGAATCTGGGACGCGTCGGCGAACGGTTCGTCGTAAATGGTCCCGAGCCGCGGCACGACCTCGCACGCCTCCGCCCCGGAGACGACCAGTTCCGTGTGCGCTGTTCCCAGCCGGGCCGCGACCTCGCGCGCTTCCTCCGCCTCGTTGAATCCCTGCTCGGGGAAGCCGATCGTGAAGGTTCGCACCCGCGACCCGCCAGCCACCGTCGTCATCGCCGCCACGACCGTGCTCGAGTCCACTCCGCCAGACAGGAAGGCGCCGAGCGCGACGTCGGCCACCATCTCGTCAGAGACGGTGGTGGCGAGCTGGGCCCGAACCTCCTGCACCGCGTCCTGCGGCGAGCCGGCGAACCCTGCCGCCTGAACGCCGCGGGCAACCTCCACCGGGCACCAGTAGCGCTGCCGGCGCTCGGGAGTCCCGTCTCGGAGCCGCAGGATGGTTCCTGGCTCCAGTTTGAACACGCCGCTTCGGATGCTCCACGGCGCCGGGACACACCCGAACCCGAGCAGCAGTGCGAGGCTACCTCGGTCCACCGGGAAGTCGCCCGCCGGATGGGCGCTCAGCGCCCGGAGCTCCGACCCGAAGAGGAAAGTCCCGCCGCTCCATCCATAATAGAGCGGCTTCTCCCCGAAACGATCCCGCACCAGTGCGAGGCTTCGCTCCGCGCGGTCCCAGAGGGCGAAGGCGAACATCCCGACCAGCGCGTTCACCGCCGCCTCTAGGCCGCGACGCTCGATCACCGCCAAAAGCACTTCGGTGTCAGAATGGCCCCGAAACGGCACGCCCCGCAACTCCTCCGCCGCCCGGAGCGACCGCCAGTTGTAGATCTCCCCGTTGTATACCACTACATACCGGCCGCTCGCGGAGTGCATCGGCTGGTGCCCTTCGCTCGACAGGTCGAGAATCGCCAGTCGACGATGGCCCAGGGCGATCCCGGCCGCGGGATCGAGCCAATCAGCTGCGTGGTCAGGACCCCGGTGCCGCAGGGCGTCCATCATCCGCCGCAAGCAGGTTGGCGCATCGGGGGTGAGGCCCCCCGCCTGCCAGAAGCCTGCTAGGCCGCACATGGTCGCGCGCGGCGGGCCGTCCCTGCCTGGAAGCGCGGGAGCATGACTGACGTTACGGACAGAACGACGGGCACATCGCGGGACAGATCGAGAACGGAACGCGCGGGCAGGGCACGGCAAATTACCATAGCCAGAGCCGGGAAGACCGGCAAGGAACCTCACGCCGGCGCCGGAAGCGCCACGCGGCGCGGCCGCGACGGAATCGGCGCCGCGCCGGATGCCCCCCTACGCCGCCCGCCCCTTCACCGGCCCCGAGAGCCCCACCACCTTCCCCTGCCCATCCTCCCGGATCACCCCCCGCGTATCCAGCACCAGCGGCGCGAGCCGCACCACCCGCTCGTAGTCCACCGCACTGTGGTCCGTCACCACGAGCGCCAGATCCACCCCCGAAAGCAGCTCGTCCGTGAGCGGCTGGCTCGCCATCGGCAACCCCTCGAGCGGCGTGTGCCCGTCGTCCGCGATCGCCGGGACGTGCGGATCGTGATACACCACCTGCGCGCCCTTCTGCTGCAACAGCCGGATCACGTCCAGCGCCGGACTCTCGCGGAGATCGCCCAGGTTCTTCTTGTAGGCCACCCCCAGGATCAGCACCCGGCTCCCCTTGAGCGCCTTCCCCCGGTCGTTCAGCGCGTCCGCCGCCTTCTGCACCACGTAGGCCGGCATCTCCGCGTTGATCTCGCTCGCCAGCTCGATGAGCCGCGTCTTGAACGACAGCGTCCGCATCTTCCACGAGAGATAGTGCGGATCGAGCGGAATGCAGTGCCCCCCGAGCCCCGGCCCCGGCGTGAACTTCATGAACCCGAACGGCTTGGTCGCCGCCGCGTCAATGATGCTCCAGACGTTCAACCCCAGCCGGTCGCACGCCTGCGCCAGCTCGTTCGCGAGCGCGATGTTGATCATCCGGAAGGTGTTCTCGTACACCTTCACCAGCTCCGCCGCCTCCGGACTCTCCACCGGCACCAGCGTGTCGAACACCCGCCGGTAGAGCGCGACCCCGAGCTCGTTGCACCGGGGCGTCATCCCCCCGATCACCTTGGGCGTGTTCCGCGTATGCCAGACCGGATTGCCGGGATCCACCCGCTCCGGACTGAAGAGCAGCGCGAAATCCCTCCCCACCTCGAGCCCCGTCTCCCGGAAGATCGGGAGCAGCACCTCGCGGGTGGTGCCCGGATAGGTCGTGCTCTCGAGAATGATCATCTGTCCCGGCCGCAGCGTGGAGCGGACCGACTGCGCCGCCGCCACCACATACGAGAGATCGGGGTCCTTCACCTTGTTGAGCGGCGTCGGGACGCAGATCGAGATCGCATCGCACTCGGCGAGCCGCGCGAAATCGCCCGTCGCCGCGAGCAGCCCGCGCGAGACGTACTCCGAGAGCACCAGGCTCGAGACGTCCTCCACGTGACTCCGCCCGGCGTTGATCCCCCGCACCACCTCGTCGTTGATGTCGAACCCGAGCGTCCGATACCCGCTCCGCGCGAGTTCCACCGCGAGCGGCAGCCCCACGTACCCCTGCCCGATCACCCCGACCTTCGCCTGGCCGCTCTCGATCAGCGCCTTGAGCCTGCTCAGCGCGTCCGCCATGCCCGCTCCCAGCGTCGAAACGTGAAGCCCCACAACACGATAAGGGACCAGGCCCGAAGCTAACCTGGCCGCCCGCCGAACCGCCAGCCGGGACGCTGCAACTCCCGTGCTTCGACCCCCCCGCGGGTCATCGCCAGGAGGCCGCGAAGCGCCCCCCCCCGTCATTGCGAGGCGGCCGCGCAGCGGCCCCCCGTCGTCGCGAGGCGGCCGCGCAGCGGCCTCCCCCCCACGTCACTGCGAGGAGGCCGCGAAGGGCCCCCCCGTCATTGCGAGGAGGCCGAGCAGCGGCCCCCCGTCATTGCGAGGAGGCCGCGAAGCGGCCGACGAAGCAATCCCCCAACCCCGGCTTCCAACCCGTGGCCGCCGAAGCACCCCCCCGGCCCCGCCTTCCAGCCCCGGCCCTCCTGCCGCCCCGGGACGGATTGCTTCGCCCCCGGGCTCCGCCCGGGTGCTCGCAATGACCAGAGACCCTCGACTCCGCCCGGGACAACCTCCGAGGCCGGGACGTGCAGACCATGCTGCTCCGTCATCGAGCGGAGGCTGCTTCGCGCCCACCCCCCGGTCATTGCGAGGAGGCCGCGAAGCGGCCGACGAAGCAATCCCCCCACCCCGCCTCCCACCCCCCGGCCCCCGGAGCCGACGAACCGCCCCCGGCGCCGGGCCCTCCACGCCCCCTTGTGAACAATTTCACATTGTGATAATTATACGCTGTCGTTCGACACCGGGAACCCGGGGACAGAACCCCCCGTTTCCTCCCCCAACCCGGCTCGGCACGAAGCTGGCACGCAAGGCGCGGGCGCAGGTCCGCGCCGGAGCGATTCGTTTCCCCGAAGGAGAGCCACCCCATGGCCACCGCCACTCCGCCCTCGAGCAAGAACGCTGTCTATCCCCGGGACGCCGTCGCCAGGCTGCTGGCGCCGCCGGAGACCGAGCAGCCGGCCGACAAGCTCCGGCGCCTGCTCCACGAGGCTCGCGACCGGGGTAGCTACCTCCACACCGCCGGCGCCTACGACGCCTACACCGCCGCGCTCATGACCCGGCTCGGCTTCAAGGCGCTCTACGGCAGCGGCTGGCAGCTCGCCGCCGTGAAGAACATGTACCCCGACATCGGGGTCTATCACTCCCACCAGATGGTCGAACTGGCCCAGGAACTCTGGAAGGGGATCGAGGGCGCGCGGCACACCCACTACTACGAGACCGAAGGACGCGAGATCCTCTCGGTGCCCCCGATCTTCGTGGACATGGAGGCCGGGTTCGGCGGCGCGGGCCAGACCTTCGCCCTCGCCCACGAGCTCATCCGCGCCCGCGTCGCCGGGGTCCACCTCGAGAACCAGGACCCGGCCGATCGAACCTGCGGGCACATCGTGAGCGTGGGGAAGCAGAAGCGAGACAAGGTGCTGGTGCCCCGGCGCGCATGGCTCGCCAAGCTCAAGGCGATCAAGGCCGCCTGCCAGGCGACCGGGGTGAATCTCGTCATCATCGCCCGCACCGATTCGATCGACGGCGCCCTCCCGGGCCAGCCCGCCGGCGGACTCCCCATGGCCATCGAGGACGCCTGGGAGGCCGCCGAGCTCGGCGTGGACGTGATCTGGGCCGAGTTCAACAACACCGAGCTCGAACAGCCCCAGGCCTTCGCCGAAGGGGTCCGCAAGTACTACCCCAACCAGATGCTCGGCTTCAACCTCTCGCCGTCGCTGTACTGGGGGAAGGCGAAGCGGGCCGGGACCCTGATCACCAACCAGCAGCTCGCCGATCTGGGCTACACGCTCCAGTTCTCGACCCTCTTCAACTTCCGGACGGTCGGCCTCGCGCTCGACAAGGGACTCCGGAAGTTCGCCGCCAAGGGTCTCGAGGCGCTGGCCGACCTCCAGATCGAGGAGGACGAAGCCCCCGGCGGCCCGCCCATCACCAAGATGCACCAGAAGTTCGCCGGCATGAACCGCTGGCTGATCCTGGAGCAGGTGCTGAGCGGAAGGGAGTGAGAGGTCCTACCCGGCCCGCGCCACCGCCGCCGCGCCGTCCTGCACCACCAGCCCCTCGGCCCGGAGCTGCTCCGCCTGCCAGGGCGCCAGCCGGACCGTGACCGCGTGGTGGGTGTCGGTCACGGTCTGGCGCAGGACCTCGCCTGACCGATAGAGCGCGGCGAGTCGGGCGCCGTCGCTCAGCGGCACCTGGACGGTGACCGCCGGCCGGAGCAGGAGTTCCCGGCGGCGGAGCTCCGCCTTCACCGCGTCGAGCCCGTCGATCCGCACGGTGTTCGCGAGCAGCGCCTCCGGATAGAGTTCCCGGATCCGCGCCGCGAACGACGCGGGCTCCGGCACCAGATCCATCTTGTTGAAGACCGGGATCACGGGCTGCTCGCCGATCCCGATCTCGCCGAGCACGCCCTCGACCACGGCCGCCTGCTCCTCCCAGCCCGGATGGGCGGCATCCACCACATGGAGGAGGAGGTCGCTCTGGCGCACCTCCTCCAGCGTGGCCCGGAAGCTCGCCACCAGGTGGTGCGGCAGCTTCCGGATGAAGCCTACGGTGTCGGAGACCCGGGCCCGGCATCCCCCGCCCAGATCCACCTCGCGGGTGAGCGTATCGAGGGTCGCGAAGAGGCGGTCCTCCACGAAGACCTCGTGGGCGCCGGCCAGCATCCGGAGGATCGAGGACTTCCCGGCGTTGGTGTAGCCCACCAGCGCCACGCTCAGCATCGGTGCCCGGCCTGCCCGCAGGACTTCGCGGTGGCGCTCCACTTCCTTGAGCCGGGCGCGGAGTCCCTGAATCTTGCGGCGGATGATCCGCCGGTCCGTCTCGAGCTGCGTCTCGCCCGGGCCTCGGAGCCCGATGCCGCCCCGGATGCGCGAGAGGTGGGTCCACATCCGGGTGAGGCGCGGCAACAGATACTCGAGCTGCGCCAGTTCCACCTGGAGCTTGGCTTCGTGGGTCCGCGCCCGGGTCGAAAAGATGTCGAGGATGAGCTCGGTCCGGTCCATCACCCGCACGTTGAGCTCCCGCTCCAGGTTGGTCCCCTGCACCGGCGTGAGCTCCTCGTCGAAGATCACGAGGCTCCCGCCGAGCTCCTCGACTCGGGCGCGGAGTTCCTCCACCTTCCCCTCGCCGATCAGCGTGGCCGGGTGGGGCGGGTCCACCTGTTGCGAGACCCGGCCCACGACCTGGGCCCCCGCCGTATCGGCCAGGCGGGCCAGCTCGTCCAGGTGGTCCTGAAGGTGTTTCGCGTCGGAGGAGCCCTTGCGAGGCGCGCCCACCAGGATGGCGCGCTCGACCGGATGCTCGATCGGGATCAGGCCGCGGATAGGCACACCCCGCCGCCCGGGCGGCGCGAAGAGGGGCCTGGAGAAACAACCTGTGGCATGAGTGCAATATACAGTCCCCCGCGCGTGGGTGGGGTCTCTCCGAACCGGCCGCCCCCGGGGTCATTGCGAGGAGGCCGCGCAGCGGCCGACGAAGCAATCCCCCCGGGCCCGGCGAAGGCCGGCCCTCCGCCCGGGTCGGCAATGGCGCAGCGGTCCGGTTCCACCCACTCACAACGACTCGAAGAGATCCTCCCAGCCAGGATTCATCCTCTGCACGAGGACGATCTTGTCAGCCCTGGATCCCGCCTTGATTTGCTTCTCGCGTGCAATGGCGTGGTAGGCATCCTCGAAGATCTCGTAGTAGACCAGTTTCGTGCACCGGTAGCGCCGAGTGAACGCGCTCCCCTGCCCCGAGCGATGGCGCCACGCACGCGCCCGCAGGTCGTTCGTGACGCCGGTATAGAGAACCGTGTTGTGCCGGTTGGTCATGATGTAGACGAAGAACCGCCGGCGCATCGCCGCCTCCAAAAGGCATCGCCCGAGTTTGGGACCTCCCGGTATCGCACCGGTCCGCCGAGGGGACCGTCTCCGGGGCGCTGGCAAAGGCGCAGAGGCCCCGACGTCCCCCGGCACCGCGAGGAGGCCCCGAACGGCCCCCCCGGGGTCATTGCGAGGAGGCCCCGAAGGGGCCGACGAAGCAATCCCCCCGGCGCGCCTTCCCACCCCGGACCCCCTGCCGCCCCGGGCCAGATTGCTTCGCGCCCGGGCTTCGCCCGGGGCGCTCGCAATGACGGAAGGCCAGCGCCCCGCGCCCGGGGCCCTGGCAAAGGCGCAGAGGCCCCGGCGTCCCCCGGCATCGCGAGGAGGTCCCAAACGGCCCCCCCCGGGTCATTGCGAGGAGGCCCCGAAGGGGCCGACGAAGCAATCCCCCACCACCGGCTCCCAGCCGTGCCCCAGCGCGGGCCGGGCCTGCCCCGACGCCGCGCGGTCACCCGCAACCTCCCGGCAACCCGCTCACCCCGCGCATGCACCACCCCCCCCCCAGGCCCGAAGCCAGGCACCGCCCTTACCTTTCCGGACATGACGGCCTCGCTCTTTCAGCTCCCCGAGCCCCTGGCGGCCCGGCTCCGGCCCCGCACCCTCGAGGAGTGCCTCGGCCAGGAGCACCTGCTCGCGCCGGGACGACCCCTGGGCGACGCCATCCGCCGGGGGGACGTGGGGAGCTCCATCTTCTGGGGCCCACCCGGCTCCGGGAAAACGACCCTGGCCCGCCTGGTGGCGCGCTACACCGACCGGGAGTTCGTCGAGTTCTCGGCGGTGACGGAGGGAGTGGGCCGGGTGCGCGAGATCATCCGCGAGGCCGAGGCCCGGCGCCTGCTCGGCCGCGGCACGGTGCTCTTTTGCGACGAGATCCACCACTTCAACCGCGCCCAGCAGGACGCCTTCCTTCCCCACGTCGAGCGCGGAACCGTCACCCTGATCGGCGCCACCACCGAGAACCCGAGCTTCGAGCTGAACGGGGCCCTGCTGTCCCGCTGCACCGTCTATGTGCTGCGCCCCCTCGCCCCCGCCGTCATCGCGACCCTGCTGGAGCGCGCGCTGGCGGACCGAGAACGGGGCCTGGCCCATCTCGCGCTCGACGTCGAGCCGGGCGCCCTGGAGTTGCTGGCGGAGCTCGCCGACGGGGACGCGCGGCGGGCGCTCTCCGTGCTGGAGACCGCGGCGCTCCAGGCGGGCCCTCGGGGGCGCCTCACGCGGGAGGTCGTCGTCGCCGCGCTGGCCCGGCGGGTGCCGGCCTACGACAAGAACCGGGAAGAGCATTACAACATGCTCTCCGCCTATCACAAGGCGCTCCGGGGAAGCGACCCCCAGGGCGCGCTCTACTGGATGGCGCGGATGATCGAGGCGGGCGAGGATCCGATGACGCTCTTCCGCCGGGCGATCGCCATGGCGGCAGAAGATATCGGCCTGGCGGATCCCGAGGCGCTCAAGCTGGCGGTCGCGGCTCGGGATGCCTATCAGATGCTCGGCGCCCCGGAAGGGTATCTCCCCCTCGCCGAGATCACGGTGTATCTGGCCACGGCCCCGAAATCGAACCGCACCAAGGTCGCGCTGGACGCGGCGCTCGAGGCGGCGCGCGACACCCCTGCGGCGCCGGTGCCGCTCCACATCCGCAACGCGCCCACCGGGCTCATGAGGGAACTGGGCTACGGCGCCGGGTACCGCTACGCCCACGATTCGCCCACCGGCTACATCGCCCAGGAGTACCTGCCGCCCGAGCTCAAGGAGCGGGTCTTCTACCAGCCTGGAGCGGCGGGCTTCGAGAAACGGATCAGGGAGCGGATGGAATGGTGGGCCAGGCAGCAACGAGAGGCCGCCGGGGACGAGTGACCGGCCGCCGGTGACGGGAGCCCCGGCGCCCTGTCCCTCTGCCCCTCCTACAGCCGCGCCCTTCTCGAGCAGTACCCCTCGCCACCGCGTCCCCCGTCACGCGCGCGCCTCCGTCACCCGTGGCCCCCCCTGTCACCCATGGCCCCCCTCGTCACCCCAGCGCAGCCGGGGTCCAGCGGCCACCCGAGCCGCGGGGCCCGCCAGCCTGGATTCCCGCTTGCGCGGGAATGACGGGCGCGGGAATGACGGGAAGGATGCCCGCTTGCGCGGGAATGACGGCAGAGAGACGTCCCGGCCCCCCCCGTCACCCCGCGCAAGCCGGGGTCCAGCGGCCACCAGACCCGCGGGCCCCACCGGCCTGGATTCCCGCTTCCGCGGGAATGACGGGCGCGGGAATGACGGGAGGGATGCCGCTTGCGCGGGAATGACGGCAGAGAGACGTCCCGGTCCCCCCTCGTCACCCCGGCGCAAGCCGGGGTCCAGCGGCCACCCGACACGCGGGCCCCGCCGGCCTGGATTCCCGCTTGCGCGGGAATGACGGCAGAAAGACGTCCCGGCCCCCCCCCCGTCACCCCGGCGCAAGCCGGGGTCCAGCGGCCTGGCGTTCAGCGGCGGGCGCGCTTTGCGCCCGTCCGCTGCAACGCCTTGTTAGACGGCGGTTGCGGCTTCCGCGGGCCCGCAGCCTGTCTGAGAAGTGCCGCGAACGCCCCTTGGTCGATTCCAGAGGCATCACGGACTTTGATGTGCCGCACGTACTGCCCTTTGCC
>DATLYZ010000072.1:0-10406 GCA_035574255.1 Gemmatimonadales bacterium | reverse complement strand
CTTTGCCGCGCCGCAGGTGCCCGGGGTGGCCTTCTTCCGCCACCGGGCCTATGATAGTCGCACCGGGCGCTGGACCCAGGAGGACCCGCTCGGGCTGGCGGGCGGGCTCAACCTGTATCAGTTCAACGGCAATAACCCGGTCACGTTCACGGATCCGTTTGGGTTGGTTGCGGACACCAACGTGGCCTACAACACCAACGGTGCAGAGATCGGACGGTGGGGGTCAGATAAGACAAATCAGTATTTCCTGGTGAAGGACGGCCAAGTCCACAACCTGGACTACGCACTCAAGGCAGGCAGTTCACCATACGAGATTCACGACTCCCCCGGTGAGTTTGACGCGATCGCGACGAGTCTGGCTGCGGCAGCGCCTGCATACGGGAATCGACTCTTGATTGGGCTCCACTCGCTTCCGAATGGGACACTCGACTTCAAGAGGAGTCTTCCGGATCGCTCCCTGTGGAATGCTGGAAACGGCTTGTACGTGCACAAGGACAAGGTCGGCAACGCGGCGTGGGGCAATTACATGGCCCGGCGCGGATACTCCTTGGCGACCGCGCTGGGTGGTGCGAGCTTGCAAGGTGCTAGCGTAGGGGGCGAGGATCCCTTGGATCAAAGGATGATCCGTCGCGGTTACAACTTGCCCCATTGAGGGTCATGAACACTGCGAACTCGTTTCGTCACGGTCTGAACGTAGGAGCTGCAGCGTCCACCGTGCTCCTTGCCGCTCTCTACACCTTGGCGGCGCCCACCGAAGACTATCGGGCCAGGATCTCCGTACTGCTGGGTGCTGGCGCCATATCGGGTGGGTTGACAGTGTTTGCAACCCTTGCTTCCGCCGGTGCGGTTGTTCTGTTTGTCACCCGCTCCTTGAGCACTGGAGCTCTAAAGGGTGTGTTGCTGGGATCGTTCGCGGCGGAGGTCTTCCTCTATTCATGGACAATCCACCGGTTCGTTCCCGAATTCCGGTCGTGGAATCTTCGCTTGGTAACCTTTGCAGTCGCTTGCGCGTTGTGCATCGCGGCGATCATCGTTAGCTGCAACTGGTACCGCCGAAACCTTGCGCGTCGCGATGGAAAGGCCCGGCCCCAATGAGTGAGGCCGCCTGGCCCAACAGTCCTCGGGGCGCTCGGGGGCAAGCGAGGGGCGCAGGCGCCGTCGGCGAGGACCTGGACCAGATCTTCATTAGGCGAGGGTGGAGGATACCGTGAGGCATCACCTGCGCATCGGCGCGATACTGCTGCCACTTCTTCCTCTGCTGGCCAATGCGTGCGCGCCCCGCTGTGAGAACAGTGTGCTCGAGGAACTGCCCAGTCCTTCGGGTGCGAAGCGCGCGGTCCTGTATACGAGAGCGTGTGGAGCCACAACTGGCCCAAGCACCAATGTGGCTGTGCTCGATCGTGATGCGGGTGAGCCGCAGGGCATAGGGAACGTGCTGGTCCTGAAGGATCCTCTGTCAGCGGGAGAGACCACACGCACCACGCGCCTTCGTTGGCTAGCCCCGGACAGCCTTGAAGTGAGCCTTGTCGGCGGTAGAGCCGTCCAATCCAAGGCCGGGTCCGTCGATGGCGTGGTCGTGACCTACACGAGTCACAGCGATCGCGCTCCCTAAGAAGACCGCGTGGGTGCGCCGCAGCTCGACGTTCCCGGGCCCACGCCGCGCCGCCATCTACGGCGACGTGCCTCAATCGGGTTCGTCGGATTCGCGCCAGCGCCAGTGCGGCAGCGGGCGTGATCAGTTCACACCTGGGAGGCCGCATCCACCGCGCGAATGGCTAACCTGTCGGAGCCACGCGTCCTTGGCGTCGGTCTTGAGCGGGCTGTTGTCGTCGAGCTCCTTGACCCGCTTCGTGTGGGCCGGCAGGACGTTGACCACGCAATAGCCGTGCTGGGCGAGGAAGCGAGCGTAGGTGAAGCCGCGGTGGCCGGCGAACTCCGGGACGCCCACCGCCGATGGCCGCGTGTTGACGTACTGGGACTAGCGATGGCGACGATACAGGAACTCTTCGACCGCCTTCGCCGCGCGCCGTTCCCGAGACTAGGTAAACGAGTTGGCGATTTCCCGCTCTATGACAGCCTGCTCGCTGGCTGCACCGAACGAGCCTCTCGAGGCGAGTTGGTTCCGCCATCCGAGATCCCCGTTCCCGACGACGAGACCTTGAAGTGCGTCGCTGAACTTCGACAGAAGAGTGACACCAGCCCGGAGGAACGTGCCTTTTTGGAGTACTTCGATCTCCTGGAGGAGATTCGTGTGGCATTGCATCGACAGAGCCTGGAATGACGACGTGGACGAGGTGCGGGCGATGGCGCCGTTGCGCCCGGAGCTCGCCCTTGCGTACGTGTTTACCGAGTGGCCGAGCGTGACGAGTCGGGTCGTACAACGCGGGCGCTGCTCGGGTGCCGGCGTGGGCGCCGGGCTCGCTTCCCATCGTACAGGCTCTCCCCCTGGCCGAGGGTCCGCTCGCCGAGTTGGACCAGGAAGTGGGCAAATGTGAAGCCGTAGTTACCGGCGAACTCGATTCCGACGAGGACCGAGCCCAGCGCCGCGCCCGGCGCCTGCTGCCGCAGGAAGGCTACGGCGGCCTCGAACCCCGCGCGGGTGGTGGGGAAGCTGAACGGCTTGGAATCGGCCTGGCCGCGCGGCCGGATGACCACGGTGTGGGAGAACTTGCCGGCGTCCACACCGACCACGGCGGCGGCCGTCTGGGCCCGCTCGCGCCCGGGGGAAGGAAATCATGGGAGCACCTCGGGTTAGGGGTGCTCCGAGGGTGCGCCCGGTTTAGCCGGACGCGCTACGAGCGGAAAAGGATCCTCGACTCCTATCTACCAATAGGGGTGTCACGTTCACCGGTCCGTTCGGGTTGTGTCCCTGCCTCAACGAACAGCGGGGGAATTGCACCCAGGCGCAGGAGGGCCGGCTGGGGCAGCGAAACGAAAAGATCATTCGCGGGCTCGACCCAAGAATGCAGCCCCATGCATGTACGCCGCCTGGCGGAGCAGCGGGCGGCCCCGCTTGACTACCAGGCCTTCGGCGCGGCCGACGGGGCGGTGGCCACGGCCGGCTCCGGCTACAACCGCGCCTCCATCTCGACGGCGTCCAGTACTTGCGCAACCGCTGGTACGACCCGACCAGAGGGCGGTTCACCCAGGAAGACCCGATTGGGTACGCCGGCGGGAGGGTCGAGCGTGCCGCAGCGATCAGTCGCTCCTAGGTTTTGACTTCGAGATGCCCCCGGCTCGCCGTGTGCAGCACCTTGAGGCCCTACAGGTCCGAGGACAGCGGGGCCGCCAGCCTGCAACTCGGCCTGGACCGACCCAACTCCCCTGACCGACACTTCTTCCACCACCGGCGATCGACATCCACTGTCGCCGTACTGACTCCAAGGGAATGCGCCAACTCCGCCCGGGTGATCGCCCGATGGGCCGTAGCCCATCCCACGACAATCCGGCGCCGCTCGGGGCCGAGCGGTCGGGGACCCCCTGGGCCCAGGCGTCCCGGCAAATCCTCCAGCTCCACCACCCTGCCTTCCCGCCCAGCGGCCCGAAGTACCGCCTCGCGAACCACCCCCTCCAGCTCCCGCACGTTGCCGGGCCACTCGCGTCCCAGCATCGCCGCCATGACGCTCGCGCTCAGGCGCTCCGGAACCACGGCGAACGCTCCGGACAGCTCGGCCACGCGGCATCGGAGAAAGTGATCCGCGAGCAAGGGAACGTCCTCCAACCGCTGAAACAGAGCGGGGACTCGCACCACCGCCTCTCCCAACCGCCACCGGAGGTCAGGTAGGAGAAGGCCCTCACGCACCAGCTCATCCAGCGGCCGCTGACAGGCGAAGATGAAGCGGCAGGTGAGCTCCTGCTCCCGCACCGTGCCCACCGGCGTCCAGCGCCGCTCTTGAAGCGCCCTGAGCAGGGCGCCCTGAATGGAAAGACTTGTGAGGTGAAGCTCGTCCACGAACAGGCTCCCACCGGCCGCCGCCTCGAACAGGCCTCGGCTGTCCCCCACGGCGCCTGTGAACGCTCCCCGCCGATGCCCGTACAACTGGCTCTGGTAGAGCCCGTCCGCGAGCTCTCCTCCGGCGACAGTGATCAGCGCTCCCGCACGCCCGCTCCGCTCGTGCAAGCGGCGTGCGAAGAGGCTCTTCCCGACGCCCGTCTCCCCCTGAATGATGACGGGGTCTTCCACGCGGGCGTAAAGATCGGTGTCGGCCACGGCACGAAGCAGTAGTCCGGATTGCCCCACAATCCCGCGAGTGTCCGCTGTCGAGGCGGACAGTGCAGTCCGCCGCAGGATCGACACCGGTCGAGGACCGTTCTGGGCCGTAGGGTTGACCGGGTGAATCACGTGCCGCTCCGCCGCACAAACCGAGTCGCGAGAGCCCGAGCCGCGCACCGCTCAGCCCCGAACCGCCCGACCGTCGGGCGGCGCCAGCGGGTTCAGCGCGATCCTGCAAGGCGCCGAACCCAGTCGCTGGCGTCCCGGCGACGAGCGGGGCCACGCCCGCCTCGCAACGTCCTGGCCAGGAGGTGATTCAAGGTCGTGGTGGCATCGCGCTGCCAGCCACGGCACGCGAGCGCACCACGCTGACAACCCGCGCGCCACGCCGCCAGTGACGTCTGGCGCGGGAATGCTGACTTTTGGCGCGCGGAGATGCTCACCCCCGGCGCGGCGGTCCGCCTCCTCGATGCGAGTGCGCCGCTCCCCCGCCCTTGCGCCCTCCGGGGCCTCGCCCTAAAAATTTTTGCCACCTTCGGCCTTCCAACTCTCGGCAACGCTTTCGGGGTGCACGGATGCACCAGTTGAGTGCTTTTTTGGCCGCTGCGTTTCCCGGGCGCACGGCCCAAGGGGAGCGGCTGGTGACACTGCTGTCGGAGCACTTCCACCGCGTGCCGAGCATGCAGGCGTTCGCGGCGCTGGCGGGGTTCCGGACCCGGCACCAGCTCGGCCGGCGACTGAGAGCCGAAGGCCTACCGCCCTACGAAGTCCTGCTGGGCTGGGCGCGAGTGCTCGACCTGTTGCTTGCGCATCAGGCGAGCGGGACAAGTCTCCGAAGATCCGCCGTCCGCCAGGGCCGCGACCCCGCGGTCTGGTACCGGCTCGTGGAGCGTGTCACGGGCTACCGCTGGTCGGCCCTGCGGCACCTCGGGCCGGGGTGGGTCGTGCTCGAGATAAGGCGCCGGTCTGGAACGGGGCCCCGTGTCCAGAGCGCCACGCGCCAGGCAGAGGGAGAAGCCACCCGAGCCCTAGCCGTTGCCTCCCTCCGCGCCCAGGACGTGCAGCGTGCGACGGCCGCCGACCCCGTCACCCGGGCTCTGGCGCCCGCACGACTGGCATCTCCGCCGTGGCGGCCGCGGGCGCCGGCAACCGGTTCACCCTGAACGCCAGCACGCTTACCGGCGCCATGAGCCCCGTGAAGGAGACGGTCCAGTAAAGTTGGGCTCGGCCCTCGTGCGTTGGCCACCCCCTCAGGAGAGAGGGCGCAAGGGTGTCCCGGCAACCCTCCGCTTCGTGGACCTCAGTCGGTTCCCGGAGGATGGTGAGAAGCGGCCCGACGGCGCTTGGACAGTCGCGATACTGTTCGATGAGCCGCCGCCTGAGCAGCCAGACCCGGATGTCTGGGAGGCGAAAGCGCGCTTCCTGTTCGACACGGCACCACACGAGCGGATCAGGCGGCGCTGCCCCAGCCGCTGCCGCGAGCCCTCCGGCGGATTGTGGTGGCCTGGGCTTCGCGCAGGAAGGCGACCTCACGGGCCGAGATTGCCGAGGCGTTGGAGGTGAGCACGGCTACCGTCGACCTGGATAGGCACGCGGCCGCGAGCTGCCGGCGGGCCACGGGGCGGGTGGCTCGCGGCCGGCGGGCCAGCCCGGATCCTCGCGACGGTGCAGCACGCCGCGAGCGCCGCCGCGAGCAAGGGAAAGACGGGGGGCCAGGCTGCCGGCCGGCCCACTCCCTGGCCGGGCCTTTCCGGCCCGAGACTCCGGCGCCGCGGCTTGCGCCGCGGCAGAACCGGGTGCATAATCATGCATGCTCGCCAACTCTCTCGCCGGTACCCGGGTCGCGCTGGAGCGGGGGGCCGTCCCTCCCGCCGCGGGGTGTATGCCGGCCGCCGGGCCCGGAGCCCGAACCGGGGGAGGGGCGAGCCGCCGCTGAGACACTCCGGCAGGGCTCGACCGATGGGCGCCCCGGTTCGATCGGGGCGCCTTGTTTTTTCCACCGCCATTTGCTCGTGGAGACGGACGATGACGGAAGACCGCCAGGCGCCGGACGGGCGTCGCCCCATTCCCGGCGCCATCGCAGCCGAGATCGCCGAGTACGAGGAGCAGATCCGGCAATACCGGCGCGGCCAGGTGGACGAGGTGAAGATGCAGAAGTTCCGGCTCCAGTTCGGCACCTACGCCCAGCGACAGGATGGGGTGCAGATGGTCCGGATCAAGCTGCCGGGTGGGGTGGTGACGAGCGACCAGCTCGTCGCCCTGGCCGATGCCGCCGACCGCTTCGGCAGCGGGTTCGTGCATTTCACCACACGGGAAGACGCCCAGCTCTACTACGTCTCCCTCGACGCCGTGCCGGCGCTGCTCCGGCATCTGGCCTCGTATGGCATCACGACGCGGGAGGCGTGCGGCAACACGGTGCGCAACATCACGGCCTGCTACCGGGCCGGCACCTCGCCCACGGAAGTCTTCGATGTCACCCCGTACGCCCGGGCGCTGTTCGGCTACCTGGTGCGGAACAAGTACAACCAGGTGATGGGACGCAAGTTCAAGATCGCCTTCGAGGGCTGCACCGAGGATCATTCCGCGGTGGCGATCCACGACCTGGGGTTCGTGGCGCGGGTACGCCGGGAGGCGGGAGCGGAGCAGCGGGGCTTCGAGGTGTACGTGGGCGGCGGGCTGGGCGGGGCCCCGATGCTCGCCCGGCGCTACACCGATTTCCTGCCCGCCGGCGAGCTGTTCACCTTCGCGGCAGCCACGGTGCGGCTCTTCGACCGCTACGGGGAGCGGAAGTCGCGAATGAAGGCGCGGATGAAGTTCCTGGTCCAGACGCTCGGCTGGGAGCGTTTCCGCGAGTTGCTGGACGAGGAACGTGAACGGGTGGGCCCGATACCGTTCCCCGAGGCGGAGCGCTTTCCCGCGCATCCTCCGGTCCCCGCTCAGGCGGAACGGCTTCCGGCGCTGCCGGTGGTGGACCCGCCGGCAGCCGGTACCGAGTTCGACCGCTGGGCGCGGGATGCGGTGTTCCCCCATCGGGTCCCCTGGCTCCGGGGCGTCCAGGTGCGCCTGCGCCAGGGCGACATCCTGGCCGATCGCCTGCGGGGCCTGGCCGAGGTGGTCCGCCGCCACTCGGCGAACGAAGCCCGGGTTTCCATCGCGCAGAATCTCTTCCTGCCGTGGGTGCGGGCGGACGAGCTCGCGGCAGTGCACGCCGCGCTCCGCACCCTGGGTCTGGCGGATCCCGGGGCCGAGACGATCGCGGACATCACGACCTGTCCGGGTGCCGACACCTGCCGCCTCGGGATCGCCTCGGCCAAGGGACTCGGTGCCGCGCTCTCCGAGGCGCTGGAGGACGGGCTCGCGCCGTATGCCGCATCGGCCCGCGAGCTCCGGATCAAGATCTCGGGCTGCCCCAACGGCTGCGCCCAGCACGGCCTCGCGCACATCGGGTTCCACAGCGCGGCGCTCACCCAGGATGGACGCACGGTGCCGGCCTACCTGCTCTTTGTGGGCGGCGGGCCCGCCTTCGACCGGACCAGCATCGGTCATGTGATCGGGCGCTACCCCGCGCGGAGTGGGGTACGGGTGCTGGAGACCCTCCTCGCGCTGTATGCCGCCGAGCGGGAGGACGGGGAGGATTTCAACGCCTGCATGGCCCGTCTCGGCGATGCCCGGCTCAAACAGGCGCTGGCACCGTACCAGCAGGTTCCCGCCTTCGAGGACGATCCGCTCTTCTTCGAGGACTGGGGCCACGAGCACCAGCGGTTCGCGGTGCGGCAGGGGGTGAAGGGGGAGTGTGCCGGGTCCCCGGTGGCCGAGCGGGTGCCGCGGCTCGAGGACGCCCTGGAACGCCTGGCGCAGGGCGAGGCGTACTTCGCCCACACCGAGTATCAGGCGGCGGCGCTGGCTGCGTACGAGGCGGCGGCGGCGGGCGCCCGGGTGCCGCTCTACCGGCGGCTGGTGGATCCCTTCACGGCGGAGCAGGCGCTCTGGGAGTTCGAGAACATCTTCGTGCTATCCGGCGAGACCGGCGGGGCCTGGCGCGACGTCTCGGCGGAGTTCGAGCGGCTGCGGGGCCTGGAGCACGATGCGGCCTCGGCGCGCGCGGCGCTGGAGCGGGCCCGGGAGTTCGTGGCGTATTGCGGAAGGCTTCCGGTCGAGCCGGGCCGGGCCCCCGCGGGGCGAAGCCCGGGGTGAGCGTGTCAGCCGGGGGGCACCCTCCAGCAAACCTCGTCCGCCGAACAACGCCAAAACGCAGAACGGCAAGCCCCCGTCCTGTGCCCTCGGCGCCTCCAGCGGACCGCCGAACGACACCGACGGCGCCCGCCGCGCCCTCAGCGGACCTCGGGCGCTCGCACCACCGGCATCTCCGACGTCGTGGGCGCCGGCACCGGCAACCGGTCCAGCCGGAACGCCAGCACACTCACCAGCGCCATGAGCCCCGCCGCCACCACGAACGGCGCTCCGTGGCCCAGCCGCTGAAACACGATCGTGGCGAGCAGCGGCGCCAACACTCGGCTCATCCCCGCATAGGTCTGCGCCGTCCCCAGCGTCGTCCCCACCTCGGCCTTCTCCGAATAGCGCGACATGAGCGAGGTGGTGGCCGGAAAGAGGAGCGCGGTCCCGATCGGCACCAGCGGAATGATGAGCACCAGATGCCAGAGCGTCCGGGCCAGCGGATAGGCGAGGAGACCCGCGATGAGCGCCCCGGCGCCGAGCCGCATCGCGCGCATTTCCCCCACCCGGTCCACCACCGGACCCAGCAGCACCAGGCGCATCACGATGTTGAGCAGGCCGATATACGTAAAGAAATAGCCGATGGTGGTTTCGGTGACCCCGTGCTCCGCCATGAGAAAGAGCGAGATGATCGAGGTGAGGCAGGAGAAGGCGAACATCCCGATCCCGTAGATCCAGACGAAGCGCGGCACCGCGAGCGTGGGGTGCCGGAGCACTTGCCAGGCGGCGTGCCAGACCGGCTTGCGCTCCCCGCCGGCGCCGGTGCGCGCGGTGGCGTGCCGCGACTCCGGGAGCCACCGCCAGGCGAAGACGGCGTTCACCGCGCAGAGCGCCGAGGCCACCAGACCAGGCGCCGAGCGGTCGAGGTGGGTGGCCAGCGCGCCGATCAGCGGCCCCAGGGTCACGCCGACGTTGGTGGAAGCCGAGAGCCAGCCCAGCGCCCTGGCCCGGTCGCGCGACCGTACCGTGTCGGCCACGTAGGCCTGGGCCACGCCCGTGGTCCCGCCGCCCGCCCCCTGGATGAGCCGGGAGAGGAAGAGCAACCATACCGAGTCGGCGAAGGCGAAGACCAGGTAGGCGATCGCCGACGCCGAGAGCCCGATGACCAGGGCGGGGCGGCGGCCGTAGCGGTCCGAGAGGCGGCCCCAGAGGGGTGCCGCCACGAGCTGCGCGATGGAGAAGGCGGCGATGAGCCAGCCGATGAGCTCCGGGCTCGCCCCGAGATCGGTGGCGTAGAACGGCAGGATGGGGAGCACCAGCATCAGGCCGATCATGTCCACCAGGTTCACGGCGATGAGCACCGCGAGCCGCTGGAGCTGGGAGGGTTCGCGAGCGGGGTAGCTCATCCGGTCACCACCTTCCGCTCGGCGCCCAGCGCGAACACGGCGGCGCTCAGGACCATCAGGAACACGCCGTAGGCCGCCGCCACCCCCACGTCGCCCTGGCGGAGACTGGCCAGGATCTCGAGCGAGAGCGGCCGCGTGTCGTAGGTATAGAGGATCACCGAAGTCACAAAGTCCCCCAGCGCGGTGACGAAGGCCAGCGTCGCTCCCGCGGCCAGGGCCGGCCGGAGGAGCGGGAGGGTCACCCGCCGGAGCGTGCGCCAGCGCCCCGCGCCGAGCGAGGCGGCGGCTTCCTCCAGCGCGGGGTCCAGGCCCCGGAAACCCGCCAGCACCGCCCGGCTCGTGATCGGCAGATTCCGGATCAGATACGCCATGGGCAGGATGAACACGGTCCCCACCAGGATGAACCGGCCGGCCCACGGCGCGTGCACGCTGAAGGCCGTGGCCAGCGCCACGGCGAAGACCGTGCCCGGCACGAGCCAGGGGAGCGCCAGCAACCGTTCGATCAGGCCCGCGGCGGCGACCCGGCGCCGCACCACGAGCACGCCGGCCAGCACGGCGGCCGCGATCGCGAGGGCCGTCGCGGCCGCTGCCATCCAGAGGCTGTTACCTAACGG
>DATLYZ010000071.1:0-12274 GCA_035574255.1 Gemmatimonadales bacterium | reverse complement strand
CCAGAGCTGGGCCCGCCGTTCGGGTTCGCTCCGCAGCACCTCCAGCGCAGCGAGCACGCCCGCCGTGTTGGAGGCCGGCAGCGCCGCGGTGAAGATGAGGGGCCGGCTGTGGTGCTTGAGGTAGTGGATCACGTTCTCCGACCCCGCCACGAAGCCGCCGATGGAGGCCAGCGACTTGGAGAACGTGCCCGCGATGAGGTCCACCTCGTCGGTGAGACCGAAGTGCGCGGCGGTGCCCTCGCCGTTCGGGCCCAGCACGCCGATCGAGTGCGCGTCGTCCACCGCCAGGGCGACGCCGTGCCGCCGCGCCAGGCGCACCAGTTCGGGGAGGTTGGCGATGTCGCCTTCCATGGAGTAGACACCGTCCACCACGATCAGGGCCCCCTTGGTGCCCTTAGTGCGCTCGATCAGGCGATCGAGGCCGGCCAGGTCGCCGTGGTTGAACCGCAGCGTCTCGCCGTACGACATCTTGGCGCCGTCCACGATGGAGGCGTGATCGAGCTTGTCGAGATAGACCAGCTCGCCGCGGCCGATCAGGCCGGAGATGAGCCCGAGGTTGGCCTGATACCCGGTGGAGAAGACCAGGCAGGCCTCCTTGCCGAGGAACTCGGCCAGCGCCTGCTCGAGCCGGCCGTGGAGATCGAGGGTCCCGTTCAGGAACCGGCTCCCGGTGCACCCCGAGCCGTACCGGTGCAGGGCATGTGCTGCGGCCTCCAGGACCTTGGGGTGATGTGTCAGGCCCAGGTAGTTGTTGGACCCCAGCATGATCCGCCGCTGGCCCTCGATCACGACGGCCGTATCTTCGGAATCGGAGATCGGCTTGAAGTAAGGATAGAGCCCGGCGGCCTCGATTTCGCGCGCCTTGGTGAACTGCCGGCACTTGTCGAAGAGCGCGATGCTCTGAAGAGTCTGCATGTCCACGGGGCCGGATCCTTGGGAAGCGAGGGATCGCCGAAGGAGCGAGAGTAACGCGTTACATTCTAAGGGGTTGAGCGCGGCGGCACAAGCACGGATCGCTGGTGATCCAGGTTACGGCTCCGGCCCTCGATCGAGCTGCGATATCTTCATGATGGTGTCGAGACGCCTCCCGATGATGTGGCGCGGGGTCGGCGGGCCCGCGCTGGGCGCGGTCCTGTCGCTCCTCGTTCCGGCGCATACCCTGCCCGGGCAGGGCCGGCCCGCGATCGTACGCCCGGAGCCCGGGCGTTTCGAGGTTCCCGGGCTCGATTTCCGGCCCGATGGTGCCTGGCGCAAGGGCACCGAGCGGGTGCGCGAGCGGCGGCGGAGTTTGCTGCGTCAGGGGAAGCTGGCCCGGCTCAACGCGGCGGGCGGAGCGGGCCAGGTCCAGGTGGCCGGGACGTTCCGAATCCCGGTCCTTCCGATCGCCTTCCCAAACGTGCCGCCGCCGTTTCCTTCTGCCCAGTACCAGAGTGTCCTCTTCGACCCGGTGCCCTCCACGTGGGCCTACAGCGTGCGCTCGTACTACGCGGAGCAATCGCGAGGGCGGGTGACCATTGACGGCGAGGTACGAAGCTGGGTGCTGGCGGATTCGTCCGATCTCTACTACGAGGACGGCTGCAACGGGGTCTTCGCCTGCCCGCACGGCGGCCAGCGCCTGGGCCAGCTCCTGCTCGAAGCGCTCAGTCGGAACGACGACGGGCTCTTCGACTGGGGCCGCTTCGACAATGACGGCCCGGACGGGCTGCCCAACTCGGGCGACGACGACGGCGTGGTGGACGTCGTGATGTTCCTGCAGCCCGAGGTGGACGGCGCCTGCCGGACGAGCAACCTCTGGGCCCATCGGTTCGTCGTGCGCGGGTGGACCGGCGCGCCGTATCGGACCCAGAGCCCCCGCCGCGATGCCCAGGGCCAGCCCCTTCCCGGCCAGTTCATCGTGGTAGACGATTACACCCTCCAGAGCGCGGTGGGCGGAGCGGATGCGTGCACGCCGGGGGTCATCATGGCGATCGGCACGACGGCCCACGAGACCGGCCACGCCTTCGGCCTGCCGGACCTGTACGACACCAACTTCCTGAGCCCGAGCGGGACCCAGGGGATCGGGGAATGGGGGATCATGGGGAGCGGGAACTACACCAAGCCCTACAGTCCCGCGGCGTTCGAGGCCTGGTCGCTGGCGGAGCTGGGCTGGGTGGCGGTGGACACGCTGGGGAGCGACCGGTACGTCACCCTGGCTCCGGTGGCGACGTCCGATACCGTCCTCTACGTCCCGGTGCCGAACACCGACGAGTACTTCCTGTTCGAGAACCGGCAGGCGATCGGTTCCGACACCGCCCAGATGAACCCGGCCTGTCTCGCCGGCACCCGGAGCTGCGCCAAGGGCAAGGGGCTTCTGGTCTGGCACATTGACGAGGGTCAGATCGCCTTGCACGGATTCCGGGCCGACAACCGAGTGAACGTAGGGCCGGTCCACGGCGTGGCTCTGGTGCAGGCTGACGGGCGCGAGGACCTCCGGACGCCCGGGAGCAAGAACCGGGGCGATCCGGGCGATCCGTATCCGGGGAGCAGCGGGAACATCCGCCTCGGCCTCACCACGCTGCCGGCCGCGGTGGACAACCAGGGCGCGGGCGCGGGCTTCGAGCTGGACTCGATCGCCCAGCTCGTCCCCGGCGGAGCGGTGGGGTTCCGGTTCACCCGTACGGCGCCGGGACAGGTGTACGTGGACGTGGCCCAGGCTGCGAGGCACCTGCTGGGGCAGCCGGTGCTGGGGCCGGCGCAACTCGGGTACCTCGATGCGTCAGGCAACGGCAACGGCCGCTACGATGTCGGGGACTTCCTCCGGCTGGTGCGGGCCGGGCCGGCGCCCGGATCCGCCCCGCTCCGGGCCGCGGCTCCGGGACGCTTGCGGAGGGCGCCGTGAGGTGGGGGCGGATTGCTGCGGTCCTGGCGGTGGCCGGGGCCGTGGGCCTGGTCGGCTCCTGCGAGAGCGGGCCCACCGAGCCGCGTCCCGGTGCGCTGGACCTGGTGTTCGCGCCGCCGGCGCCCGGCACGGGGGCGCTCCTCTTCGTGGTGGACGGGGCGCCGATCGATTCGGTGGAACCGGCCGGCTACGGCACGATCAGCGGCCGCCTTTCTGCCAGCGCCGTGCGGGTGATCGTGACGGGGCCGCTGGTGCCGGGTCCGGTAGCCCGGCTGCGGGTGCCTGACGTTCGACTCGCCCGGCAGTACCGCGCCACGCTGGAGGAGGTGGCGGACGGGGCGACCTATGGGCTCCGCGACACGGCGGGGTACCGGCTGGCGGTGGCGGTGCCGCGGTGAGGGGGAGGCACCCGACGCAGCCCTGCTCGGTGAACTTCGCCCGGGCCACGGCACCGTACCTGTTCCCATAGCTGGCCAGCAACGTGTCATCACGGCACCCCCGCCGCTTCGCCCGGCGTCCCGGTCCTCGGCGACGGAAGGCGTCACCTCTCAGGATCAAGGCCATGCGGGCGGTACGCGTCCAAGGTGGCCCCGCCCCGGGTCCCGTCGAGGAACCGGCTGCGGGCCAAGCCGGCGACCGCTCTTGACGCATCAACTGATGTTGATATATTCAACGTCATGGTGCTCGCCGCGCCCTCCCGCCCCCGGCTCGCCCGGGTCTGCCATGCGCTCTCCGACGAGACCCGGCTCCGGATCCTGGGGCTGCTGGGCCGGGGCGAGCGCTGCGTCTGCGAACTGACCGCCGCCCTCGATGCCGGGCAATCGCGGCTTTCCTTCCACCTCAAGGTGCTCAAGGACGCCGGCCTCGTCGAGGACCGCCGCGAGGGCCGCTGGGTGTACTACGCGCTGG
Organism: Gemmatimonadales bacterium; assembly: GCA_035574255.1. Taxonomy (GTDB): domain Bacteria; phylum Gemmatimonadota; class Gemmatimonadetes; order Gemmatimonadales; family GWC2-71-9; genus JADJOM01. The sequence goes on along the minus strand of DATLYZ010000071.1, from coordinate 8,487 downwards.
TCCCCGGGGTCCTGGACGCCGTCGCGGACGATCTCAAGCACCTGTGCCTGACGCCGAACCCGAAGGGCGGCGGCCGGTGCTGCACCTAGCGAGGCTGGACCTCCCCGGCTCGCGCCGGCTGCCTCGCGCGCTCGAGTCGGCGGCGTTTCCGTGTGCCTGATGTATCAACATTCTTTGATAGGAGACTCTCCATGACCGACCTCACGAGCCTCGTGCGGGAGCGCTACGCCGCTGCCGCCCGCCGGATGCAGGAGAGGCGGCCGACCGGTTGCTGCGGGGGCGGGTCCGGCTGCGCGGCCGACCCGATCACCCGAGACCTCTACGACGAGAGTCAGGTCGCGGCGCTGCCCGTCGAGGCGGTGACCGCCTCGCTGGGCTGCGGCAACCCGACCTTGCTCGCCGAGCTGCATCCGGGCGAGGTGGTGCTGGACCTGGGCTCGGGAGGAGGTCTCGATGTCCTCCTGTCCGCCCGGCGGGTCGGGCCGACGGGGAAGGCCTACGGTCTCGACATGACCGACGAGATGCTGGCCCTGGCGCGGGAGAACCAGCGGCGGGCGGGCATCTCGAACGCCGAGTTCCTGAAGGGGCAGATCGAGGCGATTCCCCTCCCGGACAAGTCGGTGGACGTGATCATCTCCAACTGCGTGATCAACCTTTCGGCCGACAAGGACCGGGTGTTCCGGGAAGCATTCCGGGTGCTCCGGCCCGGCGGGCGTTTCGCCGTGTCCGACATCGTGACTCGAGGCGCCCTGCCCGAGCCGGTGCAGCGGAGTCTGGCTCTCTGGACCGGGTGCATCGCCGGTGCGCTGGACGAGGCCGAGTACCTGGCGAAGCTCGCGGCCGCCGGATTCGTCGGGGGATCGGTGGAACCGACCCGGATCTACACCGCGGAGGACGCCCGGAGCTACACCGCCGCGCTCGGCGGCGAGGGCGAGCGGATCGCGCTCGCGGTGGAGGGCCGGATCCTGAGCGCCTTCATCAGAGCGCGGAAGCCCGCATGACCGAGATCCGGCCGCTCGATCCCGCGTGCTTCCAAGAGGCTCGGGTGCTGCTCGAGGATGCGGCCCTGCCGGTCGCGGACCTGCGTCCGGCCGCGTTGCCGGCGTTCTTCGCCGCCTGGGACGAGGGGCGTCTGGCGGGCGTGGTCGCGGTGGAGCCGTTGGGTCGCGAGGGGCTGCTCCGCTCGCTCGCCGTGAGGCCCGAATCCCGGGGGCGCGGCACGGGCCGGCGCCTGGTGGCGGCGGCGGAGGCCCACGCCCGGGAGCGCGGGATTCAGGTGCTCTATCTCCTCACCACGACGGCGGAGGGATTCTTCGCCCGCGCGGGGTACCGCCGGCTGAGCCGGACGGAGGCACCTGCCTCGGTGCGGGGAACCGCCGAGTTCCGCACCGTCTGTCCCGCCACAGCTACGTTGATGGGGAAACGAGTTGGCTGATCATGGATGGGGCCGGAGGGACGCGCGATCCGGCGCCGGAAGCGTGGAGGGGTGAGCATGGCTGCGACGTCGGTGGTGGCCGCACCCGCCGGGGCCGCGCGCCCCCGGCGGCTGTCGGGGTTCGAACGGTACCTTTCGGTCTGGGTGCTGGCCTGCATGGCGGTGGGGATCTTCGCCTTCCAGGCCGAGAATCTGCTCGCGAACTGGGTCGTGGTGGTTCTGATCGCGGTTCCCATTCTGGTCCAGGTGTATTTCAACGCCGGGCTGACCTATCTCCTGATGCGCCGCTTCCGGGTGCCGCACAACGTGGCCTCGCCGGGGGCGCTCATCGGAGCGAGCAACTTCTTCGAGCTGGCGGTGGCGGTCGCGATCACGCTGTTCGGGCCCACGTCGGGAGCCGCGCTCGCGACGGTCGTGGGCGTCCTGGTCGAGGTTCCGGTCATGCTGTCGGTGTGTCGCGCCTGTGTGGGGACGCGGGGCTGGTATGCTCGTGGTCTGGCCGCATGAGCCGGGAGCCCCGGATGGCCGCGAGGGTCCTCGACGCTCGACCGGAGCCGGGAGGCAGGCGCCGATGACGACCCCGGCGAGCGGCGCGCGACGGTATCGCGTGCTCATCCTTTGCACGGGCAACTCCGCCCGCAGCCAGATGGCCGAGGCGCTGCTCCGGCTGCGAGGCGGCGACCGCTTCGAAGTGGCGAGCGCCGGGGCGCGGCCCGCGGCGCGGGTGAACCCCTTCACCGTCGAGGTGCTGCGGGAGGCGGGCATCGAGTGGGGCGACAAGGTTCCCAAGGGGCTCGAAGGGCTGGAGCAGGAGCCGTGGGACTTCGTCATCACGGTCTGCGACCGGGCCAAGGAGGCCTGCCCCATCTTTCCCGGAGCGCCGGTGCTCGCGCACTGGGGGATGCCCGACCCGGCCGAGGTCGAGGGTCCGGACGAGGTCAAGCGCCGCGCCTTCCGGGAGGCGTTCGCCACGCTCAGCCGGCGGGTGGACCTCCTGCTGGCCCTGCCGATCGAGAAGCTGGAACGGCTGGCGCTGGAACGGCAGCTTCGGGAGATCGGGAACCGTTGAGGCGGGGGAGCGTGCCGCTCGAGTGTAGCGCCGGGCGGAACGGCAGGGGCGCGCGATGGCGGAGCCGGCCGCCGGGGCGGATTCGACCTCGTTGACGGCGGCGCGCCGCGGTATCAGGTTCCCGGATCCCGCTCCCCGGACGAGGCGGCCATGGGCTATATCGCGATCTTGACGCGCCCGGACCGCGCGGTGCTCAAGATCGTGGGCTCCGACGAGCGGCTGTCGGAAGCGGTTCCCCCGCCAGCGCCGGAGCCAGGCGGCGCGGGCTGGGACGTGGCGGTGGAGCGGCAGGTGCCGGATCCCGGGGTGCTCGAGACCCGCCTGCAGGAGCTGCTGGCCTCCTCGCGGGTGCCCGAGTCGGCATCGCTCTACGAGTGCCCACTCCCCCTCGCGGTTCGCGCGCTGGAGCTCGCCGTGGAGTCGCTCTGGCCTTCGCGGCGGCTCCAGTGTCCCGAATGCCATCAGTACTTCGCCCTCCCCTGGGACGAGCGGCGCCGCATGTATCTCCGATGCCCGCTGTGCCGGAGCGTGATGCTCAACCCGGGGTGGGACACGGCGTAGCCGGGCATGGCGAGCGTCTCGACATGGCGCTTCCTCGGAGAGGCTCTGCGGGACGTGCTTGCCGGCGCCCCGGCCCGTAGGAAGGGGGAGAAGCCCTCGCATGATCCAGGCGGTCGCATGCCGGATCGAGGCAGCGGGTGGCTCCCCGCTTGCTGCGCAGTTCTTCCGTCCTGAGGGGCCGGCGCGGGGCGCCCTGCTCTTGGTCCCGGCCATGGGGGTGACCCAGAGGCCGTTGTTCCGGTGCCGGAACGCCGGTGGAACACGCGAGTATCTTTTTGGCGATGGGGTACCGGAGGGTTCCATGCAGCTCGATTTGACCCCGGAGGATGCCGTCCTTCTGCACGGCCTGCTTCAGGACCACCTGCCCGCCTTGCGCCTCGAGGTCGCTCGCACCGAGGCGAAGGACCTGCGGCACCTGCTGGTGCGCCGGCTGGAACTGGTGGAGCGCCTGCTCGCCGCACTGGCCCCGTCCGCTCAGCCGGCGGCTCCCTGAGGTGGCGGATGGGGTACCCGGGTCGAGGGGCGGGGCGGAGGGTTGACCGGCCGCCGCGTCGCGATCACCTTGGAGCAGAGCGAGAGCGAGGCCAGAGGCCGGAGGTGGAGATGGCGCTCGACGAACCGCTGCGCCGCCGCAGCTTTCTCAAGACCCTGACCGGGCTCGGCGCCCTGCTCGCCGCCGGCGGTCTCGCGGGGGTGTCCCGGCGGCTCGCCGCCCTGGGCGTCGGGTCGCAGCGGGGTGCGGAGCCCGACGATCCTCCGATTCCCAACGAGACGGTGGGGCGCATCTACCAGGAGCGCTTCGGCGACCGGCGCCCCCGGCGCGGTCACGTCGTGCTCGACATGCCCGAGCTCGCCGAGGACGGGCGGTACGTCCCGGTGGCGATCGAGTCCGACCTGCCCATGACCGAGGCCGAGTACGTGAAGGCGGTGTACCTGATCGTGGACCACAATCCCGATCCCCTGGTCACCGCGTTCCACCTGAGTCCCGCGCTGGGCCCCGTGGCGATCCAGACCCGCATCAAGATGAAGCGGACCAGCTGGATCCGGGCCATTGTCGAGACCAGCGGTGGCGAGCTGTGGGCGGACTACAAGAAGGTCGAAACCACCCTCAACGGGTGCGGCTGATCATGCCCGAAATCGGTCGAACCAAGGTCGTGCTCCCGGAGCGGATCCAGCGGGGCGACGTCATTCCGGTGCGGGTCGTGGTGCAGCATCCGATGGACACCGGGTTCTTTCGCGACGCCAACGCGGAGATCATCCCTGCCTGGTTCATCAACGACGTGCGCATCTTCTACGGCGACCGGGAGATCGCCCGATTCGAGTGGACCAGCGGCATCAGCCGCGACCCGATGGTGGTCTTCCAGCTCAAGGCGGAGCAGGAAGGGCCGCTCACCTTCGTCTGGCGCGACAACAAGGGCGGGGAGTACCAGGCCACGGTGGCCGTTCGCTTCGCGGCGACGTGACCGCTGAAGGGGGAAGGGAGGCGGCCGCCCGGCTCGGCTCTCGGCTCGTGCTGCGGTCGGTGCGGCGGGCGCCATCCTTCGTGGCCGCGTTCTCTGCGTGCGGTTTTCTCGCCCTTCCCCCGGTTCCGCCCGCCGCCGCCCAGACCCGCCCGTCTGCCTTCTCCCCGACCACCGAACAGACGCTGTACCCGCTGCGGCGCCTGGCAGCCGGCGTGTACGCGGTGCTCGGCGACTCCGGCAAGGGCGCCGAAGGACGGCCAAACGCGGGATTCATCGAGACGAAGGACGGCGTCGTCGTGGTGGGGGGGCTCGCGAGCCCGGCGCAGGCCAGGGCAGTGCTCCGTACCATCCGGACCCGGACCCGGCAGCCGATCCGCTGGCTCGTGCTCTACGCCCACCATCCCGACATGCATTTCGGCGCGATCGAGCTCAAGCGGGCCGGCGCGCAGGTGATCGCACACCCCGACCGGCGGGTGCTCGCGGCGGAAGGCGGCCCGGACGCCATGGTGGCGGACTGGGACGGGGTGGTGGGCCTGCCCGAGATGATCGGGTTCGAGTTCGCCGACACGCCGGACCGGCCGGTGACGGGGTGGGATACTCTGCGACTGGGGGGGCGGGAGATCGTGGTCTTTCATCCGGGCCCGGCCCACTCCAACGGCGATCTCCTGGTATGGCTTCCAGCGGAGCGGGTGCTGTTCACCGGCGACATCCTGGTCGAGGACGGCGTGACGATGGTGGTGGATGGCAACTCGGGGATATTGCTCCGCACGCTGGACCTCATTGACTCGCTCGGCCCCCGGGTGATCGTGCCGGGTCACGGGCGGATCCCGGCCGAGCCGGGAGAGCTGGTCCGGCGGACCCGCGGGTATGTCATCGAGCTGCGCGACCGGATGCGGGCGGCGGTCGCGGCCGGCCGTTCGATGCGGGAGGCGCTGGCGGCGCTCCCGCCGGCCGACGCCGATCGGCCGGTCTCGCTCCATTCGCGGCAGCGCCGGAACGCAGTCCGGGTCTATCTCGAGATGGAGCGGGAGGCGATGGGGTTCGAGAATGAATAGAACGATCCGGGCGGTCGCGGCCCTGGTGGTGCTGCTCACCACGCCCGCGGTCGCGCAACGGGGGCAACTGATCAGCACCGAGGCGCTCGCTGCCCTGGTGGACCGGGGAGCGGTGGCGCTGGTGGACGTGCGCCAGGCGTGGACGTCTTACCTGCAGGGTCACCTGCCGGGCGCGGTCTGGCTCCACGTCGAGACGCTCCGGGCGGGGGCGGCCGGCCTGCCGTTCCAGCTCCTCCCCGCGGAAGCCTATGCCCGGCTGTTCGACCGGCTGGGCCTCTCGGCGAGGCGGCCCGTGGTGGTGTACAGCGCGGGGGACCAGCTCGATGTGGATGCGACGTTCGCCGCGTGGATTCTCGAGTTCATGGGCGCTCGCGACGTGCGCGTGCTCGACGGGGGCTACGCGAAGTGGGTGCTGGAGGGGAGGCCGGTCAGCCCGAAGTTCCCTCGACGAGCGGCCCCGGCGGGTAGCTGGGTGACCGGGACCGCGTTTCGGCCTCCGGTCGCCTCACTGGAGGAGGTACGCCGGGCGGTGGACGGCTCGGGGGCGCTGCTGGTCGATGCGCGGCCGGTGGAGCAGTTCACGGGAGCCGCGGGGGCGCAGCCCCGCCGGGGCCACATCCCGGGTGCGGTCAACCACCCCTGGAAGGACGACCTGGAGACGCGTGACCTGGCGCTGGTCTGGAAAGATCGGGAGGCGCTCCGCGCAGGCTACGCGGCGCAGGGGATCACCCCGGATCGCGACATCATTCTGTACTGCAACACCGGCACGGAGGCGACTCATCTTTTCTTCGCACTCCGGAATCTGCTGGGCTATCCCCGGGTGCGGATCTATCTCGGGTCGTGGACCGAGTGGGCGGAGCGCGAGGACCTGCCGGTGGAGACCGGTCCCGGCCAGTGAGCGCCGCCTCGCTCAGAACGCCCGCCACGCCGTCACCAGCACGCTACGCGGTTCCCCCTGGGTCCGCTCCATGACGTCCACGTACTTCGCCTGGAGCAGGTTCGACACCTTGGCGTAGAGCGTGGCGCCCCAAACGCGATAGGCGAGCCGGAGATCCACGACCGTGATATCGGTGCGGCGGTCCAGCGGGTAGGCGAGGACCTCCTCCACCCGGGTGCGGTAGCGCAGGTCGAGGCCGGCGAGCCCGCCGAAGAGGTCGAGCGAGCCGGTCACGTTGTGCCGGGACCGGTAGGGGAGGGGGCGGTCCTGGGTGAGATCCCGCGCATCGAGATGGAGGTAGTTGATCCCCACCTTGAGGATCCGGCCCAGCGGGGCCGCGCGCAGACTGAGGTCGGCACCGCGAACCCGAGCGCGGGTCACGTTCCGGAACTGGAAGACGAGCACCTGTCCGGGTGCCGGGGCGGGACCGATCAGGTCGCGGAACTCGTTCTGGAACGCTGCGGCGTCGAGCCAGAGCCATCCCCCCACGTTCCCCGAGGCGCCGGCCTCGAACGACCACGCGGTCTCCCCGCCCAGGTCCGGGTTGGGGATCACGCGGAAGCCGGATTTGGTGGCCGAGACGAACTGCTCGATGGCGCTCGGCGCCCGGTAGCCGTGGCCCGCGGAGATCCGCGCGCTCCAGTGGGGCGCCGGTTGCCAGGCGAGGCCGATCTTGGGGCTCAGCGTGAGTTCCCGGGTGCCGCCCGTGGCCTTGTGCAGATCGAGCCGGAGGCCGGCGGCGACCTTGAGCGGCCGGGTGATCGCGGCTTCGTCCTGCGCGAACAGGGCCGCATCCACGATCCGGGGATCGCCGAACTGCGTCGAGGCGACCCAGGTGTGGGAGGCATCCAGCCCGGCGGTGATCGTCTGCCGGGCCCCGGCGCTGAACAGGGCGGAGACGGTACTGCCGGTCCGCAGCGCGCGGTGGTAGTCCTGGCTGTCGAAGAAATCGTTCTGGACCCAGCTCCGGGTGAGGTGGGGGCTCACCTTGAGCAGGAAGGAACGGCCCGCCGCCGGGGTCAGGCTGCCGCCGAGCCACAGCTTGCCGGAGAACTCGCGGTCGCCTACGGCCTGGGGCGGGACTTCGTAGGGGGCCTGGGGGGAGCGCCAGACGAAGTACTCGCCTTCGTCGTTGTGGGTCCAGATGGCGTAGGCGTCCCACGGGTGCGTGGCGGTGGAGGGGCTCTGCACCTTGCCGCGCAGGAACCAGCGCGAGAAGTCGCCGTTCTGCCGGAAGCCGTCCGAGGTCTCGTGGGCGAAGGCGAGGCGGGCTCCCAGGCGACCGAGCCGGCGGGAATGCTGGAGGTCCACTCCCTGAAACGTCAGGCGTTCGTCGGTGAACCTGAACTCGCGGGGCACGTCGTAGAGGCCCGCGTGCAGCTTGACGACGGAAGCGGGCCGGTCCCCGATCGGTGCCGTGATGAGGTTGACGACGCCCCCGAGGGCCGCCGAGCCGTAGAGCGCGGAGTAGGCGCCCTTGACGACCTCGACGCGGTCGAGATCGAGCAGGGGCAGGGCGTCGAAATCCACCTCGCCGCCGTCGCCGGTGAGGACCGGGTGCCCGTCCAGCAGGAAGAGCACCCGGCTGCCGACGCCGCCGGCCACCCCCGAAGCGCCCCGGATGTCGATCTCGCCGTTGCTCTGGGTCATGCCCGCGACGAACGGGAGCGCCTGATCAATCGTGATCACGTTGCGCTGCTGGATCTCCGGAGCGCCCAGCACCGCCACGCTTACCACGGATTCCCCCGCCCGCTCGGCCGCGCCGCCGGCCGTGACGACGAGGCCCGGCAGCTCCACCACGGCCGGCTGGAGGGCCAGGTCCACGGTGAGGCTCTCGCCAGCGTCGAGGACGAGTCCCGCCCGTTCGCCGCTCTGGTAGCCGATGGCCACCACGCGGAGGTCGTACCGGCCGGGCGGGAGCCCCTCGAGGCGGTACCGACCCTCTGGGTCGGAGCTGGTCCGAAGCT
>DATLYZ010000070.1:0-66873 GCA_035574255.1 Gemmatimonadales bacterium | reverse complement strand
GGGGGACCTCCCTCGGCGAACCCGATGGGCCAAGAAACCTGGACCACCGAACGTAGGCAGCCCCGGCGCCTTCGGCAAGCAGGTTCGGTCATCCCCCGAAGCTAGCCCAGGCCGGCCTGGCCTCACGGCGCGGGCAGAGCGCCCGAGCCCTCCGGCTACGCCCCTTCCCGAGACGAGTTCCGGACCCGGGCCTCGGCGCGAGCCACCTCCTCGTGGGACAGACCGAGGAGATCGGCGGCCCGCTGCACCAGGCGCGCTTCGTGGCGGCTCAGGGTCCCGTGCGCCGCGGCGATGTGCCAGAGCCGCTCCAGCAGTGCGAGCCGGCGGGCGTGATCGAAGCGGGAGGCCACCTCGGTGGCCAGTTCCCGGGTTTCCTCCAGCGGGATGGCGCTCTGCGCGTCCGACGGTCGCCCCTCCTCGGTCCCCGGCCCCACCCCCCAGGTCTGGCGGAAGTGGTCTTCGATCACCTGGCGTTCCTCGGGCGTGAGCAGCAGGTCCGCACGGGTGAGTTCATACATGAAGGCCGCCGCGCTCGCCGTGGCCGGATCGCCAGGCGGCAGGGGCTCGGGCGCGAGTTCCTCGCCCAGGGCCCGGTGGATGAGTCGCAGCAATCGCTCGTAACGCGGCCGGGGCCGGCGGCGGCGGGCGAGATACACGATGACCGCCACGAGCAGGATCGCCCCGATGACGGCGAGCGTGCGGTTGAGCCCCGCCAGGAACCGGCTGATCGCGTCCCACTCCTGCCCGAGCCTGGCCCCCACCCAGCTCAACACCGCGTACCACAGGGCGGAGGCCACCGTGAGCGGGGCGATGGCCGTGAGCGGCGAAAGGTTCATGAAGCCCGCGAAGGGGGCCACGAAGGAGCGAAACCCCGGGATGAGCCGGGCGAAAAAGATGCCGGCGATGCCGAAGCGCAGGTACTCGCGCTCCATGGCGACGATCGCTTCAGGGGCCACCAGACGGCGCCCGAGTCGCGAGGCGAAGAACCGCCGGCCGTAGCGCCGTCCCACCGCGTAGAGGGCGATGGCGCCGGCCAGGTTGCTGAGCCACGCCACGAGGAAGACGGTCTGGACCGAAATCGCGGTACCGTGGGTGAGAAAGGCGCCCAGCGCGACGGCCACGTCCGAGGGGGTGGGCGGGAAGAGGTTCTCGACCAGGGTCGAGCCTCCGATGATCAGGTAGACCGCGCCGGGCGGAAGCTGGGCGAGCCACGCGATGAAACTCTCGATCACACCACCTCCAGCGTCGCCACGGCGAGCACGGCGATGCCTTCGCCCCGCCCCAGAAACCCCATCCCCTCGTTGCTCTTGGCCTTGAGGCCGATGGCGCCGACCGGGATGCCGGTGGCGTCGCTGAGGGCGGCGGCCATGGACGGGAAGTACGAACCGAGTCGGGGTCGTTCGGCGATGATCGTGATGTCGCACTGGCGCGGCTCGAAGCGCCGGTAGCGCACCAGCTCGCATGCCTGCCTCAGCAACAGGAGCGAGTCGGCGCCGGCCCAGCGGGGGTCGTCGTCCGGGAACAGCTGTCCGATGTCCCCTGCGGCCGCCGCCCCCAGGATGGCGTCGGTGAGGGCATGAGCCACCGCGTCGCCGTCCGAGTGTCCCGCGAGGCCCTTCTCGTAAGGGATCCGCTGCCCGCCCAGGATCAAAGGCCGGCCTGCTACCAGCCGGTGGGAGTCGTAGCCGATGCCGGTGCGGAGGGTGGGGGGCACGTCGGTGAACGGTAAACGGTGAATGGGAGGCGGTGAACGGGGAACGGGACGCGGGTAGCCGAGGCGGCTGGCGCGCCTTCGGCGCAGGCCGGGCCCCGGACGGGCCGCCGCGCGCCTCCGCCAGACGCGAGGGAAGGGGTCAGGCCGCGGCCCCGGCCTCCTCGATCACCGTGTAGTCCTGCCTCCGGCGCCGGGGGGTGAATCCCGCGTCCCGGATCAGGTATTCGATCTGCTCCACGGTGGTCCGGTAGGTCGTACCCGCCGCCGAGACGACGTTCTCCTCCATCATGAGGCTGCCGTAATCGTTGGCGCCGAACCGGAGGGCCACCTGGCCCACCTTGTGTCCCATGGTCACCCAGGAAGACTGGATGTTGGGGACGGTGTCCAGGATCACCCGGCTGATGGCGAGCGTGCGCAGATAGGTGACGGCATCGGTCTTCTCGTAGTCCGCCATCTCCGGGGTGCCCTCGGGCTGAAGCGGCCAGCAGATGAAGGCCGTGAAGCCCCCGGTCCGCCCCTGCACCTCCCGCACCCGGAACAGGTGCTCGATGCGATCGGCCGGCGACTCCCGCATGCCGTACATCATGGTGACGGAGGTCTTCATCCCCTGCCGATGGGCCTCTTCCTGGACGCCGAGCCACTCGTCGGTCATCGCCTTCTTGGCCGCCACCCGGCGCCGCACCGCGTCCACCAGGATCTCCCCGCCCCCCCCCGGAATGCTGTCCAGCCCCGCCGCCTTGAGCTCGCGGATCACCTCCGGCACGCTCAGCCGGAACCGCTCGCTGAAGAAGACGATCTCCGAGGGAGAGAACCCGTGGATGTGGATCGGGTGATGCTGCTTGATGTAGCGCATCAGGTCGAGATACCACTCGAACGGGATATACGGGTTGTGCCCGCCCTGGAGCAGAATCTGCACCCCGCCCTGGGCCTTGCACTCGTCAATCTTCCGGCCGATCTCCTCGAAGCTCAGGACATACCCCTCCTGGTGGCGCGGGCGGCGGTAGAAGGCGCAGAAACCGCAATCGGCGACGCAGACGTTGGTGTAGTTGATGTTCCGGTCCACGATGTAGGTGACCACCGGGTCCGGATGGAGCCTCCAGCGAACCTGGTCGGCGAGCTGGCCCAACTCCAGGAGCGGGGCCCGTTCGTAGAGGTCCAGGTACTCGCGGAACTCGGGAGAGGTCCGGTCAACGGTCATGGGGCCCGGTCTCCGTCCGGCACCGGCCTGTCGGGCTTCCGAGGAGCCGCACCCCGGGACCGTGCGGCCGTCCCGGCGCAGCCCGCCGGATCCGGGGTGGTCGGCCTCGCCGCACGGCGGCAGCGCCGGGCGGCTCTGCTCGCAGGATTCTCATGCCGCGGCAATGAAGCTCAGGCTCCCGTCCGGCACCAGCCCGTCCTGCGCCAGCCGGCGGAAGAAGTCCGTGAGCCCGGCCAGATGCCGGTACGACAGCGCGTAGTCCAGGTCGCCCAGGTACTCGCGGCATGCCTCGAGCGCCACGCCGGTCTGCTGCGCCGCCTGCTGGGACAGTTCCTCGAGATGCCCGAGCCCCCACTCGCGAGAACGGAGCAGCGCCCGGTGGACTGCCTGCACCCCGGCGAGGCTGGCTTCCCGCCGCGCGGCCCACACGGCAAAGACGAACGGCAACCCGGTCCATTCCGCCCAGGCCTCGCCCATGTCAATGCAGTAGGGATAGCGGCCGCTGGCCCGGAGCAGGAGGGCCGCGTCGCCGATCACCAGGACGCCTTCGTGCGGCAGCCTGGCCAGGGCGTCCAGGTCCTGCGCCTCGGCCCGGACCGTGGCGAACCGGGGCTCGAGCTTCCAGCGGTGGCGGCAGAGCAATTGCAGCAGCAGCACCGAGGTCCGCGACGAGGCACTCACCAGCACGGTGGCACCGCCGAGCTTGGAGATCGGCCGGCGGGCGAAGAGGGCGACACTGTGCACCGGCCCGTCGCACGAGATCGCGAGGTCCGGGAGCAGGTGGTAGGCCGCCGCGTTGCGGGCGTACTCCACCGCGGAGACGACCGACACATCGAGTTCCCGGGCGGCGAGGAGGTCGTTGAGTTCCGACGCGGTGCCGGTCACCAGATCCGCCGGCGCCGGGACCAGGCCCCGGTCCATCGCCCCATAGACCGGGTAACAGTTGATCCAGGGAATCCGGCCCAGGCGCATGGGCGGCTCAGGCGGCATGGACCACGGGCGCCGTGGCGCCAGGGCCGAGCGACGGCTCCGGCGGGAGGTCGTCGAAATCCTCCCGCACCGCCCGGTAGAGGCTGTCCCGCTCCACCGGACGGCGTCCCGCACCGCGGATGAGCCGCACCAGGTCCCGATACGGCAGGTGCATCTCGGTCCGAGCGCCGGCCTCGTGGTAGATCCGCTCGTAGACCACCGTCCCCTCCACGTCGTCACAGCCGAAGGCCAGCGCGATCTGGGAGAGGAAGGGCGTCACCATCGGCCAGTGGGTCTTCACATGAGGGATGTTGTCGAGAAAGAGCCGCCCCACCGCGATGTTCTTGAGATCGTCGTACCCCGTCGTGGCGGTTCCCACCCGCCCCAGCTGCTGGCCCAACTCGTTGTGGTCCGGATGATAAGCCAGCGGAATGTAGGTCAGGAATCCGCCGGTCTCGTCCTGGAGGCTCCGCAACGCGCTCAGGTGCTCGATCCGGTCGTCCGCCGTCTCGACGTGGCCGTACAGCATGGTGCAGTTGCTGGGGATCCCCAGGGCATGCGCCTCGCGATGCACCCGGAGCCACTCCTCGCCCGTAAGCTTCCGCTCCGCGATCGTCGCACGGACCGCGGTGCTGAAGACCTCGGCCCCGCCGCCCGGCAGACTCGTGAGTCCGGCCTCCCGGAGGGCGATGAGCACCTCGCGCACCGAGAGCTTCTCGATCCGCGCCAGATGGGCGATCTCCACCGCCGTGAGCGCCTTGATGTGTACCCCGGGGTGCCGCTGCCGGAGACCCCGGATCAGGTCGGTGTAGTAACTCAGCCGCAGCTTGGGGTGGAGGCCGCCCACGATGTGAAACTCGCGGGTCGGCATGCCGCGCGCCTGCTCGGCCTCCTGGTATACCTCCTCCAGCGACCGGGTGTACGCCCCCTCCTCCTTCGGCATCCGCGCGAAGGAGCAGAACACGCAGGTGTTCCGGAGCACGCAGACGTTGGTCGGATTGATGTGCTGATTGGCCGAGAAGAAGACCCGGTCGCCGTTCCGCCGCTGGTTCGCGAAGTCGGCGAGGAGTCCGAGGCCGAGTAGATCGTGAGTCGCGAAGAGCGCGCGCGCGTGAGGGGCCTCGAGCCGGCGGCCTTCGAGCACCAGATCCGCCACGGGTCTCAGAGCGGGGTCCTTGAGACGTGCCGGATCGAGCGTGACGGGCATCCGATGTCCTCGATGAGAAGCGACCAGCTTGGCGCGCGATAATCTAGCCCGGGACGGCACTGCCAAGCTAGGGAACGGTACCTCCGGGCCGGACTGGCGTGACCGGGCGGCTCCGCTCGCCTCGAGGAGTGGGGCGACCGCGGTGCTTCAGGCGTCGAACGGGATGGTGGGGAGGAATTCGGGCCGCCGGCGATGCCGGGTCGCCTGCTCGTACGCATAGGCGATCCGCAGCAACAGGGGCTCGCTCCAGGCCCGGCCGAAGAACGAGATCCCCACCGGCAGTCCGAAGACGAACCCGGCCGGCACGGTGATGTGGGGATAGCCGGCCACCGCCGCCGGGGTGGTCACCGACCCCGTGAAGTGATCGCCGTTGACCAAGTCGGTGGGCCAGGCCGGATTCCCCGTGGGCGCGAGGAAGGCATCGAGCCGGTGGCGGGCCAGACCCGCATCCATCCCGAGCCGGCGCGCGAGGCGGCGACAGGTCGCGCGCGCGCGGCGGTAGGCGGGCGCGGTGAGCGGTCCCTTGGCGACGGCCTGGAGCATGATCTCCTGACCGAAGTACGGCATGACGCGGGCGGCGTTCCGCTGGTTGAACTCGATGATGTCGGCGAGGGTCCGGACCGGGACGTCGGGACCTCGGGAGCGGAGATAGGTCTCGAGGTCCGCCTTGAATTCGTACAGCAGCACCTCGAACTCCGCATCGTCATACTCCCCGGCGTGCGGGATGTCGGCGGGATCGATCACCGTGGCGCCGAGGCCCCGAAGCACCTCGATGGCCGCCTCGATCAGCCGGTCGGTGCCGTCGTGATACCCGAAGAACCGCTTCCGGGCCACGCCGAGCCGGATGCCCTCGAGTCCGCCCGGCTGGAGCGAGCGAGTGTAGTCGGTGATGCCCTGCGGCGCGGCCGCCCGAGTGGCGGGGTCGCGGGGATCCGCGCCCGCGAGGACCCCGAGCAGGATGGCCGCGTCGGTCACCGTCCTGGCCATTGGGCCGGCCGTGTCCTGGCTGTGGGCGATCGGGATGATGCCGGAACGGCTGACCAGCCCGATCGTGGGCTTGAGACCGACGATGCCGTTCGCGGCGGCGGGACAGGTGATGGAGCCATCGGTTTCGGTGCCGACCGCCAGCGGCGCGTAATTCGCAGCCACGGCCGCGGCCGACCCCGAGCTCGATCCGCAGGGGTTCCGGTCGAGCGCGTAGGGGTTCCGCCCCTGCCCACCCCGGCTGCTCCACCCGCTGGACGAGCGGGTGGAACGGAAATTCGCCCACTCGCTCAGGTTGGTCTTGGCGAGGATGATCGCCCCGGCGGCCCGCAGCCGCTCCACCAGGAAGGCGTCGCGAGGGGCCCGCGAGCCCTCGAGCGCGAGCGACCCGGCGGTCGTCGCCATCCGGTCCGCGGTGTCAATGTTGTCCTTGAGCAGCACGGGAATCCCGTGGAGCGGCCCTCGCTCGCGGCCCGCGCGCCGCTCCCGGTCCAGCTCGCGGGCGATGGCGAGCGCGTCGGGGTTGGTCTCCAGGACGTGATGGAGCGCCGGCCCTTCGCGATCGAGCGCCGCGACCCGTTCGAGATACGCCGTCACGAGATCGTGCGAGGTCCACCGGCCGCTCCGAAGACCATCCCGGAGTTCCGCCACCGTGACCTCCTCGAGCTCGAACGATCCCGAAGGCACGGTGGGGCGCTGGCGCCCCACCCCACCGCCGGTTGGGCGGCCGCGGTCGGCCAGGGCCGCGGCACCCAGGGCCGCGAGTCCGAGGAATCCGCGGCGGGACAGCTCGGGCATGGTAGAGGCTCCCGTTCTGGAGGGGACCGGTGGGGATCCGCCACACGGCTTTTGGAGAGGCGCCACACCGGCCAGCCGCTCCCCCACGAGGCCATCCCCGGCGTGGCCGCGAGGGGGACGATCGGATCGGACCTCACGTGGTACCTCACGCGAGCGGGAACCCCGAGCCACCCGGTCTCACGTGACACTTCACGTGAGGTCCTCCGGAATCACCACAAGGTGTCGTTCACCCGTTTTCTCCGCCACCCCGGGGGACCGGGGCGGCCCGCCCCTTGCGTGACCGGCACACCGGGCTGGGCGCTCGACCGGGCGGGCCGCAGCCGGTAGCTTTCACCCTCCATGTTCAGAGTCCGACTTCGGTCCGGCGAAGAGGCGGTGTACCGCTCGGTCGAGGAACTCGCCCTCGGCCTCCAGAGCGGGGTTGTGACCCCCGACGCCGAAGTGTTCGACGGCCCCCGGGGCTGGCAGCCGCTGGAGGGCCATCCTGACTACGCCGAGGCGGCCAGCCGGGCCCGGACCCCCATCGAGCTCGACTGGCCGGAGCCTTCCCTCCCCCCGATCAAGCCGATTGTGGAGCCCGGTGTGCCCCAGGTCCTGCAGATCCGGACCCAGAGCGGCCGGGAGCTGGAGGAGCGCCGCCGCCGCCCCGCCTGGCCCCGGCACCTGGGGGTGGCCGTGGCGGTCGCGGCGGGGGTCGTGATCGTGGCGGGGCTCACCCTCGTCACGCCGGAGCCGCCGACCCGGCATGCCTCGGTGCGGGAGTTGGGTCTCTCGCTCGGGACCCGGGCGTCGGCCGACTCCATCGTGCGCATTGACCTGAGCGAGGTCCCGGCGCCGCTCCGCTCCCCCGGGGCGCTCGCCGAGCGGTACCGGGCGGCCTCCGCCCGGCTGGGTCTCGCCTTCCGCGACAGCGCGGGTGCGCTGGGCGCGGCGGCGGCGCCCCGGGCCGGGCGGCTCGAGCGCCGGGACTCGATTGACCAGGCCCGCGCGGCCGTCCTCGGGTACCGCGCGGCCGTCCAGCGCTACCGCCAGGCGCAGCGCGCCCTGGAGCGCGCCTACCGCGATACGGCCTCGTATCTTGCCCGGTATGCCTGGACCCGGGCCGACCTCGCCGTGTGGCAGGCCGGCGCGCTGGCCGCCGAGGGGCACGCCCCCGCCGCGCGAACGGACTCGTTGCTCGATGCGCTCGAAGCCTGGTACGCGTTCCTGCTCACCCAGGACGGCCGATACGAGATGAGCGACCGCGGCCTTCACTTTCAGGATCCGTCGGCGGCCCTCACCTTCGACCGGCTGCGGGCCCGCCTCGCCACCCTCATCGCGCCGCCGGCGGAGCCGGGTTCTCCCACCCCGCTCCGCCTGTTGCTGGAGTGGGCGCGCGTGGAGCCGCTCCCGGTACGCGCCGCGCGGTAACGGCGCGGCGGGCCAGCTCCCAGACCCCCCACCAGGGCCTTGCGGAAGGCCGCCCGCCCAAGCTGGCTTCCGGTGGGGAGATATTGCCTGACACCCGCCGGGCGGTATTATGGAGAGCGGGGTCCTCGTCCCGATCCGCGGTTCTCGCGAGGCTCGTCAGCCGCGCTGGCTCCGGCCCGGATCCTGGGCTGGTCCCACCGTCTCATCCCATGATCCAGCCGCGTAAGGACGACGCTCTCGCCTCTTTGCCGACCGATTCCGGGAGCGCCGGCGGACCCCGCTACCGGCATCTCCTGGAGACGGCCTTCGAAGGGATCTGCAGCCTCGACGCGGCCCTCCGGATCGACTCCCTGAACCAGCGTCTGGCCGAACTGCTCGGCGCGCCGCCCGCCGACCTCCTGGGCCGGCCGCTGCTCGAGTACGTCCACCCGCGATCGGTCGAGGCGGCCCGGGCGCACCTCGCCCTGATCGGTCAGGGGGGCCGGGAACAGCGGGAGCTTACCTTCCGCCGCCGGGACGGGACCGACCTGCCGGCGCTGGTTTCGAGCAGCGCCGTCCTCGGGGACGGGGGGCGGTTCGAGGCGGCGCTCTGCATGATCACCGACCTCACCGATTACCGGCGGCTGGAGGAGCAGTTTCGCCAGGCTCAGAAACTGGAAGCCATCGGCCGCCTGGCAAGCGGCATCGCCCACGATTTCAACAATCTGCTCACGGCGATCACCGGCTACGCGGATCTCCTCCTGGCCGAACTCGCGCCCGACGACCCCCACCGGCAGGATATCGAACAGATCTCGCGTGCCGCCGACCGCGCCGCCGGCCTGACCGCGCAGTTGCTGGCGTTCAGCCGCCGGCAAATCTCGCAAACCGATCTGGTAGACCTGAACCAGGTGCTCCACGACACCGAGCGGATGCTGCGGCGGCTCCTGGGGGAGGATGTCGAGTTCGGGACCCTGCCGGGCCGCGATCTGGGCCGGATTCGTGCGGACCCGGCCCAGATCACGCAGGTCTTGATGAATCTGGTCGTGAACTCGCGGGACGCCATGCCGCGCGGCGGCACCGTCACTATCGAGACCGCGAACGTAACCCTCGAGGCCCGAGCGCTGGCGGCCTTCCCTCACCTCGAGCCCGGCCCCTACGTCATGCTGGCGGTGACCGACACCGGCACCGGCATGGATCCGGAAACCCGGGCCCGCGCCTTCGAGCCGTTCTTTACCACCAAGGAACCGGGGCGCGGCACGGGGCTGGGCCTGGCCGCGGTGTACGGGATCGTGCAACAGCATGGGGGGGCGGTGCAGATCGAGAGCGAGGTTGACGCCGGCACCACCATCCGGATTTACTTCCCCCGGTCGGGGGAGGCGGACGCGCGGCCGGGTAGGCCCGCCCTGGCCGCCACTCCCGGAGGGACCGAGACCATCCTGGTCGTGGAAGACGAGCCCGACTTGCGGCTGCTCATCCACCGCCTGCTCGGCCGGCTCGGGTACAACCTGCTCGAGGCCCGGCACGGGCGGGACGCCCTGCTCCTGCTCCGCGAGCACGCGGGGGACATCCACCTCTTGCTCACCGACGTGGTGATGCCGGAGCTGAGCGGCCCCGAGCTCGTGCGGGAGGCGCGCCGCCTGCGGCCCGGCCTCCGGGTGCTGTACATGTCCGGCTACACCGAGGCGGAGCGGCTGGGCCAGGGGCTCCGCGACACGCCCGCCAGGCTGATCCAGAAACCCTTCAGCGCCCGCCTGCTGGCCCAGCGCGTCCGTGAGGCCCTGGACGCATCCCCACCGGGCGGCGAGGCCCCCGCCCCGCCCCTCACCTGACGATGCCACGCGAATCCGGCAAGCCGCGCACTCCGGTCGAGCCCACGCCCCCGCGGGGATACGTCCTCCTGGTGGAGGACGAGGAGATGACCAGCCAGGTCATGGAGCGGGCCCTCACCTCGCTCGGCTTCAAGGTAGCCCTCGCGGCAACCGGCGAGGCGGCCCTCAAGGCCCTCGAAGCCGAGCTCTTCGACGTGGTGCTGTGCGATCTCCAGCTCCCCGGCATCGGCGGGATGGAGCTGCTCGCGGTGGGACCCGCCCTGCAAACCGACGCCCAGTTCATCGTGGTGACCGGCGAGGGCACGGTGGACAGCGCCGTGGAAGCGATGAAGCTCGGCGCCTTCGACTACCTGCGGAAGCCGGTGCATCTGCAGGAACTCCGGCTCACCCTGGAGCGCGCGCTGGAGGAGCGGGACCGGCGGCGGGAACTCGCCAACCTGCGCTCCCGCACGCCGAGCAGCCCGGGCGGCCTCCTCATCGGCCGTTCGCCCGCCATGCAGCGCCTCACGAACCTCATTGCCAGGGTGGCGCCGACTCGGGCCACGGTGTTGCTCACCGGAGAGACCGGGACCGGCAAGGAACTGGTGGCGCAGACGATCCACGCCATGTCGGATCGGGCCCGGAAGCCGTTCATTCCGGTGCACTGCGCCGCGCTGCCCGAGACCCTCCTCGAATCGGAACTCTTCGGCCACGTGAAGGGCGCCTTCACCGGCGCCCATGAGTCGCGCCGGGGATTGATCGAGGCGGCGGGAGACGGGACGCTGTTCCTCGACGAAGCCGGGACCCTCTCCCCCGCGACCCAGGTCAAACTGCTCCGGGTGCTCCAGGAACGGAAGGTCACCCGGATCGGCAGCAGCGAGTCCATCGTGGTGACGTTCCGGCTCATCGCCGCGACCAACACGGACCTCGCACACGAGGTGGCCGCGGGCCGCTTCCGCGAGGATCTGTACTACCGGCTCAACGTCTTCCCGATCACGGTCCCGCCGCTCCGCGAACGCAAGCACGACATCCCACTGCTGGTCGCACACTTCGTGAGCCGCTTCGCCCAGGAAAACGGCTTCGACCCGCCCGAGATCCCGGCCGACCTCATCCGCCGGATGATGGAATACGACTGGCCAGGGAACGTGCGGGAGCTGGAGAACTTCGTCCAGCGATCGCTCATCATGCACGCCGGCGCCAAGACGGTCCCCGCCAGCCTTCCCCTGGGCACCCGCCCGGCAGCCCAGCATACCATGCTCGAAACCGCGGCCGAGGAGGCCTGGCCGCTGGAGCGGCTGGAGCGGGAGTACATCCTCAAGGTGCTGGAGAAGACCAGGGGCAACCAGAGCCGTGCGGCTGACATCCTCGGCATTGACCGGCGGACCCTGTACCGGAAGCTCAAGAGCTACGTGGAGGCGGGCCAGGTCGAGCACCTCACGCCCGATTCCTGAGCCGGCCCCGGCTGGGATTTTGTGTCCCAGCGCGGGGAGAATGATCCCAGACCCCCGCCGATAGCCCACCCGAAACGGGTGGGCTAAGTCGTTCGCAACCAAGCCATTCCAGCGAGCCGGCCCGGCGTCCCGGGCAGGCACATCCCTCGCCCGAGAAGGGGGAACGCCAGACGGCCAACCCTCGCTCTCGGAGACCGGATATGACGCACGGCGTGGACCTCTGGGCTCGCCTTCGTGACCGGCGGGACGGCACCGCCCGCGACGCCCTGGTGCGCCAGCACCTGCCCCTGGTGCGCCGCCTGGCCTACGACCTGTCGCGGCGGCTTCCCTCGAGCGTGGAGGTGGACGAGCTGGTGAGCGCCGGCTCGCTCGGCCTGCTTCAGGCGATCGACCGGTTCGAGCCCTCGCGCGGCCTCGCCTTCTCGACCTTCGCCACCCCCAGGATCCGGGGCGCCATGCTCGATGCGCTCCGGGCCTCGAGCCACGCCCCCCGTGCCGTGCGGGTGCGCCGGCGGCAGGTCGCGGCCGCCGCCGAGCGCTTGACGGCCCGACTGGGGCGCGCCCCGGATCCGCAAGAGATGGCCGCCGCCCTCGCCCTGGACGCCGAGACCTATGGCCGCTGGGTCCGGGATATCGCGGCCCTGGAGGCGGTCCCCCTCGACCTCGCGGAGGCAGAGCGTTTCCTCACCGTGGCCGGGGGCGAAGCGGAGGAAGGACCGATGAGCGAGGCGCTGGAAGCGGCGCTGGCCAGGCTGCCCGAGCGGGAACGCCAGGTGCTGGCCCTCTACTACTTCGAGGACCTGCCGCAACGGGAGATCGCCCGGGTGCTCGGCGTCACGGAGTCGCGGGTTTCCCAGCTTCACACCCGCGCCGTGCATCGGCTGCGCGAGATCCTCACGGGGCTCCGAGGCGCGAGGTGCTGATGCCGGCGACACTCCTTCCCCAGGCTCCGCTCGCGCTCCGCAGCGCCTTCGACCGGCCGGGGCGGTGGCACCTGGAGGATGCCCGGATCCTGGTCGTGGACGACGAGGAGGCCAATCTCAGCGTGCTCCGGCGGGTGCTCGCCGCCGCCGGCTTCAACCAGGTGTTCACCGAACAGGACGGGCGGCTCGTGGTGCAGCGCTTCCTCGAGCTCGCGCCTGATCTGGTCCTGCTCGATCTCCACCTACCCGGACGGGACGGATTCGCCATCCTGGAGGAGATCGGGAACCTGAGCCGGGGCGAGCAGTTCGTTCCGGTCCTGGTGCTCACCGGCGATCACGCCCCGGAGACCCGGCAGCGCGCCCTGGCGCTGGGCGCCAAGGACTTCCTCAACAAGCCGTTCGATCTCAGCGAGACGTTGCTCCGAATCCGGAACCTGGTCGAGACCCGGTTCCTGTACCGGGAGCTCGCCGGCCGGAACGAGCGGCTCGAGGTGGCGGTCCAGGAGCGGACCCGGGAGCTCCACGACTCCCAGGTCGAGATGCTCGAACGGCTCGCGGCCGCGGCCGAGTTCCGAGACGATGAGACCGGCGACCACACCCGGCGGGTCGGCCGGCTGGCCGCCGATCTGGCGGAGCGGCTGGGCCAGTCGCCTCGGGAGGTGGAGCTGCTGCGGCGGGCTGCGCCGCTGCACGACGTCGGCAAGATCGGCATCCCGGATCGGATTCTCCTCAAACCGGACCGGCTCACCCCCGAAGAGTTCGACATCATCAAGCAGCACACGATCATCGGCGCCCGCATCCTGGCCCGGGGCCGCTCGCCGTTGCTCCAGCTGGCCGAGCGGATCGCGCTCAGCCACCACGAGCGCTGGGACGGCACGGGGTATCCCAACGGCGTCGCCGGATCGAACATTCCGCTGGAGGCCCGGATCGTGGCCGTGGCGGATTTCTACGACGCGCTGACCAACACGCGTCCCTATCGCCCTGCCCTGCCCAAGGACCGGGTCCGCGCCATGGTGCGCGCCGGCCGGGGCTCACACTTCGATCCCGTGGTGGTGGACGCTTTCGAGGAGATCCTATGAGCCGGGAATGGTTGAGTGTCATGGCGGACCGCATTCTCCTGGTCGAGGACGACCCCGAGCAATTGCGCCAGATGCGGGTCGCCCTGGCGGGGAGCGGCCGCGAGGTGGTGAGCGCCGCCGCGCCGGCGGCGGCCCAGCATCTCCTGGCCACGCAGCGATTTGCCGGGGTGGTACTCGGCGCCCAGGTGCTGGGGGTGGAGCACTTCGAGCTCATCCAGCTCATCGCCGGATTCGAGCCCGCGCCCGCCGTGGTGGTCTGCGCCGCACAGGATGCCGCGGACGTGGTCGCGCTCTGCTATCGGGCCGGGGCGGCAGGCTACCTGGTGAAGCCGGTCGAGGCCCCGGTGCTCCGGGATCTGCTGGAGCGGGTGCTGGCCGAGCGCGCCGCCCGGCTGGAGCGGGCCGACACCCATCAGACCTTGCGGCTCGAGCTCGAGGAGCGGATGGCCGAGCTGGAGCGGGAACGGGCCCGGCTGTGCGACCTGTCGGCCTGCACGCTCGAAGCGCTGGTGACCGCCCTCGAGGCCAAGGACGAGTTCATGGCCGGCCACTCGGTGCGGGTCGCGGAGCTGGCGGCCTCCATCGCCACGGCGCTGGGCTATTCGGACGACGCCGTGGATTCCGTCCGCCTGGCCGGCCGCCTCCACGACCTGGGCATGATCGCCGTGAGCGCGGCGATCCTCAGCAAGCAGGGCCCGCTCAGCCCTGAGGAATACGCCCAGATCAAGCAGCATCCGGAGGTGGGGTACCGCCTGCTGGCGCCGTTCGAGCATCTGCGCGAGATCGCCCGGTTCGTGCGCGGCCATCACGAGCGGTGGGACGGGAAAGGCTACCCGGACGGCCTGGCGGGGGACGCCATTCCCTGGGGCGCCCGCATCCTGGCGGCCGCGGAAACCTACGACGCGCTGGTGAGCGCCCGGCCCTATCGGGAGCGGACCTCCACGGAGCGCGCGGCGGAGATCGTGGGGGAGCTGGCCGGCCAGGCGCTCGATCCCGAGGTCTCCGCCGCGCTCATCTCGGTGGTGCGGCGGCGGCAGACGCTCGAATTCCTGCGCCCCGACGGCGAGCTTCTGGTCGAGAGCGCGCCCGAGCTGTAGGGGTCCGGCTCAGGCCTCGAACCGGCCCACGGCCAGGGTCACGTTGTGACCCCCGAACCCGAAGGAGTTGGACAGGGCGACCCGCACCGGCCGTTCCACCATCCGGTTCGGGGCGCAGTCGAGGTCGCACTCGGGGTCGGAGTTGAACTGGTTGATGGTGGGCGGAATCTTCCCGCTCGCGCAGACCAGCAGGGCGATGGCAAACTCCAGCGCCCCGGCTCCGCCCAGCAGGTGGCCGGTCATGGATTTGGTGGACCCGAAGACGAGTTGCCGCGCGTGGTCGCCGAAGACCGCCTTGACGGCCTGGGTCTCCGCGATGTCGCCCTTGGGCGTGGAGGTGCCGTGGGCGTTGATGTACTGCACGTCCGAGGGTGAGAGCCCGGCCGACTCGAGGCAGGCCCGCATCGCGCGCTGGGCGCCCTCGCCTTCCGGCGCCGGCTCCGTCATGTGGTGGGCGTCGCCGCTCATGCCGTACCCCAGCACTTCCCCCAGGATCGTCGCCCCTCGCCGTTCGGCGTGTTCCAGGCTTTCGAGCACGACGCAGGCCGCCCCGTCCCCGAGCACGAACCCGTCGCGGTCGCGGTCGAACGGCCGGCTCGCGGTTGCCGGGTCGTCGTTGCGCTCCGAGAGGGCCTTCATGTTCTGGAACCCCGCCACGGTGAGCCCGGTGATCGCGGCCTCCGACCCGCCGGTGACCATGCAGTCGGCCACACCGTGCCGGATCAGCTCGAACGACTCGCCGATGGCGTGGGCCGACGAGGCGCAGGCCGAGACGGTGCAGAAATTCGGCCCCTTGAGCCCGTAGCGCATGGAGACCAGGCCCGCCGCGATGTCCGGGATGTACATCGGGACGAAGAAGGGGGAGACCCGGTCCGGACCCTTGGTGAGGTAGATCGAGCAGTTCTCCTCGTAGGTCGCCATCCCCCCGATGCCGCTGCCGATGATCACCCCGGTGCGCCCCGGGGCCGGGAATTTCCCCTCCAGCCCCGCCTGAGTGATCGCCTGGTGGGCCGCGGCGATGGCGAACTGGGCGAAGAGATCGAAGCGCCGGGCTTCCTTCCGGTCGAGGTAGAGCAGCGGATCGAAGCCCTTCACCTCGCAGGCGAAGCGGACCTTGAGCTTCGAGGCGTCGAATTTGGTGATGCCCGCGGCGCCCGACCGGCCGGCCAACAGGCCGGCCCAGGTGCTGGCGACGTCGGTGCCGAGCGGGGTCACCAGGCCGAGCCCGGTGACGACGACGCGGTGTGGCAAGCTACTTTCCGAGCTTTTCGTGGAGATACTTGAGGGCGTCGCCGACGGTCCGAAGCTTCTCCGCCTCCTCGTCGGGAATGTCAATGTCGAATTCCTTCTCGAACGCCATGACGAGCTCGACGGTGTCGAGACTGTCCGCGCCGAGATCCTCCATGAAGCTGGCCTCGGCGGTGAGCTTCTCCCGCTCGACGCCCAGCTCCTCGACGATGATGTCCTTGACCCGTTCTTCCAGCTGGTTGCTCATGACGTCCTCGAATGAGGGGGTGAGATGGGAAGCGGCTAGAAGGTCATGCCGCCGTCAACGACGATCACCTGGCCGGTAATGTAGCCCGCCAGGTCCGAGGCCAGAAAGAGCACCGCGCCGGCCACGTCCGCCGGCATGCCGCTGCGGCCCAGCGCCACGCCCCGGAGCATGGCCTCGCGGGCTTCTGCGGCCAGGCCCGCGGTCATGTCGGTCTCGATGAAGCCGGGTGCCACGGCATTGACCAGGATGCCCCGGCTCCCGTATTCCCGCGCCACCGACTTGGAGAAGGCGATGAGCCCGGCCTTGCTGGCGGCGTAGTTGGCCTGACCCTTGTTCCCCGTCAGGCCCACCACGCTCGTGATATTGATGATGCGCCCGCTCCGCCGCTTCAGCATCCCGCGGAGCACCGCCCGGGTGGCGAGGAAGGCGCCTTTCAGGTTGGCTACCAGGACCTCGTCCCACTCCGCCTCGCTCATCCGGAGGAGGAGGTTGTCGCGGGTGATGCCGGCGTTGTTGACCAGCACGTCAATGGGGCCCAGGCTCCGTTCCGCGCCGGCGATCGCCGCCTCGACCTGGTCGCTCCGGGTGACGTCGCACCCGAAGCCCCGGGCGCGCTCGCCGAGTTCCCCCGCCACCGCCTCGGCTCGGGCCGCCTCACGGCCCACCACGGCGACCCGGGCCCCCGCCTGATACAGGCGCTCGGCCACGGCCCGGCCGATTCCCCGGGTGGAGCCGGTGACGAACGCGGTTCTGGCGCTGAGGTCGATCGGGATCATGCCCGCCCCCCACTTTCGCCGGCCAGGAACCGCTCGACGGCGTCGGCCGTTCCCAGGGTCAGAGTGGCGGCGCCGGGGACGATGCGCTTCACCAGTCCGCTCAGCACGTTGCCGGGCCCGATCTCGAGGAATCGCGCTCCGGGAGCGAGCGCGGCCGCGCGCTCCATCGACGCCACCCAGCGCACCGGGGCGGTGAGCTGCTCGGCGAGAAGCCGCCGCGCCTCGTGCGAGGTCGTGACCGGCGTCGCGGTGGCGTTCGCGATCACCGGCACCCGCGGTTCCCCGAAGCGGGTCTGCGCGAGCGCCTGCTCCAGACCCTGGGCGGCCGGGGCCATGAGCGGGGAATGGAACGCCCCGCTTACCTTGAGCGGGACCACCCGCTTGGCTCCCCGGGCCTTGCAGGCCGCCGCGGCCCGCTCGACCGCGGCCGGATCGCCGGACACCACGGTCTGGTCCGGCGCGTTGAGGTTGGCCGCCACGGCCACCTCCTCGCCGGTCGACACCTCGCGGCAGAGCAGTTCCACCTCCTCCGTGGCGAGCCCCAGGACCGCCGCCATCGCTCCCGGGCGCCGGGTCCCGGCCTCGTGCATCAGCTCGCCCCGCCGGCGCACCAGCCGGGCCGCGTCCTCCGGCGTGAGCGCCTCCGCCACCAGATAGGCACTGTATTCGCCCAGACTGTGGCCCGCGGCGGCCCGCAGGCCAGCGGCCACGACTCCCCCCACCACGGCCCACACCGCCGCCGAATGGGCCAGGATCGCGGGCTGCGCGTTCTGGGTGAGCACCAGCTCGCTCTCCGGCCCCTCCCACATCAGGCGCGACAGCGCCACACCCAGGCTCGCGTCAATCCGCTCGAAGATCTCCCGCGCCGCCGGGAAGCGCTCGGCGAGATCCTTGCCCATCCCCACCTGCTGCGCCCCCTGGCCGGGACACAGAACGACGCTCACCACCGGATGACGGCGCTCGCCCAGGTGAACCCGGCCCCGAAGGCCACCAGCAGGACCAGCATCCCCGGCCTGAGCCGCCCTTCGGCCTCGGCCTGGCCCAGGGCCAGCGGGATGGAGGCGGCGGACGTGTTCCCGAAGCGGTCCACGTTCACCATCACCTTGTCCATCGGCAGGTTGGCATGTTTCGCCGTGGCCTCGATGATCCGGATGTTGGCCTGGTGCGGCACCAGCAGATCGATCTCCTCCGCCGTCACCCCGGCCCGCCGGATCGCCTCGTCGCAGGCTTCCGCCATGCTCCGCACCGCGTGCTTGAAGACCTCGCGGCCCGCCATCTTCATGTAGTGGGTCCGGTCCCGCAGGACCTGCTCGGTGATGGGTTCCGCCGTGCCGCCCGCCGGGATGTAGAGAAGCGGGGCCAGGCGCCCGTCCGACCTGATCATCGTGGAGAGAATCCCACGCCGCCCGTCGGTGGCGCGGCGCACCACCACCGCACCGGCCCCATCGCCGAAGAGAATCGCGGTACTCCGATCCGTCTGATCGGTGATGGCGGAGAGCTTCTCGCCGCCCACCACCAGCACGTTCTCCGCCTGTTCCGTCAGGATCAGCCCTTCGGCCACCGTGAGCCCGTAGATGAACCCGGAACACGCGGCCCCGATATCGAAGGCGGCCGCCCGCTCGGCGCCCAGTCGGGCCTGGAGATAGCAGGCCGTGGAAGGAAGCGGATGATCCGGCGTGGCCGTGGCCAGCACCACGGCGTCCAGCGCGTCAGGCGCGAGCCCCGCCTTCTGGAGCGCGCACCGGGAAGCCCGTTCCGCCATGGACGCCACGGTTTCGCCCGGTGCCGCGTAGCGCCGCTCCCGGATGCCGGTGCGCTCGACGATCCACTGGTTCGAGGTGTCGAGCCGCTGCTCGAAATCCTGGTTGGTCACCACCCGGTCCGGGACCGTGACCCCGAGACCGGCGAGGTACGCGACGGGACGCCGGATCACGTGCGGCTCTCCGCCCGGGCGAAGGCGCTCCCGATGTGGGCGCTCAGGTTGTGCGACACGGCCTGGGTGGCGACCCGGATCGCGTTCTTGAAGGCGTTCGGGGTGGACGAGCCGTGGCAGATGATGGGAACGCCGCGGACGCCGAGCAGCGGCGCCCCGCCGTACTCCGAGTAGTCGAGGAGGCGGAAGATGCCGCGAATGTCGTCCCGCTGGAGCACCTCCGGGGCCTGCTGGCGCACCAGCCGGATGATGAAGCGAGCGACCGACTCGTAGAACTTGAGCAGGATGTTCCCCACGAAGCCGTCGCAGACCACCACGTCCACCTCGCCCAGGCGGGGGTGGCCGGCCAGGATGTCGCGGCCCTCGATGTTCCCGATGTAGTTGATCCCCGCCGCCTGTTTGAGCAACTGGTGGGCCTCCTTGGCCGCCGCGTTCCCCTTTTCCTCCTCCTCGCCGATGTTGAGGAGGCCGACCTTGGGATTCTCGCGGCCGTAGACGTCGCGCAGGTAGATCGTCCCCAGGAGCGCGAAGTTGACGAGTTCGCGGGGGGAAGCGTCCACCGTGGCGCCTGCATCGAGCACCAGCACCGGGAGGTGGGCGGTGGGGAACAGGGTGCCGACCGTGGCGCGTTCCACCC
Organism: Gemmatimonadales bacterium; assembly: GCA_035574255.1. Lineage (GTDB taxonomy): Bacteria > Gemmatimonadota > Gemmatimonadetes > Gemmatimonadales > GWC2-71-9 > JADJOM01. Next base: position 47,415 of record DATLYZ010000070.1, on the reverse strand, counting down.
CTTCATGGAGCCCGAGCAGCAGAGTCGAGGCGGCCAGCACGGCGCCGGTGTTCCCCGCCGACACGAACGCGTCGGCCTCCCCGTCCCGATGTCGCCCCAGACCCACCACGATGCTCGACTGCTGCTTGCGGCGGACCGCGGCGAGCGGTTTCTCCTCCATCCCGATCACGTCCGGGGCATGGACGATCTGCAACCGTGATCGGTCCACCTCGGGGTACTTCGCGAGCTCCGCCTCGATCGCTTCCTGGCGACCGACGAGCTGGATCGCGAAACCCGGGGGGAGCTCGGCCAGGGCCCGGACCGCACCCTCGACTTCGGCCTGCGGGGCATGGTCGCCCCCCATGGCGTCGAGAGCGATGCGGATCACGCTCAGGCGTCCTCGCTGACCTCGACCATCTTCTTCCCGCGATAGTAGCCGCAGGTCGGGCACACCCGGTGCGGCAGCTTCGGCGACCCGCATCGGGGACAGGCCTGGCTGGGAACGGCCCGCGCGCGGTGATGGCCGCGCCGCAGCCGCTTGCGGGACTTGGACAGTTTGCGCTTGGGGACCGCCATCGGCGCCTCAGTCGGGTTCGGCCGCGCCGCCGCATCCGCAGGGCCCGGCATTGAGATCCGCGCCGCACCGGGGACAGAGCCCGGCGCAGTCGTCGCGACACAACGGGTACGCCGCCACGGCGAGCGCCACTTCCTCGCGCACCACCGGGCGCACGTCCACCTGGGTGACCGGCTCGGTGAGGAGATACACCGAGGGGTCCTCCGCGGCGGCTGGATCGGCGCTGAGCAGGACTTCGATCTCGGCGTCGAGTGGGTACGTCAGGTCCTTGAGACATCGGCGGCACGCCCCGCGCAGGGTACCGACCAGCGTGGCGTGCCAGAAAAACTCCAGGTCGCCGGTCTGCTGCAACCGGCCCCGGACCTCGATCGGACCTTCCAACTCGAGTTCGAGCCCCTCGAACGTCGGGTCAGCCGCCTCAAGCCGACCGAGGGTCTCCACCGGGCCCCGGTGAAGGTCCCGAAGATCGACCTGGAGCATAGCGCGAAAAGCTAGTCGGGACAACGAGTTGGGTCAAGGGAACCCCACCCGACCCCAGAGCCCCGCCAGCTCCCCCTCCGCAAAGAAGAACGCCACCTCCCGGCGGGCGTTCTCCGGACTGTCCGACCCGTGGATCGCATTCCGGCCCTTCGACTCGGCATAGAGCTTCCGGACCGTGCCCGGTGCGGCCTCCGCAGGATCGGTGGCACCGATCACGGTGCGGAGGTGCGTCACCGCGTCCGCCCGCTCCAGCGCCATGGGCAGACAGGGCCCGCTGGTCATGAAGGCGACCAGGTCCCGGAAGAACGGCCGCTCGCGGTGGACTTCGTAGAACGCCGCCGCCTCCGGCTCGGTCAGCCGGACCAGTCGGGCGGCCCGCAGCACGAACCCTTCCCGCTCCAGGTGGGCCAGAATGAGGCCCGCCTTGCCGCGCTCCAGGGCGTCGGGCTTGATGATGGCCAGCGTGAGCTCTGGTGCCAAACGGAACTCCTTCGGTGAACAGTGAACGATGAGCGGTGAACCGGGACGACAAGCGGTCAACGGGCAACGGGGGACGGGCGACGGCAAGCCCGGAACGGGCGACGGCGAATCGTGAACGGGATCAGGGGAGGACGCAGCTTGCCCGGCTGGCTCTCGCCACCCGACCCCCCGTCGCTCGAATCCGTTTACCGTCCGCCCTGGTCACCGCTGACCGTTGTCAGCCGTCACCCGATTCCCATTTTAGCTGTTACGGTCCAACCTCTCCCGCACCAACCCCACCACGTCCGCCGGGCGCCGCATGACGCCGATGCCGGCGGCTTCGAAGGCGGCGATCTTCTCCGCGGCCGTGCCGGAACTGCCCGCGATGATCGCGCCGGCATGCCCCATCCGCCTGCCGGGTGGCGCGGTCTGGCCGGCGATGAACCCCACCACGGGCTTGCGGACATGATCGCGCACGAACGCGGCCGCGTTCTGCTCGTCCGTCCCGCCGATCTCCCCGATCATGACGATGGCGTCGGTCCCCGGATCGTCCTCGAAGGCCCGGAGGCAGTCCATGAACGAGGTGCCGTTCAGGGGGTCGCCGCCGATGCCGACGCAGGTGGACTGGCCGATCCCGTTCCGGGTAAGGTGATAGACCACCTCGTAGGTGAGCGTGCCGCTCCGGGAGACGAGCCCGACCCGGCCCGGCCGGCAGATGTTGCCCGGGATGATCCCCACCTTGCACTCCCCCGGGGTAATGAGGCCGGGGCAGTTGGGGCCGACGAGCCGGCTCCCCCGTTCCCGCACGAAGGGGAGCACCTTGGTCATGTCCATCACCGGCACCCCCTCGGTGATGCACACGATGAGGCGGATCCCGGCGTCCGCCGCTTCGTAGATGGCCCCGGCAGCCCAGGCGGGCGGTACATAGATCACGCTCGCGTTCGCCCCGGTCTCCTGCACCGCCTGCGCCACGGTGTTGAACACCGGCACCCGGCCGTCGAAGACCTGGCCCCCCTTCCCCGGGGTCACCCCCGCCACCACCTGGGTCCCATACTCGAGCATCTGGCGGGTGTGAAAGGAACCGTCGCGCCCCGTGATCCCCTGGACCAGGAGCCGCGTGCTCCGGTCAATGAAGACGCTCACGCGGCCTCCCGCGCCAGTGCCACCACCCGCTGCACCGCCTCGTCCATGTCCGACAGCGCGGTCATGCCAATCCCCTCGAGGATCCTCACCGCCTCGGCCTCGTTGGTACCCGTGAGGCGGACCACGATCGGCACCTTGACCGGGAACTGGGCCAGGGCGGCCTTGAGCCCGTTGGCGACGTCGTCGGTGCGAGTGATCCCGCCGAAAATGTTGAAGAGAATGGCCTTGACTTGGGGATCGGCGGTGATGATCCGGAGGGCCTGGACGACTTTCTCCGGATTGGAGCTGCCACCGATGTCCAGGAAGTTCGCGGGCTCGCCGCCGTAGTACTTGACCAGATCCATGGTCGCCATCGCGAGGCCGGCCCCGTTCACCACACACCCGACATTCCCGCTCAGCTTGATGAACGAGAGACCGGCGCGCCGCGCGGCCGCTTCACTCGGCTCCTCGGCGCTCTCGTCCCGGAGCTGGGCGAGGTCGGGCCGGCGGTCCAGTTCGTTGTCGTCGATCGCGACCTTGGCGTCGAGCGCCAGGACCCGGCCGTCCGGGGTGGTCACGAGCGGGTTGATTTCCGCGAGCGAGCAGCCGTGGCCCACGAAGACGCCGTAGAGCTGCTCCATGATCCGGGCCGCCGCCCGCACCTGCGCGATGTTCTGATAGAGAAAGAAGCCGAGCCCCTGTGCCTGATGCGGGAGCAGGCCGTAGCGCGGGTCCACCGCGACCCGCCTGATCTTGTCAGGCGTGGTGGCGGCGACCTCCTCGATGTCGATGCCGCCGGCCGGACTCGCCATGAGCACCGGGCGCTGGCTCGCGCGGTCCATGATGAGGCCGACGTACGCTTCGGTTGCGATCTCCGCCGCGGGCACGACCAGGACCTTCTGCACCACCAGCCCCTTGATCGTCATGCCGAGAATGCGCTCGGCCGCCCGGGCCGCCTCGGCGGGGGTCGGGGCGAGCTTGACGCCCCCGGCCTTCCCCCGGCCGCCGGCGTGGACCTGCGCCTTGACGACGACGGTTCCTCCCAGGCGCCGTGCGATGGATTCCGCTTCGGACGGCGTGGTCGCGACATCGCCGTCCGGCATGGGGATGCCCGCCGCACGAAACAGGGCCCGGGCTTGGTACTCGTGGATATTCACCGATGGGTTCTCCAGAGGCCTGAAGCGCGGGCGGAAAGTAGCGGTCAGCGTGAGGTAAGACAAGCAGTTACGCAACGCGGGCGGACGGCCCGCCGTTCCCGGACCGCCCCGGTCGGGACCGGCGCTCGGCGCCTGCCACCGCTCGGGGCCGGGCGCTCGGGGGGGGTGGGCGCGCGGACGCGAACGCGGCGCGACCGGACCGGGCTCGGCGCTCAGCGCCGTTCGGTCGGCACGGTCTCGGGCCGCAGGGTCCGCCGCAGGGCTTCGAACGCCCGCGCGAAGGCCTCCAGATCACCCCGCCGGAGTGCGGACTCCGCCGCCATCAAGTGGCGGCGGGCCTCCTGGAGAATCACCCCGCGTTCGGCGGCCGAGACCAGCGGGGCCGACACGCCGAGCAGGTTCTGCCAGGCCTCGTCGAGGTCGTGGCCGGCTCCGCGGCGATCGGCGAGGGCGACGCTCAGCCAGACCAGCACCGGCTCTTGTCCCTGACCGATGGCGAAATGGGTCTGGTAGGCGCCGAGACCGGCTGGGGTGAGCCAATAGCGGACGGGCGAGGATTCCAGGCGCGCGCCGCTCCGCTCGACCGAGTCGCGGAGCTGCTGGAAGGTAGGAAACCGGGCCCAGCGGTTGTCCAGCGTGGCCGCTTCCGGGAGCGAAACGATCGAATCGAGCCTCACGATCCGCAACGTTTCCCACCCGTCTACCATGCGGGCCCGCAGCACGGCCGACACCTGGCGTTCCGGCGGTCTTACAAACGGGATCACGTACTGGACCCCGCTGGAATCGGGCTCCCAGACCGCGTCGGCCCGGGGGCCCGGCGAGGCCGCACTCTCGGCGCCCCCCGGCCGCCGGCCGATCCCCCAGTAGTCGTGTTCCAGCACCTGACTCTGGGCAGCCAGCAACTCGAGCGGATAGGGCACGGCCCGGCCGATCTCGGGCGGAATGGCCGACGCCGGCTCGATCAGTCCTTCCGCGACGCTGCGCCAGGCCTTGCCCAGGACGTCGTCGGCGGTGTGCCGGAGGAAGATGCGGGTGGCGCCCGAGCCGGCCCGCACCACGCCCACGAAGGCAGCCCGGAGCGAGCCCACGTCCTGGCCTCGCCACCGGACCCGGGCCGAGGCGGGGAAGGTGGCGGAGGCGAGGTACCCGTCCGAGAGCCAGACCAGCTCACCCCCGACCAACCGGGGAACCGGGGTGCCCCAGACCGCAAACGGGGCAAGTCGTGTGAGGCGGGTGACCGGGTCCAGATACCAGAAGGCGCGGGTGTCGCGCGACACGCCGCCCAGGAGCGCGCCGCGCTGGAGCGCCCAGGCGAGCGCGATGCGGCGCAGCCCGGTGCCCACTTCGACCCCGCCCTGGGCCGAGTCCAGGACCACGTCCCGGGGACCGGGCCAGACGGCGCGAGCTGGCAGCGCGAGCTGAAGGTGGGCGCCCGCGAGCGCGAGCGTGTCGTCCTGCTGAATCAGGAGGGGCCGGCCGGTGGCCTCGGTCTGGTTGTCCGCCAGGATGCGAACCGTGGCACTCTCGTCCCGCTGGCTTCGGACCACGAGCCACACGGGCCGCAACCGGCGGCCGGCGGGCAGGAGCGCCCGGTCCAGCGCGATGGTGCGGCCCGAATCACCTGTCGCCGCCGGGACCAGGTTCGGGGGCCAGAGACCGGCCGGTCGCGGCGGGGCTGGTGTCGAGTCGGTGCGAAGGAAGCTCGAGTCCCGGATGCCGACCATCCCGTAGGCGAGCTGGTCGAACCGCCGCCGGACTGCCGGCTCGACCGGCGACGGACCGCCGCCCGCGCTCAGGGCGGGGACGATGTGCCGGCCCAGGAGCGAACTTGCGAAGACCAGGATCCAGCCGGCGGCCATCAGCGTGTGCTGGCCGCGCCAGACCCAGACCAGCGAGAGCACGGCGGCGGCCAGGGCTGGCCCTGCGAGCACCTGGGCGGTCACCGTCCGGTACTCGAACAAGCCGTCATGCAGCGGGGGCCCCACACCGGCCACGAGCTCGGAGGGCTCGAGCAGGTGCCCCCAGAGGATCACCAGCGCGAGCATCGCCGAGAGCAGCCCGAGATGGGCCCGGGCGTGGCCGTTGATGGCGGGGCGCCGATCGCGCCACGCGACGGCGCCGATCACGACATAGAGCGCGAGCACGCCGGCCAGGGCGAGCAGCACCAGCAGAAGCAGGTGTCCGTGGAGGAGCCGCCAGAAGGGGAGGCGCGTCACGTAGAAGCCGATATCCCGGCCGAGCAGCGGATCGGCCTGGCCGTACGGCACCGCGCGCAGCGCGAGAATGATCTCGGGCGCCCACTCGCCGACGCCCTGCCCCACGACCAGGCCAAGCAGGAAACCCGCGGCGATGCTGATCGCCTCCAGCACCCGGGTGTTGATCGCTTCGCGGATTTCCAGGTTCCCGAGCTGCCGGTGGATCTGGACCGAGCCGATGGCGCGGTACACGACGAGGAGGTGGCCCACGAACCAGGCGCAGGCGGTGACCACGCCGATCGCCTCGAGTGACACGCGGACCAGGGTCCAGTCCGTCACGAAGGCGGCGGCCGCCGGGGACACCTGGCTCGCCCACCACCGATCGGCGAGGAGCCCGGCCGTCCAGCGCCCGAGAAAGAGCAGCCCGACGACGAGGGTGACACCGAGAATCAGGCGGACCGTGCGGGGGGACACGGGAGGCAATCTAGCGGCGGCTCGGGCGGTGCGTCACCCGCGGCGCGGCGCAACCCGGCGGCAGGCCGGGCGGTCCCGCCCCATCCACCCTCTCTGTTGATCAGCCCGCGACCGGCCCCCCCGCGCCCCGCAGCCACTCCATGACTTCTCGCTGGTAGGCATCCCTGGCCTCGGCGCTCGTGGCCTCGAACCGGAGGACCAGCACCGGCTGGGTGTTGGAGGCTCGGAGGAGTCCCCACCCCTCCGGGAACGTGATCCGCACCCCGTCAATCGTGTTCACCGGGTACCGCGCCGCGAAGTGCCGCGCCGCCCGTTCCACCAGGCCGAACTTCTCCTCCTCGGGACAGTCCACCCGGATCTCCGGGGTGGCGTACGTGCGCGGGAGGTCGGCCAGCAGGGGCGCCAGGCCGCCGGGCCCCTGGGAGACGATCTCCAGCAGGCGGGCGGCGGCGAAGAGCGCGTCGTCGAAGCCGTAGTAGTCGCCGCCGAAGAACATGTGCCCGCTCATCTCGCCGGCGAGCGGCGCGCCCAGTTCCTTCATCCGCGCCTTGATGAGCGAATGGCCCGTCTTCCACATCTCCGGCCTCGCGCCCGCCGCGGCGAGCGCGCGGGGGAGCACTTCGGAGCACTTCACGTCGAAGATCACGGGCACCCCCGGCCCGAACCGGCGCACGGCGTCGCGCCCGAAGAGGACCAGCAACTGGTCGCCGAAGACGACCTGCCCGGTCTCGTCCACGGCGCCGATCCGGTCGGCGTCGCCGTCGAAGGCGATGCCGAGTTCGGCGCCGCTCCGGCGCACCTCCTCCTGAAGGTCGCGAAGATTTTCCAGCACCGTGGGATCGGGATGGTGGTTCGGGAATCGCCCGTCCGATTCGCAGAAGAGCGGAATGACGTCGGCGCCTAACGCGGAGAGCGTCGGCACGGCCGCCAGACTCCCTACCCCGTTGCCGCAGTCCACCACCACCTTGACCGGCCGGCGGAGCCGGTGCCGGCTCACGATCGCCTCCTGGTAGCGCGCCAGCACCGAGGAGTCGGCTGTCTCGCTTCCCGTCCCCACGCGCCAGGCCTCGTCCGTGATGATCCGGTGGAGCCGCTGGATGGCGTCGCCGTGCAGGGCCTCGCCGCCCAGCACCATCTTGAACCCGTTGAACTCCGGCGGGTTGTGGGAGCCGGTCACCTGGAGGCCGCCGTCGGCCTCCAGGGCGTGCACGGCGAAGTAGAGCGCCGGCGTGGGCAGGAGCGCCACGTCCACGGCCGTGCCGCCCGCCTCCGTGATCCCCCGTCGGACCGCCGTCGCGAGCCCTTCACCGGACGGCCGGTTGTCTCGGCCCACGACGAGCCGGGGAGCGCGGCCCAGCCGCTCCCAGCCCTCGGTGGCGAACGCGCGGCCCAGCGCGCGGGCGAACGCCGGGGTGAGTTCCCGCTCCACGAGGCCGCGGACGTCGTACTGCCGGAAGACCGAGCGAGGAACGTTCATCGGCGATCGGTCGGGCAGCGGACGCGGCCGGGGGAGCAGCGGCGGCTCCCCTCAGCGAGCCGCCACGTCCCCCGCCGCATGGATGAGCGCGCCCGCGCCGTACTCCGAGACCTGGAGTGCGGGGGTGGGCCAGAAGCCGAAGCCGAGCAGCACCAGCACGGCCACCGCCACCGTCGCCGCGGCCGCCCGGGGGAGGCCCCGGTCGAAAAAGGCCAGCGGTGCCCGCGCCGGGCGCATGTACATCGCCATGATCACCGGCAGATAGTAGCCGGCCGACACCACGCTCGTGACCACGAGGATCACGCTCAGGACGTATTGCTTCTCGGCCACCAGCGCGGTGAGGATGTACCATTTCCCGATGAAGCCGAGGGTTCCCGGGAACCCGAGCAGCGACAGCATGCAGACCGCCAGCGCCAGCGCGAGCCACGGCCGCGATTGCCCGAGACCCGCGAGGTCGGCGAGCCCGAGGTCGCGCTCGCCACCCCGGCCCAGCGCGCCCACGATGGCGAAGGCAGCGACCGTGGTGACCCCGTACCCGAGCAGGTAGAGCAGCAGGCCGGCCGCACCCAGCGGCGTGCCGGTCCAGAGCGCGGTCAGAAGGTATCCCGCGTGAGCGATCGAACTGTAGGCCAGCATCCGCTTGAGGGAGGGCTGGTTGAGCGCCACCAGGTTGCCGAGCACCATCGAGGCGGTCGCCAGCACCCACAGAATCGGCCGGTAGACCGCCACGCTCGCACTGAACGAGGTGAGCAGCACCCGGGCGAAGGCGGCGAACCCGGCCACCTTCACGGAGGCCGCCATGAAGCCGGTGACCGGTGTCGGGGCGCCATCGTACGCGTCCGGGGCCCACATGTGGAACGGCACCGCCGCCACCTTGAACCCGAACCCGACGATCAGGAGACCCAGCCCCACCGCTGCGAGCAGCGGCAGGTCTGGCCGTGCCAGCTGGCCGGCGATGAGCACCAGGTTGGTACTCCCGGTCGAGCCATAGACCAGCGCGATGCCATAGAGCAGGAACCCGGAGGCAAACGCCCCGATCAGAAAGTACTTGAGGGCCGCCTCGGCCGAGAACCGGTCGGCCCGGTTGTAGCCGGCCAGCACGTAGACCGCCACCGACATCGTCTCCAGCCCCAGAAACAGCACGATCAGGTCCTGCGCCGCCGTCATGAAGAGCATCCCGGCCACGGCCAGCAGGATCAGCACATAGTACTCCGGAGCGATCAGCCGCTCCCGCTCCAGGTAGGTGAGCGAGACCAGCACGCTGCCGAGCGAGGCCACGAGCAGGATGCCCGAGGAGAGGTAGCGGAACTCGTCCAGCGCCACCATGAACGCCAGCCCTTCTGCCTGGGCCTTCCCCGCCGCGAGCCCGAGCACGGCCCCCAGGGTCACCACCAGGCTCGCGGCGCTGAGCCAGCCGGCCAGCCGGCTGTCCGCCGCGGTCCGGTGCCGCCAGCTCACCACGAGCAGGACCACGAGGGCGAGCCCCGAGAGGATGAGCTCGGGCGTGAGAGCGAGCATGAGACCCGCCGGGCGACTGAGATCAATCGGCATGGCGCGAGGTCACGGCCGGGGCAGAGGCCCGGCGGTTGGGGCGACGGCCTGCTGGGCGGCGGCCGGGCTCGTCGCGGTCCCCGGCCGCACCAACTCGAGGTAATGCCGCGCGGACGCTTCCATCCGGACCAGTACCGGTTTCGGGTAGAGCCCGAGCCAGATCATGCCCGCGACGAGCGGGACCATGACCCCGAGCTCGCGCAGGGTCAGGTCGGGCAGGTGCCGGTTCTCCGGCTTGTCGAGCGGATTGAAGACCACCCGCTGCACGGCCCACAGCAGGTACGCCGCGGCGAAGATCACCCCGGTGGTGGCAAGCCCGGTGGCCCAGGGGTGGGGCCCGAAGCTCCCGAGCAACACCAGGAACTCACCCACGAACCCGTTCAGACCCGGGAGCCCGATCGAGGCGAGCGCGGTCACCACGAGGATCAGGCTGAACACCGGGATCACCCGGGCCAACCCGCCGAAATCGCTCAGCGCCCGGGTGTGGCGGCGCTCGTACAGCATGCCGATCAGGAAGAACAGGGCACCGGTCGAAAGGCCGTGGCCGATCATGACCATGAGCGCCCCCTGCACCGACTGGAGGGTACCGGCCCAGATGCCGAGCATGACGAAGCCCAGGTGGCTCACGGAGCTGTACGCCACCAGTTTCTTCACGTCCGGCTGGACCATGGCCACCAGCGCCCCGTAGAGCACCCCGATCACCGCGGTGCCCACCACCAGGCCGGTGACGAGCGGGGACAGGGCGATCGCCGGGAAGAATGGCACCGCGAACCGCAGGAACCCGTAGGTACCCATCTTGAGCAGCACCCCGGCCAGCAGCACCGATCCGGCGGTGGGCGCCTCGACGTGGGCGTCGGGCAGCCAGGTGTGGAACGGGAAGATCGGCACCTTGATCGCGAAGGCCAGGGCGAAACAGGCGAAGAGCCAGGGGGCGGCCCGGCCGATCTCGCCGGCGTGCTGGAGCACCGTCTCGTAGGCGAAGGTGATCGTCCCCGTCGCGGTGGCCGTCTGCCACACCAGGACCAGGATGGCCACCAGCATGAGCAGGGAGCCGGCCATGGTGTAGATGAAGAACTTGATCGCGGCGTAGATCCGGTTGGGGCCGCCCCAGATCCCGATGATGAAGTACATCGGGATCAGCATGACCTCCCAGAAGACGTAGAACAGGAACAGGTCCAGGGCCACGAAGACCCCGATCATGCCGGTGAGGAGGGTCAGCATCAGGGCGTAGTAGGCCCGTTCCCGCTCGGTGATGTAGGTGAAGCTGCCCAGCACCGAGAGCGCCATGAGGCCGGTGGTGAGCAGCACCATGAAGAGGGAGATGCCGTCGAGCCCGACCGTGTAATGGATGCCCCACTGAGGCAGCCAGGGCGCGGTGAGCCGGAACTGCATGCCGGGGTCGGTGTGGTCGAACGCCCACCAGAGCCCGAGCGAGAGGACGAACACGAGGCCGCTCACCGCGAGGGCGATGTAGCGCGCGTGCCGGGCCGGGGCCAGCAGCACCGGCACGACGCCCAGGAGCGGAAGAAAGATCAGGGCGTCGAGGATCCACCCCTCGTAGCCGATCGCCGTCAGGAAGTGCGACATCCTACCTCCACGCGACCCGGCCGAGGACGTAGAGCACGCCGATCAGGAAGAGGACCACGTAGACCCCCACCTGGCCCGACTGGAGCCGGCTGCCCAGCCAGCCGAGCGCTCTGGAGAGCGCGGCACTCCCGTTCACGCCCACCCCGTCAATCAGGCGCTGGTCCACCTGCTGCCACAGGAAGCGCGAGAACCGGATCACCGGCCGGACGATCGCCGCATCGTAGAGCTCGTCCACGTAGTACTTGTGGTAGAGCAGCTTCCAGAGGCCGCGTTCCGGTGCCGCCTGACGAGCAGGGACGATCCGTTCCCGGAGGGTGAGCCGGAATCCCGCGACGAGCCCCGCGACGGCCAGCACGACCGCCCCGGCCGCCAGCATGACTTCGGTCCCATGCTCGGGCAGCGCGGCCCGGGTCCCGAGGCCGGTGGCGATCTCCTCCCCGCCCGCCGCCACCGGTTCGAGCCAGTGGTGCAGCAGGCCGTGCGGGACTCCCAGCGCCGGGAAGAACGCCGGCAGATTGAGCCAGCCGCCGAACAGGCTGAGAAAGCCCAGGATCACCAGCGGACCGGTCATGACCCAGGGCGCTTCGTGCAGGTGCTTCCGCTCCTCGGCCCCGGTCCGGTTCTCCCCGTGGAAGGTCATGGCCATGAGCCGGGCCATGTAGAAGGCGGTGAGGAGCGCCGCGGCCGCCCCCATGGCCCAGAAGACGCGGAAGATCGGCTGGGTCTCGCCGCGCCCGAAGGCGAACGCGAGAATCTCGTCCTTGGAGAAGAACCCGGAGAAGGGCGGGATGCCGGCGATGGCCAGAGTCGCGATCCACATCAGGATCCAGGTAACCGGGAGGTCGCGGCGGAGGCCGCCCATGTTCCGCATGTCCTGGGGGTCGTCCGGGGAGTGCGTGGCGTGATAGGCGTGGTGCATGGCATGGATCACGCTGCCCGACCCGAGAAACAGAAGTGCCTTGAAGAAGGCGTGGGTCACGAGGTGGAAGAGGCCCGCCGCCAGCGCCCCCGTCCCCACCCCCACGAACATGTACCCGAGCTGGGAGACCGTGGAATAGGCCAGCACCCGCTTGATGTCGTATTGCCGGAGGCCGATGGTCGCGGCGAAGAGCGCGGTGAGCGCCCCGACGCCGGCCACTACGGTCTCCGCCACCGGGGCCAGGGCGAACAGTACGTTGGCCCGGGCCACGAGGTAGACGCCCGCCGTCACCATGGTCGCGGCGTGGATCAGCGCCGACACCGGGGTGGGGCCGGCCATGGCGTCCGGGAGCCAGGTGTAGAGCGGAATCTGGGCCGACTTGCCGACGCAGCCGAGAAAGAGGAACAGCGCGATCGCCGTGACCATCGCGCCGCCGGACGCGAACACTCCCGGCGCCTTCGCGAACACCTCCGTGTAGTTCAGACTGCCGAGCGAGGTCCAGAGCAGGAACATCGCGACCAAGAACCCGGCGTCGCCGATCCGGTTCACGATGAACGCCTTCTTCCCCGCGTCGGCGTTGGCCTTCTCGGTGAACCAGAACCCGATCAGGAGATAGGAGCAGAGGCCGACGCCCTCCCACCCGATGAACATCATCGGGAAGCTGGCGCCCAGCACCAGCACCAGCATGAAGACGACGAAGAGATTGAGATAGGCGAAGAAGCGGGCGAATCCGTCGTCCGCCTTCATGTAGCCCACGGCGAAGATGTGGATCAGGCTCCCCACCCCGGTCACCACCAGGAGCATCACCGCGGCCAGGCGGTCCACCAGGAACGCGAGGTCCACCTGGAGGTCGCCCACCGGGAGCCAGCGCCAGAAGGTGACGACGTACTGGGTCTCGGGCGGCGCCTGCACCAGCCCCCGCACCACCTGGAGCGCGGCCCCGAAGGCGAGCACCAGCACACCGGGGCCGATCCAGGCGACGGCTCTCTTGGCGCCGGGCCGGAGCAGGGCCAGCGTCCCGTTGGCGAGGAAGCCGGCGAGGGGCAGGCCCAAGACGAGGCCGAGCCAGAGCCGGCCTTGGCGGGCGAGCTCCGGGTCGAGCCCCGCCTGGCCCAGGCCGGCCGACGGCACGAGGTCGAGGGGAGCGAGCATCAGCCTCTGAGCAGGTTGATGTTCTTGAGGTCCACCGACTTGTGGTGGCGGAAGATGGCCAGGATGATGGCGAGGCCGACCGCCGCCTCGGCCGCCGCCACCGCGATCACGAAGAACACGAACACCTGCCCCGAGAGCCCGTGCGCCTGGGAGAGCGCCACCAGCGACAGATTCACGGCGTTGAGCATGAGCTCCACGCACATGAACAGCACGATCGCGTTGCGCCGGATGAGGACCCCGGCCACCCCGATCACGAACAGGATCGCCGAGACCGCGAGCGACTCCGCCACCAGCATCAGATCCTCCGTTTGGCCAGCACCACCGCCCCGACGATCGCGGCGAGCAGGAGCACGCTGGTGAGCTCGAACGGCACCAGGTACTGCTCGAACATCGGCTTGGCCACATCGCCCGGGATGCCCCGCTCCAGGGTAGCCCGGATCACGTGGTTCCCGCTCGCGAAGGCGGTGGAGTCGAACACGATCGCCGGGTTCGCCAGGACCGGCGAGTCCGTGTACTCGAGCGCCAGCCGCTCGCGCGTATAGCGCGACAGCGGGGGGACCAACTGGCTCGCCAGGAGGCCCACCATGATCAGGGCCAGGAACCACGCCGGCGCCCGCCGCAGGTCGCTCTCCGCCCGGCTCAGGTTGAGCAGCATGATCACGAACAGGAACAGCACCATCACGGCCCCGGCGTAGACCAGCACCTGGATCGCCCCGATGAACTGCGCATGGAGGAGCACGAAGAGCGCCGCGAGGGCCAGCATCACCTGAATGAGCCAGAGAGCGCAAGCCACCAGGTTCCGCATGGTCACCATGAGCAGCGCGGCGCCCACCGCCAACGCGGCGAAGAACCAGAAGAGGCGTTCCGTCATCACTCGCCTCGCGGGTCGGTCGGGTCCCAGAGCGTGGAGACCGGGTGGGTCTGCGCGCAGAGCCGTTCCAGGTCGTACACGAACCGGTCGCGGCTGTATTCCGCGTTCTCGTAGTGCACCCCGACGTGGATCGCTTCCTCGGGGCAGACCTCCTGGCAGTAGCCGCAGAAGACGCAGCGGAACTCGTCGATCTCGTAAATCAGCGGGTAGCGGTTGCCGTCCTCGTCCTCGCCGGGCACCAGCTTGATGCAGTTGGCCGGACAGATCTGGGGACAGAGGCCGCACGCCACGCACTTGGCCCGGCCCTGCTCGTCGGTGAGCATCCGGTGGGTGCCGCGCCAGCGCGGCGAGATGGTCCAGCGCTCGGTGCTCTTCTGCTCCGGATACTCCATCGTGACCGGCGGCTCGAACATTTTCTTGAAGGTGAGCGCCATGCCCCGGAGCGTGGCCCGGACGTAGCTCACCTCGCGTTCCGGCCGCTTCATCACCTTGACGCCGATCGCCATATCCCCCTCACGCCGCCTGGCGGGCTCCCGCCCGCGCCCGCACTGCCGCCGACCGGTCCCGGGCCCCGCGGATCACGAGGCCGCGGTCCAGCACCACGAAGATCACGTATCCGAGTGCGAGGTTGATCCCGGTGAGGACCGCCAGCCGACCGGTCCAGCCCGCCACACCCAGCGCATCCAGGGCCCAGAGCGCCGTGGCGACCAGCATCACGTAGGCCAGGCCGATCGGCATCAGCACCTTCCAGCCCAGCGCCATGAGCTGATCGTAGCGGAACCGCGGCAGGGTCCAGCGGATCCACATGAAGAAGAAGAGCCAGAAAAACGTCTTGAGGAACATCATCCCGCCGGTCGCCACGGTCTGGAGGAGTCCGGGCTGCTCGTCCCAGTGGGTGAACGGAATATCCCACCCCCCGAGAAACAGCACCGAGACCATGGCCGACACCGTCACCATGTTCGCGTACTCGGCGATGAAGAACATCGAGAACTTCATGGCCGAGTACTCGGTGTGATAGCCGGTGATGAGCTCGGACTCCGCCTCCGGCAGGTCGAAGGGCAGGCGGTTGGTCTCGGCGAAGCCGGACACCAGGAACGTGTAGAACGCGATGAAGAGGGGGAGGATGAACCAGCCGAAGGCGATCTGCTGCTGGGCCCGGATGATCTCCCCCAGCGCCACGTTACCGGTGAGCAGGAGCACCGGGACCAGCGCCAGGCCCATCGCGACTTCGTACGAGATCATCTGGGCGCTGGCCCGGAGCCCGCCGAGGAGCGCGTACTTGCTGTTGGACGACCAGCCCGCGAGCGAGATGCCGTACACGCCGAGCGAGCTGATGGCGATGATGAAGAGGAATCCGACCGGCACGTCGGCCACGGCCATCGGCGCGAGGCCGTCATGAACGAAGCGGCCCAGCCCCGGCAGGGTGAAATCGAACCGGAGGGGGAGCGGCGCCGCCCAGGGAATGATCGCCGACAGGGTGAGCGCGGGCACGAAGGCGAGCGCGGGGGCCAGGGTGAAGATCACCGGATTGGCCCGGGCGGGCAGGGTCTCTTCCTTGATGATGTTCTTGACTCCGTCCGCCGCGGGCTGGAGCAGGCCCCAGAACCCCACCCGGTTGGGCCCCAGCCGGATCTGCATCCAGGCCGAGACCTTGCGTTCCATGAGGGTGAGGAGCGCCACCCCGACCATGACGACCGTGAAGACCACGATCATCTTGATCACGGTGACGAGCAGGAACCCCTTGAACTCGGGGGTCACGCGATCGCCCCCAGCGCGGCCCCCGCCGCCACCCGGCCCGTGAGGCCGAGGTCGGCGTAGGTCAGTCCGGCGAGCCCGGGGACGGTTTCGGCCACGGCCTCGAACGCCTGCGCGGCCGTCGCGGGAAGCCCCGGCTCCGGCCGCACCAGTCCGAGGGTCTCCGCCGCCACCCACCAGGCGGGCCGCGCCATGCCCGGCGGCGTCCGGGCCTGCTGGTACCGCTGCGCGCGGCCGTCCCGGTTCACGAAGACGCCGTTCTCCTCGGCCACCGTGGTGACCGGCAGGACCACCTCGGCCGCCGGCAGCACCTGGCTCTCGATGGTCCCCAGCACGGCGATCGTCTTCGCCCCCGCGACCTGGGCCATCTCGGCTTCCGTGAGCTCCACGTCGAGCAGCACCGCAAGATCCGCCGCCGCGGCTGCCCGCACCGCCGCTGGCCAGTCGGTCGAGTAACCCAGAAGCCGGGCCCCGACGAGGTTCGGCGCCCGTTCCTTCCGGAGAGCGAGGCCGGGCACGCCCTGGAGCGGGGCCTCGTCCCCCACCACCGGAACCTGCACGGCCGCGGTCAGCTCGAACCCCTGGAGCAGGCGCCTGAGCAGGCCCAGCGCCTCGAGCGAGGCTCGCCCGGACACGAGCAGCACGCCCCGCCCCCGCCCCCCGCGCCGGACCAGGTCCGCCAGGCGGGCGAGCGCCTGGTCCCAGTCGGTGGCGAGATGGCGGCCTCCGTCCCGGAGCAGCGGGGCCTCGATCCGGTCGCCCCGGTTCATCCAGCGGTAGTGCATCCGCCCGTGGTCGCAGATGAAGTGCCGGTTCACCTCGAGATTCGGGCGGGGCCGCACCCGCACCACCGTGTTGTCGCGGGTATCGAGCGTCACGTTGCAGCCCTGGGTGCACCCGGTGCAGACGCTCGCCGTCTTGTCGAGGTCCCAGGCCCGCGCCTTGTGCAGGAAGTCCTTCGAGAGGAGCGAGCCCACGGGACAGAGATCCACCACGTTGCCGGCCCAGGGGTGGTCCAGGGGCTGGGAGGGATCGATCCCGATGTAGGCCCGGTCGCCGCGTTCCGAGACGTTGAGCACCGGGGCTCCCGCCACGTCGTCCATGAACCGCACGCAACGGGTGCAGAGGATGCACCGATTGGGGACGTAGAGAATGTCCGGACCGAAGTCCTCCACGGGATTGTATCGTTTCGGGTACTCGCGGTAGCGGGTCCCGCTCCGGCCCTCCTGGAAGACATAGTCCTGGAGCTCGCACTCGCCGGCCTGGTCGCAGATCGGGCAGTCGAGCGGGTGGTTGATGAGGAGCAGCTCCAGCACGCCCTCGCGCGCCTTGCGCGCAGCGGGGCTGTTCACGTGCACCACCTGGCCGTCCATCACCGTGGTGACACACGCCGGCATCAGCTTGGGCGCCTTCTCCACCTCGACCAGGCACATGCGGCAGACGGCGGGCGAGGGGAGCGAGGGATGATAGCAGTAGTGCGGCACCAGCACCCCGGCCTGCTTGGCGGCCTCGATGAGGCTGGTGCCCTTGGGCACCTGCACGGTCAGGCCGTCAATCGTGACGCGGACGAGATCCTGAGACATGGCGGGCGGAGAATCCGGTTAGACCGCGACCATCGCGGGCCGCTTCAGCTTGTTGAGATACGCCTCGAACTCGCTCCGGAACTTCTTGATCCCGCTCACCACCGGAGCCGCACAGGAGTCCGACAGCACGCAGATCGTTTTGCCGGTCATCTGGTCGGCGAGGTCGAGCAGGAGCTCCAGGTCCTCGGCCTTGCCCTGTCCGGCGAGGATCCGCTCGAGAATCCGGGTCGTCCAGGCGGTCCCCTCGCGGCACTGGGTGCACTGCGCGCAGGACTCGTGCGCGTAGAACCGGGCCAGCCGCATGATCTGATACACCAGGTCGGTCGAGTCGTCCATGACGATCATCCCGCCCGAGCCCAGCATCGAGCCCTTGGCGGCGATCCCTTCGTAATCGAGCGGGCAGTCCTCCACCTCCTCGGCCGTCATGATGGGCACGGAACTGCCGCCCGGAATCACCGCCTTGAGGCTCCGCCCGGGCCGCATGCCGCCGCACATCTCGAAGATGAGCTCGCGCATCGGGGTCCCCATCACGACCTCGTAGTTGCCCGGCTTTTGCACATGGCCGCAGACCGAGAAGAGCTTGGTGCCGGTGCTCTTGGGATTGCCGCGGGAGAGCGCCTTGTACCACTCCCCGCCCCGGAGGATGATGTGCGGTACCGCCGCCAGGGTCTCCACGTTGTTGACCGTGGTCGGCATGCCGAACAACCCGGCCTGAGCGGGGAACGGCGGCTTGATCCGCGGATTCCCCCGCTTGCCCTCGATGGAGTTGATGAGAGCCGTTTCCTCGCCGCAGATGTAGGCGCCCGCCCCGCGGTGCACCACGACGTCGATCCGCTTGCCGCTCCCGAAGACGTTGGCCCCCAGCGCCCCGTGCCGATAGGCCTCGGCTACGGCCTCGAGCAGGATCCTGTACTCGGTGGTGAACTCGCCCCGGATGTAGATGTAGCAGCGCTCCGCGCCGATGGCGTACGCGGCGATGGCACAGCCCTCCAGGAGCTGGTGCGGGGTCCATCGCATGATCTCGCGGTCCTTGAAGGTCCCCGGCTCCGACTCGTCGGCGTTGCAGCAGAGGTAGTGCGGCTTCCCGCTCGGCTTCGGCATGAACGACCACTTGAGCCCGGTGGGGAACCCGGCGCCGCCCCGGCCCCGGAGGCCCGACGTCTTCACCTCCTCGGTCACCTGATCGGGCGTCATGCCGAGGGCCTTGCGCAGAGCCTCGTAACCGCCGCGCTTCACCCAGCCCTCGTAGCTCCGGGCTCCGGTATCGCCGAAATGCCGCGACAGGAGCGGCATCTCCTTCGGGTGGGAGGGATGCGGATAGCCCATTACTTGTACCCCTGGAGGATGCCCGGCACGCGCTCGGGGGTCACCCCTTCGATGAAGTCGTCGTTGATGAGGACCGGCGTGGCGAACCCGCAGGCACCGAGGCATTCCACCTCGATCACGGTGAAACGGCCGTCGGGG
The DNA here is from genome assembly GCA_035574255.1 of Gemmatimonadales bacterium. Taxonomy (GTDB): domain Bacteria; phylum Gemmatimonadota; class Gemmatimonadetes; order Gemmatimonadales; family GWC2-71-9; genus JADJOM01. Next base: position 28,616 of record DATLYZ010000070.1, on the reverse strand, counting down.
CTGGTGGCGCCGAGTTCCCCGCACCCCGTGTGCTGGAGAAACGCCTTCACCACCTCTTCCGCCCCGCAGATATTGCAGGGCGAGGTGGTACAGACCTGGACGAAGTACTTCCCCACCGGGTGGGTGTGGTACATCGTGTAGAAGGTGACGACCCCCCGCACGTAGGCCGGGGTGAGGCCCAGCACCTCGGCCACTTCGCCGATCGCCTGCTCCGGAATCCAGCCCCGGGCTTCCTGCACCATCCAGAGCGCGGGCAGCAGGCAGGCCTGCCGGGTGGGGTAGTGCTCGAAGAGCGCCTCGAGCCGGCGCCGGGTCTCGCCCGTGAAGACCGGCTGGTACCGCTCGTCGGGCTCGGTGTCGCGGTGATGCCCCGGATGCACGCCGGCGCTCATCGGTCGATTTCCCCCATCACGATGTCAATGCTCGCGTTGATGGCGATCACGTCGGAGAGCAACACGCCCTCGCAGAGCTTGGGGAGGCAGGCCAGATTGATGAAGGACGGCGGCCGGATCCGCCAGCGCACGGGCTTCGCCGTGCCGTCGGAGACGAAGTAGTACCCCAGTTCCCCCTTCGGGTTCTCGATCCCGACGTACGCCTCGCCGACCGGCGGCTTCACTCCCTCCATCACCTGCTTGAAATGGTAGATCATGGCCTCCATGTCGCTCATCGCGCGCGACTTGGGCGGGAGGATCACCCGCGGGTCGTCCACGTTGACCGGCGCGCCCGCAAGCCGCTTCAGCCGCTCCAGCGCCTGCTCCAGGATCCGGGTCGACTGAAACATCTCCTCCAACCGGACCCGGTAGCGGTCGTAGATGTCGCCGTGCTCCCCGATCGGGACGTCGAAGTCGTAAGTCTCGTAGTCCAGGTAGGGCCGGTCCTTCCGGACGTCGTACGGCACCCCGCTGGCCCGGAGCATCGGGCCCGACAGCGAGTAGTTGATGGCGTCCGCGGCGCTGATCACCCCGACCCCCTGGGTCCGCCCGCACCAGATGGCGTTCCGGGTGAACATGGTATCCACTTCCTGGAGCGTCTTCGGGAAGGTGCGGCAGAACTCGCGCAGGCCGTCCTCCCACCCCTCCGGCACGTCGGCCATCATCCCCCCCACGCGGGTGAGGCTCGTCGTGAGCCGCGCGCCGGTCCACGCTTCCTGCAGGTCGTAGATCCGCTCCCGCTGATAGAACGACCACAGGAATGGGGTGAAAGCCCCGAGGTCGATCCCCGTGGTACCGAGCCACACGAGATGCGAGATGATCCGGCTCATTTCGCAGGCGATCACCCGGAGCACCTTGCACCGCTCGGTGATCTCGATGCCCATGAGCTTCTCCACCGCCAGGGCCAGGCAGACGTTGTTGGCCATGGGCGCGAGATAGTCGGTGCGGTCGGTGAGGGGAACGATCTGATTGTAATGCCGGTACTCGCCGAGTTTCTCGAACCCCGAGTGGAGATAGCCGATGTGCGGGATCACCCGCACCACGGTTTCACCGTCCAGCTCGATCACGAGCCGGAGCACCCCATGCGTGGCGGGGTGCTGCGGCCCGATGTTGATCAGCATGTGCTCCCCGCCCAGATCGTCCTGGGCCGGTTCGGCTGGGGCCGCCGCCACTCCCAGGGGCACCGGCTGCACCCGGCCCCGGGCATCGAGGCCCGGGGTGGAAAGCGCCACCTCCACGGTCCGCGTGGTCATCGTACCCTTCCCCGCTCGCCGCGACGCAACCGTTCCCGCACGTCCGGCGGCAGCTCGTCGTAGGCCGCCGCGATGGACAGCTCCTCCAGCGAGTAGTGGGCTTCCGGATTGGCCGCCAGCGCCTGCCGGGTCTGTTCGGCCCGGCTGAAGTGCCCGCGCAGCGGGAAGTCCTTCCGCAGCGGATGCCCTTCCGCGTAGGTCTCCCACATGAGGATCCGGCGGAGATCCGGGTGGCCGCGAAAGACGATGCCGAACATGTCGTACACCTCGCGCTCCAGCCAATCGGCGCCCCGCCACAGGTCGTACACCGAGTCCACCTCGAGAGGGCCCTGCTGGTCCAGCTCGATCTTGCAGCGCAGGTCAGCCCGCCGCTCCAGGGAACGGAGCTGGTAGACCACTTCCAGCGGCCGCTCGAGATCGCGGTACTCCACGGCGGTGATGTCGGTGAGGTAGTCGAACCGCTGCCCCGGGTCGTCCCGAAGCCATTGCAGGATGTCGTGCGCCCGGTCACGCGCCAGATAGACGATGGTGTCGCCGCAGGAAACCAGCGCGCGCCCGACGGCGGGCCCGAACCGGTCGCGGAGCGCGGCCACACTGGGGGAGAGCGCGGTCACGCCCGGATTCTCCTCCTCCGGCATCCCGCGGCGGCGGGCCGCGGACCCGGCCCCCGGGGAACCGCCCGCGCCTCCGGGCGACCGGAGCCGGCCCGCGACCTCATGCCGACCTCGTCTGGTGCACCGAGTTGCCGAACGGCTCGGAGAGCTCGTCAATCCGCTCGGGCGGCAGGAACAACCCGTCGGGGCCGAGCAACCGCTCCTGCCGGAGCTCCCGATCCGCGATGGTCTCGCCCTCGATCTTCTTCTGGAGCAGGAGCACCCCGTAGACCAGCCCCTCGGGCCGGGGGGGGCAGCCCGGGACGTACACGTCCACCGGCACGATCGTATCGATCCCCTGCACCATGGTATAGGTGTCGAAGATCCCGCCCGAGCTGGCGCAGGCCCCCATCGAGATGCACCACTTGGGCTGGGGCATCTGGTCCCAGATCCGCCGGATCACCGGCGCGAGCTTGAACGGGAGCCGCCCGGCGCAGATCAGCACGTCGGCTTGCCGGGGCGAAAAGGCCATGCGCTCCATGCCGAACCGCGCGACGTCGAAGCGGCTGGCCGCGGTGGCCATGAACTCGATCGCGCAGCACGCCGTCCCGAACGGCATGGGCCAGAGCGAGTTCTTCCGGGCCCAGTTGGCGAGGAAGTCCAGCCTCGTGGTGATCCAGTTCGGCGACCCGGCGGAAATCTGGGTCATCGCCTCCGCCGGCTCCACAGCACTCAATCCCATTGCAAGGCCCCGCGCTTCCAGATGTACACGTAGCCCACCGCGAGGATCAGCACGAAGACCACCATCTCGAGGAGGAGGAGACCCCGGATGGCAACCAGTTGCTGGAACGCAGCCGCCCAGGGGAACATGAACACCGTCTCCACGTCGAAGATGATGAAGAGCATCGCCACCAGGTAGAACTGCACCGAGAACCGCTCCCGGGCGTCCCCCAGCACCGGCATGCCGGATTCGTAGGGTTCGAGCTTCTGCGGGGTCCGCCGGTAGCTAGAGAGCCAGTGCGACAACCCCAACATCAGGACGGCGTTGAAGACCACGAACGCCACCACGATGAGCACGGGGATGTACGGCTGCAGCATGGGTGGGCCTCGCTCGTGAAATCCTTCACTTGGCGGCGCCCGCAAAGTAATGGCAGCCCCGGCGCCACGGAAGCACCGGGCCGCCGGCACCCCGGGGGTGCCGTCCGAGCGGCCGCCGGCCTGCCCGCGATCTATTCCTATATTGGGTGGGGTGACCTATTTTTCGCGCCCGTTGCCCCTGGGTCGCACCTGTCCCACCGTCACGGCCGCCCGTCACACGCCATGTCCATCAAGTCCGACCGCTGGATCCGCCGGATGGCCCGAGAACACGGCATGATCGAGCCGTTCGTGGACAATCAGATCCGCGAGCTCGACGCCCGGGGCCGGAAGGTGATCTCCTACGGGGTCTCCTCCTACGGGTACGACATGCGGGTGGCCCCGGAGTTCAAGATCTTCACCAACGTGCTGTCCGCCGTGGTGGACCCGAAAGACTTCGACTCCCGGAGCTTTGTCGAGTTCACCGGGGAGGTCTGCATCGTCCCGCCCAACAGCTTCGCCTTGGCCCGGTCGGTGGAGTACTTCCGCATCCCGCGGAACGTGCTCACGATCTGCGTCGGCAAGTCCACCTACGCCCGCTGCGGCATCATTACCAACGTGACCCCCTTCGAGCCGGAGTGGGAAGGCCACGTGACGCTGGAGATCTCGAACACGACGCCGCTGCCGGCCAAGATCTACGCCAACGAGGGGATCTGCCAGGTGCTCTTTTTCGAGGCCGACCCTGACGACATCTGCGAAACGAGCTACCGGGACAAGGCCGGGAAGTATCAAGGTCAGCGCGGAGTGACGCTGCCGAGGCTGTAGCGCGCCGGCCGAGCACTTCGATCGGGAACCGGAGGCGAGTAAGCTCAACCCCGTGACCACGCTCACCCTTCCAGAGACCGCCGTGCGCCCTGCCAGACTCTTGCTCGCGCTCAGCGCGGCCTCCGCCGTCCTGACCCCACCCGTTCTTTCCGCCCAGTCTCCCGTGCCGGCTCCGGTGACCGACGAGTCGCCGTTCCGGCGGCTCGAGCTCCCGGCGCCGAACACGATCCGGACCGGCAGCGGTGCACCGGGACGCGATTACTGGCAGCAGCGGGTGGATTACGTGATCCGGGCCTCGCTCGACACGCTGGCCCGGACGGTCACGGGCTGGGAGCGGATCACGTACCACAACAACTCACCTGACACGCTCCGGTACCTCTGGCTCCAGCTCGACCAGAACCTCTTCAACGCCCGGAGCCGCGGAGCGCTGCTCTTCCCGCCCGACAGCCGCTTCGGCACCCGCGGGGCCGCAGGCGGCTTCACCCTGACCGGTGTGACCCAGCCCGCCCTGCCCGCGGCACCCGGCCGGCCGGCCCAGCGGGCAGCGGCGCTCCGCGTTGCCGTCAACGGCACCATGATGCGGGTGGACCTGCCGCGCCCCCTGCCCCCGCGGACGCGCTATGTCCTGGACCTCGGGTGGTCCTTCCCCTTCGGGCCTAACAGCAACCGGATGGGCATCGAGGAGGTGGACGGGAGCACGATCTTCGAGGTGGCGCAGTGGTACCCGCGGCTCGCGGTCTACGACGACGTGCGCGGCTGGAACACCGAACAGTACCTGGGCCAGGGCGAGTTCTACCTGGAGTACGGCTCGTTCGACGTGAGCCTCACGGTCCCCGCGAACCTGCTGGTCGCGGCCACCGGGGTGCTCCGGAATCCCGCCCAGGTACTCACGGCCAAGCAACGCCGGCTCCTCGCGCTGGCCCGGGCCAGCGACACCACCGTGGTCATCCGGGGCCGGGAGGAGATCGGCGACCCCGCCGCTCGGCCGGCCGCCTCGGGCTCGCTCACCTGGCGCTTCACGGCCGACAGCGTGCGCGACTTCGCGTGGGCCGCCGCCTCCCACTTCATCTGGGATGCCGTCGGCGTGAACGGGGGCGCGACCCTGGCGATGAGCTTCTACCCCCCCTCGGCCGACAGCATCTGGAAGGAGGCGAGCCAGTACGCCAAGTTCGCGCTGGAGCGCTACAGCGCGCAGTGGTTCCCCTACCCCTACCCCGTGGCCAGCAACGTGAACGGCATCGAGGGCGGCATGGAGTATCCCATGATCGTCTTCTGCGGCAACCGCACCAGCGCTCCGGCCCTCTTCAGCGTCACCGATCACGAGTTCGGCCACACCTGGTTCCCGATGATCGTGGGCTCGAACGAGCGGCTGTATCCCTGGCAGGACGAAGGGTTCAACACCTTCATCAACTACTACAACTGGAAGGAGCGCTTCCCGGATCTCCCGAACCGGCGGGGCAACGTCGCCGCCTATCTCCGGGTCGCCCTCTCCGGAGCGGAAGCGCCCGTCATGGTCCCGGCGGATCGGCAGGGCCCCATCCTCGGCCACGCGGCCTACAACAAGCCCGGCCTCGCCCTCCGGCTGCTCCGCGACGAGGTCCTGGGCGCCGAGCGCTTCGATCCCGCCTTTCGGGAATACATCCGCCGCTGGGCCTTCAAACACCCCACTCCAGCCGATTTCTTCCGCACCATCGAGGACGGGGTGGGCGAAGACCTGAGCTGGTTCTGGCGCTCGTGGTGGTACACCACCGAGACCCTGGACCAGACCGTGGACTCGATCCAGGTCGTCACCGACTCGACCGGCAGCCGCTCGCTCGTCCACCTCCGGAGCGCCGGCCCGATGCGCATGCCGGTGACACTCGATCTCACCCTGGGCGACGGTTCCACTCGCCGGGTCAAGCTGCCGGTCGAGATCTGGTACTCCGGCCCCCGCTACGTCTACCAGGTTCCCGACGCGCCGATGGTGATCGGCGCCACGGTGGATCCGGACTCGGTGCTGCCGGATACGGACCGCTCGAACGATACCTGGCCCAGGCGGCCCTGAGCGATCGCGCGAGGCCGTCCACCGGACGACACGGAAACCGCAGAAGGCCCTCTTCCGTGTCCTCGGCGCCCTCGGCGGACATCCTCGGCGCCCTCGGCGGCCCTCATCCACCGGACGACACCGAAACCGCAGAAGGCCCCGCCCCCCCGCGCACGGCGTGGAACCTGGACCGGCTAGTCGGCCATGCCCGTCACGTCGTAGATCAGCAACGCGGCGCCCGCGGGGTTGCGCGCCGCGAACACGTAGAGCCTCCCGCCGATCTCGCCGAAGGTCGCGGTGTGCACCCCGGTCGCGACCGACACCTGGGTGAGGAAGCGCGGCCTGGCCGGGTCGTCCAGGCGGTGGAACTGGATCCCGGCCGCAGGCCCTCGCTCCGAGCTCGCCAGCAGCAGCTTGCCGTTCGGGCTCACTTCCACGTCGCTCACGGTGCCGATCCCGGCGGTGATGACCGAGTCCACGAGCGCCGGCGCTCCGCCCGGCTGGAGCCGCCAGACCTTGAGCGCGTTGCCCACCGCCGCCCGGTTCCCCCAGGTGCCGGTGTAGGCGTGGCCGTTCGCCACCCAGAGGTCCGAGGTGTATCGCTCGGCCACGTTGCGCCCCCCGCCGCGGGTCGCGAGCGTGGCCGGGTCCAGCTGCCAGAGGCCGGTCAGCATGTCGCTCGCGTAGAGCGAGCCGTTGTGGAGCTGGACGCCCCACACGTAGGTGCTCCCCGCCCCCCCCGGCCGCGCCTGGGCCCGGAGCCGCCCCTGGGTCTCGAGCGCCCCGCTCAGCGTCCCGGAGACGTCGAGCGCCACGACCCCGCCGTTGTAGTAGGCGGCGTAGAGAATCTCCGCCGCCTCGTCCATCCAGAAGTTGTGCGTGCCGGCGTTGGGGAGATGGAACGAGGCCACCTCGACCGGGTTCGCGAGGTCCGAGACGTCCACGACATGGATGTCACCTGACGAGCTCGCGCCGAGGGTGCCGGGGCCCTCCTCGCCCACGAAGAGATACCGCCGCTCGCCGGTGTTCGGGTTCCAGAACCACCAGCCGTTGTGGGCCTGGCCGCCTTGCGTGACCACCCCGCCGACCCGGACCGGGGCCGCGGGCGTCCCACCCGCCGCGCCGTTGCCCACGTCGTAGATGATCACCCCCGTATTCCAGGCAAAGACGAACGCGATGCCGTCCCGCACGAAGGTGTCATGGATCCCGTAGTTCTCCGGGATCGGCACCGACTGGAGGAGCCGAGGCGGCGGATACGCGGTCACCGTGAAGGGCACTGGCGGCAGCCCGGCCACAGCCGCCGTGGCGGTCTGGACGCCGCTCGAGTCGCCGAGCCGAAGCGTGTTCGACGCGAGCCCGGTCGCGCCGGTCGTGGTCCGCGCGGTACCGAAGCTCCCGCCGCCCGCGGTCACCTGCCAGTCCACGGGAACGCCCGGGACCGGATTCCCGTACCGGTCCGCCACCCGCACGACGAAGGGCTGGGCCGCCTGTGCGGTGATGCCGAGCTGGCTGTCTCCGGCGGCTCTGGAGAGGCTCGCCGGGGGCCCGGGGAGTGCCGTGACCGTGAACCGGACCGGGGAGCCGGTGAAGCCCGGGGCCCGGGCTTCGACGACGTACACCCCGGCCACCGTGTCCAGTGTGACCACGGCCTGGGCCCTGCCTCCCCCATCGGTCAGGCCGGTGGCGGGGGCAACGGTTCCCCGGCCTCCCGGCAGGCTCCAGGTGACCGTGACCCCGGCGGCCGGCTGGCCGCCCGGCCCCATGAGCCTCACCACGAGGGGCTGAAGCGCGGTGCCGACCATCCCGGCCTGCCCATCCCCCGACTCCGGCGCGATGACCCCGTTCCCGCCGGCCGGCCCGTCGGACCCGCAGGCCGGGATTCCGGCGCACAGAACGGCCGCAAGGGCGGCGCGAGCGGCTGAAAGGGAAAATCGGCTCATGACCCGTGCGAGTGGGGTGCGAACGGTCCGCCCGATTCGAGGAGCCCCCCGTACCGCCCCATGCGATGCCCGTCGAGCCGCCAGGCGAGCCTGACGCCGAGCGAGATGGAGGTGAAGGCGCTCCGGCCGTAGAAGAGTTCGGGGTCGAAGAGGCCGCCTCCCCTGGGCCGGGCGGCGCCGATCGCAAGCTCGGCGAAGGGCTCCAGGACCAGCTCCCCGCTCCAGGGGCGTAGCTCCAGACCGTATCCCATCGTGTGAATCCGCCAGCGCGTGGTGCCGAGAATGCTGTTCTCGAGATGCGGTCGGACCGAGCGGAACGGATCGAGAGTGCGCTGGTCTTCAGGGCGGTCGGTCCGCTCGAAGCGATACCACACCCGCTGGCTCCGCCAGCGCCACTCCCCTTCGGCGAGCAGGCTGGTGAACTCGAAGAAGCCGTCCGCCTCGGTAGTCCGGGCCCATTCGGCGAGGGCATAGATTCGCGAGGCACCCCTCCGCCGTTCCACCCGAGTGGCGGCGTGCCACTTCTCCTGGTTCGTCCCGGCTCCGGGCCGGTGTTCCGGACTTTTCACCCGGGCCCGTGACAGGGAAAGCTCCACCCCCGCGATGGGGAGCAGCGTGAGCCGCCCCGCCCGCGAGTCGCCGAACCGCCAGGTGTCACCCTGGCGGATCAGCGGCCACTGACCCGGCCGCTCCGGCTCGTCGCCATTGAAGACTGCCGCCTCGATCAGCACCGGCCCGAGGCGGTACCCCGCCATGGCGACCGCGCGTTCCAGGATCTGGCTCAGGTGGTGATTCACCGGATACTTGAACGCCGGGCGGGACATGGGATCGTCGGAGCCGAAGGGAACGAACCCCTTGCCCACCCCGACTGACAGCACGCCACGGCCGTCGTGCCGGCCCAGCAGGTCAACGCCCGAGAGCACGAGTTCGTGGGCGTAGGTGTGAGGATGGCGGCGATCGTTGAAGCCCTCGCCCCAGGCCCCGAGGGTGAGCTCCCCGCCGTCCATGGTCCACCCTTCGAGATCGAGCGTGCCCACGAAGCGCAGGCGGCCGCCCAGCGCGTGCAGGCGGATCATGGCCATCGGCTGGACCACCCGGAACTCGTCCAGCGCCCGGCTGCCCGGGGCCGGATCCTGCCGGGTCCAGCTCGGGATGGCCTGGGCGGCGAACTCCAGCCCCACCGCCTGCGCCGTCCCGCCCTGCGGCGCGGCCATCCCGGCGAGCAGGACCAGTCCGGCCACGGCCGGCGCGCGCGTGACCTGAACGGCGTGGAGGGTCGAGAGCCGAGAGGACACGGGGGTTCCGGCGAAGAGCGGGGGCCGGCACGGGTCCCGGCCCCGCACGACTGGTCGAGGAGGAGACGACCCGGTGCGGCCGGCTCGCACGCCGACCTAGAGGGCGACCTCGACGGACTTCTCCTCCCTCACCGTCCACGTGGCGACGAGGTAGTCCCGATAGAGGCGGGCGATCCAGTCGATGCTGATTTCCTTGGGACAGGCTTCCTGACACTCGCCATGCCAGGTGCAGCCCCCGAACCCTTCCCGGTCCATCTGGGCGACCATGCTCAGGGCCCGGCGATACCGCTCCGGCTGACCCTGGGGCAGCAGCCCCAGGTGCCCCGCCTTGGCGGCCGTGAAGAGCATGGCGGACGCGTTGGGACACGCGGCCACACAGGCGCCGCACCCGATACACTGGGCGGCGTCCATCGCCCGGTCCGCGTCGGGCTTCGGGATCGGAATGGTGTTGGCGTCCGGCGCCGACCCCGTGTTGACGCTGATGTAGCCGCCCGCGGCGATGATGCGGTCGAAGGCGCTCCGATCCACCACCAGGTCCTTGAGCACCGGAAAGGCGCGCGCCCGCCAGGGCTCGATGTAGATGGTGTCGCCGTCCTTGAAGCTCCGCATGTGGAGCTGGCAGGTGGCCGTCCCCTTCAAGGGACCGTGGGCCACCCCGTTGATCATCATGCCACAGGAGCCGCAGATCCCCTCCCGGCAGTCATGATCGAACGCGATCGGCGGCTCCCCGCGCTCGATGAGGCCCTCGTTGACCACGTCGAGCATCTCGAGGAAGGACATGTGCGGGCTGATGCCCCGCGCCTCGTACCGCACGAACTGCCCGGGCGCCTGGGGCGCGGGCTGGCGCCAGACGTAGAGCGTCAGATTCATCGCGGGCCGTTCCGTCACTTGTAACTCCGCGCCGCGAGCTGCACGTTCTCGAACACCAGCGGTTCCCGGTGGAGCAACGGTTCCCGATCCGGGCCCTGATACTCCCAGGCCGCCACGTAACAGAACCGCTCGTCGTCGCGCAGCGCCTCGCCGTCCGGGGTCTGGTATTCCACCCGGAAGTGCCCGCCGCAGGATTCTTCCCGGTGGAGGGCGTCCCGGCACATCAGCTCGGCGAACTCCAGAAAGTCGGCGACCCGGCCCGCCTTCTCCAGCGCCTGGTTCAACTCGGCTGCGCTCCCTGGCACGTTCACGTTCTGCCAGAACTCCTCCCGGAGCGCCGGAATCAGCTCCAGCGCCCGGCGCAGCCCCGCGGCGCTGCGCGCCATGCCGCAGTACTCCCACAGGATCTTGCCCAGCTCCCGGTGGAAGCTGTCCACCGTGCGCTTCCCCCGGATCCGCAACAGCCGCGCGGTCCGCTCCTCGACCGCCGCTTCGGCGGCCCGGAACGCGTCGTGATCGGTGGAGACCTTCCCCAGCCGGGCCCCGGCCAGGTAATCCCCGATCGTGGCGGGGATGATGAAGTAGCCGTCGGCGAGCCCCTGCATGAGGGCACTCGCCCCGAGCCGGTTGGCCCCGTGGTCGGAAAAGTTGGCCTCGCCCAGCACGTGGAGCCCGGGAATGGTGCTCATCAGGTTGTAATCCACCCAGAGGCCGCCCATCGTGTAGTGCACCGCCGGGTAGATGCGCATCGGCACTTCGTAGGGGTCTTCGTCGGTGATGCGCTGGTACATCTGGAACAGGTTCCCGTAGCGCTCCCGGATCGTTTCCCGGCCCAGCCGGCGAATCGCGTCGCTGAAGTCCAGGTACACGCCGAGCCCGTTCGGGCCCACGCCGCGTCCCTCGTCGCAGACTTCCTTGGCCGCGCGACTCGCGATGTCGCGCGGGGAGAGGTTGCCGTAGCTCGGGTACTTGCGTTCGAGGAAATAGTCCCGCTCGCTCTCCGGGATCTCGCCCGGGGGGCGCAGGTCCCCCTTGCGCTTGGGCACCCACACCCGGCCGTCGTTCCGGAGCGACTCGCTCATGAGGGTCAACTTCGACTGGTAGTCCCCGCTCACCGGAATGCAGGTGGGGTGGATCTGGGTGAAGCACGGATTGGCGAAGGCAGCACCGCGCTTGTACGCGCGGAAGGCTGCGGTGACGTTGCACCCCTTGGCGTTGGTCGAGAGATAGAAGACGTTCCCGTACCCGCCGGTGGCGAGGATCACGGCATCCGCGGCGTGCGACGTGATCTTGCCCGTCACCAGGTCGCGCGTGACGATGCCCCGCGCCGCCCCGTCGATCACCACGAGTTCCAGCATCTCGTGCCGGGGGTACATCGCGACCGTCCCCGCCTGCACTTGCCGCTCCAGGGCCTGGTAGCAGCCGAGCAGGAGCTGCTGGCCCGTCTGGCCCCGGGCGTAGAACGTGCGCGAGACCTGTGCCCCCCCGAAGGAGCGGTTGGCCAGGAGGCCGCCGTACTCCCGGGCGAAGGGGACGCCCTGCGCGACGCACTGATCAATGATGTTCACGCTGATCTGCGCCAGCCGGTAGACGTTGGCCTCGCGGGCGCGGAAGTCCCCCCCCTTGATCGTGTCGTAGAAGAGGCGCCAGATCGAGTCGCCGTCGTTGGGGTAGTTCTTGGCGGCGTTGATCCCGCCTTGCGCCGCGATGCTGTGCGCCCGGCGGGGGGAGTCCTGGAAGCAGAAACACTTGACCTGGTAGCCCAGTTCGCCCAGCGTCGCCGCCGCCGAGCCCCCGGCGAGGCCCGACCCCACCACGATCAGGTTGAACTTCCGCTTGTTGGCCGGGCTCACCAGCTTCATCTCGAAGCGGTGCCGGTCCCACTTCTCCGCGAGCGGCCCGGAGGGAATCTTCGCGTCGAGCTTCACGAGCGCTCCTGGAAGCAGACGTGTGCGGCGCCGCGTGCCGCGGGCCCGGCCGCGGCGCGAGGCCCGCCCCGCGCCACCCATCCCCGCTCGCCCCCGGCCGTCACCCGACCCACCCCAGCAGCACCGCCACCGGAATGATGGCGAACCCCAGCGCGATCAGGATCGCGAGCACCGCCGCCACCGGCCGGTGGCGGGGCTCCGGCTTCGCCCGCGCCAGCCCGAGCGAACGGAAACTGCTCCAGGCCCCGTGGTAGAGGTGGAGGCCCACCGCCCCCATGGCGACCACGTAGAACAGCGCGACCAGCGGGCGCCGAAACCCGGTCACGATGTTGTGATAGGGTTCCAGATGCCGGAAATCGGGATGCACCGTGCCGAACGTGAAGTCGAGCAGATGATAGACGATGAACCCGAGCAGCAGCACGCCACCCCAGCGCAGCGTCCGCGAGGCGACCGTGGCCGCCTGCGGCTCCCACCGGGTGTAGGCCACCGGCCGGGCCGCCCGGTCCAGTCGGGTGAGCCGCCAGGCGGCGAGCACGTGCAGCACCAGCGAGATCAGCAATACCCCGCGCGCCAGCCAGAGGGCCCCGCCCAGACTCCGGAGCCACTCCGCATAGCGCCGGAGCTTCTCCGCCCCGTCCGGCGCGAACACCTGGAGGTTCGCCAGGACGTGGCTGATCAAGAACCCGATCATGATGAGGCCGGTCACGGCCATCACCACTTTCTGGCCCAATGTCGAGTGCCAGAAGGCGCGGAGCTGCCGCATCGCCCTGCCCTACCCCACGACCTGCATGACGTCCCGCACCGCCGCAGCGCTCCGGTGGAGGTCCGCCAGCTCCTGCTCCGTGAGCGTTACTTCCAGGATCCGCTCCAGACCCCGGCGCCCGAGCTTGCACGGCACCCCGCAGAACACCCCCGACAGGCCGTACTCCCCCTGGAGCCACGCCGAGCAGGGGAGCACCCGCTTTCGGTCCAGCGCGATCGCCTCGGCCATCTGGACCGCGGCCGCACTCGGGGCGTAGTACGCCGACCCCGTCTTGAGCAGCGCCACGATCTCCGCCCCGCCGTTCCGCGTCCGCTGGACGATGGCCTCCAGCGCGGCCCGCTCCATGAGCTGGGTGACGGGGATTCCGGAGACTGTGGTGTAAGAAACGAGCGGCACCATGGTGTCGCCATGTCCACCCAGGACCATGGCCTGGATGTCCTCGACCGAGACGTCGAGCGCCTCCGCCAGGAACGCCCGGTACCGGGCCGTGTCGAGCACGCCCGCCATCCCGATGACCCGCTCGCGGGGGAAGCCGGTGGTCTTCATCGTCACGTAACACATGACGTCCAGCGGGTTGGACACCACGATCACGATGCTCTGCGGAGCCACCTGCCGGATCTGCTCGGCGACCGAGCGCACGATCTCCGCGTTGGTCTTCGCCAGGTCGTCCCGGCTCATGCCGGGCTTCCGGGCGATGCCGGCGGTCACGATGAAGAGGTCGCTCCCGGCGGCCTCATCGTAGCGATTGGTCCCGATCACCCGCGTGTCGAACCCCTCGATCGGCGCCGCCTGCCACTGATCGAGGCCCTTGCCCTGCGGGACGCCTTCGATCACGTCCACCATGACGACAGTCCGGGCCAGGTGCTTCTCGGCGGCCCGCTGGGCGGCGGTGGCGCCCACGTTTCCGGCCCCGACCACCGTGATCTTGTTCAACATGCGGCGCAACGACCTGTGCAGGAGTGAGCCCCCAGCTCCCCCAGGCGGGAGCAGGAGCGCGTAAGTTACTCAGGACCGGAAGGGGTGACCACAACTCGACGGGCAACCACCCGGGGCGCGCGCCGGGCCCTCAGGAACCCCGGCCCCGCCGGCTCCGGCGGCGAGGCGCTCGCGTGCGGCCTCCCGGCGCCGCCCCGGCTCCGGCCGCACCGACCGGCTCGGGAACCGTTCCCGCCGTTCGCCCCAGCCTCCCCAGCCCTTCGTACAGCACCACGCTCACCGCGTTGGCCAGGTTCAGGCTCCGAACGCCGCCCGGCATCGGTATCCGATAGCATCGCTCGGGATGCTTCTCGAGAATCTTCTGCGGGAGCCCGTCGGTCTCGTTGCCAAAGACCAGGACGCTGTTCTCGCGGAACGGCGCCTCGCGGTAGTCCTGCTCCGCGCGCGCCGAGAAATACAGACAGCGATCCCGGCTGATCGCGTCGCGGAACCGGAACCAGTTGGGATGGACCCAGAGGTCCACCCGGTCCCAGTAGTCGAGACCGGCTCGTTTGAGCTCGCGATCGTCCAGGCTGAACCCCAGCGGCCCGATCAGGTGCAGCGGGGTGTCGGTGGCGGCGCAGAGCCTGGCGATGTTGCCCGTGTTCGGCGGAATCTGGGGCTCGATCAGCGCGACGTGCAAGGCCATGAGACCGGTCGGTGCGCGGGGCGTCGGGACGCGGGCGGCTCACCCGCCGCGGGTGTGCATCTCCTTCAGGGGATCGGCGCGGAGCTGGGCCAGGGGGTACAGCGCGCCGCGACCCGGGATCGCCGCGCGCTCCTCGGCGCCGCGGTCCCGCCGCGCCTCCCACGCCGCCTGGATCAGGCGCGCCAGCTCCTCGTCGGAAGCACCGAGCCGGAGCGGATCGCGCAGGTCCAGGCCGGCCTCCGCATACAGACAGAGCAGCAGATGCCCGTCCGCGGTGAGCCGCGCCCGATCGCAGGTCCGGCAGAAAGGCCGGGTCGTCGAAGCAATGACCCCGAACACCGTTCCGTCCGCCAGGCGGAACTGCTCGGCGGGGGCGCTGGAGCCGTCCTCCCGTAGCGGTTCGATGGGGCCGAACCGCGCGGCGAGCCGGTCCAGGATTTCCCGCTGGGAAACGACCTCGTCCATCCGCCAGCCGGTCGCCCCCCCCACATCCATGTACTCGATGAACCGCAGTTCCACGCCCCGGCTCCGGGCGAACTCCAGCAGATCGGCCAGCTCGTCGTCATTGAAGCCGCGAATGATCACGCTGTTGAGCTTGACTCGGGGGAATCCCGCCGCCTGGGCCGCCGCGATACCTGCCAGCACATCGGCGTGCCGGTGGCTCCGCGCGAACCGCCGCATCCGCTCCGGCCGGAGCGTGTCCAGGCTCACGGTCACCCGCCCGAGTCCCGCCCGCCTGAGGGCCACAGCGTGGTCCGCCAGGAGGATGCCGTTGGTGGTGAGGGCGAGATCGGTAATCCCCGGCTGCGCCGCCAGCAGCCGCACCAGGGTCGCGAGGTCGTGCCGCAGCAGGGGCTCCCCGCCGGTGAGCCGGAGTTTCCGCACGCCCAGCCGCGCGAACACCCCCACCAGCCGGTCGATCTCCTCGAAGGTGAGAATCGAGGGGCGCGGCAGCCACACGTACTCCTGCTCCGGCATGCAGTACCGGCACCGCATGTTGCAGCGGTCGGTCACCGAGATGCGGAGGCTCCGGAGCGGGCGGCCCAGCAGATCGGTGAGGCGCCGGTCCGGCGGCTCCGACGATGGCTGAGCAAGCGAGGCGTTCATCGCGCCGCGCCTCGATCGCTCGCGGAAAGCACCGCCCCGGCCGCCGCCGCCTCGCCGGCTCCCACCCACGTCACGGTCCCGTCCTCGAAGAACTCCTTCTTCCACACCGGCAGGCGCCGCTTCACTTCCTCCATCACGTGGCGGCAGGCCTCGAAGGCCGGGGCTCGATGCGCCGAAGCCGCCACGACGGCCACTGCGATGTCGCCCACCGCGAGTGCTCCCAGGCGATGCCGCAGGGCCACCCGCACCGGCCACCGCGCCTCCGCCTCCGCCACGATCCGTCCGGCCTCCGCTTCGGCCATGGGCTCATAGGCGGAGTACTCGAGCCGGAGCACGGCCCGTCCCTCCTGGTGGTTGCGCACCACCCCCAGAAAGGAGGCGACCCCACCGGACTCGGGACCGCCCACCTCGGCGACGAGAAGCCCCGGATCAATCGGCTCGCGCGTGAGATAACCCATGGATCATCCCCCCGCGAAGGGCGGGAGCAGCGCCAGCTCGTCGCCCTCGGCCACCGGGGCGTCGAGGCGGACGTGGGCCTGGTTGAGCGCGGCGAGGGGCCGATCCGGAAGCTGATCGAGCCCCGGCACCAGTGCCCGGACCTGGCGGACGACATCCGCCACGGTGGCCGGCCCCGGAACGGTCACCTCGAGCCGTTCCCGCCCCGCGAGATCGGCATAACTGGCGAAGAGCAAGACGTTGACCCGCAAGGCGATCCTCCCTTGAGCGGTAACCTAGTCCCGCCGGCCCGAAAAACAAACGAGCCGGGAAGGGACTCCCGGCTCGAAGGCCCCTGGCCGTAGCCGCCTACGCGGTCGGAGCGGACGCCGAGGGGCCTTGTTCCTGGGGCTCCTCGGCCACGAGGGCGCGCAACTCCTTGCTGGGCTTGAAGACAGGGACGGGACGGGCCGCCACCTCCACCGGATCGCCGGTGCGCGGGTTCCGGGCCATGCGAGTCTTGCGGCGCCGGATCTTGAACGTCCCGAACCCGCGTACCTCGATGTTGTGCTGATTCTTGAGAGCTTCCTTGACCGCCTCCAGGAAGGCGTCCACGACGCGCGCACAGTCCTTCTTGGAGATCATGGGTCCGGCAGTCCTGGCTATGGACTCGGTGACCCGCTCCACCAGATCGGCCTTCGTCATGGTTCCCCCTAGGAGTCGCCCCGATCCCCTTCCCAAGGGTCCGGGAATGCTTGAGACACTAGGGGCTTACGTATTGACTGTCAAGGGGTTGTGACACCGGAGGGGGTCCGGCCGCCGATCAACTGTACGAACTCGTCGAAATGGGGGTAGGCATCATGGGGACCCGGAGAGGCCTCCGGGTGGTACTGCACCGCGAAGACCGGAAGTTCTTTGTGGCGAAGGCCTTCCACCGTTCCGTCATTGAGATTGACGTGCGTAACCTCGAGCCCAGGGGCTCCCGGAATCGAGCCCGACTCGCCCTCCACCGCGAACCCGTGGTTCTGCGAAGTGATAAGTACTTGCCCCGTCTTGAGATCACGGACTGGGTGGTTTCCCCCGCGATGGCCGTAGGGCAACTTGACCGTCCGTCCCCCGAAGGCGAGGCCGAGGAGCTGGTGCCCGAGACAGATCCCGAAGGTGGGGATTCCGGTCTCGACCAGCTCGCGGATGGTGCGGATGGCGTAGCCCACGGCGGCGGGATCGCCGGGGCCGTTCGAGAGGAAAAGCCCATCGGGATGGAGCCGCTTCACCTCCTCCGCGGAGGTGGTCGCGGGGACCACCGTGACCCGGCAGCCGCGCGAGGCCAGCATCCGCACGATGTTGCGCTTCATCCCGTAGTCGAACGCGACCACGTGAGGGCCGCGGACGCCTTCCTGGTACGAGGCGCGCACCGTGGCCTTGGAGGCGAGGTCGAGCCCCTCCATCGAGGGCGACTGCATGAGCTCCAGGGTCAGTTGCGGCGTGGGCTCGCGCCCTTCGGCGATCACCCCGCGCATCGCGCCTCGCTCCCGGATATGGCGAGTGAGCCGCCTGGTATCCACGTTCTCGATCACGGGGATCCGATGCTCGCCGAGCCAATCGTCCAGGGACCGCGTGGCGCGCCAGTTGGATGGCCGGCGGGCCAGTTCGCGGACCACGACGCCGCTCACCCGGGGCGTCGCCGATTCCATGTCTTCCGGATTGATCCCGTAGTTGCCGATCATCGGCGCGGTCATCACCACGATCTGGCCGAGATAGCTCGGGTCGGTGAACACCTCCTGATAGCCGCTCAGGTTGGTGGTGAACACCACCTCACCGAAACAGGGCGCCGAGGGCCGGGTGGTGGTGCCCGGGTACCAGGTCCCGTCTTCGAGCAGCACGAAGGCTGGGCGTTCGCTCACGGGGCGGGCCGGGTGGCGGTGTCACCGGCCGGCCTGGCGCCGGTGTCCGGCCGGACCGTCTCGATGGGAAGGTTGGCCGGCGCGGTGGCTGGAGCCTGGCCCTCACGGATCCGCTGGAGCACCTCGCTCCCGCCGCCTTGGCTGGGGGAGACGAGCGAGATCAGGAGCGACAGGAAGAGAAAGATGCCGCCCAGGATCCAGGTGCCCTTGGTGAGGATCGTGACGGCCTGGCGCCCGCCCACCACGAGGTCGGTGGTGCCGCCGCCCAGCGAGGCGAGCCCGCCCCCCTGGCCGGCCTGGAGCAGCACCGCCACCGCGAGCAGGATGGCGACGATGATGAGCAGGACGATGAGCACGTAGTACATGGGGACTCCCTGAAAGCCGCGGAAGTCTAACGGGAGAGCCGGGTTCGGGGTAGAGGACGCCGGCTACGACGCCAGCCCCACGATCTCCCCCCATCCCTCCGGGTCGAGGCTTGCCCCGCCCACCAGCACGCCCTCGATTTCGGGCTCGGCGAGGAGGGAGAGGACGTTGCCCTGGTTGACGCTCCCGCCGTACAGAATCGGCACCGGAGCGCTGGCGCCCATGCGGCCGAGTTCCGTCCGGATGGCCCGATGCACGCGCGCGGCGTCGGCCGGCGTGGCATGGCGGCCGGTCCCGATGGCCCAGACCGGCTCGTAGGCGATCACCACCCGGCTCCAGGCCTCGCCCCCGAGGCCGTCCAGCCCGGCGTGGAGCTGGCGGAGCACCACGGCTTCCGTCTCCCCGGCCTCCCGCTGACTCAGGGTCTCGCCCACACAGAGAAAGGCCACACAGCCGGCGGCCACGAGGGCGCGGACCTTTTTCCCGGTCTGCTCGTCGGTCTCGCCGAAGATGTGGCGGCGCTCCGAGTGGCCCACCAGGGCCCCCCGCGCTCCGGCGCCGACCGCGATCGGGACGGACGTCGCCCCGGTGAACGCGCCTTTCGGCTCCCAGTGTACGTCCTGCGCGCCGATCCGGATATCGGGCCGGTGCTGCATTGCCTGCGCCGCGGCTTCGAGCGAGGCGGCGGTGGGGAAGAACCACAGGGTCCGGCCCTCGACGGGCCGCGTGATCGGCAGGAATCGCGCGGCGAAGGCTCGGGCCTCCGCCGGCGCCAGATGCATCTTCCAGTTGGCGGCGAACAGGAGCGGCCTGTCAGGCATCGTCCAGGGCCGCGACACCAGGGAGCACCTTCCCTTCCAGAAACTCCAGCGAGGCGCCACCGCCGGTGGAGACGTGGCTCATCCGGTCGGCGAGTCCGGCCTGGGCCACCGCCGCCGCGGAGTCGCCCCCGCCCACCACCGTGATGACGCCGCGGCCGGTCGCCTCGGCCATGGCGCGGGCGATGGCCAGGGTGCCGTGATCGAACGGGGGGGTCTCGAAGACGCCCATCGGGCCGTTCCACACCACGGTTCCGGCCGCGGCAATGCGGCGGGCGTAGTCGTCCTCGGTCGCCGGATCGATGTCGTACATGGCCCAACCGGCGGGGATCGCCTCCCGGGGCACCGCCCGCGCCTCAACCCCCGGCTCCAGGCGCTCGGCGATGACGGCCCCGCGGGGGAGGACCAGCTTCGCCCCGGCCCGGGCCAGGAGCCCCCGCGCGAGTTCCACCCGGTCCGCCTCGACCAGGGAACGGCCGGTCTCGAGGCCCATCGCCCGGAAGAAGGTGCACGCCATCGCCCCGCCCACCAGAATCTGGTCCACTCGCGGCAGCAGATGCTCGATGAGCTCGATCTTCCCGGACACCTTGGCACCGCCCAGCACCGCCAGGAACGGCCGCCGGGGATGGTCCAGGGCGCCGCCCAGATAGGCGAGCTCCTTCTCCATGAGGAACCCCGCCACCGCAGGCTTGAGGAGCCGCGCCACGGCCTCGGTGCTGGCATGGGCGCGGTGAGCCGATCCGAAGGCGTCGTTGACGTAGAAATCGCCCAGCGCGGCGAAGACCCGGGCCAGGGCTTCGTCGTTCTTCTCCTCACCGGCGTGAAACCGGGTGTTCTCCACCATCGCGACCCCACCCCGCGGGAGCCGCCGCGTGAGCTGGACCGCCTCGGGCGCCGCCGGGTCTTCGATGAAGCTCACCGGTGCGCCGAGCAGCCGTTCGAGTTCCGCGGCGCAGGGGCGGAGCGACTGGGCGGGGTCGGGTCCCTTGGGTCGCCCGAGATGCGAGAGCAGGACCACCCGGGCCCCCTTCTCCCGGAGGTACGCGATGGTTGGGAGTGCGGCCCGGATCCGGGTGTTGTCGGCCACCGCCCCGTTCTTCAGCGGGCAGTTGAAATCCACGCGGACCAGGGCCCGCCGGCCCTCGATGGCGGCTGGATCGAGGGAGCGCAGCGATCGTTTCATGGCGCTCCGGTAGTGCGTGCCGGTCGGGGAGCACCCTCCGCCCGCGGCCGGCACGCGGTGGCGAGCGCCCGGCGGCCCGGACGCGACGGCGAAGGCATCAGGCGGGCCGCCGCATCGGGAACCGAGACCGGGCGGGGAACGACCGGCATCCTGTCAGCCGAGCCGAGACCCGATGTAACGCAGCAGATCCACGCAGCGGGCCGAATAGCCCATCTCGTTGTCGTACCAGCTGGAGACGTGCACCAGGGTCCCTTCGATGACCGTGGTGAGGGCGGTGTCCACCGTGCTCGAGGCCAGGTTGCCGATATAGTCGCAGGAAACCAGCGGCTCGTCGCTCACCGCGATGATCCCCTGGAGCGCGCCCCGGGCGGCTTCGCGGAAGGCGCCGTTCACCTCCTCGGCGGTGGTGGACCGCTGCACGGTGCAGGTGAGATCCACCACCGAGACGTTCGGCGTGGGAACCCGCAACGACACCCCGTCGATCTTCCCCTTGAGCTCGGGGAGCACGAGCGAGGTGGCCTTGGCGGCGCCGGTGGTGGTGGGAATGATGGAGAGGGCCGCGGCCCGGGCCCGCCGCAAGTCGCGGTGCGGCAGATCCAGCACGTTCTGGTCGTTGGTGTAGGAGTGGATCGTGGTCATGAAGCCCTTGTCGAACCCGAACCGGTCCAGCAGCACCTTGACCACCGGGACCAGGCAGTTGGTGGTGCAGCTCGCGTTGGAGATCACGTGATGGGCCTTGGGGTCGTACTTCTGGTGGTTCACCCCGTAGACGATCGTGATGTCTTCCTTCTTCGCGGGTGCCGAGATGACGACCTTGCGGGCCCCGGCGTCGAGGTGCTTCGCCGCCTTGTCGCGGTCGGTGAAGAGCCCGGTGGATTCGAGCACGAGATCCACGCCCAGGTCCCGCCACGGCAGCAAGGCGGGGTCTCTCTGGGAGAGCACCCGGATACTGTCGCCATCCACGACGATCGCATCGTCCCGGGTCTCGATCGTTCCGGGGTAGCGGCCGTGCACCGAATCGTACTTGAGCAGGTGCGCCAGCGTCTTCACGTCGGTGAGGTCGTTCACCGCCACGAAGTCGAGCTCCGTGACGCCGAGCGTCTTCGCGGCGCGGACCACGTTGCGACCGATGCGGCCGAATCCGTTGATGGCGACTTTGATGGCCATGGCTGCGGAGGTTGGGGGTTAGGGTCGGATGTCGGGCGTGGAGTGTCAGGGTGTCGGGTTCACCCGAGCCCCATGGGCATCGCCCGCGCAAAAGTAATGGCTTCCACGGCCGCCGCTCCAGCCCGGAGCAGCGCCTCCGCGGCGGCGGCGAGGGTGGCGCCCGTGGTGAAAACGTCGTCCACCAGCACCAGCCGGCAACCCCGCGCGTGTCGCTCCGCCTCGAAGGCGCCGGCCACGTTGGCCGCACGCTCCCCCGGGGTGAGCGCGGTCTGAGTCGGGGTATCCCGGGTGCGCCGGAGGAGGTCGGGCCGGACGGTGCAACCGACCCGCGCGGCGAGCGCCCGCGCGAGGCATTCCGCCTGGTTGTACCCCCGGAGCCGGGCCCGGCGGGCCGAGAGCGGCACCGGGACCAGCAGGGAGCCGGTCACCTCCGCCAGGCAAGGCCGGAGCGCCGCCGCCAACGCCTCCGCAAGCCGCCACCAGCCTTCATATTTGAGCAGGTGGACGGCTCGCCGGGCGCGGGCATCCAGCCACACAGCGCTCCGGGCCCGCTCGAATCCCGCGCTCCACCCAACGCACAGCCGGCACTCCTCCACGCCGAAGGTCGGCTGGCCGCAGCGGCCGCACCGGGGCTCGGGGAGCCGGTGCCAGCTCGCCTGGCACACCGGGCAGACCAGCGGATCGCCGGCGCGCGGGCTCACCGGCTCCTCGCACAGCAGGCATTCGGCCGGCAGCAGCCACCGCTCAACCCGGACGAGTGCGCCACCCCAGTCAGCGGAGCGCATGGTTCACGGCGGCCGTCATGATCTCGCGCGGGGGATCTTCCTCGGGAAACCAGCGGCGAAATGCCGCCGCTCCCTGCGCGACCAGCATGTGGCGGCCGTCGGCGGCCCGGAGGCCATTCTGCCGCATGAGCCGCACCCACGCGGTTTCGCCGCGGGCGTACACCATGTCGAAGGCGACCGAGGCGTTGGGCGCCTCCTCCAGCGCGAGCGGGAGGTGATCGCCGGGATGGAGGCCGAGCGGAGTAGCGTTGATGAGCACCTCGCATTCCACCGCGGGGACCAGGCGGACGCCGAGCGCCACGGCCCAGCGTTCGAACGCCTGGCGGCGGGCGGCGTCGCGAGACCGCACCGCGATCGCCGCTCCCGAGGCCTGTGCTGCGGCGGCCGCGGCGCGGGCCCCCCCTCCCGTTCCCGCGATCAGCCAGGCGGTCCGCGGGGCCTCGAGCCGGGCCAGTGCGTCGAGAACGCCGTCCACGTCGGTGTTGTCGCCGACGCTGTCCTCGTCTTCGGCCCAGAAGGTGTTGCAGGCCCCGAGCGTGAGCACCCGCCCGCTGGGCCGGGCCACTTCCTTGGCGGCGAGTTCCTTGTGGGGCACGGTGATGTTCCCGCCTCCGCCCGCCCGGCAGAGTGCGCGGATGAGGTCGGCGAGGTCCGCGGCCCGGGTGCGGAGGGCTACGTACACGGCATCGAGCCCCAGCGCCCGGAAGGCCGCGTTGTGCATCGCGGGAGAGAGGGAATGGGCGACCGGATCGCCCAGGAGGGCGAAGACTCGGGTGCTACCGCCGATCACCGGAGCGTTCTCGCGCCAGACGATCCGCCACCGCGCCGGTCACTCCCAGAAGGTCTTCCAGCGTCTCGCGGTAGCCGTCGAGATCGCCCCCGAACGGGTCGCGCACCTCCGCTTCGGCGTCGCGCTTCCCCGCGTACTCCCCCAGCAAGTAGGTCTTGCCGCCGCCGCCCAACTGCTCCACCCGGGCCCGATGGTGCCGGGCCATCGTGAGGATCAGATCGGCCGCCTGCACCAGCTCGCGGGTGACCAGCCGGGCGCGGTGCGCCGAGAGATCCAGCCCGTGCTCGAGCCCCACGAGATAGGCGCCCTCGCTGGCCGGCGCGCCGTCCCAGGCCCCGGTGCCCGCCGACGAGACCTCGACCCCGTCCAGCCCGCGTTCCGCCAGCTCGCGCTTGAGGAGCGCTTCCGCCAGCGGGCTGCGACAGGTGTTGCCGGTACAGACGAGGAGGATCCGCATCGCTCTGAAGACTAATTCCGTCACCGACCTTCCAGAGCCTCCACCAGAGCCTGGACCACGAACCAGTCCTCTTCGGTGGTGACCTTCAGGTTCCGGGCGCTCCCCGGCACGATCCGCACCTCGACCCCGAGCCGTTCCACCAGGGCGGCGTCGTCCGTGGCGCGGGCAGCGGTCGCCCGGGCCTCGGCGTAGGCTCGCTCCAGGAGGCGCCGCGGGAAGCCCTGCGGGGTCTGGGCCCGCCAGAGCCGGTCCCGGGGAATCGTTCGCACCACCCGGCCGCCCACCGTCCCGCTCGTTTCCTTGATGGTGTCCGAGACGGGGATGGCTGGGACGGCGCCCACCCCTTCCCGCGCCGCGGCGATGACCGGGTCAATGACCGCGCGATCCACCAGCGGGCGCGCGGCGTCGTGGACCAGCACCGTCGCGCACGCGGCGGGGAGTGCGGCCAGTCCCCGGGCCACGGAATCGGTGCGTTCCGGGCCCCCGGCGATCACGGTAAGGGTACCACCCACAAGCGGCCTCAGCCACTCCGGCGGGGATCCGGCCTCGGCTTCCGGGAGCACGACCACCGTGTGAGCCACCTCCGGGTGGGAGGTGAAGGGCCGCAGGGCGCGGAGCAGGAGCGGGACCCCGGCCAGGGGGCGGAACTGCTTGGGGATCGCGCCGGGGAGGCGGGCGCTCCGGCCTGCGGCGACCACGATGACGCCGACATCACGCGGCAAGGGCCCGCACCAGTTGCTCGACGTGGTCCAGTCCCACCAGCGTCAGCCCGGGTGCGGGCGTCCCGGTCCGGGCCGAGGCAAACACGCGCCGGAACCCGAGCCGGCTGGCTTCGGCCAGGCGCCGCTCGAGCCCGCCGATCGGGCGGATCTCGCCAGCCAGGCCGATCTCGCCCAGGAACAGCACGTCCGGCGGCGACGGGCGGTTGAGCACGCTCGAGAGAAGAGCTGCGGCCACCGCGAGATCCGCCGCGGGCTCGTTGAGCCGGACACCGGCCGTCACCTGGACGAAGACGTCGAGGTCGGCGAACGAGGTGCCGCCCCGGCGTTCCAGCACCGCGAGCAGGACCGCCAGGCGCTTCTGGTCGAGCCCGGTGGCCACCCGTTGCGGGGTGCCGTAGCCGGATCTCGAGGCGAGAGCCTGGACCTCGACGAGCACAGGGCGCGAGCCCTCCATGAGCGCGGTGACGGCGCTGCCGCTCGTGCCCGCCGCCCGGGCGGCCAAAAACAGCGCCGAGGGATTCGGCACCGGCTCGAGGCCCTGGCTGGTCATGGTGAAGACGCCGATCTCGTCCACCGAGCCGAAGCGGTTCTTGGTGGCGCGGAGCATCCGGTAGTCCAGGGTCGCCTCGCCCTCGAAGTAGAGCACCGTGTCCACGATGTGTTCCAGCGTCTTGGGCCCCGCGATCCCGCCGCCCTTGGTGACATGGCCGACCACGATCACCGCCGCTCCGGTCTCCTTGGCAAACCGCATCAGGCGGGCGGCCGACTCCCGCACCTGGCCCACACTGCCAGGCGCTCCTTCGAGGAGATCGGTGTACACGGTCTGGATCGAATCGAGCACGAGGAGTTCGGCGCCGAGCGCCGACGCCGCTTCCAGGATGACTTCGAGACGGGTCTCCCCCAGCACGTGGACCGGCCCCGCGTCTTCCAGGAGCCGGGCGGCCCGGAGCCGGATCTGTTCCGGCGACTCCTCGCCGCTCGCGTAGAGAACCCGCCGCCCGCCGGCCTCCAGCCGCGCAGCCGCCTGGAGCAGCAGGGTGGACTTCCCGATGCCCGGCTCGCCGCCCACCAGGCTCATCGAGCCGGGCACGATGCCGCCCCCGAACACGAAATCGAGCTCGTCCAGCCCGGTCCGCCAGCGAATCAGGCGCGCCGCCTCGATGTCCCGCAGCCGGGTTGGCCGGGCCGGCACCCCGCGCGGCCCGGCCCGGCCCCCTCGCCCGGCGCTGCGCCGCGGTTCGGGGACCGCCTCCTCCGCCACGCTGTTCCATGCGCCACAGCCTTCGCAGCGCCCCACCCACTTGGGGTGCCCGTGACCGCACTCGGCGCAGCGGTACAGGGAGCGCGGTTTCATGCCCCGGGCTCCTCCCGCTCCGTGAAGCTCGCGAACCGCGTGAACTGCTTGTGGAAGTACAGGTTCAGGACCCCGGTGGGACCGTTGCGGTGCTTGGCCAGGATGAGCTCCGCCTTCCCTTCCAGACTGTTCCCCTCCTTGTCCACCGGCCCCTCGTACATCTCGGGCCGATGAATGAACAGCACGAGGTCGGCGTCCTGCTCGATCGCACCGGAGTCGCGGAGGTCGGAGAGAATGGGCTTCCGCTCCCCGCCCCGCTGCTCCGAGGCGCGGGAGAGCTGGGACAGCGCGATCACCGGGAGCTCCAGCTCGCGGGCCAGCGCCTTGAGCGAGCGCGAGATATCGGAGATCTCTTGCACCCGGTTGTCGGCGTAGGCCGGGCTCCGCATGAGCTGGAGGTAGTCCACCACCACCAGACCGATGTCGTTCTCCAGGCGGAGCCGCCGCGCCTTGCTCCGCATCTCGAGCAGCGTGAGGGCCGGGGTGTCGTCGATCCAGATGGGGCAGCTCGACAACACGCCGGCCGCCCGGGCCAGCAGGGTGAAGTCGGCGTCCGAGAGGGTACCGCGCCGCACCCGCTGGCTGTCCACCCGGGCTTCGGCGCAGAGCAGCCGCTGAACCAGCGCCTCCCGCGACATCTCCAGCGAAAAGATGGCCACCCCGGTGCCTTCGTGCGCCGCGTGAGCGGCGATGTTGAGGCAGAAGGCGGTCTTTCCCATGGACGGGCGGGCCGCCACGATGATGAGGTCGGAGGGCTGGAAGCCCGCCGTCATGTCGTCCAAATCTTTGAAGCCGCTGGGGACGCCGGTAACCGTTTTGCCCTGTTCGTGGAGCCTTTCAATGCGCTCCATGGTGGGCCAGAGCATCTCCTTCAGCCGACTAAAGCCGTCGGCCCGGTGGTACTGCGAGATCTGGAAGATCTTCGACTCCGCCTCGTCGAGGAGATCGCTCGCCGGCATGCTCCCCTGGTACGCCTGCGACACGATCGCCGTCGAGGCCTCGATGAGCTGCCGCAGCACCGCCTTCTCTCGCACGATGGCGGCGTGCGCCTCGAGGTTGGCTGTGGTCACGGCGACGTCGAGCAGCTCGCCCAGATAGGCCTCGCCGCCCACCGACTCGAGCTCCCCGGTGCGCTGGAGCTCGTCGCGCAGGGTCACGTGGTCAATCACCACCCGCCGCTCCACCAGCCGCTTGATGGCCCGGAAGAGGCGGCGATGCGCCTCGCGATAGAAGAGGGTGTCGTCGAGGAGCTCCACCGCGCGGAGCGCAGCGTCCTGGTCCAGCAGCATGGCGCCGAGCACCGCCTGCTCGGCTTCGTTGCTCCAGGGCGCGCCCCGCGCCCGCTCGGCGGCGAGCGTGGAGGTGTCGGCGGAACCGGGGCGCTCGGGGGAGAACGAGGTCACGTGACGATCAGGTGCACGGGTGGTGCAGCGGAGGACAACGGACGGACCGCGAACAAGGGTAGGAACCCACCGCTCCTCGCGCAACGAGCCTTGACAGCGCGGCCCCGAGCACTCCCGCACATATCCACGGAGGGTTTTCGACCTCGCTTGCACTTACTCACAATCTAAACGGCCGGAGGCCGCGATTGGGGGAGAAGGCGACGGTGGGCTGCAACGCGGAAGGGGACCCCGCTTGGAGTCCCCTCGCTTGCTTTGGGCTCCCCGCGGCGCAACCTCGCGGGAGCCAGGATCACCGGACCACGCCGCGGCCGATCTCGAGCACGGGGACTCCTCGTGTCGCTCCCCAGCCCGAGAGCGATCCTGCTACCCCTCCCCCTCACCCGTACCTTCATCGGTGTCAACCGGCCCCGCCAGTGTCGCCGGGCCCAGCGCAGCCGCTACAACACACAGGGGGCTCGGACGGTGGACCCACCACGCCCAGACCTGGCGCCTCAGTCCGCCACCCGCGTGAACTGGGCTGCCATTTTGTAAGGGTTTTCCGGCCCGATGACGGGTTGTTCCTCGAGAGGCCAGCAACGTCCGTTGCCGGCGCTGGGTCATGAACGCCGCCCGCGCCGGCCGCGACCGGCTCGCAACTGGACCGGCGTTCCACTGTCATGGAGACTGAAGCCCGGCGGAGGTCGAGCGGGCAACGGTACGCCGCGGCGACGTCGAACCCGTCGCCCTCGGTGTCGCCCCCCCCCAGCTACCGCTCCAGCAACTGCCGCGCGATCCGCACGTCGTCCCAGGTGGGCTTCTTCCA
Organism: Gemmatimonadales bacterium; assembly: GCA_035574255.1. GTDB lineage: Bacteria > Gemmatimonadota > Gemmatimonadetes > Gemmatimonadales > GWC2-71-9 > JADJOM01. The sequence goes on along the minus strand of DATLYZ010000070.1, from coordinate 707 downwards.
GTTGGGGTTGCGGAGCAGCGCCGCCGGATGATAGGTGACCACGAGCGGGATGGTGCCGTAGCGGTGCACCTTGCCCCGGAGCTCGCCCAGGCTCTTCCGCACGCCGAGCAGGGCCTCGGCGGCCGTGCTCCCGAGCGCGAGCAGGACCCGCGGGCGGATGAGCGCGATCTGCCGGTGCAGATAGGGGAGGCAGGCCTCGATCTCGTCGGGCAGGGGCTTCCGGTTCTGGGGGGGGCGGCACTTCACGATGTTGGCGATGTACACCGACTCGCGCGGGAGCTCGATCGCCGCGAGGATCTGCGTCAGCAACTCCCCGGCCCGCCCCACGAACGGCCGGCCGGTCTGGTCTTCGGTCTCGCCCGGCCCTTCGCCCACGCACAGGAGCGGCGCCTGGGCACTGCCCTCGCCCGGCACGGCGTGGGTCCGCCCCTCGCAGAGCCGGCACTTCCGGCAGGCGCGCACCATTGCCGCCACCTGGTCGAGGGTCTCGAGCTGATAGACCTCGTCGCCGAGGAGGCCGACCTCGGGCGGGTCCACGGCGAAACCGGGTCCGGGCACGGGCGGGGCGTCCTTGCGCCATCCTGCCGCTCGCCCGGGCCGGTTCCGGTCGGGCTCCGGTCCGGTCGGTCCCGCCGGGGCTGCGGCCGGGCCGGGTGGAGGCGTGGCAGGGACCGGCGGGGGCGGCGCGGCACGGGGCCTGGCCGCGG
>DATLYZ010000069.1:0-4777 GCA_035574255.1 Gemmatimonadales bacterium | reverse complement strand
GTCAGTTGATCCCCACCCGGCCCCGCACGTCGTCAATGAGGCGGACCGGGTCGTACCCGATGCCGTCCTTGAACACCGTCACGACCTGGCGGATGACCCCGGGATCGGCGGTGAGGTCGCCGCGGAGCAACACCAGATCGGCCAACTTCCCCGGCTCGATCGAGCCGAGCCGGTCCGCCGCGCGGAGGATGCGGGCGCCGTTCAGGGTGGCGACCTGGATCGCTTCCTCCGTGGTGAGGCCGGCTTCTCGGAGGAGTTCGTACCCCCGCTGGTCGCCGAACCCGGGGAGGGCACCGCCGTTGCCGGTCGGGTCCACCCCGTTGCCCAGCAGGCCCCCGGCCCGGAAGAAGGCTACTTCCCAGGCCATCTGGCGGCGCAGGCCGCCTTCGGTGAAGGGCCAGGTGCTGGCCGTGTCGATGAAGGCGCGGTCGGCGAGATAGGCGGTCCGGACCTCGGGCGCCATGAGGTCGAGCGAGCGCGGATCGGTGACCGGCCGGCGCGGGTAGAGGGCCTCGATGACGGGCAGGGTGGAGGTGACGCTCACCTTGCGGGCGATCAGGGTGCGGATCACCGATTCCGCCACCGGCCCTTCGGCGGTGACCATCGTGTCCAGCACCGCCATGCTCCCGGCCGGGCATTCGTCCGGCTTCTTGCGGGGATGGAAGTCCGTCGCCGTGAAGGCCCCGTGTGCCAGGTCGTCGATCCCGAGCTCTGCCGCCTCGCGAAACGTGACCGCGCAGAGGTGGCCGGTGGTGAACACCCCGCGGCGCTTCGCCTCCTCGATCGCCGCGCGCATGTTCTCGCGGGTGATGTCGGTGTAGAACTTGATCCACTCCGCGCCTTCTTCCGCCCAGTAGGCCACGAACCGGCGGGCCTCTTCGGGCGTGGTGACCACGGCCATCGAACCGCCGCCGCCGCTCCCGGTGAGATAAGGCGCGGTGACGTGAATCCGGGGCCCGGGCAGGCGGCCCGCCTCGATGTTGCGCTTGAGGTTGATGTCCGCGTAGGGGGCGTGGCTCCCGGTGGTGCGGATCGTCGTGACCCCGGCGGCCAGGTAAAGGCGAGGCCCGGTGAAGGTGGCGCTCACGCTGCGGCCACCCGAGGCGGTGTAGAACAGGTGATCGTGGAGGCCCACCAGTCCGGGGATCAGGGTGTGGCCGGTGCCGTCCACGACCAGCGCACCGCCGGGCGGCCGCATCCGGTCGGAGGGCCCGACCGCGGTGATCCGGCCCCCCTCCCGCTCGAACACCACGGTCTGTCGCGGGCGCGCCGGGGCTCCGGTGCCGTCCACCAGCAGCACGTTGGTGATGGCCACCACGGGGGTGTCCACCTGGATGTAGCGCCTGACGGCCGGGCCCGGCTCGGGGCGCTGGGCCTCCAGGGTCCGGGCGAGGCCCGGCGCAGCCAGCAAGGCGATGGCGATGGCGGTCGTCCGGCGCATCTCACTCCTCCTCGACGTCAATGGTGGTCATCATGCCGGCACCCAGGTGCTCGGCGATGTGGCAGTGGAGCATCCAGGGTCCGGGGTTGCCGAGGTCCACCAGCAGCTCCACCGTGCCGCCGGCCGGGACCAGCACGGTGTCCTTCCAGACCGGGTGCGGGTTGGGCACCCCGCCCACCGCGAGCACGAGGAACCGCTGGCCGTGCAAGTGGATGGGGTGCTGCATGGCGTGGAGCACGTCTCGGGCTCCGACCAGCCGGAGCCGGAGCAGGGTGCCGCGGCGGAACCGCCAGCCGATCGCGTGGTTCTCCCGGCCGGTCGCCGGGTCCCGGAGGATCCAGCGAGCCTGGCGCCCCGAGGTGGACCAGTTCATCCCGGGCATGGTGCCGGCCCATTCCACCGGCATGAAGTAGATCGAATCGAGCCGCATGAGCCGCTCGGCGACGAACGGGAGGCCGGTGAACTGCACGCGGAGCTCCAGGGTGCGTTCCTCAGCCTCTCTCAGGCGCTCGAGGAACCGGGCCTGCTCCCGGGCCGCGGCGAGGCCGGCGGTTCCGGGCAAGGCCGGCAGCCGCGGCGCGCGGGGGCCCCGGACCTCGACCATGCCCAGCGTGTCGGTCCGACTGAAGAACCGGCCGAAGACGTGATCCAGCGCCCGGACCCGGTTCACCAGGGCGTAGCGGCCGGGCCGATCGAACCGCGCCTCGACCACGTAGCGTTCGGCTGGTGCGAGGACCACGTGATCCACCGCGACGGGCTCGGCGTAGCTGCCGAGATCCGCGGCCAGCAGGCGGAGCGGGACGCCGGGGAGGAAGCTCAGGTTGAAGGTCCGCGCGTTGGCCGCGTTGGTGAGATAGAGGCGGACCCGCTCGCCGGGCCGCACGCGCCGGTGCCAGGCGGGTTCCCCGTTCACCAGGAAGAGGTTGCCGAACCGCCCCATCGCGGCGTGGGTGGGCGTGTCCCGGCCCCAGGGGACGGGTCCTTCCGGCCCGACGAGGAGATCGTCCAGCATGAGGAACTCCTCCCGGTGCGCCGGGCCCCAGGGCGCCGAGTCGGCCTGTCTGACAAATATATTGCCGTAGAGGCCGAGATCCTGCTGGATGTCCTCGCGGACGTGGGGATGGTACCAGAAGAGTCCGGCGTCGGGGAAGCGCACCCGATAGGCGAAGGTCGCGCCGGGCTCCACCGGGGCCTGGGCCAGGCCCGGGACACCGTCGAAGCGGGGGTCGAGGCGGATGCCGTGCCAGTGGATGGTGGACGGGAGCGGCAGCCGGTTGGTGAACCGCACCACGATCTCGGCGCCGCGCTCGACCTGGAGCAGGGGGCCCGGCGTCTGGCCGTTGAAGGCGAACATCGTATACCAGCGGCCGGCGAGCTGGCGCCGGACCGGTGCCGCGACGAGGTCGAGCGTATCGCCCGGCCGGAGCCGGATCGGCGCCGCGGGTCTCGCGGCGGGCGCCGAAGGATCGTCGTCAGGCAGCCAGGCCGGGGTGCCGGGGCGGAGCGCCATCTCCGCGGGCAGCATGGTGAGGCCGGGCGGCATCGGGACGCCGGTCCAGCCCAAGGAATCGGGGCCGCCGTGATGGGCGTGGCCGTCCGGTGCGCCGCCGCCCCCGGCGGCGCCGAGGGCGAACTGAAAGAGGTCGGGCGGGCGGAGGCGGTTGCCCGCCGACTCCCCGCGGAGCAGGAGCGGCCCCCGCCGCTCGGCGGCCAGGGTATCGGGCTCGGCGGAGACGAAGAGCAGGAAGCGATCGAGGGCCACGGGGCCCAGGGTGGTTCGTCCGTTCCGGACCGTGCCCAGGCGGAGCTCGGGTTGCAGGGAGGGCGGTGCCGCCCAGGCGACGTACCCGGGTCTCGGGCCCGGTGGGGGTGGAGGGAGCTGCGCCAGGTCGAAGCTCACGGCGTAGCGCTGGGTGCCGTCCGGTGTCACCGAGACCGCGAAGGGCCCCGGCACCCAGTCCAGCGCGGCGGTGCCGTGCGCGGGGCCGGCGGGGTCGGTGGGAAAGAGCTCGATGCAGTAGAGATCGCGGCTCGGGGCCGGCTGGCCGGGGACCGGGGGATCGCAGGGGCCGGGGCCGGCGCCAGCCGGCAGGTGGGGTGGTGCGCCTCCCGGCGCGAGCAGGAGGGCGAGGAGGCTCAGGGCCGGGGGCACGCGCCTTCCGCTCATCGGCGCAACCTCCGGAGCTCGGGTACGCCGAGGATCCCGGCCCCGGTGCGGATCGGCGCTTCCGCGCGGGCCCGGGCCGGGAGGTCCGCCTGCATCACGGGAGCTGGCTGGGCCACGCTTATGGAGATGAAGTGGGCGATCCCGGCGGTGACCGCTGCGGGAACCGCGTGCTCGACGGAGCCCAGATCCACCCGGAGGAACTCCGAGGCCTTCGACGGAGTGGGGTGAGCCACGCCCTCCACGTGCACGAAGGTGTCCGCGGGGGCGGCGTGGGCGGCATAGCTCAGCCCGTGCAGCGGGTCGCTGGTCACGACCTGGCAGCCGGGGGGCAACCACCCGGCGCGTCCGGGCCGGGCGAGGGCGCGGACGGTGTGCCCGCGCTGGAGGAGGAGAGTGGCGAGCCGCCGGCCCATGAAACCGGTCCCCCCCGGTGAGAAAGATCTGCTGCGATGGTATTGTTGAGGTCGCAGCACCGGTGCCATGCCGGGGTGCGGCGCGGTGCGGTTCTCGAGAAAACGCGCCGGGGGGTGCGCGCCCGTTTCCGGCGGCCCGTGGAGCGCGGCTTCGGGGTGGCGCGTGCCGCCCGGGTCGCGGACCGGACGGCACCGGTGCGGCGCGAGTTCGACTGTCCTCTCAACCGACCCGGAGCCCATCATGGCCATGAGCGCGATCCTGCTCGGCGAGTTCGACCAGGAATTCGGCAACACCCGGCGGGTCCTGGAACGGATCCCCGAGGGGAAGTTCGACTGGAAGCCGCACGAAAGGTCCATGAATCTGGGCCGGCTCGCAACCCACCTCACGGAGCTGGCCCTCTGGTGCAGCCACACGTTCGAGCGGACGGAGCTCGACCTGGCGCCGCCGGGTGCGCCGCCGTATCAGCCGGTGACACTGTCCACCCGGGCGGCGATTCTGGCGGCGCTGGACGAGAACGTGCGGCGGGCGCGGGCGCTGCTGGCGGCCGCGACGGATGCCGATTTCATGGTGCCGTGGTCGCTCAAGCGGGGTGGGGCCACGATCTTCACGTTGCCGCGGATCGCGGTGTATCGCAGTTTCGTGATGAATCACATGATTCACCACCGGGCGCAGCTCGGCGTGTATCTCCGGCTGAACGACGTGCCGGTGCCGGCGCTGTACGGGCCCACGGCGGACGAGCGGCCGATGTAGGGGGG
>DATLYZ010000068.1:0-23570 GCA_035574255.1 Gemmatimonadales bacterium | reverse complement strand
GGAAACGCCCCGGCCGCGCCGCCGATCACGATGTTCTGCGGGGAGAGCCGCTTGAGCCAGATGGTGTAGACGAAGATGTAGAACAGGTAGCCCGCCAGCGCGAGCCCGGCGGCGAGCGGATTGACCAGGTACCAGAAGATCCCGAACGCCGCCGCACCCTGCAGGAGGCCCAGGCCGAGCGCCGCCCAGCCGGGGACGCGGCCAGCGGGAATCGGCCGGAGTCGCGTGCGAGCCATCAGGCGATCGATGTCCCGGTCGAACCACATGTTGATGGTATTCGCGCCGCCCGCCATCAGATAGCCGCCCACCACTACCCAGAACACTAGGGCCGGGCTCGGCAGGCCGTGGCCCGTGATGAACATCGGGGCCACCGTGGTGAGAAGGAGCAGCGAGATGATCCGCGGCTTGGTGAGCGCCACGAGGTCGCGGAGGAGCGAGGGCCGGGTTTCCGCCGCCAAGTCCGTGGCCTCCGCCGGGGCCGGGACCGATTCCGTCGAGACCGGCTCGTCGAGCGGGTCGCGGTTCAGCAGGAAGACCAGCGCCACCAGCGCGGCCCAGAGCAAGGTCCCCACGAGGAGATGCAGGGCCCGCCAGGACGGCGGGAAGAGCCGGAGCACCATCGCCGCGGCGACCGCGATCTGGAGGGCGGTGAGTCCCACCACGAGCCAGGCAGTGCGCTCCACGGCCACCCCGGCCCGGGGAGCCCCGGCGGCTCGTGCCCGGATGCGTTGGGAGACACGGGTCGCCGCCGTGACCGCGAGCACCAGGAGCGCGAACGCGGCGATCCGGTGGAGCCAGTGCACCGTTCCCTCGGTCGAGGCCGGCGGGCCCCCGGCCGTGCCTGCGCAAAGCGGAAAGCCCAGGCAGTAGGGGCCGGCGTGCAGGTTGGCGGTGAGCGCCCCGAACAGGATGACGATGAACCCGAAGGCGGCCGTGAAGGTGCCGAGCCGGCCCGTGGGAGTGGAGAGGAGCGCCGGAGGATCCGCCGGCCGAACCGCTCCGGCGCCGCTCCGGAGTGCTGCCACGACCAGGATCGCAAGGAGCACCATCGCGTTGAGCAGGTGCACCACGACCACCGCCGGCGGCAGGTCCAGCTTCACGATCACCGGCCCGAGCAGGACCTGCACGACGAGCACCAGGCCGGCGAGGAGGGCGGGATCGCGCAGGTAGGGATCGCTCCGGTGGCGGCGCCACCCTGTCCACGCCAGGAGCGCCACCGCGGCGGAGAGCAGGGCGGCCACCCAGCGGTGGCTCACTTCGATCAGGGTCGGGAGGTCGAGCGGCGGGAACCACTCGCCGTCGCAGAGCGGCCAGTGATCGCCGCATCCCATCCCGGATCCGGTGATCCGCACCACCCCGCCCAGGACGATGAGGCCGGCGGTCAGGACCGCGGCCGTCAGCGCCACACGGTGGTATCGGCGGCGGTCGTGATCAGGCATACTCTCTCGCTGTATCATGATGCGCTCCGGAGCGGTGCCCGCTTCGGGGGGGGTCCGGTCACGGAAAAGCGTGACGCTGAGCCCTGGGAGACCCGAGCCACGGGTCATCAGCCGCCCGCGACGAACTCCTGCTCCTCCCCGGAGCCGAGACCCCGACGGGGCACAAAGAACACGCCGTCCGGGCACCATGTCAAGCCGGAGAGTCGCACCCCTCGACACTGGCGCAAGCTGTTGTCCCGGCGCAAGTTTCCCGCTGATCCGCCGGTCGCCTGGGCCAGTCGGACCAGGGCCCCGCGATGCTCCGAGACCTCCACCCAGAAACCCGATGCCTCCCACCCAGCAACTCGACCCCTGGGGCGAACGCCTCACCCGCCGGCTGGGCCTCTGGAGCGCGGTCGCGGTGCTGGTGGGCTCGACGATCGGGAGCGGCATCTTTCGCACGCCGGCCGCGGTGGCGGCGCGCGTGGACGACGTGCCCCTGTTTCTTGCCGCCTGGGTGCTGGGCGGGGTGGTCGCGGTGGCCGGCGCGCTCACCTACGCGGAGCTGGCCGCCGCCTTCCCGCGCAGTGGCGGCATCTACGTCTTCATCCGGGAGGGGTTCGGGCCGGTGCCGGCCTTTCTCTTCGGCTGGGCCGAGCTCCTCATCATCCGGCCCGGCGCCTACGGAGCCATCGCGATCACGGCCTCCGCATACGCGCTTCGCGTCGCGGGGGTGGATCCGGCCGCCCCGCTCCTCGGCGGGACCTTCCGGGCCGAGCAGGTGCTGGGCGCGGCGTTCATCGGGATCGTCGCCGCGGTCAACTACCACGGCATCCACCGCGGGGCTGTGCTCCAGAACCTGAGCACCCTGTTCAAGGTGGGGGCGATGGCGGCGCTCATCGTGTTCGGCTTCGCCTCGGGCCGAAGCGGAGTCGAGCAGGTGCTGGACCAGCGCGCCGCCGTGGGACTCTCGCCCTTCCTGCTCGCCATGGTCTCCATCCTCTGGGCCTACGACGGGTGGGCTGATCTCGCGTTCGTGGGCGGCGAGGTGCGGGACCCTCAGCGCAACCTACCGCGCGCGCTCCTGATCGGTACGGCGGCGGTGGTGGTGCTCTACCTGGGCGCCAACCTGGTGTACCTCCATCTCATTCCCATCGCGCAGGTGAAGGAGGCGGAACTCGTGGCGGCCGACGCCGCCGAACTGCTGATCGGGGCGGCCGGCGGCATCGCAGTCGCCGCGGCCGTGGCGGTGAGCACCTTCGGGACGCTCAACGGCTCCATGATGACGGCGCCCCGGATCTTTTTCGCCATGGCGGAAGATCGGCTCTTCCCCCGCGCTGTCGCCCGGGTGGACGCCCGGACCGGCGCACCCACCGGCGCCATTCTCCTCTGTGCCGTGCTGGGCGTGATCTTCGTGCTGATCCGGACCTTCCAGGAGCTGGCCGACCAGTTCGTCATCGGGATCTGGCCTTTCTACGCGCTGGCCGTGGCTGCGGTCTTCGTCCTGCGGCGCACGCGACCGGACCTCGAGCGCCCCTACCGGACCTGGGGGTATCCCGCCGTGCCCCTCGTGTTCCTCCTCGCCTCGCTCTTCCTGCTGGGTAACTATCTCCTCTCGGAGCCCGCTGCCTTCGCGGTGGACGTCGTGGTGATCCTGTCGGGGGTGCCGGTCTACTTCGGCTGGAAGCGGTGGCTCGCGCGCTAGCCGCCCTCCTCGACCTCCAGGCTGATGTCCGCCGCCGCCACGCTGTGCGTGAGCGCGCCCACCGAGATCCAGTCCGCCCCCGCCTCCGCGTAGCTCCGCACGTTGGCCAGTGTGATGCCGCCGGTGGCCTCGATCTCGATCCCCGGAGCCAGGCGGCGGGCGCGCTCCGCCCACCAGCGGAGGGTCTCGGCGGGCTGGTTGTCCACCAGCAGCCGATTCGCGCCCGCGCGGCACGCCTCCTCCACCTGCTCCAGGGTCTCGACCTCGACGTAACACGATATCGCACCCCGGCGACGCGCTTCGGCGAGCGCGTCGGCCAGGCTGCGCCGGCTCGTGCGTAGCGCGCGCCAGTGGTTGTCCTTCACCATGACGATGCGGGTCAGGTCGAGGCGATGCTCGCAGCCGCCCCCGGCCAGGACGCCGGTGACGTCGAGCAGCCTGAGTCCGGGGGCCGTCTTGCGGGTATGAAGGATGCGAGCCGGGGTGCCGCGGACCGCGTCCACGAATCGGCGAGTCAGGGTGGCGATCCCCGAGGCGCGCTGGAGCAGGTTGAGCAGGGGCCGCTCCGCCCGGAGCAGCCACCTGACGTTGCCCGCGAGCCGGCCCACGACCGCCGCGGCCTCGAGGCGATCGCCGTCCGCCGCCTGCCACTCGATCGGACCCAGCCCGGCCGCCCGGGCCACGGCGTCCGCGTACACGCTGCCGGCGAAAACCCCGGGCTCTCGGAACTCGATCCTGGCCCAACCCTGGGCGCCGGGGGGTACCGTGACCTCGGTCGTGAGATCGAGCGGCCCGTCCTCCGCCAGGGCGAGCTTCGCCAGGCGGGCGGCATCGGCCGCCACATCGCTCACCGCCCGCCCCCGGCGCGGAGGGGAATCGTGACGCCGGTCCGCTCCCAGGCGATGCGAATCGCGGTCGCGCCGTCCCGCCGGTCGGGCCGGATGGTGAGCGTCTCGACCGGCTGCTCGAGCTCGGTCACGGGCACCGTGAAACTTCCCACTTCCCGGGCCCGGACGCCCGGGGAGAAGTCGTTGCCCCAGTGGCGGGTGGATCGGGTCACGTAGACCGTCCACGAGGAAGGCTCGGGGCGGGCATAGAGGGCATAGCGCCCCGGTTCGAGCCGGAGGTCGCCCAGGACGAGGTGGCGATCGGTGTAGAGCCGGGTGGGTTCGTTAGCCCCCAGCCGCCACAGCGAGTCGTAGGGAACCAGCCCCCCGAATACCTGACGGCCCCGCATCGAGGGGCGCCCGTAGCAGATCTCGACGGTGCCGCCGTCCACCCGGAAGCGCTCGGTGGCGAGGGGACTCGCTCGGGGCCGATAGCTGGAAGGGCTGGTCCAGTCCTTGAGGCAGGGGCCGATCGCCACCCGGACCGGTACCAGGGACACGCCGCTCGCCACCCATATCCCCGCCACGAAGGCCGCGATCGCGGCGACAACCCAGGTTCGTCGAACTGGCATGCTGCTGCGAGCCCCCCCGCGTGGCTGGGTTGCCGGGGTGCGCGCCGATCACCCCTTCCCCGTCTCCCGCTTCCCTTCAACCGCCGCGCGTCACCCCCAACCGGTCACCGCTTGCGCCTCAATCGAGCACCCCCGGAATCGGCCTGGCGGGCCCCCGCCCGCCGATGCTCACCATCCGGTCCAGTGCTCCCCGGGCCCGCCGGGCGATCTCCTCCGGTACCGTCACGTGATATCGGTCGAGGAGCAGCGCGTCGCGGGTGTTCTCGAGCGTGATGGTTTTCATGAACGCGCAGACCGCGTCGGGGTCGGCGGGGAAGAACCGCTTGGCCGGCGCCAGTTGCTGCATGCGATGCATGATGCCCGTTTCCGTGGCGACGATGAACTCCTCGGCCGGCCGGGACTTCACCAGATTGATCATCTGCTCGGTGGACGCGATGTGCACCCCGTCGGACGGGATGTCACCGCGGCCGATGGCGTAGATGAGCTGGCCTGCGCAGCCGCACTCCGGATGGACCAGCACCTCGGCGCCGGGGTGCTCGTGCCGGACCCGTTCCAGGGTGTGCGGATTGATCTCCTTGTGGACGTGGCACTCGCCGAGCCAGACCTCGACGCGCCGGTGGGGCCGCTCGCGCCGCACATGCGCGCCGAGGAAGAAATCGGGGCAGAAAAGGATCCCCCGGTCCTCCGGAATCGCGTCGATCACGTCGAGCACGTTGCCGCTGGTGCAGCAGTAGTCGAGTTCGGCCTTGACCTCGGCGGTGGTGTTCACGTAGCCCACGGCCACGTAGCCCGGGAACCTCGCCTTCCACCGCCGGAGATCCTCGGCCGTGATCGTGGCGGCAAGCGAGCAGCCCGCGCGCAGATCCGGCAGCAGCACCCGCTTCGCCGGCGCTAGGATCGCGGCGGTCTCCGCCATGAAGTGCACCCCGCAGAAGACGATGACCTCCGCCTCGGTGGCCGCCGCCTGGCGCGAGAGCCCGAGCGAATCGCCCACGTAATCGGCCACGTCCTGGACCTCGGGCCGCTGATAGTTGTGGGCCAGGAGCACCGCGTTGCGCCGCCGGGCCAGCTCGCGAATCTCCCGCTGCAGCGCCCGGATGTCCCGCGCGGAGAGGCGCGGCTCTTCGATGACGGGCAGTGGCATCGTGCTCATGCGCGCACCAGCGGCGGGTAGTCCAGCCGGCGATGACCGCCGCGGCTCTCTCGGCGCCGGAGCGCGGCATGGGTGATGAGCCGCGCGACCAGAAGCTGGTTGGCCGTCCGCCAGGCCTCCGGCGGGGTCCGGCGGGCCAGGTGGGCCAGCGCCTGTTTGGCCCGGGTAAGGCCCGCCTCGGTGCGCACGACCCCGACCTCCGTGGTCATGATCCGGCGCATGGCCTCGCGGATCGCGGCCGCCTCGGGTTCCGCCGCGCCGGCGGCCGGCGGTTCGGCGCCGGCCGGCGGGAAGGGCGGGACTCGCTCCACCCGCGGGGCCCCTCGCCACCGGACCGCGTAGGACGCCAGGCGGCTCGCCGGGACCGGCCGGGCGCCCTCGCGCCAGGCCCCCCCATCGTTCTCCCGCCCCGCCACGAGCGCTCGGGCCACCCGGTCGGCGAACACCAACCCCTCGAGCAGGGAGTTGGAGGCCAGGCGGTTGGCCCCGTGGACCCCGGTGCAGGCCACCTCCCCCACCGCCCAGAGCCCCGGCCGGGTGGTGCGCCCGTCGAGATCGGTGCGAACGCCGCCCATCGCGTAATGCAGCGCCGGGGCCACCGGAATAAGCTCCCGCGCCGGGTCGAGCCCGTGGCGGGCCAGGATCTCGGAGACCCCGGGAAACCGGTGCCGGAAGTCGCGGATGTGCCGGGCGTCGAGCCAGGCGCCCCCCGTGGCGTCGGCGGCCGCCACTGCCCGGGCCACGACGTCCCGGGGAGCCAGTTCTCCCCGCGGATCCGCGTCAAAGGCGAAGCGCCGCCCCTCCCGGTCCACCAGGATGCCCCCCGCGCCGCGCACCGCCTCCGTGATGAGCGGGGCGGGGTTCACCCCCGGCAGCTTGAGCGCGGTGGGGTGGAACTGAAGAAACTCGAGATCGCGGAGCTCCGCCCCCACCCGCCAGGCCAGGGCCCACCCGTCACCGGTCGCCACCAGAGGGTTCGTGGTGACGGCATAGAGCTGACCCACCCCGCCGGTGGCGAGCACCACGTCGCGCGCCGCCAGTTCCACCGGGGTGCCATGCCGGAGCGCGATCACGCCGGTGACCCGGTACCCGTCGTGACAGAGCGCCGCCACCTCGGTGTAGCGCAGGATTTCGATCAGGGGGTGCCGGCGGACGATGTCGGTCAGGAAGCCCACCAGCGCCGCACCCGTCCGGTCCCCGCCGGCATGGATGATCCGGGGCCGGGTATGGGCAGCCTCCAGACCGAAGCGGAGCGTCCCGTCGGGCGCGCGATCGAAGACCGCTCCCATCGCGAGGAGTTCCCGGATCCGGTCCGGGCCCTCGTTGGTGAGCACCCGGACCGCCTCCGGGTCGGAAAGGCCGTCGCCGGCCGCGAGCGTGTCGGCGGCGTGCAGGCTCGGGCTGTCACCCGGGCCCAGCGCCACGGCGATCCCCCCCTGGGCCCAGGCACTCGCGCTGTCGGCGAGGAGGCCCTTCGTGAGGAGCAGCGAGGGCTGGCCCTCCGCCGCCAGACGCCACGCCGTCCACAGCCCGGCGATACCGGTCCCGATGATGATGGGACGAAGGGTCTCGACCATGGTGGGAATATACCGGGAAGTCGAGCCCCCACCGCGCCGGCCGGGCAGGGGGCGGGGGCGGGGGCGGGGGCGGGGACGCGGCATCGCGCTCCCCGTCCGTCCCCTACGTCCGCACCCTCGCCATGAGCCAGAGCCCGGCCACCAGAAAGATCGCGTTGGGCGCCCAGGCGGCCGCCACCGGGTTCATCACCCCGCTGGTCCCGACCGCCTTGGAGAGCTGGATGAGCGAGAGAAAGATCACCGTCGTTCCCAGACTGATCGCGATCCCGATCGCCGTGCCCTGGCGCGGGGAACTCACGGCGAGCGGGGCGCCGAAGAGCGCAATGATGAGACACGTCGCCGGCAGCGCGATCTTGAGGGCGCGGTCCACCTCGAGCTTGGCGGTGTCGTTCCCCGACCGCTTGTACGATTCGATGTACCGCGACAGCTCCGCGTAGCGCATCTCCTCCGGGGCCTTCGGCTCCACCAGCAGGTCCGCCGGCTCCTCGTGCATGGCCCGGAGCCGCGCGCTCCGGAAGCGCAGGCTCAACTGGTCGTCCACGCCCGCCAGGCGCCGGCTCCAGCCGTTGTGCAGCCGCCAGAATCCCAGCGTGTCGTCATAGGTGGCGCTGTCCGCCGAGAGTGCCAGACTCGGGTAGTCGGGCCCCCGGCCCTGCCGCTCCAGCACCACCTGGCGCAGGACCCGGTTCTCCACCTCCAGCGTGCGGATGGTGTAGACCCAGCCCTGGTCGGCGCGATAGACGAAGTTGTAGCGCGAGGTCTTCGGCCGCACCTGCTTGGCCTTCTGGAGCTCCAGCTGGCGGCTGGTGGATTCGGGCGCCAGCTCCCCCACGACGTACGCGGTCCCTGACGCGAGGAGCGCGGCCAGGTAGATCGGCAGGGCCAGGCGGTGGAAGCTCTGGCCGCCCGCCTTCGCCGCCGTAAGCTCCGAATGGCGTCCCAGGTTCCCGACCGTGAACACGGTGGCGAAGAGCACCGCCGCCGGCATCACCAGGTAGATGTGTTCCGGCAGCGCGTACACATAGCTCGCGAAGATCTCGGGAACCCTGAGCCCCCGATCCAGCAGCTTCTCGAGGTTGTCGGTCAGGTTGATGAGGACCGAGACCACGGGGAACCCGACCGCCGTGAGGAGGAAGATCAGCACCCACGACCGGAGCACGTAGCGATCCAGGATCCGGATCCGCATCAGGCCGCCTTCCGCCGCCGGAACGGGGCCGTGAGCGTGTCCCAGAGTTCGGCCAGATCCCCGCCCCGCGTGGACCCGGACTCCCGGTTGACCCGGTAGAGGCCGTACACGCCCAGCGTCGCGAAAATCAGGTTCGGGGCCCACATCGCCACCCACGGCGGCACGATGTTCTTGTCGCCCAGGCCCTCGCCCGCGATCAGCCCGATATAGTAGATCGCAAAGACGAAGAGCCCCCCGCCGATCACCAGCCCCATCCCCCCTCGGGGAAACCGAAGGGCCATCGGGACGCCGACGATGACGAACACCAGGCAGGCGACACTGATGGCCCACTTCTTGTGGACCTCGACGGCGTACTGGTCGGCCCGGAGTTCGGCCGAGCGGATCTGGTCAATCGCGGCCGCTACCTCGCCCCACTGAGTAAGGACGACCTCTCGCCCCCGCGGTGGCGGAGGCGCCGGCTGGGGGGCGACTCCCTGAAGCGGGACCGCCGCCTCCACGTCGGCCCCGGCCCTGGCGGCCGCCAGTTTGAGTCGTTTCGTGGCGGCGAGCGCCTGGCGCGGGTCGGTCGGGGGTACCGGGGGTGGGGAGCCGGCCCGCCCGATCGCGGTGGCCAGGGGTGGCTCGAGCGTGTCTCTCGCCTCCTGTGCGGCTGAGTCCCGCTCCGCCGTCACCGTCAAGCGGCGCAGCGCCCGGAACCACCGGCAGTACGCAGGCAGGGGCATGGGCTCCACCCGGCCGCCGGGTGGCCCGGTCTCCAGTCCGAGGAGGGTCCGGAGGTCCCGCGTCACGGCCTCGGCGCGGCGGCGCGAGGCCAGGGCCTGCTCCCGCTGGGCCTCGCGCACCACCTCCATCATCTCGCAGGTGCTCATCTCGCGGTCCCCCCGGACCGCATCGCCGGACTCGAGATCGAGCCGGTTGGAGACGTTGCGCACCAGGATATCGTTGGTGGCGAAGGCGGTGACCTGGATGGCCGAGGGCTCGCTCGCCTTGAACGTGTGGATGCTGCCGCTGAAGAGCCTGAAGTGCAGGTCCTCCAGGTTCTCAGCGAACCCCATGATGCCGCTGTCCGCATAGATGATCCGCCGACTGTCGGTGTTGCCCAGGTCGTACAGCGTGACACTGCGGAGGCGCCCGCTCTTCGGATCGATCCGGCTGGCGCGGAGGAAGAGTCCCGAGGGAGGGATCTCGTTGATCACCTGCTCGCGGAGTTCCAGGGTGGGCTTCTTGCGCTGGATGCCGAAGAGGAGATTCCGGAGCCGGGCGTTGCTCTCGGGCAGGACCTGGTCGGTGAACCAGAAGTTGAACGCGGTGAGCGCAAGGCCCACCGCCAGCATGGGCCGGAGGAGCTGATAGACGCTGAGCCCGCTGGCCCGCATGGCGGTGATCTCGTTGTCGGCGGCCAGATGGCTGAAGGTGTAGAGCATCGCCACCAGCACGGCCATGGGGAGGGTCATCGCGATGATGAAAGGCAGGGAGAGCAGGAACACGTCCCCGATCACCGACCAGGGCAACCCTTTCCCCACCAGCGCGCCGAACCGGCGGGCGACCTGGTTGAGCAGCATGATGCTGGTCATCGCCGCGAACGCAAACAGCAGCGGCGGGATGAACTGTCGCACCAGATACCGCCTGAGGACCCGCACGGGCCGGAAGTCTCCGATTGGTAACGAGTTGTGACGCTACCCCCCGGCCAGTATATTCCCCGTGACCCTCGCCTTCAAGCCTGATTCTCCCCTGGCACCCTCGGCTGCTCGCGTAGTGCGCCTTCTGGCACTCCTGGCGTTGCCGAGCCTCCTCCCGGCTCTGGCGGCGGCCCAGAGCGGCGATGCCGCCCCGCTCCCGGCCTGGGCGCATTTCCGCCGGGACGGGCCGCCGCTCGCCCTCGTGGAGCCTCTGGTCTTCCGGAGTCCCTGGCTCGCCGGGGATCGCCGCCCGGGCGGCGAGGCGGCGTCGTGGGATAGCGCCCTCACGGGTTTGCTCGATTCGATCCGCACCAGCCGCATCGTCGCCCATCGGCTGCGGCGGCTGTACGGCCCGCGGGCGTCGGCCCGCGACGAGGACGCGGAAGGCCGGCCGCGCGAGCGGCGCAACTTTCTGGGGCTCGACCCGCGCTACGTGGACCTCGACCTAGACGGCCAGACCAGGCTGGAGATCCGCACCGAGCGGCTCAAGAACCTCCGCTGCACTCCGGCGCAGATCCTCGATCCCAACGCCGGCTGCCGCGGCGGCTTCAAGGCTCCCCGGCTCGACACCGAGTTGCAGGTCCGCGCCGCCGGCCTGCTCGGCCGCCGGCTGCACCTGGATGTGGACTACGACACCCAGCGCGACTTCACCGCGCGGAACAACATCCAGATCTACTACGAGGGCCTGGACGACGAGATCGTGCGCCGGGTCGAGGTGGGCACGGTCACCTTCCGGCCCCCGGCGTCCCGCTTCATCACGGCCAACATCCCGGCCAACAACTTCGGGGTGAACGCCACCTTCGAGGTGGGCCCGATGCAGCTCCAGACCGTCGCGGCCACCCAGAAGGGGAGCGTGGTGGCCACCCGGACCTACACCATCGGGGCGACCACGGTCCAGCCGCAGGACCGCGAGCTCCGCGATCTGGACTTCGAGTCGAGCCGATTCTTCTGGGTGATAGACCCGGTGCTGATCCCGGGCTTCCCGGCCGTGGACATTCTGGGAGACCTGAGCCGGCTGCCGCTCCCGGCCGGGGTGGCTCCTCAGCCGGGAACCGAGGTGCGGATCTACCGCTATCGGCCCTCCGGTGCCCGCACCGGGCCCAACCCCAGTCTGGGCGGGATCACGGCCATCGCCATCGGGGCCGACACGACCCAGCGCGTCACCGCCCGGTGGGACCTCCTCGTGCCGGGCCTCGACTACTACATGGACGTGAGCAATCTGTGGTTCGTCCTCGCCGCCCGGCTGGACGTGAACGATTACCTGGCCGTGAGCTACCGCACGGCGACCGGCCTGGTCGGCACCTATCCCGCGGTGGACCAGCCGGTCCCACCTGATTCGCAGCCCCGGGACACGCTCCGCTTGATCGTGGAACCTCGGGTCGCGAACACCCGCCCCACGTTCCGCCACGAGATCCGGAGCGTGTACCGGGTGGCCGGATCGGATCTCGATGTGGCGTCCCTCAAGGTGGATCTCACCCTCAACCGGTCGTCGCGGCCGCTCCGGCCCGGGGCGCAGCCGACCTATCTCGCCGAGCTCGGCCTCTCCACGGCGGCCGACCCGAACGTCTTCAACGCGGCCGACCGCCTCTTTCCCCGGACCCGTGACGCCACGGCCGGCCTGACGATCAAGGAATCGTACATCGTCCTGCCGCATCTCAGGCCCTTTGCCGACCCGGCGCGGCTCACGCCGACCGAGCTGTCCGACTCCCTGTACCAGACGCCCGGCTACCTGCTCTTTACCGAAGGCCCCCCGGCGAAGTTCCTCTTCCGGCTCCAGTACAACGCCGCCTCCAGCGCCGACCGGTCCACCCTGGATCTGGGCGCGCTCCAGATCCGGGAGGGGAGCGAGGAGCTGTTCGTCAACGGCCGGCGCCTCGAGAAGGGCGTGGACTACAACATCAACTACGATGTGGGGCAGGTCACCTTCCTCGATCCACCCGCCCTCTTCGGCACCGGTGGTGCGGTCCAGGTTCAGGCGCGCTTCGAGGAGCGGGGCATCTTCGCGGTCGCGCCCACCCAGATCTACGGGCTCGCCAGCCGGTACCGGCTGGGGGACGTCGGGGGCATCAACCTCGTCGGGGTCTACCAGGTGGAGCAGAGCGCGTTCAACCGGCCCCAGCTCGGGTTCGAGGCGCAGGCCAACCTGGTCGGCGGGATCAGCACCGATCTCAAGTTCCGGCCCCAGGGCGTGACCCGGTTCCTGAATCGGTTCACCTCCACCCCGGCCACCGCCCCCTCGCGCCTGGAACTCAATGGCGAGGTCGCCTTCACCCGCCCCGACCCCAACCGCTCTGGCCAGGCCTATCTCGAGGAGTTCGAGGGCGACAACGGTATCCCGGTCTCGCTCAGGGAAAGCCTCTGGGAGTTCAGCAGCCGGCCGCAGTACACCGACGGGGTCCAGGCGGTGGTCGGCCCGCAGTTCGACCCGGCCGACGCCGTCCAGCTCACCTGGCAGAATCTGGTTCCGGACGGCCAGGGCGGGACCCTCCAGCTCCGGGCCCGCGACATCGATCCCAGGATCCAGGTCGCCGGCCAGCGGGATCAGCTCGAGACGATCCTCTTCATGGCGCTCCACGCGGATACGGCGGGCGGGATAGTCCAGCGGGACAACCGCGCCCGCTGGACCCAGCCCCAGCGCCTCTTCGCTCCCCGCTGGCGGTCCATCGTCACCGCGCTCAGCACCACCGGCGTGGATCTCTCCAAGAACGAGTTCCTGGAGTTCTGGGTCTTCCAGGACCGGCGCCACTCGGCCGATTCGGCGGGCGTCAAGCTGGTGTTCGACCTGGGGAACGTCAGCGAGGACGCGGTGGCGCTGGCCCCGGACACGATTGACGTGGCCGGGCCTCCCGGTCTGGACACGTTGTTCCGCGGCCGCCGGCTGATCGGGCAGGGCCGGCTGGACACCGAACGGCAGCCCACCGGGGTCTTCAACGCGGAGACCGACGACATCGGTATTCTGGGCGACCGCCCCGATTCCCTGATCCGCGCCGATGGCGAGGCGCCGCTCCGGCGGTTCCCGCTCTGCCGCCGGGAACTCTCCAACAGCGTCCCGGTCTTCCCCTGGGGCGATCTGGGCAGTCGCTGTACCAATGGAAACGGCTTCCTCGACACCGAGGACTTGGACGGCGACAACACGCTCGACGCCCAGGGGGCCACCGAGAACGTGTTCCGCTGGGTCGTGGACCTCCGGCAGGGGACCTATTTCGCCCGGGACGGCGTTCCCACGCCGGACTCGCTGGGTGGCTGGAAGCTCTATCGCATTCCGCTCCGCAGGGCCGAGTTCGCGCTCGGCACCCCCAACATCCGCCTGATCCGGCACCTCCGGGTCACCGTCGTCGCCGAGGCGGACCAGGGTGGGCCGGACCGGGTGGCCTTCTTCGCCCTGGCCCGCATGCGGCTGGTCGGTTCCCCCTGGGTTCGCCGCTCGGACAGCCCCATCGCGGGCCTCGCCGGCTCCACCGGCTCGGCGGCCGGCGAGGTCATCGCGACGACCATCTCGACCGAGAACACCGAGCTGGGCTACACCTCGCCGCCCGGGGTCGTGAGCGGGCTGGACCGCCGGGGCGGGAGCCGCGACGAGTTCGGAACCCAGGTCAACGAGCGCTCGCTCCGGCTGATCGGGAGCCGCCTGGGTCTGGGCCAGCGCGCGGAGGCGTACTTCCGCTTCCCGAGCGGGCCTCAGAACCTGCTCAAGTACGAGGAACTCCGCTTCTGGGCCCGGGGCTCGGGCGCGGGATGGGTGGAAGGGGACTTCCAGGTCTATATCCGGGTCGGCACCGACAGCCGGAACTTCTATCAGTTCATCATGCCGGCCAGGACCGCGACCTGGGTGCCGGAGGGCAGGGTCTCGCTGAGCACCTGGCGGCGCCTCCGGGCCGCGATCGAGTCGCGCCGCCTGCAAGGCCTCCCGCCCGACAGCGCGGCCCGGGTCGCCTGCGGCGGTGACACCGTGTCCACCGCGTATGTGCTCTGCGAGGGACCCTACCTGGTTTATGTCCAGGATCCGGCGGTGAGCCCGCCGAACCTGGCGGCCGTGCAGGAGATCGCCGCCGGGATCCTCCGGGTGGCTGCGACCACGGCGACCGACAGCGCCGAGGTGTGGGTGGACGACATCCGGCTGGTGGAGCCGGTCTCGCGAGTGGGGACGGCCGTGGCGGTGGATGGCCGGCTCGTCGCCAGCGACGTGGGGGACCTGATCCTGGGTTTCACTCGCCAGGACGGGTTCTTCCAGCAGCTCGGCGCGGAGCCCACCTACCGGACCACGAGCACGTTCCAGGCCGCGAGCAACCTCCGCCTGGACCGGTTCCTGCCCCCCTCGCTCGGCCTCCTCTTCCCGGTCCAGGTGGCCTACGTGCGGACCGGCGTGGACCCCGACCTCCTCACCGGCACCGACCTCCGGGGCGAGGACCTGGATCGCCTGCGGAGACCCGAGAGCCGGACCGTCTCCTACAACTTCCTCCTCCGGCGGGCCGCGCGCGGGCGGTCGTGGCTGGTGCGGGGGCTCCTCGACCCGCTGGGGGTCAACGTGAGCGTGGTGGACGGGCGCAGCCTCACCGAGCAGTCCCGCGCCACCAGCCGCTCCCGAAGCATCCTGGCCAGTTACAACCTTCTCCCCGGCCGGACCGGCCTGTCGCTCGATCTGGGAGGACTGGTGGCGAAACTCCCCGGGTTCCTGCGGCGGAGCGACGGGGCCGACGCGCTGCGCCGGCCGTTCGTGAGCCTGGCACCGACCAGCGTGCGCCTCTCGAGCGGCCTGGTGCGGAGCCAATCCGAGTTCTTCGCCTATCTGGTCCCGGTGCGGCGGCCCGCCGACAGCGCCATCGTCCCGGTCACCTCGCTCACGCACACCTGGCGCAACAGCGCCGGCCTCACCTGGCAGCCGCTCGGCATGCTCTCGCTCTCGGCCGACCTCGCCAGTACCCGCGATCTCCGCGTGTATCCCGATTCGAATCTGCTGGGTCGCGTCGTGAACGCCTCCCGGCGAAGCTTCCTCGGCATGGACGTGGGCGTGGAGCGGGACCGCCAGCTCTCCACCTCGCTGGGCCTCTCGCCCAGGATCGCCTCCTGGCTGCGCCCCCGCTACGTACGCACCTCGAGCTTCATCCTCTCGCGGAGCCTCACGAGCCGCGACCCGATCCGCGAGAACGGGGACACGGCCGGCGCCTTCATCCTCCCGCAGACCCTGAACAACAGCCGGAGCGTGGAGCGGGGGGTGAACCTCGATCTGGGCCGGCTCGCCTCCCGGATCCTGGGCGACTCGGGGGTCCTGGCGAAGAACCTGCGGCGGCTGCGCGGGTTCGATCTCTCCGACCGGCTCACCCGCACCTCGACGTTCGATCTCGCCGCCTTCGACCCTGGGCTCGGGTATCAGCTCGGCGTGGGTGGGCTCGACCGCTTCATGCGCCAGGAGGGCGAGCTCGCCCGCGGCGCCACCGAGACCCGGACCACCACCTTCACCACCGGGGCCGATTTCCCGCTCGGCCTCTCGTTCTCGACCCAGTACTCCCGGAGCCGCAGCTCGCGCTTCCAGCAGGTGGGCGGCGCCTTCCAGCTGGCCGAAACCCACCAGCGGGAATGGCCCAAGGGCAACCTCCGCCTCACCCGCACCTTGCGCGGCGGCCCCGTCTCGCTCGTGGCGGTGGGGGCCTCGTACCGGCACACCGAAGGGACCACCACCCTGCCGGCCGCCGTGGGCACCGGGGCGCGGACCCGGACCGAGTCCCGGACGATCACCCCCGACCTCACGGTGAGCTTCCGGAACGGCATGGTGGTGACCGGCACCTACGCGATGCTGGACCAGGCCAACGAAAGCAACGGCAATCGCACCGAGTTCGACCAGAACGACCTCAACCTGGCCTTGAGCTACGGCCTCCGGCTGCCCGCCTCGGTGAGCCGGCTCAGGAAGGTGGTCCGGACCTCGCTCACCGGCGTGCTCTCCAAGGGCACGAGCTGCCTCCAGCGTGCCACGGACCCGGACTGCGTCACGATCTCCGATATCCGGCGCCAGGAACTCCGCGGCTCGTTCGACACGGACCTTTTGCGTATCCTGACCGGCGGCCTCACCTTCTCCTATTCGGTGAGCGACGCACGCCACCTCGATCGCAAACTCCAGCAGATCATCGTCACCGCGACGTTCCAGCTCTCCCTCTATGCGGGCGACTACCGGTGAGCCCCCGGCGCCGTCCCGTCCATTCGCCTCCTCGACCGTCCATGACCAACGCTCTCCTGTGCGCCCTCCTGGCGCTCCTGGCCGCGACGTCCTGCCGCCCTGCTACCCCGCCCCGCGAGTTCGACGGTCAGGCGGCGTTCAGATATCTCGAAACCCAGGTCCGGTTCGGTCCCCGCATTCCGGGCACGGCAGGCCACGAGCGCATGGCGGACTGGCTCGATTCGCTGCTCCGCAGCCGGGCCGATACGCTCCTCGTCCAGGCCTGGGTGCACACCACCGGCAAGGGCGTCAGGCTGCCGCTCCGCAACTTGCTCGCGCGGTTCAACCCGGGGGCTGGCGAGCGAATCCTCTTTCTCGCCCACTGGGACACCCGGCCCCGCGCCGACCGCGACCCCACCGACTCCACCCGCCCGGTACCCGGCGCCAACGACGGTGCGTCCGGGGTGGCGGTCCTGCTCGGCATGGCCGACGCGCTGAAGGCCAAGCCGCCGCGGGTCGGGGTGGACCTCCTGTTCGTGGACGGCGAAGACTACGGCAACTTCGAGACGGAAAAGGAGGATGTCCTCATCGGCTCGCGGTACTACGCGCGCCACCTCCCGCCGGGGCCCAGGCCGCTCTATGCCGTCCTGGTGGACATGGTGGGCGACCGCGACCTCACGATCAAGCAGGAGGGTCAGTCCCTCCTGGCGGCGCCGGAGGTCGTGGATCTGGTGTGGTCGGAGGCGCGGAAACTCGGGTACGCGCAGTACTTCGTCCCCACCCCCGGCCCTACGCTCACCGACGACCACGTGGAACTCATCAAGGTGGGGATCCGCGCGATCGACGTGGTGGACTTCGAGTACGGCGGCCCTGACAACCGCTACTGGCACACCCGGGCGGACAGCCTCGACAAGGTGAGCGCCGCGAGCCTCCAGGTGGTGGGCGACGTGATGATGGCCCTGGTGCGACGCGCCGAGCGCTGAGCGGCGAGGCCCGCCCACGCTCGGCCGAGCGCCGCGGTTTTCCGCGCCGCTTCGCGTGTCCCGGGTCACGCCCCCACCGCCAGCGCGACACAGCGTGGTCCCATGCCTCCCGAACGCCGGGCCGCGCTGCTCCTGCTCGGGCTCGCGGTGGCGGGCCAGGCGGTGCGAAGCTGGATCCTCGCGCCCGGTGCCCCGCCCGGCGAGGTTCGCCTGCCTCGCGCCGACCCATCGGCCTCGCCGCGCGCCCATCGGGACAGCGCCGTGCGCCTGACCCGCCCGCTGGCGCCTGGCGAGCGCATTGACCTCGACCGGGCCTCGGCGCTCGAGATCGCCCGGCTCCCTCGGGTCGGCCTGACCCTCGCCAAGGCGATCGTGGCGGACCGGACGGCCCGCGGTCCCTTCGGATCCCTCGCCGCCCTGGATCGGGTGCCTGGCATCGGTCCGGGGCTGCTCCGTGCCATCGAGGACCGGGTCACGTTCTCTGCGCCCGCCGCGTCCGGCGCCACCGGCCCGCTCGGCGGGACCGTCCCCGGGCGCAGGGGGCCACCGCTCGACCTGAACAGCGCGACCGCCGCTCAGCTCGAGGCTCTCCCGTTCATCGGGCCTTCGATGGCCCGGCGCATCGTTGCCTGGCGGGAAAAACACGGGCCTTTTCCCGCGGTGGATAGCCTGGTGCGCGTCCCGGGAGTCGGGCCCGCCACCGTGGCCCGGGTGCGGGACCGCGTGACCGTCCGATAACGGCCACTCCTTGACACCCTCTGGCGCCCGTCTAGCTTACCACTACCGGGCGTAAACCGTTGTCCCACTTCACAATCCGTACCCAGTGAGCGATGGCGACCGCAGCGCAGGGCGGGAATGACCGGCTGGGCGACATCCTGATTCGCGAAGGGCTCATCACTCGCGACCAGCTCTCGGCGGCCCTTACGGAGCAGAAGTCGTCCGGGCACCGCCTGGGCTACGTGCTGGTCAAGCTCGGCCTCGTGAACGAGCTCGAGGTCACCAAGGTCCTGGCGCGCCAGTACCGGATGCCGGCGGTGGACCTCACCCGCTTCGAGGTGGATCCCAAGATTCTCAAGCTGGTCCCGGGGGATTTCGCGTTGAAGCACGTGGTGCTTCCGCTCAAGCGCGAAGGGCGCACCCTCACGGTGGCCATGGCGGACCCCACCAACACCGGGGTCCTGGACGACCTCAAGTTCATCACCCGGTACGACCTGTTCCCGGTCATCGCCGGCGAGTACACCCTCCGCAACCTCATCGAAAAGCACTACGAATCGTCGGACCAGCAGCTCCAGAGCATCCTCAAGGACATCGAGGGGATGGGGGCCGAGGACGTCGAGGTGGTGGAGGAGCAGGAGGAGGAGGCCGCCACCCAGGCCCAGATCAACGACGCGCCTGTGGTGAAGCTCATCAACGGCATCCTCACGGACGCGGTCAAGCGGGGCGCCTCCGACATCCATATCGAGCCGTTCGAGCACGAGATCCGGGTCCGCTACCGAATTGACGGCGCGCTCCAGGAAGTGATGAAACCGCCGGTCAAGATGAAGGCGGCGCTCACCTCGCGGGTGAAGATTCTTTCCCAGCTCAACATCGCCGAGCGGCGCGTCCCGCAGGACGGCCGGCTCAAGCTCAAGATGGGGAACCGGGTGATCGACTTCCGGGTCTCCACCCTCCCGGTGATCTTCGGCGAGAAGATCGTCCTGCGGATTCTCGACAAGGGGAATCTGACGCTCGACCTGACGACCTTCGGCTTCGAGCCCAAGGCGGAGAAGGACCTGATGCGGGCCATTCTGAACCCGTACGGCATGGTGCTGGTGACGGGGCCGACGGGGTCGGGCAAGACGACGACGCTCTACTCGGCGCTCTCTCGGATCAACACGGTCGAGACCAACATCATGACCGCGGAGGACCCGGTCGAGTACAACCTGATGGGGATCAACCAGGTTCTGGTCCGCAACGAAATCGGCCTCACCTTCGCGGCCGCCCTGCGCGCGTTCCTCCGGCAGGACCCGAACATCATCATGATCGGGGAGATCCGCGATCTGGAGACCGGTTCGATCGCCATCAAGGCGGCCCTCACCGGGCACCTCGTGCTGTCCACCCTGCACACCAACGACGCGCCGAGCACCATCACCCGGATGATCGACATGGGGATCGAGGCGTTCAACGTGGCGAGCGCCGTGAACCTGGTGGTGGCCCAGCGGCTGGTGCGGCGTATCTGCCGGGACTGCAAGGCGCCGACCACCTACACCGACGAGGAGCTGAGCTTCCTGGGCGAGAACATTGACGAGCTCCGGCGGCTGCCGTTCCAGAAAGGCCGGGGGTGCGAGACCTGCAACGGCACCGGCTACAAGGGCCGGGCCGGTCTCTACGAGGTCATGGCCCTGTCGCCGGAGATCCGGCGAGCCATCCTCCGGGGGGCTTCGGTGCAGGAATTGCGTGACCTGGCGGTGAGCGAGGGGATGCTCACCCTCCGGATGGACGGGATCAAGAAGATCGAGAAGGGTGTGACCACCCTGGAAGAGGTGATCAAGGAGACGGCGGCATGACGGTCAACCTGCGGGCGCTCCTCGAGGAGATGATCGAGAAGGACGCGTCCGACCTTCACATCACGGCGGGCGAGCGGCCCAAGCTCCGGGTGGACGGCGACATCACCAATGCCTCCTGTCCGGACGTGCTGACCCCCAAGGACACGCTCCAGCTCGCCTACTCGGTACTGACCGAGAATCAGAAGAAGCGCTTCGAGACCGAAGACGAGCTCGACTTCTCCTTCGGCATCCAGAACCTGGCCCGCTTCCGCGGCAACGTGTTCAAGCAGCGGGGCTGCGTGGCGATGGTGATCCGGATGATCCCCTTCAACGTCCGGACCTTCCAGGACCTGGGGCTGCCCCCCGTGGTGGCCAAGCTGGCCGAGCGGCCCCGCGGGCTCATTCTGGTGACCGGCCCGACCGGGTCCGGCAAGTCCACCACGCTGGCGGCGGTCATTGACAAGATCAACAAGGAGCGGAAAGGGCACATCATCACGGTGGAGGATCCGATCGAGTTCATCCACCGCCACCACAGCTGTATCATCAATCAGCGCGAGGTCGGCACCGACACCAAGAGTTTCGCCAACGCGCTCAAGTACGCCCTGCGCGAGGATCCCGACGTGATCCTGGTGGGCGAGATGCGCGACCTCGAGACCATCGCCGCCACCCTCACCATCGCGGAAACCGGCCACCTCGCCCTCGCCACGCTCCACACCAACTCGGCGGCGGAGTCCATCAACCGGATCATTGACGTCTTCCCCCCGAACCAGCAGCAACAGGTGCGGGCCCAGCTGGCGTTCGTCCTGGAGGGCGTCATTACGCAAACCCTGCTGCAAAAAGCCAAGGGCCGGGGCCGCGCCATGGCGTGCGAGATCATGGTCTGCACCCCGGCCATCCGGGCCCTGATCCGCGACAACAAGGTGCACCAGATCTACTCCAGCCTGCAGGCCGGCAAGAAACACGGCATGCAGACCATGAACGACTCGCTGTTCCAGCTCTACATGAGCCGCGAGGTGACGCTGGAGGAGTGCCTCCGCGCCTCCGGCGATCCCGCCGAGTTGCTCCGGATGTGTGGGGAATCACCGCCGGAAGACATGGACATCGAGATGGTGGATACCCAGAAGGCCGCCAAGCCGGCCGGGCGCCGCTGAGCACGGAGGGGACCGCGCATGCCAGTCTTCGAATACACCGCCCGCAACGCGACGACCGGGCAGATCCTGAAGGGGACGCTCGACGTCGCCTCCCGGGACGACGTCATCAAGCACATCAAACAGCAAAAGATGATCGTCGTCAATGTCCGGGAGCAGCCCAAGCAGATCACCCTCAGCTTCAAGCGCAAGGGCATCCGGACCCGCGACATCGTCATCTTCACGCGGCAGTTCGCCACGATGATCAACGCGGGCCTCCCGCTGGTCCAGTCGCTGGATATTCTCGCCAAGCAGACCGAGAACGCGGCCCTCGCCGAGGTCACCCGGCAGGTGGTCTTCGACGTCGAGAGCGGCCACACCCTGGCCGACGCCTTTCGGAAGCACCCCAAGGCGTTCAGCGAACTCTACGTGAACATGGTGGCGGCGGGTGAGGCGGGCGGGATTCTCGATACCATTCTCATCCGCCTGGCCACCTTCCTCGAGAAGAACGATTCGCTGGTGCGGAAGGTGAAGGGCGCCATGGTCTATCCCGGTGTGATTCTGACCGTGGCGGCCGGGGCCGTGGCGGTGCTCCTCATCTTCGTGATCCCCACCTTTGAGAAGATGTTCGCCAGCGTGGGCATGGAGCTGCCGCTCCCCACCCGGATCGTGATCGGCATGTCCCAGTTCCTGATCAACTACTGGTGGGCGCTCCTGGGCGCGATCGGCCTCGCCGTGTTCGCCTTCCGCCGGTACTACCAGACCCCGGACGGCCGCAAGCGGATTGACCAGGCGCTGCTCAACGCGCCGGTCATCGGCGACCTGCTCCGGAAGTCGGCGGTCTCCCGGTTCACCCGGACCCTGGGCACCCTCATCAGCTCGGGGGTCTCGATCCTCGACGGACTGGAGATCACCGCCAAGACGGCCGGGAATCGCGTCATCCACGACGCGGTCATGGAGTCGCGCAACTCCATCGCGGGCGGCGAAACCATCGCCGGGCCGCTGGAGCGATCGAAGGTGTTCCCGCCCATGGTGATCTCCATGATCGCCGTCGGCGAGCAGACCGGCGGCCTGGACGAGATGCTGGCCAAGATCGCCGACTTCTACGACGACGAGGTGGACGTGGCGGTGAGCGCCCTGCTCTCGCTCATGGAACCCCTCATGATCGTGGTCCTGGGCGTCATCGTGGGCGGGATGGTGGTCGCCATGTACCTCCCCATCTTCGACATGATGAACGCGGTGCAGTGATCGCGCCCCGGGCGGTGGCGGGGTGAAAACGCCGAGGGCCCGGATCGTCCGGGCCCTCGGCCGTTCGGAGCCACCCATCCCGGCCGCCGGTGGCCGGGAGGTAGATTCCCGGGCCATCGCCACCCGCCAGGAGCCCATGCAGAGCCTCTGGAACGAGGCCGAGGCCGCCCCCCTCGGCAGCGACCCGGTGAAGCTCCGGGTCTATACCTCACGGTTGCTCGGCCGCGAGCCGTCGCTCGTGCTCCACGGCGGCGGGAATACCAGCGTCAAGGCCACCGCCACCAACCTCTTCGGCGAGACCGAAGCGATCCTCTACATCAAGGGCAGCGGCTGGGATCTCGCCACCATCGAGGCGGCGGGCTTCGCCCCGGTACGGCTCGCGGCCGTCCGGCGCCTGGCGGAACTCCCCCACCTCTCCGACAGTGCCATGATCAAGGCCCTGCGCGCTGCCCTCACCGACCCCGCCGCGCCGACGCCCTCCGTCGAGGCCATTCTCCACGCGATCATCCCCGCCGCCTTCGTGGACCACACCCACGCCGACGCGGTCGTGGCGCTCAGCAACACGCCGGACGGTGAAGCCGCCATCCGGGCCCTCTACGGCGACCGGGTGCTGGTGGTACCCTATGTCATGCCGGGGTTCGTGCTGGCGCGAACGGTCTTCGAACGCACCAGGGAAACCGACTGGCGCGGGCTCGAAGGCATGATCCTGCTCCATCACGGCGTGTTCACCTGGGGTCCGGACGCCAGGACCAGCTACGAGCGCATGATCGCTCTGGTGACGAGGGCCGAGGAGTACCTGCGGCAGGCCGGCGCATGGTCGGCGCCGTGCCGCGCGACGCCCTCTTGCCAGCCGGGCGACGGGGTGACCCTGGCCCGGCTGCGGCGGGCGGCCTCGCTGGCCGCCGGCCGGCCCCTGATCGCCTCCCTCGACGCCTCCCCCGAGGCCGCCGGCTTCGCCGGGCGGCCTGACCTGGGCGCCATCGCAACACGGGGGCCCCTCACCCCGGACCACGTCATCCGGACCAAACCCGTGCCGGCGCTGCTCACGGCCGACCCGGAGCCGGTCGTGGCTGCCTACGTGGAGGCCTATCGCGCCTACTTCGCCCGGCACGCCGGACCGGAGCACGTCCCGCTCGACCCCGCGCCCCGCTGGGTCCTCTGGCCCGGACGGGGCTCCGTCTCGCTCGGCGCAGGGGCCGCCGAGGCCGGGATCGTGGCCGATATCGCCCGCCACACCATGCGGGCGATTCAGTGGGCGGAAGCGCTCGGCGGCTGGCGCGCGCTCGATCCGGCCCGGCTGTTCGAGGTGGAATACTGGGAGTTGGAGCAGGCCAAGCTCCGGACCGGCGGCGCCGCCCCGCC
>DATLYZ010000067.1:0-37234 GCA_035574255.1 Gemmatimonadales bacterium | reverse complement strand
GGACCGGCTGCTGGCCAGGGTGTTCGCGCTCACGCTGGCCCGGCTCCCCGAGGTGCTCGACCGCCCCCGCTATCGCCACGGCCTCGCCCGCGACCTGTCCGAGGCCCGAGCCTTTCTCGACGGCCGTGAGGCGGTGGTTCGGGC
Source organism: Gemmatimonadales bacterium (assembly GCA_035574255.1). Classification (GTDB taxonomy): domain Bacteria; phylum Gemmatimonadota; class Gemmatimonadetes; order Gemmatimonadales; family GWC2-71-9; genus JADJOM01. The sequence goes on along the minus strand of DATLYZ010000067.1, from coordinate 37,090 downwards.
CCCCGCAACGCTCCAGGCACCCATCGCGCAGTGGCTGGCGGAACACCCCGGCTGGGCGATCGTGGTGGACGAGGCGCTCAGGACCGGGCCGGTGATCGAGAGCCGGGACGGAAGGCTCACCCTGGACCTCTCTCTCGAGACCAGGCTCCGGGCCCGGTGGGACCGCCTGGCGCAGCATGTAGCCCGCTGGCTCGCGACCCCGCCATGACGATCGGTTGGGACGACGTGAACGCCCGGGTGGCGGGATGGCGGCTCCACCTCCTCGGCCGCGCCGCGCTGGAGCAGCTCGCCCGCGAGCCCGACCTGGCGGCGCTGGCGCGCGCGCTCGCCACCCTGGGGTATCCCCTCGGCCCCGCGGCTCGGGAAACTGCCCCGGGGTTGCTCGAGCGGGCGGCGCGGGCCGTGGCGGGAGAGCGCCTGACAGCGCTGGCCCGCTGGTGCGGCCCCCGAACCGAGGTCCTCGCCCTGCTCTTCGACGACGAAGACCGCCGGAGCATCCGGGCCCTGGTGCGCGGGGCCGCCGAAGGGGCCGCAGCCGGTCGGCGTCTGGCGGGGTGTCTCCCCACCCCCGCCCTCCCACTCCGGGTGCTCGAGACCCTCGCCGACCAATCACGGATACCCGCCATCGGCGCTGCCCTCGCCGCCTGGCGGCACCCCTTCGCCCCCGCCGTCCTCGCGGCCGGAGCCGCAGCGGAACCGGATTTGCTGGCGTTCGAGCTGGAGCTGGCCCGGCGGTATGCGGCCCGGGCCCTCGGCGGAGCCCGGCGCGACCGCGGGCTGCTCGGTGCGGTGCGCCTGGCGATTGACCTGGACAATCTCCTGGCAGCGGTCCTCCTCGCCGGAGCCCGGAGCGGGCTCGAGCCCGGGGCGGTCTTCCTGGAGGGCGGGAGGAGCGTGACGCGGCCGATCTTCCTCGAGGTCGCGGCGGCGGAGACCAGAACCGAGGCCGCCCAGCGCCTCACGAGACTGCTCGCCGACCGCGAGCTGGCCCGTCTGGCGCGCGGGCTGGCCACGGCGACCGGCGAGTTCACCCGCAGCGCCCTGGCGCTGCGCATCCGCCGGGCCCGCGACGAGGCCAGGCGGGATCCCCTGGGGCCCGCCCCGGTCGTCGCCTATGTCCTGTGCGTGCGGCAGGAGCTGCTCGCGCTCCAGCGGATGATCTGGAGCCACGCCTTGCGGGCCGGCCTCACCGATCCCGGGGAGCTCGCCGCATGAAAGGAGCGGTCCACGTGGTCGCGACACCGGCGGTGGGCCCGGGTTTCCAGCTCGCGGGAATCCGACCCGCCATCGCGGCAACCCCGGAACAGTGCGCCCGCTGGCTCGAGGCGCTCCTGGCGGAACCGGACTGCGCCATGATCCTGGTCGAGGACCGGCTCCACGACAGCCTGCCGGAGGAGACGCGGCGGGCGCTCACCGACCGGGCGATTCCCCTCGTAATCCCCTTCCCCGGGCCCTCGGGGGCGGCCGGCGCGGTCCCCTTCGAGGAGCGGGTCGCCGAGTTGCTGCGCCAGGCGATCGGCTATCGGGTGCGCCTCCGATGAGCTCCGCGCGGGTGGTACGGGTCACCGGCTCCCTGGTCGAGGCGGAGCCCCTCCCGGGGGCCCGGCTGTACGAGCTGGTGCGGGTCGGGGATCGCGGACTCCTGGGCGAGGTGATCCGGGTCGCCGGCGACCGGGCCACGATGCAGGTCTACGAGGAGACGAACGGGCTCCGGCTGGGCGAACCCGTGGCGCTGTCAGGCGGCTCGCTCACCATCCAGCTCGGACCCGGTCTCCTCGGCTCCATCCTCGACGGCCTGGGGCGCCCGCTCGACCGGATCGCCGAGCGAGCCGGGCCGTTCGTGGCGCCGGGCGCCGACCTCCCCACCCTGGACCCCGGGCAGCGCTGGCCCTTCCAGGCCACGCGCGAGGTGGGGCAGCCGGTGGTGCCCGGCGACGAGCTCGGCGTCGTGACCGAGCGGCTCGGCCTGCCGCACCGGATCCTGGTCCCTCCCGGCGTCACCGGCACGCTCGCCGAGCTCCGTTCGGGGGAATACACCGTCACCGAGCCGATCGGCCGCCTCGACTCGGGGACCCCCCTCTTCCTGGCCCACCGCTGGCCGGTGCGCGAGCCGCGGCCGGTTCGCAAGCGCCTGGGCGACGAGCGGCCGATGATCTCGGGCCAGCGGATCTTCGATCTCCTTTTTCCCGTGAGCGAGGGCGGGACGGTCGCGGTGCCGGGCGGGTTCGGCACCGGGAAGACGATCATCGAACAGTCGCTCGCCAAGTACGCCGAGGCGGACCTCATCGTGTACATCGGCTGCGGCGAGCGGGGGAACGAGATGGCCGAACTGCTGGAGGAGTTCCCACGGCTCACCGATCCGCGGACCGGCCGGCCGCTCATGGACCGGACCGTCATGGTGGTCAACACGTCCAACATGCCGGTCGCGGCCCGGGAGGCGTCGGTCTATCTCGGCGTGACGATCGGCGAGTACTTCCGGGACATGGGGTACCGGGTCGTCCTGCTGGCCGACAGCCTCTCGCGCTGGGCCGAGGCGCTCCGCGAGATCGGCGCACGGCTGCAGGAGCTGCCCGGTGAGGAGGGCTACCCCACCTATCTGGCGAGCCGGCTCGGCCGCTTCTTCGAGCGGGCGGGACGGGTGGTTCCAGCGGGGCGTCCAGAGCGGACGGGTGCCCTGACCGTGATCGCGGCGATCTCGCCGCCTGGCGGCGATCTCTCGGAGCCGGTGACCCAGGCCGCCCTCCGCGTGGTGGGCGCGGTCTGGGCCCTCGACCCCGGGCTGGCGCACCAGCGTCAGTTCCCCGCGGTGGACTGGGAGACGAGCTACAGTCTGTATGCCGAGCGGGTCCTCCCCTGGTTCGAGCGAGAGGCGGACCCCGGCTGGGGAGACGCCCGCCGCAGGTTGCTCCAGCTGCTGGCCCGGGAACGAGAGCTCCGCGACATCGCCGCGCTCATCGGGCCCGATGCGCTCCAGCCGGAAGACCGGCTCCACCTGGAGCTGGCCCGCATCGCCCGCCAGGCGGTGCTGAGCCAGAGCGCGTTCGATCCGGCCGACGCCACCTCGCCGGTGTGGAAGACCCTCCGGCTGGCGTTGCTGCTGGCCACCCTGGCGCGCCGGAGTGCGGCGGCGCTCGCCGCCGGCGCGTCGCTCGCCCAGTTCGACCTGGCCGGCCTCCGGGCGGCGCTGATCGCGGTGCGGGACGCCCCGCTCGAACGGCTGGCGGACGCGGCCCGCCAAGCCGAGCAGCTCATCGCGGCGCGGCTGGGATCCCCGGAGCAGGCCCCATGAGCCGGGTCACGCGCATCTATCACGGCGCCGCCGGGGTGGCAGGCCCGCTGGTCTATCTCCACCAGGTCCGCGGTGTCGCGTTAGGCGAGTGGGTGACCCTGCGGGTGCCGGGGGCCCCGGATCGCCGGGGCCAGGTGATCGACGCGAGCGCGGACATCACCGTCATCCAGGTGCTGGAGGAGACGCTGGGCCTCCCGCCCCACGAGGTGCAGTGCGTGCTGGCCGGCGAGGTAGCCTCGGCGGTCGTGGGCCGCGAACTCCTGGGCCGGGCGCTGGGGGGCGCGGGCCAGCCGCGGGACGGGCTCCCCCGACCGGTCGGCGAGGCCTGCTGGCCGGTCTGGGGCGCCCCGCTCAACCCCACCAGCCGGCTCCGCCCCCAGGATTTCATCGAGACCGGCCTCTCGGCGATTGACGGGATGAACACCCTGGTCCGCGGCCAGAAACTCCCGATCTTCAGCGGCCCGGGCCTGCCGGGGCTCGAACTGGCTGCGCGGATCCTCGAGGGGGCCCGCGCGCCGCACGACGAGCCGTTCGCCGTGGTCTTCGCCGGCATCGGCATCACGGCACGCGAGGCCCGGGCGTTCCTGGAGCGGTTCGAGGCCGGGGAGGCTCGGGAGCGGAGCGTGCTCTTTCTCAACGAGGCGGGCGATCCCACGATCGAGCGGTTACTCTGCCCGCGCCTGGCGCTCGCCGAAGCCGAGTTCCTCGCCTACGAGGCGGGGATGCACGTGCTGGTGGTGCTGGCCGACATGACGCACTACTGCGAGGCGCTCCGCGAGATCGCCACCGCGCGCCAGGAGCTGCCCGGCCGCCGGGGCTACCCGGGGTACATGTATACCGACCTGGCCTCGCTCTACGAGCGGGCGGGCATCGCGCGCGGCCGGCAGGGATCGGTGACCCAGATCCCGATCCTCACCATGCCGGACGACGATATCACCCATCCGATTCCCGATCTCACGGGTTACATCACGGAGGGCCAGATCGTGCTGGGCCGCGACCTCCACCGCCGCGGCGTGGACCCACCGATTGATGTCCTCCCCTCGCTCTCCCGGCTCATGAACGCCGGCATCGGCCCGGGCCGGACGGTCCCGGAGCACCGCGCCTGGTCGGACCAGCTCTACGCCCTCTATGCCCGCGGCAAGGAAGCGCAGCTCCTCGCCGCCGTGGTGGGCGAGACAGGGCTTTCCGATGAAGACCGCCGGGCGCTCGCCTTCGCCGACCGGTTCGAGCGGGAATTCATCGGGCAGGGACCGGGCCGCCGCGGGCTCGCCGAGACGCTGGAGCGCGGGTGGCAGCTCATGGCCGGGCTCCCCCGGACCGATCTCGTCCGTCTGAGCGATGCCGTGTACGCGAGCCGCGTGGCAACCCGAGCCGCACCATGATCCAGGGCCGCCCCACCCCCACCCGGCAGTACCTGATCCAGGCCGAGCGTGCCCTCGCCCGCCTGGGCCGGGGGATCGCCCTCCTCCGGCGGAAGCGGGAGGCCCTGGCCGCCTCGCTCTTCAGGCTGGCCGCCCCCGCGGTGGATACCCACGCCCGGATCGCGGACCGGGCGGCCCGGGCGCACCGCCTGCTGGCCCTGGCGCTCGGCGACCTCGGCGAGAACGGGGTCGCGCCGCTGGCCTGGCCGGGCCGCCAGGTCACGGTTCAGCTCGAACCCGGCACGGTGTGGGGGCTGCCGGCGGCCCGGCTCGAATCGGTCCCGCCGGTCGAGCGCAGTCTCGCGGCACGGGCCGCCCCTCCCATGGCAACGGGAGGGGCCGCCGCGCTGGCAGCCGATGCCTACGAGGAGTTGCTGGCGCTCCTGCTCCGGAGCGCGCCGGAAGCCCTCCTGCTCCGCCGCCTCGCCGACGCCCTGGCGCGAACCTCCCGACAGGTGAACGCCCTGGAGCGGCGGGTGGCCCCGGACCTCCGGGCGAATGTGGAGCGGGTCCGGCGGCAGCTGGAGGAGCGCGAGCGCGAGGAGCTGGTCCGGCTCGCCGTTGCCGCAAGAAGCGCGCCTCGGCTCCGGCTTCCATGAAGATTTCTATAAAGAAGTTAGGCGGAATGGCTGGATAAGCGAACCTTCACCGGAATTCTACGGAAATCCTGTTGCGCAATCTTCCGGAGGTCGTAGTATAGTCCCGGTCCCTTTCGCAGGTTTGACCGATGCGCACGACCTTCGGCTCGAAGTCGCCGGTGCGGGTCCTCGTGGCGCTGACGGGTGCTGCCTTCTTCCTCGGCGCCTGTACCGACACGGTCTTCCGCGACCGTCCTCCGTTCAATCCGCCACCGGACGCCAACAGCGGTTTCCTGGGCTACTTCAAGGTCGCGACCGAGCAAACCACGTGCGGCAACTGCCACGTGGGCCAGCAGACCGACTGGGTCCGGACGAAGCACGCCGATGCCTGGGCGGACCTCGTGAACAGCGGGGCGGCCCAATCCTTCTGCGAGGGGTGCCACAGCGTCAACTCCCGGGGGAACCAGCCCTTCGCGAACGTCGGGTACGATGCGGTCAAGAGCAATGCGTACCATGACGTGCAGTGCGAGAGCTGCCACGGGCCGGGCTACAACCATGTCCAGAACCCCACCGTGGTGGCCAACCGGCCGATTCCGAGCATTCAGATCTTCCCCACCTCCGCCGTCCCGGACACGGCGGCCGTGGTGAACTCGGGCTGCGGCGGTTGCCACACGGACAACACGCCGGCCAAGCACCACAACTACCTGAAGGAATGGCTGAGTTCCCGGCACGGCCAGCTCAACGCCTATCCCGCGGGGCGGGCGGAATGCCAGCGGTGCCATGAAGGCAAGGGCGCGCTCCGGGCCTTCGGCGTGAACACGGTCTACAAGGAACTCAACACCGCGACGCTCCTGCCCCAGAACTGCGCGGTCTGCCACGATCCCCACGGGACCGCCAAGGACGCGAACGGCCAGCCGCTCGAGGGGCAGCTCCGCTTCCCCATCGACGACCCCGACATCGCGAACAACCTCTGCACCCGGTGTCACAACCGCGAGAGCGACGCCACGCCCTCCGGATTCCGGGGGCCGCACGGCGCCCAGGGGCCGGTGCTCTTCGGCACCGCCGGCTACTTCCCGCCCGGCACCACGTACGACACGACCCAGATCCTCACCACGCACGGGTCCTCGGCCAACCCGCGGCTCTGCGCCGGCTGCCATGTCAACCGCCTGAGCGGCGTGGACGCGAGCGGGAACTCGATCGTCTTCAGCGGACACAGCTTCCATCCCCTGCCCTGCCTGATGCAGAAGACGCCACCGGTGGTGGACACCACCTTTACCAATGCGTGCGCGTACGACGAGCCCAGCCGGTCCTGGGCGGCGTGCACCGCGTCGGGATGCCACGGTTCCGAAGCCATCGCCGTGCAGCGGCTCACCCAGATCCAGACGGAAAAGGACGGTTACATTGACGTCCTGTGGGGCGACCTGGACGGCGACCGGACCCTGGACCCCTTCCCGACGGACACTGGGTACCTGGCCAAGATCAAGGCGAACGTGCCCAATGATCTTGATTTCACCAACCCGCCGTACAACACGATTCTTACCCCGGCCAAGGGTGCGCTCTTCAACGCGCAGCTGCTCGGCGAGCGCCTGGCGAGCCATCCCGACGGGTCGCACGGGGTGCACAACCCCTTCCTGACCCGCGCGCTGCTGCAATCTTCGATCGCGGACCTGCTGGCGAACTACGGCAGCTTCCTCCCGGCACCGCCGGCACCGATTCTGGCCAGGATCCAGACCGCGATTCGGACCGGCCAGCTCCGCATGGCGCCGGCCGCGGAGCGCGCCATCCTGAACGCCGCCGCGAGCGCCATGCGCTGATCGAGGCGCGCGCGCCAGGTGCCCTTCCGCAGCCGCCCCGACAAGGTTTCCTTCTCGGGGCGGTTGCCTCTTGACCACCCGCGGTCCCGGAGGTCAGTGCCCTGAACGTACCGACCCTCCCGCCCGACTCGCTGGTCCACCCGGCCCCCACCCGGGACTGGGTCACTCCGCTCATCCAGTGGGCCTTCCAGCGCTCGCCCTGGGTGATGTGGGGCGGGGTGATCCTCGCCCTGGCGGTGCTGTTCTTGCTGATCCGCTGGTACCGGCCCCGGCGGGCCGCCATCGCGGCCTGGCTCCGCTCCCGAAGCACCGGGATGCAGGCGGCCCTGGCGGCCGCGGTGCTGCTCCTGGTGCTCGGGGTCGCGGGCGCAGGGTACGGCGGCTACCGCTTCGTCGAAACCGATAACCGGTTCTGCAACGGCTGCCATATCTTCGTCCCGAGCGGCCAGGCCTGGGTCCTTCCCGACACCGGCAGCTACACGCTCGTCCCCAAGCTGGAGGGAAAGCACGACACCCTGAGCTGTCATACCTGCCACCCGCTCAAGCCGACGAAGGAAGCGGTGAAGCTGGTGCTCTGGATGTCGGGGGTGCGGGGCGATTCGATCCCCGCGCACGCCAAGGTTCCCCGGGAGATCTGCGAGCAGTGCCACGTCCGTGGCGCGGCCCGCGAGACCTGGGAAGCCATCGCGGCCACCGCGGGCCACCGGACCCATCTCGAGTCGGACTCGCTCGCGGGCAAGGTGGAATGCCTCACCTGCCACGCCCGCACGGCGCACCGCTTCCCGCCCGCCAACGAGACCTGCGGGCAGTCCGGGTGCCACCAGGCGAGCGACACCCGGATCGTGCTCGGCAAGATGGCGGCCGCGGACCAGGCTTCGACCTTCCATTGCCAGGCGTGCCACAACTTCATCGCCACTGTGCCGCGGCTCGCGACGCACGACTCGGCCGTCGCGACCCTGCGCCCGGCGCTGCAGCAGTGTTTTGCCTGTCACGAGATGAAGGAGCGGTTACGGGATTTCGACGCGGCCCGGGACCCGCACGGCGGCACCTGCGGGATGTGCCACAACCCCCACGTCCAGCGGACGCCAGCCGAGGCCACGGCGTCCTGCACCACCGCCCGGTGCCACGCCGACTGGCGGAGCGAGCCGTTCCACGTGGGCCGCGAGCACCGGAAGGCGGGTCCCCAGTGCCTGCTCTGCCACACGCCGCACGCGGCCCAGGTGGACGCGAGCGACTGCACCGGCTGCCATGAGCGGGTGCGCCAGCGGCAACCGCACCTCGCGCCCCCGCTGCCGTTCGATACGCTGAAGGCGCTCCGCCAGTCGCTGGCGCCGTCACGGGCGCCCCCGCCGGCGCTCGGGCAGGACGCCTCGGCGCCGGACCCGCGGCCCCAGAAACCCAAGGGCGACGGGCCGCCGCTCCCCGGGCCGAAGCTCGGGAGCGCGCCGGTCGCGTCGCTGCCGCCCGATACTTTCCCCCACGACACCCACCGGAAACTCGCCTGTCTCACCTGCCACCTGGCCCCGCGCGGGGAGGGCGGGCTCACGTTCCAGCCGCCCCGCGGCTGTCAGATCTGCCATCACCAGGCGCCGGCGCGGAGCGAGTGCGGGTCGTGCCACGCCCCATTCGAGCTGGAGTCGCCGGTCGCGGTACAGGTGGGGATCCGGGTGCGGGGCCACGAGACCCGGGTCCGCCCCGTGGAGTTCCTCCACGACAGGCACACCACGCTCGCCTGCGTGACGTGCCACACGACCCCGGTCTCCCTCGCGCCACCTGACAGCGTCCTGGCCTGTCAGGCGTGCCACGAGGATCACCACGCGTCCGGCCGCCACTGCGCGGCGTGCCACAAGACGGACGCCATCGCCACGCCCCATCAGCGCCCGGCCGACGCCCACACGGCCTGCGACGCCTGCCACAGCCCCGACCGCGTGAGCCGGCTGGTCCCGACCCGGTCATTCTGCCTGACCTGCCACGACCAGGCTCAGGACCATTACGCGCCCAGGGAGTGCACCGCCTGTCATTTCCTCCGGACGCCGGACGAGTTCCGGCGCACGCTCACCAGGGGAGGCGAGCGGTGACGCGGTCCGGGCTCCTGCTCGCGGCCCTGGCGCTCGCCGCCCCGGGCACGGTCGGGGCCCAGGACTACCTGCTCCGCCTCGACGGACGGATCCAGCGCGTGGCGTACCGGGGCGTGCGCCTGGACAGCATCCCGGCGGGAGCCGTGGTCCCCGGGCCCGACGGCGGGCCCGAATCGCCCGATGGCCACGCTGTCTCCTGCGCCCCCGGCGCCGCCTTCTGCCAGTTCTACCGCCCGGGCTCCGAGCGGCGGGGCGGTCCCCTGGTGCTGGGGGCCGACCTCGCCGCCTGGGGATTCGGTGTCCGCGGCCTGAGCCTGCATGCCAACGCCCGGCTGGGGCTCGACCTGGGCGGCGCCGACGTCTGGCCCGGCACGGATCCGCCGTTCCAGCTCCTGGAGGGCTACCTGGAGTACGCGAACGAGTGGCTCACCGGCCGGGGCGGCCGCCAGTTCGTCCGGGGCCGGCTCGGCTCGACGGGGTTCGACGGCGGCCTAGTGGGCGCGCGGCATCTCTCCAGCGGCCTTGCCGGCGAAGCCTACCTCGGCCTGGGTCTGGCGCGCGGTGTGGCCCTGCCGGTGACGGCGCCCGCGCTCGATCCGCTCGACGAGTTCCAGCCCCGCGAGCGCCAGCTCGTGGCCGGCGCCAACGCCGCCTGGCAATTCTCCCGCGGCGACCTGCGGGTGGAGTATCAGCGCGAGGTGGACCGCGACACCCGGAACTTCGTCGCCGAGCGGGTGGCGCTCAGCACCGACCTCAGGCCCCACGCGGGCTGGCGCCTCACCGGCGGCGCCGAGTACGATCTGGCCCGGGGATTCTGGGGCTCGTCGGACCTGGAACTGGCCTACGGTCGGAGGCGGTGGGGGGCAGCGGCCGGCGTCAGGCGGTACCGGCCCTACTTCGATCTCTGGACCCTCTGGGGCGTGTTCAGCCCCGTCCCGTTTACGGCCATCAACGGCTCGATCCGGGCCAGTCCGGTGAGCGGCCTCGACCTGCACGCCTCCGGTGAGCGGTACCGCTATGCTGACCCCGGGGCCGCCACACCGCTCGTCCGGGAGGAGGACGACGGGTGGCGCTGGTCCGCCGGGGCCGGCGTGGCGTTCGCCCGGGTCTGGTACGCCGGGGCCGACTACCGGAACGAGTTCGGACCGGGAGCCGCCCTGCACGGGTGGGAGGTGCATCTGAGCTGGGAACCCCGCCCGGAGGTCGCCCTGAGCGCGGCGGGCGGGCGCCAGGTGCGCCCTCTCGAGTTCCGCTTCGACCAGAGCGAGCTGATCTGGGTGCGGCTCCGCGCCGATCTCAGACCGACCGAACGGTTCCGGCTGAACCTGAGCGCCACCCGCTACGCCGAGGACCGCCAGCGGCCCGATGCCTCGGCCTTCGACTGGAACCAGATCCGTCTGGTGGCCGGCGTGTCCTGGGTGCTCGGTAGCGGCGCGGATCGGCTCCCGCTTCCACCGGCCGTGCGCCGCCCCGGGAAGCCGTGAAGCGCTCCCGGTGGCGCCCCGCCCTGGGGCTCGCGGCCTTCACCCTGGCCGCCTTCGGCGGCCGAGCCTGGCGCCAGCCGGAAGGCTTCGACCACTGGCAGCACCGGAAGCTCTTCACTTCCTGCCAGATCTGCCACGCGGGGGCGGTCAGCCCGGCACAACCGCTCTGGCCGGCCCCGTCGGGCTGCGAGACCTGTCACGACGGGCGGGTGCAGAAGGTCATCCGCTGGTCGGCGCCGGCCCCCAGACCCGGCAACCTGCAGTTCACCCACGCCGCGCACGCGGAAGCCTTCGTCAAGAAGGCCGGACGCGACACCGCGCTCGCCTGTCTGAGCTGTCACGGGGAGAAGGGAGCAGCATGGATGCGGGTCGCCCGGGCGGTTCCCGGGCAATGCCTCGACTGTCACGGTATCAACGTCGCGCATTACGATGCCCCGGATACCGCGTGCGCCACCTGTCACGTGCCGCTTGCCCGGGCAGCCGGGCTGAGCCGGGAACGGATCGCGACGTTCCCCGAACCCGAGTCCCATCGGGCCGGGGACTTCCGCGGCAAGGGCCACGGCCGGCTGGCGCAGCCGGTGTCCGCGGGCGGGCGGACTTTCCCGGTCGCGCCGAGCTGCGCCACCTGTCATGCCCGGGAGTTCTGCGTCCAGTGCCACGTGGACGCGCCCGAGGTGCACCTGATCCAGGCGCTCGAGCCCGACCCTCGCTCCACGGCGATCGCGGCCCAGCTCGAGGCGCCCGCGAGCCATGAGGCAGCGCGGTTCCTGAGCACCCACGGCCGCCAGAGCCGCCGCGAGGGCGCGACCTGCGCGACCTGTCACACCCGGGAGAGCTGTGCCACCTGCCACCGTGGCGCGGTGGCGGTGGCGAGCGGCTTGCACGCGGCGGGGCCTGGCCGGGCGCCGGGGGCTCGGATCGCACGGGAAGCCGGCACCTGGCACCCGAGCGGATTCCGGGAGCGCCACGGTCCGGTGGCCGGCTCCAACGCCGCTGCCTGCGCCGCCTGCCACGCGCGGGCGGAGTGCCTCGATTGCCACCGCTCGAACCCGGGGTCGGGGGAGTCCTACCACGCCGCCGGCTTCCTGGCGCGGCATCCGGCGGCGGCGTACGGCCGGCAGAACGATTGCAGCGAGTGCCACAATCCGGCCGCGTTCTGCACCGGCTGCCATGTCCGGTCGGGGTTCCGTTCCAACAACGGCATCCTCGAGGGCCGGTATCATGACGCCGCCGGGGCGTTCCTCCTCAACCACGGCCGTGCGGCCCGCTTCAATCTGGAGAGCTGTGTGACCTGCCACAGCGAGGCCGATTGCCTGGCGTGCCATTCGGCGCAGACCCGGCGCTTCAACCCGCACGGACCGGGGTTCGACGCCGAGCGGCTCAAGCGGAAGAATCCCCAGACTTGCGCCGCGTGCCACGGACGGGCAATTCCCTGACCCGCCGGTCCCCGGGTGGCGGCCGCCTGCGCCGCGGTCGTTCCCCGGCTGGCTTCGGCCGGATGCCCCCCCCCGCTAGTCAGCCGGGGCCGCCTTCGCCGCGGCCGTTTCCTCGGCGGGTGCGCCGCCCTCGCCATCGCGCGGAACGAGACCGGCCGCCCCCACGACGCCCATCAGAGCCGGCACGTTCAGCGATCCTGCCAGTCCCGACGGGACCACCATGAGCGAGCCCCGCTTCACGATGCTCTCGTAGAGCATGTTCATCGCGCGCAAGGCCATGGCGGTGGGGTGATCGCGGTAGGCGTCCGCGGCCTCCACGAACTTGTGAGCAATTTCGGTTTCCGCCGTGCCCAGGATGATCCGGGCCTGCCGCTCCCGCTCCGCCTGGGCCTGGCGGGACATGGCGTCTTCGAGCGCGGCCGGGATGATCACGTCCCGGATCTCGACCGAGAGCACCTGGATCCCCCAGTTCGCCATCTTCTGCTCGAGGGCCACCTTGAGACCATGCCCCAGTTCCACCCGGCTCTGGATCATTTCCGCCAGGTCGTGCTTGCCGATGGCATCCCGGAGCGCGGTCTGGGCCGAGAGAATCACCGCTTCGTCGTAGTCCTGGACCTCGAGCGCGGCTCGCTCGGCATCGCGCACGATCCAGAAGGCAATGGCGTCCACGTTCACCGGCACCGTGTCGCGGGTGAGGCATGACTCGGCGCCGAACGCGGTGGTCCGGATCCGCTGGTCGATGGTGTAGGCCACCCGATCGAGAATCGGCACGATGGCGAAGTAGCCGGGCCCCCGCAGGCCGCGGTACCGGCCGAGCCGGAGCACGATCGCCTTCTCCCACTGGTCGGCGTACTTGATGGAAGCGGCGAGGAGAAGCGCGAGCCCGGCGCCCGCCAGGCCGGCGAGCGGCGGCGCGATCCCGGCGAGGAAGAGGCCGCCGGCCAGCCCGGCCCCCCCGACCACACCGGCGGCCAGGGCGGCGAGCGGGTATCTCGTGTCGTTCGGTTTCGTCTTGGTCATGGTCGGAGTCCTCGCTGGGGATGGAGGCGGCGGGGCCGCCCTGCCCGGGGTCATCGGGTCCGCACCGGCCGGAAGGCCTCCTGGCGCAGCCGGGCTTCGCGCGGTCGCGTCACCCGGCCGGCGGCCGGTTGCTCCAGATACGGACTGCGTTCATCGCCCAATTCGATCGGAAGCGCCACCCGCACCAGGATCGTCAGGACGAAGAAGCCCAGGGCCCAGATCCCGGCGGTCACGCAGAGCTCGACCCAGGTCGGCGCGTACTCGACGACCTCCCCGAGCGGCGACGGCACGAAGCCGGGCAGCACCAGCCCGATGCCCTTCTCCACCCAGATGCCGGCGAAGAGCAGGGCGCAGGCCGGCATCAGCCAGCGCGGGTTCCGCCGCAGCGGGTGGATCATGAGCGTCACCGTGGCCAGGACGTTGAGGGCGATGCCGGTCCGGATCCACGGCACCAGCGCCCGGTGCTCGTTCAGTCCGAAGAACAGGTACCGTGCGCTCACGCCGTGGCGGGTGGGCAGGTAGAACTCGTAGACCAGCTCCGAGAGCAGCATCACCAGATTGACCTGGGCGGCGATCGTGGTGGCGGTAGCCAGCTTGCTGAACGCTGCGTCCGGGATGGGGTATCGGCTGTGGGACCGGATGAACCCTAGCAGGAGGATCATGAACGCGGGTCCCGCGGTGAAGGCGGAGGCCAGGAAGCGCGGCCCGAGCAGCGGCGAGTTCCAGAACGGCCGCGCCGGTGGACCCGCGAACAGGAACGCCGTGACCAAGTGGATGCTCACCGCCCACATGACCGAGACGTAGACGAAGGGCACGTACTTCTTCCTGGCCGGCTCGCGCCCCCGGTAGTGGCTGTAGAGGATGTAGAACGGAATCGCCAGATTGAGCACCAGGTAACCGTTCAGCATGATCACATCCCACGCCAGCATCGAGTGCGGCCAGTTCAGCAGCCCGATCACCGGCGTCAGGCGCCACCACTTGAACGGCAGACCGGGGCTGTTGGCGGTGACGAAGGCCAGGCACATGATCAGGGCCGAGACGGCCACCCCTTCCGCGATCAGCACCGCCCGGCTGAAGTCCACATCGTGCAGGACGTAGGCCGGGAGCACCAGGATGACGGCGGCGGCAGCCACGCCGACGAGAAAGGCCATGTTGGAGATGTAGAGGCCCCAGCTCACATGGTCGTTCATGCCGGTCACCGCCAGTCCCTCCCGGACCTGCACGGCGTACCCGTAGGCGCCGAGCAGCATGACTGCCGTCAGGCTTCCCATCCACAGATGGTAGCCGCGACCGCCGGTGGTGACCGAGCGCAGCGCGCTCGCCAGGAAGGGGCGCAGGTGCACGGTGGCCTCAGTCCGTGAAATACCAGAACCGGGGTTCCGTCCCCAGCTCTTCCTTGAGCCGGAACAGGGGTTTATGGGCGAGCACCCAGCGAATCTCGGAGTCCGGATCGAGCAGGTTGCCGAAGACCCGGGCGCCGGTCGGACAGGCCTCGACGCAGGCCGGCAACCGCCCCTTTCGGGTGCGCTGGATGCAGAAGGTGCACTTCTCGACGCACCCCGCCTTGCGAGCGCGGTTGCCGAGATAGTGCTGCACGGGGTTCACCTCCTGGGGCGGCACGTCGGGCGCCGCCCAGTTGAACCGCCGGGCCCAGTACGGACAGGCGGCCATGCAGGCCCGACACCCCACGCACCAGTTGTAGTCGATCACCACGATGCCGTCGGGCTCCTGCCACGTCGCGCCCACCGGACAGACCGGCACGCAGGGAGGGTTGGCGCACTGGAAGCACTGGGTCCCCAGATAGAAGTGCCCTTCCAGCGGCACCTCGTGCTGGTAGGTGGCATCTCCTTCCTCCAGGTCCACCACCCCGTTCTCCAGTTCGAAGATCCGGATGTACTGGGTATCAGCCCGGCGATCGAGGTTGTTCTCGTTGATGCACGCCTCGACACAGCGCCGGTACCCCTTGCACTTCGAGATGTTGAACGCGTAGCCGAACACCACCCCCGGCTGCGCATCGGTCGTCTCGATGGTGACGTCCTGGTTATGCCGCAGCTTGGCCAGGCGCTCGAGCCGGGCGATGGTCTCGGCGCGCTCCTCCTCGGTCATGCGGCGGTAGTGCTTCTGGGTGAACTCCTCCCATTCAAGCAGCTCGAGTTCCCGTTCCTCCGGCGTGGCGGCGCTCAGCGGATTGCAGGCCGCGATGGCCCGAGCCCCCGCCGCGAGACCGGTCAGCAGCAGCCCCAGCGCCTCCCGCCGCGACGCCGGCCGCTCGAGAAGCGTACCGGGATCCTGGCTTCCACCGGGTTTCGCGCCGCGCTCGTCGCTCATGGATTCGCCCTCCGGGGACGCTCGAGGTGGGGGGCGCGAAAGGGCACCAGCACCGGCACCGCTGGCCCGTGCGGGTCGTGGCAGTCGGCGCAGGCCATCACGACTCGGCGGCCCTGCCAGCCATCCAGCCGCTTGCCGTGCGCCCCCGCCGCCCACGCCTCGACCTCGCGGAAGTGGCACTCGGCGCAGAGCTGGTAACTCTCGTCCAGCGTGGCTCGCTCCCCGCTCCGGAGCGCCACCAGCGCCACGTTCTCCGGCGCATGGCAGGCGGAGCAGGCCGTCCCGGCCTGCCGGGGATGCACCGGCCGGATATTCTGGTGCGCGTCGCCGATGCGCCGGCCGGCCAGGACGACCGACCGCCCGGCGTGACACGAGGTGCAGGGGTACTGGCTGATCGCCGCCGCCCGATTGCGCAGCGCGATGGGGAGCGCCACCGTGCCGAACATCCGGGTGTGCCCGGCCTCCGGGGCGGCGCTCCGGAGCGCCACCTCGAACGGGCGATTCCCGGGCCCGGCCCACCCGGACACCGGGGCGGTCGCGACGGCCGCGAGCATCCCGGGCTCCAGCGCGGCGTTCGACCCCGTTGCAGCCGAGTCCGGCGCCACCCGGGCGCGGCCGGGGGGCGGTTCGGTCGCCCGCACGTAGCGCCGGGGCCCGCACCCCAGGACAAGTCCCAGAGCCCCGGCGGCGAGCATCGCCCAGGTCGTGCGGGGCCGCATCATGGCGCCACGCTCCGGCCGGCCGGCCCGCGCGACGGCGGCCGGGCATAGGTCTCGGCCCCGGCCTCGAGCACCAGGTGGCACTGGCGGCAGTTGGCCCGCTCCGGGTGCCGGGTACGAATCTCCAGCGCGGCGGCCGGCCCGGCGTGACATGTCAGGCAATTCTCCCGGAACCGGAGATCGTGAGGAATAGGCGGCGGATCCCGGTCCAGCGTCAGGCGGGGGAGCTTCGGCCAGCCCGTCGTGGCCCAGGTCGGGGAGGCCTCCCGCCGTGCGGGCCCGCCGCTCGGACCGTGGCACATCGGGCAGCGGGCATTGGGATCCGCTTCGGTGCCCGCCACCCCGATCACCGAATCCACCCCCAGGTGGCACTGCAGGCAGATGCCGCGTTCCGGATGGGGGGTGAGCGGCACGTAGGCGGCGAAGCGCTCCGAATACCCCCCGCGCTCGTGGCAGGTCTTGCAGGCGACCGTCCGGAATTCCTCGGCGCTGAGGGGATGCGGGATGACCGGCGGGGCGCCGGGAAACGCGCGCAGGAAGCGCACGGCACGGAGGGTACGGGGGTGGGCCGAGCGCTCCCGCCGCGCCGTCGGCTCGATGGCCAGCATGCCGGGTGTGGTCCGGAACACCTGCGCCTCGGCGCGGATCGGCTCGCGGGCCGCGACCGGTCTGGCGACGGGGGCGAGCCGGGGGCCGGGGTGCCTGCTCTCCATCACGCGCTCTACCGCCACCACCGTCGCGGCAATCGCCGTGATCGCCGAGCCCACCAGAAAGACACCCAGCGCCACGGCAGCGGGTTGCGCGCCCGACGCGCTCATGGCCCGCCCGCCTCCGGAAGGGCCGTGATCCGGATCGCGCATTTCGCCCCGTCGGGCTGCCCCGACAGCGGGCAGGCCGCATCGAGCGTGAGGCGGTTGATCGGCAGCCCCTCGTCGAAGGTCGGCACGAAGACCACACCCCGCGGGGGCTGAGACCGGTAGTCAATCCGCACCTCGGCCTCCACTGCACCCCGCCGGCTCGCCAGCCGGACCCGCTGCCGATGGCGGATCCCCAGCTCCCGCGCGTCCTCCCGGTTGATCTCGACGTACCCGCGCGGGAGGGCGCGATGGAGGGCGGGAACCCGCTGGGTGAGGGAGCCGGTCCCCCAGTGCTCGAGCACCGTGCCGGTGGTGAGCCAGAACGGATAGGCCTCGTCCGGTGCCTCCGCGGCCGGCTCGTACGGGCGAAGCCAGATCCAGGCCCGGTGATCCTCGTGGCCGTAGAAGTCGTACTCCCCGTAGGCCCGCGACGCCGCGGGATCGTAGGCCGTGTTGTAGCGCCACCGGGTCTCCCGCCCTGCCACGTAGGGCCACAACAGCCCGCCGTGCGCCCGGAGGTCCGCCAGGGAGGGCAGGGCGTCCCGCGGATCGCTATGGAAGCGGCGATACTCCTCCCAGATCTGCTCGACCTGCCGGCCCGCCTCGTACGGGAAGAGGCTCCCGAATCCCAGCCGCCGCGCCACCTCGATCAGTTGCCAGGCGTCGCTTGTGGCCTCTCCGGGCGGCGTGCTCAGCCGTTCGACGTGCTGCACCCGCCGTTCCGCGCTCGCGTACACCCCTTCCCGTTCGAACCAGAGCGCCGCGGGTAACACCACGTCCGCCACATCGGTGGTCGGGGTGGGGTAGGCCTCGGAGACCACCAGGAACCGGTCGGCGCGGCTCGCGCGGCCGCGGTAGCGGTCCAGGTCCGGCAGGCTCATCATCGGGTTGGCGGCCATGACCCAGAGGAACCGGATCTCGCCTCGCGTGAACCGGTCGAACATCCCAAGGGCCGGACGCCCCGGCTCCGGCGACAGGTTCGCCGCCGGTACGCCCCAGATCGCCGCGGCACGGCGGCGGTCCGCGTCGCGCCGGACCAGGCCGCCCGGCAGGGCGTCGCAGGCGGCGCCAGCGCTGGCCACCGTCCCGCCGCCGCCGAGCTGGCCCGTCAGGCCGAACGCGCCGTTGCCCGGAGCGGCGATCTTCCCCACCAGTAGATGGATGTTGTACAGGGCGTTGTTCGTCCAGGTGCCGCGGACATCCTGATTGAGTTCGGGCCCCCAGAGCGTCACGACCTTGCGCAGCGGGTCGCCGTACAGCGAGGCGAGCCAGCGGATACTGGCCGCCGGAAGCCCCGACAGCTCCTGGACCCGTTCCGGGTCGTAGTCAGCGAGGAAGGCGACCAGGTCCCCCCAGCCGACCTCCGCGGCCTCCTCCTCGACCAGGGCCCGGTCCCCGCGCCCGTCACCGAAACCGGTGGCACCCCGCTTGAAGGCGACATGGCGCCGGACGAACTCGCGGTGCACCCACTTGCGCGCCACGATCTCGTGGCAGATGGCGTTCGCGATGGCCAGACCGGCGTGCGGTGCGTGGAGCAGCGAATGGTCGGCGGCGTAGCTGGTCCGGGACGTCCGGGTGGCGAGGTCGAGGATGCGCACCGCCGGATTCGCCCGCTTGCGATCCAGGATGCGCGAGAAGAGGACCGGATCGGTTTCGGCGAGGTTGGCGTCCCACAGGACGAAGACGTCAGCGTGATCCAGGTCCTCGGAGCAGCCGATGGCCCCGTCGAGCCCGAAGCTGCTCCGGAGACCGGCCACGGCGCTCCCGGCGGCGAGCCGGGCGCTGGTCTCGACGTTGTTGGTGCCGAGCGCCCCCTTGAACAACTTGGCGGCCAGGTACGCGTCCGGAACTGTCCACTGGGCGGAGCCGTAGATGGCGACGCTGTCCTTGCCGTGCTGCCTGACAGTTTCGCCGAGTCTGAAGGCGACCAGATCCAGCGCCTCGCGAAGCGGCACCTCGACCAGCCGCCCTTCGCGCCGCACCAGGGCCCGGGTGATCCGGTCGCGTCCGGCGAGGATCTGCGCCGAGTAATAGCCCTTCGCGCAGGCCAGCCCCTGGTTGACGGGGGAGTCCGGGTCTCCCTTGACGGCGACCGCTCGGCCGTTCTCCACCCCCACCAGCAGGCCGCATCCGACCCCGCACAGGCGGCACGGGGCCTTCTTCCACACCGGGCCGGCGCCGGCCCGCGGCAGGACGCCACCGAGCGGCATGACCGCGCCAGGGACGGCGGCCGAGGCGGCGGTGGTCGCCGACAGCAGCCCGAGCTTCCTGAGGAAGGTCCGTCGGTCCAGCGGCTCCATGGATTGCCTCGCGCAGGCCGATCGCCCGGGACGGCAGGTGCCGATCCCTGGCGCTCCCCCACGCAGAGGAAACGGGAATGAAGGGAGCTGGAAGGGGGGGTGAAGCTTTGCTTAGTAGCGCAGCGCGAGAGGGCGTGCCGGGGGACTCAGGCCCGCTTCCCCCCCTCGTACTTCGCCTCGTACCGCGACCCGCACTTGGCGAGCAACGTGGTCGCCCGGAACACCCCGTCCCGGCCGAGGCGGCCCTCCACCACCACCTCGATGTCCTGCTGGTCGGTGAAGGTGTCCGGGGCGAGCCCGCGATAGGTAACGGGGAACGTCCGGGCGCCGTCGGTGACCTGGAAGTCAATCGTCTGGCTGGCGGCGTCGCGCCGGACCGACCCGGGCACCACCTTGGCCGTCATCTTGAGCCCCACGTCGTGGAAGGTGGGGTCTTCTGCGACCTTCGCCGCGAGTTCCGACGGGGTGAGCGAATACTGGCCGAACTGCTTCACCCCCTGGACGAACAGCAGCACCACACTCGCGACGATGATCCCGCCGCCCACCAGGAACTTGTGTCCTGCTTTCATGACCGGCTCCTGAACCCCTGACTCGCCGAAGTATAGCCGGAGGCGAGCCCGGCCGGCAGCGCCCGCGCCTTGTTCCCCCGGCCAGCGAGCCTTATACATAGAGAACGCAGGAGGGCGGCGTTCCCCCCCGACCGCCCGGAAGGGTTGCGAGTGGCCATCTCGCACAACCAGAGCGCCGCCACGGCTTGCGTTCCGCTGGCAGCCGCATGCCTCGGCGTGACGATCGTCCTCGGCACCGGGAGCCTGATGGGCTGGGTGCTGGACGTCCCGGCGCTGCGGCGGTTCTTGGCCCTGGGCACCGGCACCATGGACCCGGTCACGGCGGTCGTCCTGACGGGTCTCGCCGCCGGAGTTGTCCTTCTCATCCTTGTCCCGCCCTCCCGCTTCGGCATCGCCCTGACCCGCGTCCTCGCGCTGGCCGCCCTCGGCGTGGGCCTCCTCAGACTCGGCTCCATCGGGGGCCTCTGGGCGTTCCGGGTTGACAAGGTCCTGTTCCCGGCCGGTCTAGTCCCCTCCGGTGGCCCCGCCATGGGTGGCCTCACGGCGGTGGCGGTGGTGCTGGTGGGCGCGGCACTCGCCCTCCTCACCACGCCCCGCACCATTCCGCTCGCCCAGCTCGCCCTGCTCGGGGTGGCGCTCGGGGCCGGTCTGGCATTGTCGGGACATCTCTATGGGGCGGTGGCCCTCCAGGGAGCGATGCCGCTCGGCACCGCCATCGGGTGTCTGGCGCTCGCCGTCGCCGCCCTCGCCGCCCGCCCCGAGCCCGGGTGGGTCGCGATGGTGCGGGACGGCGGCCCCGGCGGCAAGCTGGTCCGGACCATTCTGCCCGGCATACTGCTCGTGCCGCTCGTCCTGGGCTGGCTCAGGGTCCAGGGCGAAGCGCGCGGGCTGTTCGACCGCGGCACCGGCGTCGCGCTCAATACCGTGGCTGCCGCGGTGCTGCTCGCGGGACTCACCTGGTGGGCGGCTCGCTCCCTCCGGGCCGCCGACCAGAAGCGGCGTCAGGCGGAAGCAGCCCTGGCCGAGTCGGAACAGCGCTATCGCCTGTTCTTCGAGACCAACCCGGTGCCCGCCTGGGTGTACGACCTCGAGACCCTCCGCTTTCTGGCGGTCAACGATGCTGCCGTCCGGGCCTACGGCTACAGCCGCGCCGAATTCCTCGCCATGACGATCAAGGACATCCGGCCGCCCGAAGAGGTTCCCCGGCTCCTCGCCGCCGTGCAGCGGACCCGGGTGCACGGCCCCCAGGTCGGGGTCTGGCGCCACCAGCGCCGCAACGGCGAATGCTTCGAGGTGGAGATCACGGGACATACTCTGGCGGTGGGCGGGCGCCCCGCCGAGCTGGTCCTGGCCCAGGACGTCACCGAGCGGCGGCGGCTGGAGGCGGAGCTCCGCGCCAGCGAGGAGCGCTTCCGGACTCTCGCCCACACCGCGGCCGACGCCATCGTCTCGGCGGACGGAACCGGCTCACTCACCTATCTCAATCCCGCTGCGGAGCGGCTTTTCGGATACGGCAACGACGAAGCGCGTGGGCAACCCATCGCCATCCTCATGCCGGAGCGGTTCCGGGAGGCGCACCGGCGAGGGCTGGAGCGCTACCTGCAAACCGGTGAATCTCGGGTGCTCGGCCGATCGCTGGAGCTGGTGGGCCTGCGCAAGGACGGCACCGAGGTGCCCATCGAGCTGTCTCTGGGCTCCTGGCGGCGGGGCGAGGAGGTGGCATTCACGGCGTTCATCCGCGACATCACGGAGCGGAAGCGCGCGGAGGACCAGCTCCGCCAGTATGCCGCCCAGCTGGAGGCGGCCAACGCCGAGCTGGACGCCTTCGCCTACTCCGTGTCCCACGATCTGCGGGCGCCGCTCCGCAGCATTGACGGCTTCAGCCAGGCGCTGCTCGAGGACTGCGGCGACCGGCTCGACGCCGCGGGCCGGGACCACCTGCAGCGGGTCCGCGCCGCCACCCAGCGGATGGGACGGTTGATTGACGATCTGCTCACGCTGTCGCGGGTGACCCGGGAGCCGATGCACCGCGCCCCGGTTGACCTGTCGGCGCTCGCGGCGGGGATCGCGGCCGAGCTGAGCGAGCACGAGCCGGCGCGCCGGGTGGAATGGGTGATCGCCCCCGGAGTCCAGGCGGTCGGCGACCGGCGCCTGCTGCGGGTGGCCCTGACCAACCTGCTGGGCAACGCCTGGAAATACACGGCCCGGGTCTCGCGGGCCCGGATCGAGTTCGGTTGCGAGGCCGCGGCCGGAACGGAACCGGTCTTCTGGGTCCGCGACAACGGGGCCGGCTTCGACATGGCCTATGCGGACAAGCTCTTCGTCCCGTTCCAGCGGCTCCACGGTGCAGCCGAGTTCGACGGGACCGGGGTGGGGCTCGCCACGGTGGCGCGCATCGTCCGGCGGCACGGCGGCAGGATCTGGGCGGAGGGGGAGGTGGGGCGCGGGGCCGCGTTCTTCTTCACGCTCTGACTCGAGAGGCCGGGCATGGATGACAAGGTCATTCTGCTGGTCGAGGACAACCCGGACGACGAGGCGTTGACGCTCCGCGCCCTGACCCGGCACAAGGTGGCCAATCGCGTGGTGGTGGTGCGGGACGGCGCCGAGGCGCTCGACTACCTATTCGGCACCGGCCCTTTCGGCGCCGATCCCCCACCGCTGCCGCAGCTCGTCCTGCTCGACCTCAAGCTGCCCAAGCTCGGCGGGCTCGAGGTGCTGCGCCGGCTCCGCAGCGACGAGCGAACCCGGTTGCTGCCGGTGGTGATTCTCACCTCCTCGAACGAGGAGCGCGATCTCCTGGCCGGCTACCGCCTGGGCGCCAACAGTTACGTCCAGAAGCCGGTGGACTTCACCGAGTTCCAGCGCGCGGCGGAGCAGCTCGGCCTCTACTGGCTGATCCTGAACCAGCCGCCCCCCCTTCCGCGGAGAGGGAGCGCGTGAAGCCCAAGCTCCGGGCCCTGATCGTCGAGGACAGCGAGGACGACACCCTGCTCCTGGTCCGGGAGATCCGGCGGGGCGGGTTCGAGCTCGAGTACGAGCGAGTGGCCAGCGAAGCCGCCCTGCGCGCCGCCCTGCCAAGCGGGGGCTGGGATGTCATTCTCGCCGACTACAACCTGCCGGCCTTCAGCGGCACCGAAGCGCTGCGCCTGGTCCGGGAGTCGGGGCGCGACATTCCGTTCATCTTCGTGTCCGGCACCATCGGCGAGGAGCTGGCCGTGGCCGCGATGAAGGCAGGGGCCAGCGACTACGTCATGAAAGGCAATCTTCAGCGGCTGGTACCCGCGATCGAGCGCGAACTGCGGGAGGCCGAGGTGCGCCGCCGGGCGGCGGAGACCGAGGCAGCTCTGGACCGCTCCGAGGAGCGCTTTGCGAAGGTCTTCCAGGCGAGCCCGGTGGGGATCCTGATCGCCACCCTGGAGGACTGGCGGGTTGTCGACGCCAACCCGGCCGCCCTGGCCGCGCTCGGCTACGCGCGGGAAGACGTCGTGGACCGGCGGGCGGCGGACCTCGCCCTGTTCTCGGACCCCGCCCAGGCGGCTTGGCTCGCCCGGCAGGTTCGCACCGCGGGGACGGTGCGGCATCTCGACCTGGAGCTTCGCACCCGGGCCGGAGACCTGCGCCCGTTCCTGGCCTCCTGTGAAGGGCTCGACCTCGGGAGCCGGCCCTGTCTGCTCCTCCTCTTGCACGACATGAGCGAGCGGCGCCGGTTGGAGGAGCAGCTCCGCCAGGCCCAGAAGATGGAGGCGATCGGCAGGTTGGCGGGCGGGGTCGCGCACGACTTCAACAACTTGCTGACCGTGATCACGGGCTATTGCGAACTCCTGCTCCAGGATCTTCCGGCGGGGGACGCCGCCCGGGAGGAGGTGCTGGAGATCCAGCGCGCCGCCGGAGCGGCGAGCACGCTCACCAGCCAGCTCCTCGCCTTCGCGCGGCGCCAGGTCCAGCAGCCGCGGGTGCTGGACCTGAACCGTGTCGTGGCCGGCGCGGAGCGGATGCTGGGGCGTCTGCTGGGCGAAGACGTCGTCCTGTCGGTCTCGCTCGCACCGGATCTGGGGCGGGTGCGGGCGGACCCCACCCAGGTGGAGCAGGTGCTGCTGAACCTCGCGATCAACGCGCGGGACGCGATGCCGCGCGGCGGGCGCCTCACGGTCGAGACCGCCAATGCTGTGATGGACGAGGGGTATGTCGCGGGACATCGCGGGGCCTCCCCTGGCCGCTACGTCATGGTGGCCGTGAGCGACACCGGGGTCGGGATGGATGCCGAGACGCGCGCCCGCCTCTTCGAGCCCTTCTTCACCACCAAGGAGCCGGGCAAGGGGACCGGCCTCGGTCTCGCCACGGTGTACGGGATCGTGAAGCAGAGCGGCGGCTTCATCTGGGTGTACAGCGAGCCCGGGCTGGGCACCACGTTCAAGGTGTATCTGCCCCGGGTGGACGCCGAGTTGGAGGCGTCGCCGCCCCGGTCCAGCCCCCAGGCCGCCGCGCGGGGCCACGAAACCATCCTGGTCGTGGAGGATTCGCCCGGCGTGCGCCGGGTGGCCCGGGAAGCGCTCGAGCGGAACGGGTACACCGTCCTGGAGGCGTCCGACGGCCCGGCGGCGCTCGCCACGGCCGCCCGCCACCCCGGCCCGATCCACCTGCTCCTCACCGACGTGGTCCTGCCTGGGTTAGGCGGTCCCGGGCTGGCCCGGGCCTTGGGGGAGACCCGGCCGGAGCTCCGAGTTCTCTACACCTCCGGTTTCAGCGCGGAGGCGAGCGCCGGGCACGGCGTCATCGAGCCGGACGCCCACTATCTCCCGAAGCCTTTCGCCATGGCGGCGCTGCTGCAGAAGGTCCGGGAGGTCCTCGACCTGCCACGCGAATGAACCGATCCGGAGGGCCGATGCTTTCCCCTCCCCTCACGCCACCCGCAGCGCCTCCCGGCCGGCCTCCGCGGTGAGGTCCCGAGCGCCCAACCTGACGCCGATGCTCTCGAGGAAGGCGTTGGGCGGCTCACCTCCAGCACCACCTCGTGCTCCCGGATCTCCACCGGCTGCGACTCGAAGAGGACCTCGAGCTTCTTCTGTCGGACCTGCTCCTCGATCCGCCGGGCGTTCCTCTCCTTGAGCCGGCTGAAGGCTTCTCGCCGATACGAAAGGGTCACCCGGTTCCCGGGCTGGTGGGCCCGGCGGGGTGCCTGGGGGGCTTCGCCGTGACGGCCCGCGCCTTCCGGCTAGGCGGGGAGGTGCGGACCACCGCCGGCGGACCCGCCGGCCGAGCCACGGCGTGGAGCGGCACAGCGGGACTGCACGGGCTCACGCGCCTGGCCCTCGCGCCCTCGCTGCGCATGACCTGGTATCGGAGCGGGCAGCTCGACGGCCGCCTGTACACCCTCCGACTCGCCACGGGACCCTTCGGGCCCCTGCAGGTGGACCTGAACGGCGGCTTCCGGTCGGAGCACGACCCCCTGGCCGTTCCGGCGGACCGCCGCTTCACCTGGGCCGGGGCCGATCTGGATCTCGGGCTGGGCCGTTCGTGGTTCGCCCTCCTGTCCGCCAGCCACGAGGCGGGGCCCGAGGGGAGCACCGATCAGCTCTACACTGGCTTGACGTTCCGCTTCTAGGAGGGGATGATGGAGAGGGCACGCTCGATGTCCGACGAATCGAAGGGCTCCGAGACACCCCGATGGGTCATCTCGCAGAGCCAGAAGATCGTGGCGGGGCGCACGCTCGTCGCGGTGAAGGCCGCCCTCGATGCACCGGGTGGCGTGGGGGTGGCGCACGCCCGCGAGGTGAAGGTGCCGCTGGCCGAGGTGCCGGAACTCCACAGCGTGGGCGGGATCGCCAGGGTTGCGGGCCCCGGTGCCCCGGTCGCCATCGCGCGGGTGGGACGGGTGAGCTACGTCGCCTACCGCCTGAGCGAGGACAGGTTGGAAGAGCTGGAGGTGGAGTTGGACCCGGCGGGGACCACGCTCACGATCCGCTCGACGCTGGCGGTCTAGCCTCGCCGCCACTCCCGGCCCGCCCGGCCCGGGCCCACGCCAGCGCCGCCTCCACCGCACGGCGCCAGCCCGCCCAGTGCCGCTCCCGCTCCGCGGCACTCGCCGCCGGCGCGAACCGGGTGAAGCGCCGGCCCTCGAGGAACGCCGAACTGTCGCGCCAGATTCCCAGGGCCACCCCAGCCAGGCCCGCCGCGCCCAGTGCGGTGGTCTCGACGTTGTCGGGTCGCTCCACCGGGACCCCGAGGACGTCGGCCTGAAACTGCATGAGCCAGTCGTTGGACGCGGCCCCGCCATCCACCCGCAACACCTCGAGCCCCCGGCCCGCCCCGGCCGTCATCGCCTGCGCGAGGTCGGCGCTGCTGAAGGCCATGGCCTCGAGCGCGGCCCGCACCAGGTGGGCGCGGGTCGAGCCGCGCGTGAGACCGGTGACCGTGCCCCGTGCGTCCGGCTCCCAGTGCGGAGACCCGAGTCCCACGAACGCGGGGACGAAGTACACGCCGCCGGTGTCGGGCACGCTCCGCGCGAGCGCCTCGCTGTCCGCGGCGCGGGCCACGAGCCCGAGGCCGTCGCGCAGCCACTGCACCGCAGCGCCCGCGATGAAGACACTCCCCTCCAGCGCGAAGGCGGGCTCCCCCGCCGGCCCGGCGGCCCGGGTGACGAGGAGGCCTGGCGGCGCGGGCGGCCGCTCCACGCCCAGGTAGCTCAACAGGAACGCCCCGGTCCCGTAGGTGTTCTTCGCCAGCCCGGGCCTGACGCAGCCCTGGCCGAACAGCGCGGCCTGCTGGTCCCCCGCGAGCCCGGCGATCGGAAGCGGTGCCCCGAAGAACTCGCGTTGCGCCTCCCCCACCACCCCGGCCGACGGGACGATGTCAGGCAAGACCTCGCGGGGCACGCCGAAGAGCTCCAGCAGCTCGGGATCCCAGTCGCCCCGGACCAGATCGTACAGCAGGGTGCGCGAGGCGTTGGTATGGTCCGTGACGTGCGCCGCCCCGCCGGTCAGGCGGGCCACGAGCCAGGTCTCCACCGTGCCGGCCGCCAGCTCCCCCCTGGCCGCCCGGCGCCGGAGTGCGGCATCCTGAAAGAGCCACTCCAGCTTGGTCGCCGAGAAGTAAGGATCGAGGACCAGCCCGGTGCGGCGCCGGATCTCCGGCTCCCAGCCCGCGGCCTTGAGAGCGCGGCAGCGCTCCGTCGTGCGCCGATCCTGCCACACGATCGCGCGGGTCACCGGCGCGAGCGTGGCCCGCTCCCAGAGCACCACGGTCTCGCGCTGGTTCGTGATCCCGATGCCGGCCGGGCGCTCCCCCGCCGCGCCGAGCGCCTCCCGCGCTGCCTCCACGGTCGCGCGGAGGATCTCCTCCGGATCGTGCTCCACCCAGCCCGGTTCCGGAAAATGCTGGGTGAACTCGCGGTAGCCACGGCCCAGCACCCGGCCGTCCTGGTGCACCACCAGGGCGGTGGAGCCGGTGGTGCCCTGGTCCAGCGCGAGCAGGCAGCCCATCACCCGAGCCGCGCGGCCAGCTCGCCGGCGGTGAGCAGCCCGCGGTCCGTGATGTAGCCGGTGATCAGCTCGGCGGGGGTCACGTCGAAGGCCGGATTCCACACCGGGACCCCGTCCGGCGCGGTGCGCACTGGCCCCAGCGTCCGGAGCTCGTCCGGGCGGCGCTCCTCGATCGGAATCGCGCTGCCATCGGGAGCGTGGGGGTCGAAGCTCGAACTCGGGACGGCGGCATAGAAGGGGACCCGGTGGGCCCGAGCGGCCAGCGCCAGACTGTAGGTCCCGATCTTGTTCGCCACATCGCCGTTGCGCGCGACCCGGTCCACGCCCACGATGACCGCTCCCACCCCACCCTGCCGGAGCCGGCTCGCCGCCATCGCGTCCCCGATGAGGGTGACCGAAATCCCGGCGCGGTGAAGCTCCCAGGCGGTGAGCCGGCTGCCCTGCAGGAGCGGACGGGTCTCGCTGGCTACCACCGCGACCCGGCGCCCCCGTTCCCGCGCCAGGTACACCGGAGCCAGGGCCGTTCCGATCCCGCCCGTGGCGAGAGCGCCGGCGTTGCAGTGGGTGAGCACCGTAGCCCCGTCGCCCACCACCTCGAGGCCCGCCTCGCCGATCCGGCGGCACATGGCCTGATCCTCCTCCCAGATCGCCCGGGCCTCGGCCACCAGGGCCGGGCCGAGCGGCTCGCCCCGGTGGACGGCCTCCGCGCCACGCCGGAGCATCCGGTCCAGCGCCCACCCCAGGTTCACCGCCGTCGGGCGCGTCGCGCGAAGCCGTTCGCAGGCCAGGCGAAGCTCCTCGGGGCTTGTGGCCAGCGCGGCGGCCATGGCGGCCACAATCCCGATGAGCGGGGCTCCCCGGACCCGCAGCATCCGAATCGCCTCCGCGACCTCGTCCACCGTGCGCAGGTCCAGGTAGCACTCGGCCTCGGGCAAGCGGGTCTGATCCAGAATCCGGATCACCCCGTCACCTCGCCAGGCGACCGCCCCCAGCGGATGGGTCGGCATGGGGGAGAAGATAACCCGCGAACCGCGGGAGGCGCCCGATGCGCCGCGGGCGTCGCCCTTGGCCCCCGCCATGCCGGCCCCCCCCGTCATGCCGGCGAGCGCCGGCACCGCCGGCGCACCCGCGCCGGGCGTCCCCGGGGCGGCGCCGGGAAAGGCGGACTCCGGCTTGCCGCCTCCCGGGCCTCCCCACGCCCTCGTCGGCCCTCCGGACGCGCTCCCCCCCCCGGCATGGCTGCAAACGCAGGCATCCGCCGGCTCGCTCGAGGGCGGACGCCGCGCGGGGCATGGCCCCGGCGTTCACCGGAGGGTGGGGCGCCGAGCGGTGGCCAGGCGGTCCGGGTCAGGCCACCGCAGGTTCCACGGCGAAGGCCGCCGTGAAGGCCTCGAAGACCTCCGGCCGCCACCAGTGCCGGGTCTCGGTCATCCGGACCAGGGCTTCCTCCGGCGCGAGTGCCGCCCGGTAGCTCCGAGTCGTGGTCAGCGCGTCGTAGACGTCCACCGCGCCGATGATCTGGGCCGCGAGCGGGATCTCGTCGCCGCGGAGGCGGTCCGGGTAGCCGCTCCCGTCATGCTTCTCGTGATGCCACCGGATGATCGGCTTGATGTCCCAGGGGAAGTCAATGTCCTCGAGCAGCTCGACTCCCCAGACCGGGTGCATCTGGATGACCTCGAACTCCTCGCGCGTGAGGGGGCCCGCCTTGTTCAGAATCTCGTGCGGCACGCGCAGCTTGCCCACGTCGTGGAGGTAGGCCCCTAGGCGGAGCGTGGTCAGCTCGTGGTCTTCGAGACCGAGCGCACGGCCCAGCCGAAGCGCATAGCCGGCCACGCGCTCGCAGTGGCCGTGGGTGTAGCTATCCGCCGATTCAATGGACTGGCCCCAGTCGCGCACCACGGCCAGATAGGTGGACTCGAGATCCGCCACCCGTGCGGCCACGTCCACCAGCTCGGTCCGGGCATCGAGCCGGCCGAACAACCGGTAGGCGGCATTGAGGAGGCGGAGCGCGTCCTGGTTTCGCCCGCTGTCGCGGAACAGCAGAGCCAGCTCCCGCGACGCCTCTGCCTCGCTCAGGACCGAGCCATGCCGGGCGGCGAGCTCGATCGCGGCGCGGAAGCGGGCCTCGGCGAGCGCCGGCCGGCCGGTCTCCCGAAAGACGATCCCGAGCACCTTGTAGGCGTCCGCCTTGTCCAGCTCGGCCCCCAGGCGGTCGAAGACGCCGAGCGCTTCCTCCACGTCGCGACGCGCCGCGTCGAAGCGCTGGTGGGCGACGTGCACCTCGGAGCCGTTGAGGAGGCAGAGCCCCTGCAGATGCACCTCGCCGATCTCACGCGCGAGGCTCTGGCTCTGGGCGAAGTACCGTTCCGCCTCGGACCAGAGCTTCCGGTCCGCGCTGATCATCCCCAGGTTGTGATACGCAATCGCGCAGCCGCGGGCGTCGCCGGCGGTCTGGAAGGCGCGGAGCGAGGCCTGATAGTGGGCGAGGGCCTGGTCGAAATCGCCGCGGATGTTGGCCAGGATGCCCAGGTTCTGCTCGATCCGGCCCCGGAGGTGCGGATCGGAGCCGCCCAGGGCGAGCGCCTGGTCGTAGCAGGCCCGGGCCCGGTCGATCTCGCCGCCTTCGAACTCCAGCCCGCCCAGGGTGTTGAGCGCTTCCCCCGCCAGCACCGCGTCACCGCTGGCCGCGGCCACCTCGTAGCTCCGGCGGCAGAGCGCTCGCGCCGCGTCCGGCTCCCCACGGTGGAACCGGACGACCGCCAGGCGGCGCAGCGCCTCCGCCGCCACCGCCGTCGCCCCCTGGCGCTCGGCCTCGGCGACCGCGGCCTCATAGGCCGCGATGGCCGCGCCGAGCTTCCCGTCACGATCGAGCCGCCGGGCTTCCGCGAGCCTGGCATGCGCCCGGTGCAGGGCGGGATCGGGCGGGCGGGGCCGTCCGCCGGAAGGCCGAGGATCGGGCACCGAGTTACCAGGCCACGGCGTATCGGGAGAAATGATCCAGCGGGGCGGTGACCTCGCTCCGGAGCGGATTGTCGAACGAGAGCAGCACCTCGAGGATCTGGAGCAGATCGGTCGTGTAGACGATCCGCTTGGGAATGAGCCGCCCAACCAGACTGCAGTTCCGATAGCTCAGGGTGAGGAGCGGTTTGCGCCAGCCCTCGAACTGGAGGCCGTGCGGGGAGAGCTGGACCGAATTCACCGAATCCGACGGGGCCACCGCGGTGATCGCAACCGGGGCCGCCAGCGCCCCAGGCGGGAAGTAAAGCCGATGCGGCCCCAACGAGATCACGCCCCCTGTAGGCCCGATGACCCGAGTGGCTTCCGCGTAGGGCAGCGGGCGACAGGAGAGGAGCCCCGAGACGAGCCGGTCAAGCTGGAGTTCGGCGGCCGGCGCTGCCGGAGTCTCGACCGCGACCGGCTCGCTCGGCTGCGCACAGCTCGCCACACCCAGGAGGGCAAGTCCCAGCAGCAGGTGCCCCAGGTACCGAATGGCTTTCATGTCCTCGCCCTCGCTCAGCAGGAATCGGAAGGCGGACCAGGTCCGCCAGGTCAGCACGAACGAGGGGCAACAGCTGTGCCCTGCGCTCGACCTATCGCATGATCATGTGACGGCACGGAACGGTTGAGCAGCTACATCTCTCATGTCCGCCATAACTTACAGCTACATCACCAAGAGCGACGGCGTCATCAAAGTTTACAGCCAAGTGTGACCTGGATCCCATCTTCCGCCTCAAGGCAGAGCCGGCCGTGCGGTGGCGGCACCACACCCGGGCACCCCCGAGGCCACACTTGGTCGAGGGGCCCTGGTCTCACCATGGGACGGGAACGGATCGCGCCCCGGGCAGGGCTCGGCGCGGCGAGAAGGTCCGGCGATAGATTCAGCGCGCCGCCAACCCATCATGGCCCCATGACCTACTCCACGATTCTCTTCGACACGGACCAGGGCATTGCCACCATCACCGTCAACCGGCCTGACAAGCTCAACGCCCTGAACGCCACCGTCATCGAGGAGCTGGATCAGGCGATCGCGGCGGTGGAGGGCGACCCCGCCATTGGAGGCCTCATCGTCACCGGGGCCGGGAGCAAGGCCTTCGTGGCCGGGGCCGATATTGCCGAGCTCGCCGGCCAGACACCGCTCGAGGCCAAGGCCCGCTCGCTCCGCGGTCAGGCCGTGCTCCGAAGGCTCGAGGCGCTCCGCAAGCCGGTCGTGGCGGCCGTGAACGGCTTCTGCCTGGGCGGCGGGTGCGAGCTGGCGATGGCCTGCCACCTCCGGCTCGCCAGCGACACGGCCCGGTTCGGCCAGCCGGAGGTGAAGCTCGGCATCGGCCCGGGCTACGGCGGCACGGTGCGGCTACCGCGGTTGGTGGGGCGCGGCCGCGCGCTGGAGTTGCTGCTCACCGGCGAGATGATCGGCGCGGAGGAAGCCTGGCGCATCGGGCTGGTGAACCGGGTCGTCCCCGCAGCCGACCTCATGGTCGAGGCGGCCAGGCTGCTCCGGGGGATCCTGGACCAGGGGCCGATCGCGGTCCGGCTCGTCCTCGAGGCAGTGGACGCGGGTTTCGAGATGGGCGCGGCCGAAGCCCTGCTGCTCGAGGCGAACCACTTCGCCCTCGCCAGCGCCACCGACGACATGCGCGAGGGCATGCGGGCGTTCCTGGAGAAGCGGAAGCCGGAATTCAGAGGTCGCTAGGGCCGGTGCGTCCGCTGCCGTTCTCGCCCCGCTTCGACTAAATTTCGGCCGATGTTTGGGGCGCGCTGGAACGGGTCGGGACGGGGTTTCGGAGCCGGTGGAGCCTGCATCCTGGTGGTGCTGGGAGCCTGCGTCGAGCGGGCCCGGATCGTCTTCCGCGAGCCTCCAGACGGGGTGGGGCCGGTCACGGTCATCGATCGCCCGAGCCAGGACACCACGGTGGCGGCTGGCCCCGGCTTCACGGTGACCGGGTACAGCCGCGACGGCGACGGGGTGGACACGCTCTACTTCGAGACCGAAGGCGGGGTCTCGAGCTTCCCGCCGCTCATCGGCGGTTCCGACTCGGTGCGGTTTGGCCTGCCGCTCACGACGCTCAACCAATCTGGCCAGACCATCACCGTCCGGGTCTTCGGGGTGGACCGCCTGGGCAATCGGGGCGACACCGCGCTCCGGCGGGTGACGGTGCAGTAGTGCGGCTCCGGCGCCTCACCGTTCGCGGGTTTCGAAACCTGGCGGACGCCGATCTGGCCATTCCGGAGGGCGGGCTGGTCCTGTTCGGGGCCAACGGTCAGGGCAAGACCAGCCTGCTCGAGGCGGTGGCGTACCCGGTGCTGTTCCGCTCGTTCCGCACCGCCCAGGACGCCGAGGTGGTCCGGTTCGGCGAGGCCGGGTTCACGGTGGCGCTGGACTTCGAGGCTGGGGGCACCAGGCGAGCGGTCGCGAGCGGGTTCTGGGTGGCCGGTCGCCGGCGGCGTCACAGCCTGGACGGTGCACCGCTGGCACGGGTCGTGGATGGCACGGGGGCGTGGCTGGCCGTGGCGTTCCTGCCTCACGACGTCCGGCTGGCGGGCGGGCCGGCAGCCGAGCGGCGGCAGTTCCTGGACCGCACGCTGTCGCTGGCCGACCCCTGCTATCTCCGGGCGCTGGCGCGCTACCGCAGTGCCCTGGCTCGGCGGAACGCGGCGTTGCGCCAGCGGCGGGGGGATGTGGCCCGGGCCTTCGAAGGAGCGCTCGCGCGGGCCGGCGCCGTGGTGGTGGCGACGCGGCTCGCCTGGGTGGCCGGGCGGAGCGAGAGGTTCACCCGGGAAATGATCGCCCTGGGCGAGACCGGCGCCGAAGCGTCGCTGGGCTACCAGGGCGACGCCGCGCTGGCGGACCCCGACGCCTGGCCCGCCGCGCTGGACGCGGCGCGTGCGCGCGACGAGGCCCAGGGGGCCACCACGGTGGGCCCCCACCGGCACGACGTGGAACTCCGACTCGACGGCCACCCGCTGCGCGAGTTCGGCAGCGCGGGCCAGCAGCGCACCGCGGCGATCGCGCTCAAGCTGCTCGAGCTGGACACGATCGAAGCGGCCGCCGGCGAGACGCCGGTCCTTCTGCTCGACGACACCTTCGCGGAGCTCGACGCCGACCGGCAGGCCCGACTCGCCGTCCGGCTCTTCGCGAAGCGATCGGTGCAGGTGCTCGTCACCTCGCCGCGCGCCGACGAGCTGCCGCCCGGCCTGGACCTGCCGGTGTGGGTGGTCGAGCGAGGGAAGGTCCGGTGTGGGTGAGGGGTCAGGCCCGAGGCCGGCGTGGCGCGGTCCAGGGCGGGATTCCCCCGGCCCGCCGCCGTGCGGCTTCGGGCGTAGCCGGCAGGGCGTCCGCCGTCACGCGGGATCCGCGACCAAGGAGACGGGAACGGTGAAGCGACCCACCCCGCTGTCCGACGCGCTGACCGAGTGGATCCGGCAGTCCGGCATGGCCGAACGGCTGGGCCGAGCGGGCGTGGTGGAGGAGTGGGCGCGGCTGGTCGGTCCCCAGATCGCCCGGGTGACCCAGCCCGAGTCGGTCTCGGCGGACGGGCTGCTTCGGGTGCGGGTGGCGACCGCCGCGTGGGCCCAGGAACTCTCCCTCATGACGCCCCGCATTCTGGCGCGGATCAACGCGGGGCGGACCGGGCGGATCACCGGGATCCGGTGGCTGGCCGGCGGACTGAAGACCAGGTCCTGAACGAAAGACGATATGGCCAACGACGCGAGACAGGAGACGGACGCCACGCAGAGCTACGACGCCGGGTCCATTCAGGTCCTCAAGGGCCTGGAGGCGGTTCGCCGGCGTCCGGGCATGTACATCGGCTCCACCAGCGAGACGGGGCTGCACCATCTGGTCTACGAGGTGGTGGACAACTCGATTGACGAGGCGCTGGCCGGCTTCTGCGACACCATCCGGGTGACGATCCACAAGGACAACTCGATCTCGGTCGAGGACAACGGCCGGGGCATCCCGGTGAAGCCGCACCCCACCGAGAAGATCCCCGCGATCGAGGTGGCGCTCACCATGCTCCACGCCGGGGGCAAGTTCGACAAGCACACCTACAAGGTCTCGGGCGGGCTCCACGGGGTGGGGGTGTCGGTAGTGAACGCCCTCTCCGAGCGGATGGAGGTGCTGGTCAAGCGTGACGGCCACAAATGGCGGATGGCCTTCGTGCGGGGCCAGACGGTGCGTCCGCTCGAGCAGCTCGAGAAGACGAAGGAGACCGGCACCCTGGTTCGCTTCAAGCCGGATCCCGAGATCTTTCCCGTCATCGAGTTCCACTACGGCACCCTGGCCGACCGGCTGCGGCAGCTCGCCTTCCTCAACAAGGGCGTCACCATCACCCTCAAGGACGACCGCGAGACCCCGCCCCGGCAGGAGACCTTCTTCGCCAAGGGGGGGCTGGTCCAGTTCGTCGAATGGCTCAACCGGAACAAGAAGCCGCTGCACAAGCCGATCGCGTTCACCCAGACCAAGGACGAGGTCGAGGTGGACGTGGCGATTCAGTACGAGGACGGCTACAACGAGAACGTCTTCACCTTCGTCAACAACATCAACACCCACGAGGGCGGCACCCACCTCACCGGGTTCCGGGCCGCGCTGACCCGGGCGATCAACGAGTTCGCCAAGCAGGAGGGGGCGCTCAAGAAAGAAGACTTTACCCTCACGGGCGAGGACATTCGCGAGGGACTCACCTCGGTCCTGCACGTGAAGGTGAAGGAGCCCCAGTTCGAGGGGCAGACCAAGACCAAGCTGGGGAACTCGGAGGTCGAGGGCATCGTCAAGCAGGTGGTCTACGACCAGGTCCGGACCTTCCTGGAGGAGAAGCCGGCCGTGGGCCGGGCGATCGTGGAGAAGGCGGTGAGTGCCGCCCGGGCCCGCGAGGCGGCCCGCAAGGCGCGCGACCTGGTGCGCAAGAAGTCGGGCCTCGAGGGCGCCGTCCTCCCCGGCAAGCTGGCCGACTGCTCGCTCGAAGACCCGGCTCTGTGCGAGCTCTACCTGGTCGAGGGCGACTCGGCCGGCGGGAGCGCCAAGCAGGGACGCGACCGCCAGTTCCAGGCGATCCTCCCCCTGCGGGGCAAGATCCTCAACGTCGAGAAGGCGCGAATCGACAAGATCCTGTCGAACGAGGAAATCCGGGCCATCATCACGGCGATCGGCGCGGGCGTCCGGGAGGACTTCAAGCTGGAGAACGTCCGCTATCACAAGATCATCATCATGACGGACGCGGACGTGGACGGCGCGCATATCCGCACCCTGCTCCTCACCTTTTTCTTCCGCCAGATGCAGGAGCTGATCGAAGCCGGCTACGTCTACATCGCCCAGCCGCCGCTCTACCGGGTGGCCAAGACGGGCGGCAAGAAGGAGGCCGAGGAGTTCTACGCCTACACCGAGGCGGAACGGGACGAGTACGTCAAGCGGCTGACCAACGGCGCCGGCAAGGGCAGCGTGGTGGTCCAGCGCTACAAGGGGCTGGGCGAGATGAACCCCGACCAGCTCTGGCGCACCACGATGGACCCGGCCCGGCGCACGATTCTCCGAGTCACCATGGAAGATGCGGTGGAGGCCTCGAAGCTCTTCGACGAGCTGATGGGCGACGAGGTCGAACCCCGGCGGCAGTTCATCGAGAAGAACGCCAAGTACGCCACGAATCTCGACATCTAGCAAACCGCGTTCGCCAGTGCCCACCCGCCGGCCCGCCCTGGCCCCGCTGGCGCTCGCCGCCCTGCTCGGGGGGATCCTTGCCGGAGCGTGCGGCGGGGCGGTCGCGAGTGCCGGGGCGGGCGGCGATACCGTCTACATCGCGCTCGCGGCGTCGCCCGCCCCCGCCAACCAGGCGTACCGGAACGGCGTGCGCCTCGCGATCGAGCAGCTCAACGCCGCGCGGCCCGCCGGCACCCGGCCCTTCGGCCTCCGGCTCCAGCCCGAATCGCTCACGAGCCAGGTGGCCGTGGCCGCGGCGTTCCGCGACGACCCCCGGGTGATCGGCGTCGTGGGCCACACCGGAAGCGGCCAGACCCTCGAGGCGGCCCCGGTGTACGCCGATCTCGACCAGGGCGGCCGCCGGGCGCTGGTCGCGATCACGCCCACCGCCACCAATCCCGCGCTCACGCGGGCGAGCGAGTGGCTGTTTCGGGTCTGCCCCACCGACGACGACGCAGCCCGGGCGCTGGCTCGATTCGCCTACGACTCGCTGCGCGCGCGCCGCGCGGCCGTGATCTATCGGAACGACCTCTTCGGCCGCGGCTTCCTCCGCGCCTTCGCCCTCGCGTTCGAGCGCTACGGCGGGCTGGTCGTGGAGCGGGACCCGTACCTCTCCGGCCTGACCGAGTTCGCCGCCTATGCCGAGCGGATTCGCCGGCGGGAGGCGGAAGTCGTGGTCCTGGCCGGGGCCAACGAAGACGCCGAGGCGGTCCTCTCCAGCCTCCGCGCGGCGGGGGCTCGCGCCGCGGTGCTCGGGACCGACGATCTGGCCGCCCTGGCGGGGCGAGGCGGCGCCGGCTCGGCCGCCCGCGGGGTGCGGTTCATCTCGTTCTACCTGCCGGGCCAGGGTCCTGGAGCCACCGCGCGGGTCTTCGACTCCCTCTACCAGGCCCGCTTCGGCACCCTGCCCGACCACCGGGCTGCGCTCTCCTACGACGCCGCCCGCCTGCTCGGCGCGGCCGTGATCGCGGTGGGCCCCGATCGGCGGCGGGTGCGGGAGTGGCTGGCCGGCGTGGGAACCGTGACCCCG
>DATLYZ010000066.1:0-5469 GCA_035574255.1 Gemmatimonadales bacterium | reverse complement strand
TGACGCTGTCGGCCGGGTCGCGGGCGCCGGGGGCGCTCCCCGTGGCGCGGTCTCCGGTGGGGGGGGGGCGACGCGAGCCGTGTCAGGCGCTGTCGCCGCGGCGGGCCGGACGGCGACGGCAGGCCGGTCCGGATCGGGGGCCGCCGAGGGAGCCCCCGGCGCATGGACCCACCGATTGGCCCGCCAGCCCACGCCAAGCGCGAGGAGCACCGTCGCCGCCCAGGCGCCTCGCCGGATCCAGCGCCGCCGCCGATCGCGACGCGCAGCGAAGGTCTCGACCAGGCGTTCGTAGGGAGGCGGAATCACCAGCTCGGGGCAGAGCGGGGCGAGGATCGCGGTAGTGCGGTCGCGCAACGCGGCGATGTCGTCGCGGAGCGCCTGGCACACAGCGCATGCCGCCAGGTGCCGCTCGATCTCCGCGCATTGCGAGCGGCTCAGCGCCTGGTCGAGATAGGCGTGCAGTTCGTCTTCAGGAATGTGCCGCACGATGCTGTCGTTCCATCCGGTCGTAGGCGTCCACCAGTCGCTTCCGGGCGCGCGCCAGCGTGGTGCCGACCGCCCCCACCGCCAGGCCGGTCTGCTGGGCGATCTCCGGATAGCTCAGGCCGGCATCCCAGAGCAGCAGGACCTCACGGTCGCGCCTGGTGAGCATCGCCAGGGCCTGGTCCACCCTGACCCGCCGCTCGTCCTCTTCCACCGCCGCCTCGGCGGACGGCGGCATGGAGGGGCGGCCCACTGGATCGTCCCTGAGCAGCGTGAGGTGCCGCTTCCGCCGGACCGCCGCCCGCGCCTCGTCTCGCGCCAGATTCGCCGCCACCGCGAACACCCAGGCCCGGGGTTTGTCGGGCCGGTGCGCCATGGCCCGAATGAAGACCTCCTGGGCGAGATCGTGCGCGCGGTCGAGATCCCACACCTTGCGATACAGGAAGCGAACCACGGTGGCGTAGGTCGCCTTGTACAGTTGCTCGAGGTCGTCGCCCATGAGGGCCCCCTCTCTCGAGGACTCGGTCCCGCCGGCACGACGCCCAAACCCGTTGCGGGGACGCGCGATACCCCTACGACGCCAGCCATCCGACCGGTTTGCACAGGCGCCGGGCCTCGGTCCGCCGACAAATCTAAGGCTTGCCGGACCGGAAGACGCACCCCGGATGAAGGCCCTTCCCCTTCGGCGGCCATTCGGTGCAGAGATCCGGCTTGGCCGGGCGGCCATCCTCGCGGGTCCGGCCGTGGAGACTACAGGTGCGGCCCCCGTCGTCCAGATAGCCGCACGCCGAGATGGTTTCGGCCTCGAGCGCATCCTCGGTCTCGCGGCTGATCTTGCACAGATAGGGGGAGAGCCGGGATCGGAGAAGGGCCTCGAGGGTCGTGTCCGCCCTGGAGCAGAGAATCTCCACCTGGAGATCGCGGCAGCAGGCCGCACCGCGCCGGTGGTCGGCCGTGGTACAGGGCGCGGTAGCGCAGGGGTTCGGTCCGGTGTCGAGGACCGGGAGGCGCGAGCGAGGGGGCGGGAGCCGACGTTCCGCCACTCGCCCATGCTCGACGATCACGAACCGGTCATCCCCGAGCCGGCGAGGCGAGGGGGCGCCGGCCGTGGGTGGGGGGGCCGGCCCCTCGAATCCGTGGGCGCGGCACGAGGCGCGACCGCCCTCCAGGAGCCTGAGATGCCGGCAGCGGATATGAAGCACGGCCTCCACCAGAAGCTGGGGACCCTGGTGCCGCAACGCTCCGAAGGTGATCTGCTGGGTGTGGCCGAGGAGCCAGGTGGCCTCGTGGTCCAGGGAATCGGGGCCGTCGTCGAAGGTTCCGATCCGCAGCGTGACCGCCAGCTCCCGGCACTGGGGCCCGAGTTCGCGGCAGGGGGGC
The DNA here is from genome assembly GCA_035574255.1 of Gemmatimonadales bacterium. GTDB lineage: Bacteria > Gemmatimonadota > Gemmatimonadetes > Gemmatimonadales > GWC2-71-9 > JADJOM01. The sequence goes on along the minus strand of DATLYZ010000066.1, from coordinate 3,606 downwards.
GGGGGATGCACGGTGGCAAACTAGCTCGGCGCGGGAGCGGAACAACCCCACTCCCGTTTTTTCGGCTCGATCGCTAGTATTGTGAACCTTTTCACAAGGTCCCTCATTCCTTTTGGAGCGGAGGCAGGACAGCGATGCGCGCGATTCCGATGGTGGCGGGGCTGGCCCTGGTCGTGGCGGCCTGTGGCGGCGAGAAGAAAACGGATCAGGCGGCTCCGCCGGCGCAGGAGCAGGCGGCGCCCGCCCCGGCCCCCGCGGCCGGGACGGTGCACGAGGTGCAGATGGATTTCGACGGCAAGGTGGGGGCGTTCGTCCCGTCGGCGCTCACCATCAAGGCCGGCGACATCGTGAAGTTCATCGTTCGGACGGGCCCGCCTCACAACGTGGCCTTCGATCCCAAGGGGATTCCGGCCGGCGCCGAGGCCTTCCTGAACGGCGCGATGACGGAGACCATGGGGCCGCTCACCGGGCCGATGAAGGTGGCCATCGGGGACAGCTACGAGATCAATTTCACCGGCGCGCCTCCGGGCGTGTACAACTACCACTGCACGCCGCATCTGCCGTTCGGGATGAAGGCGACGATCACGGTGCAGTAGTCGCTCTCGGTCAGGTCGCGATTTCGGCGCTGTGGGATGCCGGTGAGAGGTGGGCGCCCGACCTCGGGCGCCCGCCCGTCCCGGCATCGCGGGACCCTGAAACCCCGGATCGCTCGAGCCGCAGCCCCACACCCACCACCACCGCCGCCAGCGCCACGCCAGCCAGCGCATCCACTGCGTAGTGCATCTGGCAGTACACCACGCCGACCGTGAGCAGCGCCGCCGGAATCGTCAGGCAGAGGCCGAGCGGCCGGGAGCCGGCGAAGGCCGCCGCCGTGGCGACCAGGGTGGCGGCGACGTGGGAAGACGGGAACGCGGCGCCGTAGGCACTGCCGCGCTCCAGGGTCGCGTAGACCAGCCGCGCCATCGGATTGGCCAGGAACGCCCCATCGGGCCGGGGGAACTCGTAGTAGGGGCCGGCGACGGGGAAGCCCAAAAAGATCGCGTAGCAGGCCAGGAAGGTCGGGATCAACCAGTTCACCAGACGGCGTGCCGCGTGGATCCGGCGGCGGGCCAGGAAGTAGATGAGGGGACCGGCCAGCACGGCGTAGTAGGCGAAGTAGGCCCCGTGGAGGACGGTGGACCAGAACCGGCTGGGGTGCGCCTGCCACCAGGTGCGGCTCAGCTCGGCCCCGAAGAGCGCCTGTTCCCAGCGGCGCACCAGGGCATCGTGCACCGAGACCCCGCCGAAATTGTTCAGGATGTCGAGGGCCGGATACAGCGCCGGGAGCAGCAGGAGCGGGCAGATCTCCCGCACCCCGCGCGCAAACGGCCCGAGACCGGGCCGGGCGACGAGCACGACGAGGCCGGTGGAGAGGGCGTTGGCGGCGATCACCCAGGCGGCGGCCGGTTGCCGGGTGAGGCGGAGCGCGGCGCACACCGTGGTGGCCAGGAGGTAGCCGAGGAGCAGCCACTCGACCGGCCGGAGGGTGGGATGCTCGGCGGGGTCCGGCGATGCCGGTGTCACAGCCAGCCGTGCTCCCGGTACCAGCGTGCGGTGACCCCGAGGCCGAGGGTGAGATCGTGCTGCGGCGCCCAGCCGGTGTGGTGCATCAGGGGCCCGGGGTCGCCGGTCCAGGCCGGCTGAAAGAACTCCGCAGCCTTGTCCGGCGTGAGGATGGTCGCCTTGCCCGCGGCCCACGCGGCCGCGGCGGTGAGCGCCAGGGCACCGAGCGCGACGGGGCGGGGCAGGGGGAGCAGGCGCACCGCCGGGGTCGCGGCGGCTCCGACCTCCCGGAGCGCCGCGGCCACGGCCAGGACAAACTGCCGGCTCGTGAAGATCTCCGGATGGCAGGCGTAATAGATCCGCCCCCTGGCTGCCGGCGAGAGGCCCACCGCGACGAGCGCCTCGGCCAGGTCGGGGCCGAAGATCGCCGAGAGTTCCTGGCTGCCGTCGCCGAAGACCGGGACCACGCCCCGGCGCGCCAGGCGAAAGACCTTGAACACCTCGGTGTCGCGCGGGCCGTACACCATCGGCGGGCGGACGATGCGCCAGTCGAGGTCCGAGGCCATGACGGCCTCCTCGGCGGCGAGCTTGCTCCGCCCGTAGGTCGTGACGGGTCGCGGGGGTTCCGCCCCGGTGAGGGGGCGCCCGCGCTCGGCCGGGCCGGCGGCTGCCAGGGAGGACACCAACACCAGACGAACCGACGGGGGGCCGAACCGGCGGAGTGCTGCGACCAGGTTCTCGGTCCCCTCGCGGTTCGCCCGGAAGAACTCCTCGCCGGTTCTCGCCGCGACGAGTCCGGCCACGTGGTAGACGACGTCTTGGTTGCGCACCGCCTCGGCCAGTGCGTCGGCCCGGTGCAGATCGCCTGACACCAGGCGGACGCCCAGCCGCTCGAGCGGTGCGGCCTTGCCGGGGGAGCGGACCAGGGCCGTCACCTCGTCGCCCCGCCGAACCAGGGCCTCCACCAGGTGGCCGCCCACGAACCCGGTGGCGCCGGTCACCAAGGCCCTCATGCCGGGCGGTCGTACAGCCGGTAGGTCTTGTAGACGGTGAACTCCATCTTTCGGAGTCCCGCGTTCATCGCCGCGTTGTCTTCCAGGATCCAGCCCGCCTCGCCCCAGGTGAAGCCGAGGGGCTCGGCCCGGGTCCAGATCCAGTGATAGAGCATGGCGTCCACCCCCTTGCCCCGCCACTCGGGGAGGATGCCGAGGAGGAGGATCCGGAGCCGGCGCAGCCGCCTGCGCTTGAGCGACCACAGCAGGTCGGCGAGGAGCGCCGGCGTGAGGCGCCCGGACCGGTGCCGGCGGAACACCTGGTAGAGGTCGGGCAGGCAGAGCCCGAAGCCGACGGTCTCGCCGTCTTTCTCGGCGAACGGGATGAGCTCGGGCACGACCACGGGCCGGAACTGGGCGGCGAGGTGATCGAGCTCCCGATCGGTCAGGGGGACGAAGCCCCAGTTCCGCTCCCAGGCCCGGTTGTACAGGGCCTTGATCCGCTGGACCTCGCGATCGAAGTCCGCCAGGTCGAAGGGGCGGATCGTGATGCCGTACCGCTCGCGGAGCAGCTCGGTCCCCCGGCGGAGCCGCTCCGGCACGGGGATGTAGAGGGGCTCGTACCCGCCCCGGTACACGAGCAAATCCTTGGCCTTGGTGAAGCCGGCGCCTTCCACGAGCCGCACGTAGTAGGGCGGGTTGTGCGGCATCATCAGGGTGGGTGGCGTATCGAAGCCGTCCACCAGCAGGCCGCACTCGTCGTTCACGGAAAAGGAGGCCGGCCCTCGGAGGGTGTCGTGGCCCCGCTCGCGCACCCAGGCCCGGGCGGCCTCGAAGAGCGCATCGGCCACCGCCTGGTCCAGCACGGATTCGAAGAAGCCGAAGAAGCCGACCCGGTCGCCGTGGACCTCGTTGTGGAGCCGGTTACTGATGGCGGCGATCCGGCCCACGACCGCACCGTCCCGCTCGGCGAGGAAGTAGGCGGCGTCGGCGTGGTCGAAGAAGGGGTTGCGCCGGGGATCGAGCAGGAGGGCCACGTCGCGACGCAGCGGCGGGACCCACAAGGGGTCCC
>DATLYZ010000065.1:0-14128 GCA_035574255.1 Gemmatimonadales bacterium | reverse complement strand
CGTAACACAGGCCGAGCCGCTCCACCGCCCACGCCTCGACGGCCAGACCGCCGCAGCTCTTGATGGGATAGAGGTGGAGGCTTTCCAGGTGCATCCGGATGCTCGCTCGGAGACCCCTCGCGATCCCCTCGGGAGCGAGGGGTCGCCGGAGGCGGGCCTGCGGCTTACTTCCCCACGCAGAACGTCGCGAACAGGCGGTCCAGCACGTCCTCGATATCCACCGGGCCGATGAGCTCGTCCAGCGCGAGCATGGCCTCGCGCACGTGGTGCGCGGCCAGCACCGCGTCACCCTCCGGTGCCAGATGGTGCCGGGCTGCCTCCACGGCTTCCCGAGCCCGGGCCAGCGCCACCCGGTGCCGGTCGCGGGTGAGCGCGGGCTCGAGGTCCGCCAGCGGCACCGCCTCGCCGAAGAGCCGCTCGGCCACGAGCGCGCGGAGCCGGTCCAGCCCTTCTCCGGTCACGGCGGAGACTCGGACCTCCCCGCCGCTCGCGGGGGGCGGGAGGTCCGCCTTGGTCCGCACCCGGAGCACCCGGCCCTCGTCCGCGATCCCCCAGGCCACCCGGCGCTCGCGGAAGTCCGCCTCCGTTATCGAACCGTCGTGGCATTCCAGGACGAGATCGGCCGCCGCGATGTACCGGCGGCTCATCGCCTGGCCCAGCGCGTCCACCCGGTCCTGCGCCTCGCCGAGCCCGGCGGTGTCCACCAGCCGGATGGGCCAGCCGTGGAAGTCGGCCGGGGCCTCGATCGCGTCCCGGGTGGTGCCCGGCAGCTCCGTCACCAGGGCGCGGTCGAGCCCCAGCAGCGCGTTGAACAGGGACGATTTCCCACTATTCGGCGGTCCCGCCAGGACGACCACGGCCCCCTCCCGGACCCGGGCCGCGCCCGGTGCCGTGGCGAGGAGCTGGTCGAGCCGCCGAGCCACCGTGTCCAGCGTCTCCGCCAGCCGCGACCGCGGCACCGGCCCGTCGTCCTCGTCCGGGAAATCGATCTCGTAGCTCAGTGCGGCCTGTAGTTCCAGGAGGAGCGGCCGGAGCGCCGCGATCCGGCGGGAGAGCGCCCCGTCGAGCTGGTGCAGCGCGGCTCGCGCCTGGGCCGTGACCCGTGCCTCCACCAGGTCACCGATCGCCTCCGCCTGAACTAGGTCGAGCTTGCCATTCAACACCGCGCGGCGGGTGAACTCCCCCGGAAGGGCCGGCCGCGCGCCCGCCGCCTGCAGGGCCGCGAGGAGACGGGCCGGCACCAGCGTCCCTCCGTGACACATGAGCTCCACCTGGTCTTCGCCGGTGTAGCTCCGGGGCGCGGGGTAGGCGAGATAGATCCCCCGGTCCACCAGCTCGCCCGCCGCGTCCACGAACGGCGCCAGGCGGGCCACCCGGGGCGGCTCCACCACGAAGCCGCGGATCACCCGGCTGGCCACCTCGAACACCCCGCGGCCCGAGAGCCGGATCACGGCCAGGGCAGACCGCCCAGGCGGGGTGGCGAGCGCGGCGATGGGATCGGCCAGCATGGGCGAACGCTCCAGCGACGACGGGTCAGCGCGACGGCTCCTCCGGGATGCCGGGGCTGCGGGGTCCAGGGTCCGGACTCCGCAGTCCCGGCCGCGCCTGAGCCGCCGGCGCCTTACCGCTTCGCGGGTGCCGGCTTCGGCGCCGGCGGCGGCTGGCGCTTCATCCGCTCTTGCGCCAGGTACCATTGCTGCGGGATGCTCACGAGGTTCTGCACCGTGTAATAGAGATTGAGTCCCGAGGCGAAGTTCACGAAGAGCACCGTCATCATGATCGGCAGGAAGTACAGCATCATCTTGCTCTGGGGCGTGGGCGGCACCCCCTGCATGCCCACCTTGTTCACCCCGAACATCGAGAGCCCCATCACGATCGGCAGGACGTAGAACGGATCCTTCTGGGCGAGGTCGGGGAGCCAGAGGAACGGCTGCCCCCGCAGCTCGATCGAATACTGGAACACCACGAAGAGCGCGATCAGGATGGGCCAGGGGAGCAGCACGGGCCAGCAGCCGCTGAACGGGTTCACTCCGTGCTTCTTGTAGAGCTCCATCAGCTGGCGCTGCATCTGCTGGGGATCGTTCTTGTACCGCTCCTGGAGCGCCTGCATCTCCGGCTGCAAGGCCTGCATCCGGAGGCTCGCCCGCATGCCGCGCTGGTTGAGCGGCCAGAGCACCACCCGGATCAGGATCCCGAACACGATGAGACAGACCCCGTACGACAGGTTGAGCGTGTCGTGCATCCACACCAGGAGCCAGCGCCCCGCGATCGCCACCGGCCGGATGAGCGGCCGCACGATGGCCCAGCCGTAGGGGTTGATGTCGTCGAGGTCGTGCCCGATCCGGGCGAGCCGCGGATGCTCCATCGGCCCCAGGTAGAGCCGGTAGGCGAACGTCCCCGCGGCCGGCACCGGGAGCCCCACCCGGACCTCCGCCCGGGTTCGCCGCTTGTCGGCATTGACCGGCCGGGCGGTCGCGCCGCCCAGGCGCACCGTCTCGCTGTCGACGGCGAGCACCACGGCGGCGAAGTATTTCGACTTCACCGCCGCCCACTCGAAGGGGCCGTCGAAAGTCGTCGTGGCGTCGCGCTTCAGCGACGAGAAGCGGGTCTGCTCCGATTTCGCAGCCTTGGTCACCAGCGCGAAGTCGTAGTAGTTCCCCAGAGAATCAGCCTCGGTCTGGCGCAGGCCGTCGCCTAACCCGATCACCAGGTGGCCGCCGGCGGGCCCCAGCCCGCCGACCCGGCCGCTCACCCGGATCTGATAGTCGTCCGGCCAGAACTCGTAGCGGAGCTCCACGGTCACGGGACCCCGCTCCGCGGTGAGCGTGAGCCGCGTCGGCCCGCTCACGGCGAGGCGCCGGGCGCTCGGCGTGAAGTCCCAGTCGGCGAGCCAGAGCGTGTCCCGGCCCACCGCGACCGCGAGCTGGTTGAGTCGGCCGCCGTCAGGCACGAGCCGCACCGGCAGCCCCCGGTCCCCCGGGGCCAGCGAGCGGTACTCGGGAAGCTCCCCCTGCACGATCGCCCCACCCCGGGTGGAGATACTGTAGCGGTAGAGCGGCGCCGACACGATCACCGTCTCGGCCGGAACCCGCGCCGCCGGACCCGGCACCGGCGCCACCACCCGCGCCGTATCCGCCGGCCGGGCGGCCACCGTCCCGGTGTCCGCCGGAGCCGGGCGCGGCGGGGCCGGCCGCTTCGCCGGCTTCACGAAGAACGAGGGCAGCACGGCGATGAGCATCATCAGCACGACAGCCAGAACGAAGCGACGATCCATGGAACGGGAACCGGGGCTCAGGGAACCGGGTCGTAACCGCCGGGATGCCAGGGATGGCACCGCAGGAGCCGCCGGAACCCGAGCCACGAGCCGCGGAACGCCCCGTGCCGGCGGATGGCCTCGAGCGTGTAGTGCGAGCAGGAGGGGTAAAACCGGCAGCTCGGCGGGAGCGCGGGCGAGACCAGCACCTGATAGAGCCGGATGAGCCCGAGGAGCGCGCGCGCCGGCAGGCTCCCGGCGAACCCCAGCAGCCGGCGAACCCGTGCGATCGCCGGGGGCCGGCCGGCCGTCTCATCCAGTGCGATCGAGGCCCGTCTCACCGGTTCGTGCTCACTCGCCACCCTGCCGTGGAGTCAACACCGCATCCGCCCACCGGCGGAGCTCGGCGCGAAGCTGGCCGAAGGGGGTCCGGTACGCCTCCCGGCGCGCCCGGATGATCAGGTCCCGGGCACCCTGCCGGCCCTGAAGCTCGCGGCGCCAGATTTCGCGCAGCCGACGCCGCAAACGATTGCGGGCCACCGCGGATTCGTGGAACTTCGGGACGATCAGTCCCATCCGTGGGTGGCCCGCTGCATTGTCCGACCAGATGACCTCGAGCGGCCCGACCCGCCGCCGCTGCCCTTCCGCGAGGCACCGGGCCAGCTCCGCCCGGCGAGCGAGACGCCGCGCCCGCGGCAGCCCCTCGCCAGCCGTCAGCGGCCTCCGTGCTTGGAGCCGAGCCGGACCGTGAGCCGCTTCCGCCCTTTTTTGCGCCGCCGGGACAGGGTGGCCCGCCCCCAGCGGGTCGCCATCCGGGCCCGGAACCCGTGGGTCGCGGCACGGCGTTTGTTGCGGGGACGATAGGACGGCTTCATCAGTGCTTCCCCTTCAGGTGAGCCGGCAAACGTAGCGGGGCCAGGGGGGACGGGTCAAGGTTGACTTTTCCACATGCGGGCCCTACGTTCGCTCCGCCCTTGCGAACGCCCCACCTCCTCTGAAGCAGCAATGCCGCAGTCAGCCAAAGAAGTCTGGAAGCGAGTCCTCGACGAGGCCAGCCGCCAGCTTCCGGAGAAGGTCGTTCGCGCCTGGCTCGAGCCCACCGAGGCGGTGGCGCTCGAGGAAGGCGCGCTGGTGGTGGCCGTCCCCGACGAGTTTGCCGCCAAGTGGAACGAGACCAATCACGGCAGCCTGCTCGCGCGGATCGCCGAGGAGGTGATCGGCCGGCCCACCGCGGTAGCGTTCAAGGTGCAGGAGGACCGGCAGCGCCGCCCGCAGATGGACTTCTTTGTCAGTCCCCCGCCGCCCGCGGCCGCGCCGGCGACGCCAGCCACGTGGGCCACGCCGCTCAACGAGCGCTACACGTTCGAAACCTTCGTCATCGGCAAGTCCAATCAGCTGGCCGCCGCCGCCGCGCATGCCGCCGTCGAAGCACCCGGCAAGACCTACAACCCGCTCTTCATCTACGGCGCCACCGGGCTCGGCAAGACCCACCTCATGCAGGCCATCGGCCACGGCCTGCTCCGCCGCCGGCCCCAGACCCGCGTCGTGTACGTGAGCGCGGAACAGTTCATCAACGACGTCATCGAGGGGATCAGCCGGCGCACCATGCCGGAGTTCCGCAAGCGGTACCGGAACGACATTGACCTGTTCCTGGTGGACGACGTCCACTTCCTGGAGGGCAAGGAAGCCACCCAGGAGGAGTTCTTCCACACCTTCAACGCCCTCTACGAGGCGGGGCGCCAGATCGTGCTCACCTCCGACCGCCCCCCCAAGGAGATCCCGGGGCTCGAGGCCCGGCTGGTGAGCCGCTTCGAGTGGGGGATGGTGGCGGACATCACCCAGCCCGACCTGGAGCACCGCATCGCGATTCTCCGGAAGAAACAGGAGCAGGACCACCTCGAGATGACCATCCCCGACGACGTGCTGCGGTTCATCGCCGAGCACGTGCGGTCCAACGTGCGGGAACTCGAGGGGTGCATCATCAAGCTGCTGCTCTATGCCTCCCTCAAGCATCGCGAGGTGACCATCGAGCTCGCTCGCGAGGCGCTGGCCGACAAGATCAAGTCCGCCGACGACTTCCCCCAGGTCCCGAAGACCCTCCCCACCATCGACCGGATCCAGGACGTCGTGGCCCGGCGCTGGGGGGTGACCGCGGAACAGCTCCGCTCCAAAGCCCGGATCAAGACGCTGGTGGTCCCGCGCCAGATCGCCATGTATCTCGCCCGCGACATCCTCCAGATGCAGTTGATCGAGATCGGCCAGGCGTTCGGGGGGCGCGATCACTCTACCGTGATCCATAGCGTGGACAAGGTCCAGCGGCAGATGTCGCGCGACCGGAATTTCCGGGAACGGGTGGAAAGCGCCCGCGCCGAGCTGATCGCGCCGTGATTGCCCACAGCCGGCGTGGACGCTGTGGGCAACGGTGGGGGACGGGGCCGTCCCTCCCCAGCCGGTCCAGACCGTCCACACCCCGCCCACACGGCGCGCGACGGCAGGGCGGTACCGGCACTACATTTGGACCGTCGGTCCACATGTCCAGAGGCCCTACTGCTACGGCTGAGATCTTTCTCTCAAGAGTGTCAGTAAGCTTTTCCGCACCGCGAGGAGCAGGATGAAGTTCACCATCACGCGGGAACAGTTTCAGGAAGGACTGCAGGCCGTCTCGGCTTCGATCCCGACCAAGACGACGCTGCCGGTCCTCGCGAACGTCCTGCTCGAAGCGACCGGCGAGGGGCTCCGGCTCTCCGGAACCGATCTCGACATCGCCGTGAGCACCACGGTCCCGGCCTCGGTGGACCAAGACGGCGCGATCACGCTTCCCGCCAAGAAGCTGGCGGACATCGTACGGGAGCTGCCCAGCGCCGCCATCCGGTTCACCACCTCGGGCGAGCAGCGGGCCAGTATCGAGTGCGGCCGAGCCCGCTTCAAGCTGCTGGGGCTCCCGCGGGAGGAGTTTCCCGCCTTCCCCTCGGTGCGGTTCGAGAACGGGTGGCGGACCCGGGCGAGCGACCTCCAGAAGCTCATCGCGCACGTCGCGTTCGCCGCGAGCACCGAGGAGAGCCGCCCGATCCTGAACGGCGTGCTCTGGGAACTCCGGCCCGAGCGCATGCGCATGGTGGCGACCAACGGACACCGCCTGGCCCGGATGGACGTTCCCGTGGCCGGGGGGATCGGCACCGGGCAGGCGGACCTGATCGTGCCGCCCAAGGCCCTGGAGCAGATCCGCCGGCTCTACGGCGAGCAGGACGAGCTCGAGATCGCGCGGAGCGAAAACCACCTGGGGTTCCGCTCCGCCACCACCCAGGTGTACACCCGGCTCATCGAGGGACCCTATCCCAACTACGAACAGGTGATCCCGCGGGAGAACGACAAGACCCTCACGGTGGACAAGGCGGCCTTCACGGCCGCCATCCGCCGCATGCATATCGTGGCGAGCGACCAGACCCACCGCATCCGGCTCTCGCTCGCGAGCGGCTCGTGCAAGCTCTCGGTGCAGACGCCCGACCTGGGCGAGGCCCAGGAGGAACTGGCCGTCTCCTACGAGGGCGATCCGCTGGAGATCGGGTTCAACGCCTCCTACCTCCTCGAGATCCTGAAGTACATGCCGAGCGACGAGGTCCGCATGACCTTCAAGGGCCCCGAGCGCGCCGCCACCTGCGAGCCGGTCGGCTGGAACGACCCGGCCTCGTATCTCACCCTGGTCATGCCGCTCCGCCTGGTGGACTGATGCGGTGAACCGGGAGCGGTGAACGGGCCGCCGGCCGGGCCCGCACCGATTCGTCGCTCGCCCGTCGCCCTTCACCGCCGGTCGCGCTCGCCCATGCCTGCCCCTGCCTCTCGGACGGTTCACGTCATCGGCGTCCCCATGGATCTCGGCGCGGGACGCCGCGGCGTGGACATGGGCCCCTCGGCGATCCGGATCGCGGGGCTCGGCGAGAAACTCCGCGAGCTGGGCCACCGGGTAGTGGATGAGGGGGACCTCGACATCCACAACGTCGAGGAGCTCGAGGTGGGCGACGTCCGGGCGCGCTACCTGAGCGAGATCACGCGCGCCAGCCGCGAGCTCTGCCGCAAGGTGGAGCAGGTGGTGGGGAAGGGCCACTTCCCGCTGGTCCTGGGCGGCGATCACTCGATCGCGGTGGGGACCGTCTCGGGCATCGCGGCCCACGCCCGGCGCCGGCACAAGCGGGTCGGCCTGCTGTGGGTGGACGCGCACGGCGACATCAACACCCCGGCCACGTCCCCCAGCGGCAACATTCACGGCATGCCGCTCGCGGCGCTGCTGGGACTCGGACCCAGGCCCCTCGCCGGCGTGGGGGGGCGATTCAGGAAGGTGGATCCCGCGAATGTGGCCCTGGTGGGGGTCCGGAGCCTGGACGACGGCGAGCGCCGCCACCTCAAGACCTTCGGCGTTCACGTCTACACCATGGCGGACATTGACCGCCAGGGAATCCACCTGGTCATGCGGAAAGCCCTCCACGACGTCACGGAGGGGACCGACTACGTGCACGTGAGTTTCGATCTGGACGCCGTGGACCCGAGCCTGGCCCCCGGCGTGGGGACCCCGGTCAAGGGCGGGCTCGACTACCGCGAAGCGCATCTCGTCATGGAGAGCGTGGCCGACGCGGGCGTGATGACCTCGCTCGAGCTGGTGGAGGTGAACCCGATTCTGGACGATCGCAATGCCTCGGCCCAGTTCGCCGTGGAGCTGGTGCAGTCGGCGTTCGGGAAAAAGATCCTGTAAAACCTCACCCCGAATCGGCCTGCTCCCCTGCCGGGACCGCCCTCTCCCCGCCGACCCCCTCGGACGGCGCGGGGACCGAATCCCCGGGCCGGGGATCCTGAAGGAGGATCGAGTCCCCCGGTGTCCCCGCGATGGAATCCGGCGGGGTCCCGGCGCTGTCACCGGCCAGCACCGAGTCCGCCGGCGGTGTGGCGTCCTCGTCCGCCACCGGCGGGACCTCCACCCACTCGCCGCGCATCCGGCGGAGGATGAGCTGCTGCCGCCAGCGCATCCGGCCGGGGCGGAGGGCCGGGTTCGATCGCCGGGGAAAGGGCAGCGCGCCGGCCAGCGCCGCCGCCTGCTCCGCCGTCAGTTGCCGGGCGCTCCGCCCGAAGTAGCGCCGGCTCGCGGCCTCCACGCCCCAGAGGCCATCTCCCAGTTCCGCGACGTTGAGGTAGAGCTCAAGGATCCGCCGCTTGCTCAGCGCCGCCTCGATTCGCCAGGCCGTCACCGCCTCTTTCAGCTTCCGCAGGGGATTGCGCGAGGGTGAGAGGTACAGGTTCTTGGCGAGTTGCTGGGTGATCGTGCTCGCCCCGCGGAGCCGGTCCCGGCGGCTCCAGGCCCGGGGCAGCACCGCCAGCAGCGCCTGCCGGTCTCGCGGGTCCGCCCAGGAGAAGGTCCGGCGCGGGTAGCCCAGCGCCTGGGCCAGCGCCAGGTAATCGATCCCGTGGTGGGCGTAGAAGTTGTTGTCCTCGCCGATGATCGCGGCCTCCACCATGGACGGCGCGATCGAATCGAGCGGTACCGCGATATAGCTTCGCCCGGCCCCGCGGATCGCCATGAACGCGGTCTCCGCCGGCCAGTGGGAGCGGAACCACACCGGCGGAGGCCAGACCGCGAGGAGCCAGACGAGGAACAGCGTGAGGAGAAATCCCGCCGCCCGGAGGGCGTACGTCATTGCTCCGGAAGGCCAACCAGCCGGAAGGTCAAGCGCGTGAATTCCTGAGCCGTGATGCTCTGGCCGACGGCCGGGAAGGCGAGCGCCATTTCGGTGCGCCGCACGCCGCTTGCCGCGAGCACCCGCCCGTCGGCCGCCACCGCGTGGCTCAGCGAGTCGGTTCCTGCCGCCGTGATCTGGATCGGCTGGTCGAACTGGGTCGTCTCCCCCTGGGCCCGGCGGATCCGGATCGCCACGATCACCAGCGCGTCACTCCCCCCCAGATGCACCACCTCTCCCGCCCGGAGCTCGCCGCGTCCGGTCTCCAGCACCTCGAACCCGCCGAGCCGGACGGGCATGCTGGCGGAATCGCTCCAGACGTCACCGGGGCCCGCGCCAGCAGGCGGCAGGCTCGGAAAGAGCAGCGCCAGCTCGTCGCGGATTTGATCCCCGACCAGCGAGCGCGCCGAGCCCGTGAAGTTGGTAAGCGGCCCGCCGGGGCGCCGCTCGGCAGTCCAGCGGGTTCCCCGGGCGCTGTCGAGCTGCAAGATGGGCACGGGAGCTGCCGGGTCCTCTACCAGGGAGTCAACGGCGGCGACGAGGCGCGCCAGCGAATCGGTGGCGATCCAGGATACCGTGACGAAGGCCGTACGGCCCCGAAGCTGGGTCTGGACCTCGCCGCTCGGCATCTGCGACACGACCGAATCCCGGCGGGTGAGCGCATAGCGGGCGATGGCGCCGCCGCTCGCGGGATAGCGGGCCCGCAGCACGCGGCCCGGCTCGGGACGTGCGGCCTCGATGGGCGAGGCTGGCTGCTCCGGTGGCCTAGGAACCGGGGCCGGCGCCGGTCGCGGAGGCGGGGGACTCGAGCTGCAGGCGAGACACGAGAGCGCGGCGGCCGGCCACCAGCGGGTGAGCATGGTTACGGCAACAGGGTCGTCGTCGTCTCGATCGTCACGTCAATCGGGATCGGCTCCGGCGCGAACGCCCCCGCCAAGGTGAGCGCTTGTTTGCTCGCGAGGGTCCCGCCGAGATAGGCACCATCCGGCGCGACGAACCAGGTAGCGGTGGCGGTCCCGGTACCCTCGATCGCCGCATCCTGGCCCTGTACCATCTGGGTACCGTTGAACGAGCTGCTGGAGGCGGCCGCCACCTTGAGCGCCCGCGTGCCGTTGAAGGTCTCCGAGCCGGCCTGGAAATTGGTGACCGTGCGGGTCGCCAGGCTCCCGGTGCCGAGATCGTCCGTGATGTCCGTCGTGTCCGTCCAACGATCACCGGGCTTCTTCCCCGACGGGATCGGCGGAAGGAACTGGCGGAAGACGCCGGCGAACTGCTCGCCCACCCCGCGGGTGCCCACCGCCTTGAACTCGCTGATCCGACCGTTCCGCCCCACCAGACCGTGCCAGGCGGACCCCGCCGCGGCTCGTACCGCCTCCTGCGGGATCGGCGACGTACTGTCGGTGAGCATGGAGTCCAGCACCAGGTGAATGCTCCGGCCCCCAGCCGTGTCAGCCAGGGTGACCGTGACGAACGCAGTACTGGTGAACTCGGTCCGCTGCTCCCCCTGACCCAACGCGGCGAGGTTGACCACCTGCGCGGTCTTCATGTCCAGCCGGTACTTCCTCGGCGCCTGGGGAAGCAGCGGGGTCCAGCCGGTGAGCAGGGCCAGGGCGAGGGGCGCGAAAAGCCGGGGGCGAACCCGCATGGGGTCCTCGTTCAGGTGGCTGGGGAGAGGGGGGCAACCGCCCGCAAGGTCAGCTGCCGGTGGCGTTGAGACCGGGTTTGGTCCGGCCGAAGACCGCGACGAGTTCGACCTCGTCGGTTGTCACTTTGAGGAGCTTCCACCCGCGCTTCCGCATGTCACTGCGCCAGCTGATCAGCCGCTCCCAGTCCTTGGCGCTGGTCCGGAACACCCGAAGCTCCGCCACCTGCTCCCAGGCCTCGGGATACGGCTTGCCGCGATCCTGCGGGCTGCTGGTTCTGGCCATGGGCACGCCAACTGCGCTCCAAAAAACAGGGGTGTAAAACTACCGCCTGAACCGGCACCCGGGTAGAGTCCCGCGACACACGCCTGGTGGGACCCCGGACACCAAAGCAAGTCGGAGGAGCCAGGTGTCACCCTGACTCCCCCGGTGTGATCCGGCCGGACCGTAAGCCGAGTTCTGTTTGTGAGCCGCATCACGCCGCGGCCCCAGATGGTCATCTGTCTGGGATGGCCGTCACCGGCCACCTCGAGCAGCCTACCCGCGGCTCTCCCGGGTTCGCCGCTTGCGCGAGCGTCCCGGCATCGGTGTGGGCCACACCTCGCCGCCTATTTGGCCTTGCTCCGACTGGGGGTTGCCGTGCCGCCGCTGTTACCAGCAGCGCGGTGGGCTCTTACCCCACCGTTTCACCCTTGCCCCGGCTCGCCTTGCGGCTTCCCGAGGCGGTCTGTTCTCTGTGGCCCTTTCCGTCGCCTTTCGGCGCCCAGGCGTTACCTGGCAGTCTGCCCGCTGGAGCTCGGACTTTCCTCGGGTACCCGAGAAGGGCGCCCGCGACCATCGCGTCCGGCCGTCCCCCAATATACCCCGAAGGCCCACCGCGCCGGTAGGACCGGCTCCGGCCGGGGCGGGGCCTGCCCGCTGAACCCAAGGCGTGGAGAGGAGGACGTTTCAGCGGATGCAAGGGCGCCGAGCCGTACCGGTCATTCCGGGGTTCCGATCCGGTCTGAGAGCCGCGGAAGGCCGCAGAGGGCCGCGGAGAAAGCCCAGGTACTGGCCCGGGGACTGGCCCCGGGGCCGCTTGAAGAACGGGTACCACGAAGCCTCCGCGTCCATCCGCGTTCCTCCGCGGCAGGTGTCTTGTCCGGTTGCCCAGCCGACGCCGGCGTGGAGGAAGGGGTGGGTTATCGCGGCCGAGCCCCCCGCCCTGCTCCGCGCTCGCGAGACGTGCCGATGATTCGTTCCCTGTGAATGAACCGATGTCAGCACCTCAACCGACTCTACCCCTTCCCTTCCACCCGGGCGAGGCCCACGCGGGCCTCGCGAAGCCACGGCTCGAGCACCCGGTCGCCATGTTCCCACTGCGCCAGCACCTGCCGGTACTCTGCGGCCGCCTCGAGCCTGCGGCCCAGCTTCTCCAGCGCGGCCGCCCGGAGCAGCCGAGCCTGTCCGAGCAGCCCCCAACGAGCATCGAATTGCCGGGAGGCGGCGAAGGACTCCGGCTTGGGTTGGAGATCTTCCAAGAGCGCGATGGTTCGCTCGGGCCGCCCCAGGGCGAGCCACGCCCCCGCCGCGACCGGCCCCCGCAGAACGTGCCAGACCGGGCGCCCCTTGTATTCGGCCGTGGTCGCAACCGTGTCCGGCAGGCTCAGCAGCCGATCCGCCTCCGCGGTATCGCCCTGGGCGAGCGCCTGGAGAGCCCGGATCTCGACGGGGGGTTCTCCGCCGTCGAGCGCCGCCAGCTCGTTGAGCGGAGTGGGATCCCCCGGGTTGGCCAGGTACAGGCCCATCGCCGCCAGCCACCCGAATTGCGCCACCTGCCCCCGTTCGTTCCGCGGGGTCTGGCGCGCCAGCTCCGCCACCGCGTTCCAGATCGGCCGGAGCTTCTCCGGTGCACCGATCGAGGCGTACAGGGTGGCGAGCAAAGAATGCTCGTAGAGGGTCCGCCCGCCCGCTTCGCGCGCGGAGAGCGCCTCCGGGGTCCAGCCCCGCCGCACCTCGGCCACGAGCTGGAGCGTGCGCTCGGCGAGCGCGATCTGGCCGGTGTAGGCCGGGACGTTCGCAGCGGCGGCGACATCCCCGAGCGCTTCCAGCCCCGGAAGCCGGCCGGGGTCGAACGCCTGGGGCCGGGTAGAGTCCACGGCACGAGCGAGGGTGCGGATGGCCTCGGCGAGGTCGCCCAGCGCGGCCTGCACCCGCGCCTTGACGAAGGGGAGATCCGGCCGGGGCATGGGCACGCCGGGCTGGGTGAATCGGCTGACCGCGGCGAGCGCGGCTGCGTAGTCCGCCCGAGCGATCTGGGCGGTGAGCACCGCGTTCTGCGCGTGGGCGTTGTCGGGCTGGTTGGCGAGCCAAGTGCGCGCGACCGCGAGCCCCGCATCACGCGCCCGCTGGATGGCGCGCCGGAGCGCGAGCGAATCCAGCCCGGGCCGGGGCCGGCCGGCCGCCGTGGGGGCCAGCGAATCGCCGGCGAGGAGCGCGAGGAACGGCCTGGCCTGTGAGGCGGCGTTGTAGATCTGGGCCAGGTGCTCGTAGGCCAGGTAGTAACGCGGGTCGAGCGCGATGGCGCGCCGGAAGGCGCGCAGTGAGGTGGTCCAGTTCGCTGCCTGGTTCACCCGGTTCGTGTCGTGGAACGCCACGTCGCCCAGCCCGTACCAGGCGTCGGCGTCGGTGGAGTCGCGCTGGAGGAGTCGCCGGTACGCCTCGCGCCCCGCGGCATAGTCCCCCTCCAGGAAGGCGCGGTAGGCCTCGATCATCGTTCGATCACGATCGGGGAGCCGCGTCGCATACTGTGTGGCGCGCTGGATCGCGAGCAGGCCGAACGAGTCCTTCTCGCCGGCCACCCAGCCGCGGGTGAGCGACAGCTTGTAGTAGGCCAGTCCGAACGTCGAGTCGAGCGCGACGCTCCGACGGAGGTGGCGCTCCGCGGTGCCCAGATCCCATCGGTTGAGCGCCTCCAGCCCCGTGAGGTAGGCGCGGTAGGCCTCGAGGGACGGGGTCGTGACCCGCGCCAGGTCGGTGGTGAGGTCGCTCGGCGCCCCGGAGAGGTTGAGGATCCGCGCCGCCAGCCGGTCGAACAGCGGCCGCACGTCCGACCCGGGACGGCCATCCACTTGGGCCACTTCCAGCCGCTGGCCGGTGCCCACATCGTAGACCCGGGCCACCAAGTGGAGCGAGTCGCCCGTCACCACGTAATCGCCCAGCACCACCGTCCACACCCCGGCGTCACGAGCCAGCCGGCGGGCCATGTCGAGCCCGATCGGATCGGCAGCCGTAAGCCGCCGGCGGTCGAGCAGGTCGTAGAGCCGCCTCGGATCCACCACCGAGAGGTCGGTCCATTGCGAGAGGTTGAGCGTCAGCATGTTGACGCTCCCGTCGCGAAGCCAGTCCGCCTCCGGATCGCCCCGGACGTTGGCGAACGGCAAGACCAGGATCGAGTGGCGGGGGTTGATCCCGCTGGGCGGCCCGGCCGGGCGGAGGACCACCGCGGCCGCCAACCCGACCGCCAGGACGCC
>DATLYZ010000064.1:0-20741 GCA_035574255.1 Gemmatimonadales bacterium | reverse complement strand
TGACCGGGATGGAGACCCGGGTCTGGTGCGAGAACATCGACGGCCCGGTCCGGGTGACGGTCAGGATCCGCGGATTCCGGGTGCAGGCGACCGCCACGCCGACCGAGTACCACTGGATCATGGGCGACGGGACCACCCACGTGAGCAAGTCGCCGGGCACCGAAGGGGAGCCTTCGGCGACCCACGTCTACGAGACCAAGGACGACTACGTGGTCAGGGTGGACGTGGTCTGGACTGGCACCTACACGTACGAGGGCCACGGCATCACCGAGACCGGCTCCCTTGGAGAGGTCAGCTCAAGCAGCGACGTCGCCTACCCCGTCGTCGAGGTACGGGGTGTTCTCGAGGAGTAGCAGCACCTCGGAGGCTGGGTTGCTCACGGAGTCATCGCCCCATCGGCGCACCCGACATCCAACGTGGCAAGGGTGGAAGAGCTTCTGGCACCGAGGTTGAGGAGACGCGAGATCAAGGGCAGCGAAGTTGTACGGCAACGCCGGGAGGGACCCCTCCTGTAGGCGTCCGAGCCCGGCGGCTAGCAGGAGCGCAGCTGCCGCCGAGAGGAAGGGGAGCGCAGCATCAGCCAGCTCGCCGCTCGACCCCACGATGGAACTGGCGCACAGGAGGCGTGGAGCGTTCGGAGGGATCCGACAATCGATGCAGTCGTCTCGGTCGGCCAGGTGGCGGTGAAACTGGGCCTGCCAGTTCGCGCTTGTGGTCGCGTGGAGAAGCACCTGTAGCTGGCGGGCTTGCAGGGAGCCGCGAACCGCGCGCTCGTTCGCAAGCGCGAGGACGAGGTCGTATGTACTGCGGACTATGATCTCATCGTCGCTGGTACCAACCGGCATGAGCCTTGGCGACCCTCCCGAGCCGTTTCGCGGCGATCCGTGCCTCGTTCCGGGGACTCCCCTGTTGGTACCCGACGCCCTGTGCCAGGAACAGCAGGTGGCGGTTCAGGTTGGGAGCGTGGACGGCGTCGCCATCCACGATGGTCCACTCTCCGGACAGTCCTAGGAGAGCCAGGAAGAAGTCAACAGAAGAGCCCACCGCCCGGGCGCCTACTTGAAGGACCCGACCGAGGCTCAGGGCGGCCATCCGGTCGGGACCGTCAGCCTCTCCGGGCCGTCCGAACTCCCAGAGCGAGAACTCGCCCTTGGGCTCATCGGATATCCCTCGCATCCAGCGGAATGGATGCCCTCGCGGCCAGGCACGAGCCCAGGAGTGCTCCCCACATGGCCGCCTCGCCTTCCTCGATTTTTGCCCCCGGGCCCGCGGTCATGATCCACCCCCGGTAGCCGATGCGGAGATCCGCCCGCGGGACGTCCCCGAGGCCGATCGTGATGAGCGGCTCGATTCGGGGGGACGGCTCGGTCGATATCCGCTTTAACGAAGGGGTTATTAATGGCTCGGGCCAGGCCAGCCGTGGCACGATCCAGGGTCCTATGACCGAACACGTCGACGCACAGGAGCGGCCGGTCAAGGTCGCCCACGAAGATTAGGCGTCGGTGAGTCCTGGCGACCTGGTTCGCCAGGGACACGAGGAAGGCATGGCCCGCCGGGGAGTGGGCATCGGGCCCGCCGCTGACGTGCGGACAGTTCGCGCAACCGCGTCCTCACACGGGCCAGCCTTCGCGGCGCCACCCCATGTCCCAGAACATCCACTCGTAGCGGGCCGTGGCACGAAAGTGCCGGCCCATGCGTTCGACCTCCCCCTCGGGGAGTCCCGCCCCCACCTCGTCGGTGAGCCGCAGGATGGCCCTCACGATTTCCCCGTACTCCTCCCCGCTGTAGGTCTCGATCCAGCGGCGGTACAAGGTGTCGGGGGAGCCCCGGTCCAGGAGGTGCCTGCCCACCTCCCGGTAGATCCAGTAGCACGGCAGAACCGCCCCCAGGGCCTCTGGGAAGGACCCGCCGTGGGCCACCGCGCGCAGGTAGCTCGTGTAGGCGAGGTTCGTGGGAGCCATCTCGGTCCCCCGTACCTCCTTCTCCGACAGGCCGAAGTCCCGGAAGAAGCTCTCGTGGAGCTGGAGCTCCACGGCGATGGCCCCCGCGGCGTGCTCGCAGAACATCCGGACGGCCTCCTCGTGGGGCGCCCGGGCCGCGCAGACCGCGAGGGCCCGGGCGAACTCCGTGAGGTACAGGGCGTCCTGGACCACGTAGAATCGGAAGGCCTCCCGGTCGAGGGAGCCGTCGGTGAGGCCCCGCAGGAACGGGTGGTCGAGGATGGCCTCGAGGATGCCCTCGATAAATCGCCAGAGGCGCTCGGTGAGCGGACGCGGCATCAGTCCTCCCTTCGCCGGCATTGTCCGGATCAGGTCCTCGCGGTCGGCGGCAGCGCCAGCCGCCCTCTCAGCCCGGTGCTCCGAGCTCCCGCCTCGCAAGAGTGTAGCGGCGCGCCACCCCGCCTCCGAGGTCCGGGCGGCCCTCCTCACCTCGCTCACCGAGGGCCACCGGCGGGTGCGCATGTCCCGGGTCCGGGAGGAGCTTCTGGCCCCGCAGGCCAAGCCCTGGGCCTGCCCCTGGTCGAGGTGTGGACTCCCCCGGCCTGCCCCAACGAGGTGGACGAGGACCGGATGGCCCGCGCTAGGAAGGTGAGGGATCTTCCCCCCTCTGGGTCCGGGACGCGGCGGCGCTGGCCCGGACATCGTGGCCACCGGATTCCGGGCCAGCGTGGCCTGCCTCGACCCTCGGGCCCTGCCCGAATCGTTCTACGGCCGGGCTTGCGACCGGCGGTTCCTCGAGGACTTCGGGTGAGCCCGATGCGTCCGCGCGCGTGAGCGGGCAGGATCTTGAGCCCACCCGAGCGGTGGTGCCAGCCTGTACGCTAACATGTAAACATGGTTCGGGAGACGCTTGGTGAGCGCGTTCGACGCGCCCGGTTGCAGGCCGACCTCAGCCTCAGGGAGCTGGCCAGGCGCCTCAAGATCACTCCTTCCTACCTGAGCGACATCGAGCACGACAGGCGTGTTCCCTCCGAACCAGTCCTGCGAGCCATCTCGCACGAACTTTCTCTGGACGTCGATGAGCTCATCACCCTAAGTGGTCGGCTGGGCGAGGAAGCCGAGCGCTATCTGAGGCAGTCGCCGGCTGCCGCCACCCTCCTGCGTCGGATATCGCAGTCCAGACTGGGGGAGGAGCAGGTCGCCCGTCTGGCAGAGGAGGCGGAGCGGCTCGGCAGGAAGGCGAGGGGGAAGCGATGAGGCGGTATCGGAGCGCTCTTGGGGACGAGCGCTTGTGGTTCGAGCGCTCCGAGCTTGAGACGATCATCGAGGACGAACTCCGGAACGCCAGCCTCTTTCCCACCGCTGAGGATCCCGCCGTCGATGTCGAACGGTTCCTCGAGAGCCATCTCAAGGTCACGCTCGACCAGTACGCGGACCTCGAGGACGATGTCCTCGGTCTGACCGAGTTCCGACGGGGGCAGCCGCCTGTTGTCCTGGTCAATCGGGATCTCACCGGATCTGCCATGGACAGCGACTGGGCACCCCCGGGAGTGAGGGGCCGGTGGCGCGCAACCCTGGCTCATGAGGCTGCGCACGTCGTGCTTCACCGGGTGCTGTTCGAGCTGGACCCCGGCCAAGAGCCGCTCTTCGAAGCGGACCTGAGGGACCCAGACGGGCATCGCGTCATGCGGTGCCTGAAGCGGCAGGTCTCGTTCACGAGAGAGGCTTGGGACTGGCGAGAGGTACAGGCCAACAGGGGGATGGCGGCACTCCTCATGCCGAGAGATTTGTTTCTCGACCTGGCCCGCTCCGAGCTGCCTGGTATCGGAGGTGACAGCGTTCTCGCCGCGAATTCACCGGAGGTCGTGAAACTGGCGGACCACTTGGCCGCGCTGTTCGCCGTGTCGAGACAGGCGGCTGCCATCCGGCTAGAGACGCTCGGCCTCGTCGGCCGTCCTGGCGAGCAGCCGCTCCTGTAGAGATCGATCCCGCCCCTTCCAGGCGGGACGCACAGTTGTTGACATGTACGCGGACACGGCGTACACTATAAGAGAATGTTGAGCGGCGGACAGAGGAAACCAGAGGGGCAGGGCCAGCGGAAGGAGGTGGCGCGATGGGGGAGCGTCGACATGTGGTCCCGAACCCCAAGGGTGGTTGGGACGTGAAGAAGCCCGGGTCCGGCCGGGCGAGCTCCCACCACGAGACGCAGGCGGACGCGGAGCGGCGGGCCAAGGAAATCCTGGGGAACGCTGGCGGGGGAGAGGTCGTGATTCATCGTCCGGATGGGACGATCCGGGACACGGACACGGTGCTCCCGGCCAGGGATCCGTTCCCGCCACGCGACGCCCGACACTGATCCACCAGAGGAGGGAGGAAGGAGACGGACATGGCTCTGATCCGATACCTGAGCAGCCCCTGCCCATCGTCTGGCAGAACACCGTCGTGGACATCGAACCGATGAGCCGCTACGGGACCCCTGCCCAGACGCCGGATACTGCCAGCATCAACACCACGCTCCTTCTCCAGAACCCACACCCTGGCCCGGTGGGGTTCCTCGTCCCGGGCCACCACGAGGCCGAGGCCTCTGACCGGATCCTCGGGGAGACGGAGGGTGGAGTTGCCCCGGTTTCGTGGACAGCAGACGACGTGACACGTGGGCGATCGGAGCGTTCCACCACCTCCCTTCGGATCGGTGTGCGTCGGGCGCACGCTGGCCCCGGTGCGAGCGTCGACGGCCGCATCGGCGGCCGGGGTCCGCCCGATGGCGGAGGGACGAGCCCCCTGGGAGCCTCGTGGAGCCGTTCCCACGGAGGGGTTGGTATGGGAGGCCCAGCAGATGCGGGCCCTCAGGCTAATTGAAGGAGACTACATGAACGGCACCGAGTTCCAGTCGGTCCACGAGGCCTTCGAGCGGTTCGAACGAGAAGTCGTCCGTGTTCCGAAGGCGGAGAACGACGAGGCGAAGAGGGTCCACCCGAAGATCCGCGAGACCCTAGAGCGGGAGTTGCCCGATCACTTGGAGACCTTCCTGTCCGGTTCGTACGGACGCCGGGTCCAGGCGGTGAGGCTCAAGGACATCGACATCATCGTCGTGCTCGACGACCCCGACGAAGAGTTCGCCGCCTCAGCGGGGGCCGCCCTCGATGCCATCCGCAGGGCGGCCCGGGAATCAGAGCTCGTGAGGGGCACGGAGAAGCGGAAGCGCTCCGTGCGTCTCACCCTCCACGACCATGAGTTCACCGTCGACCTGGTGGCCGCGCTCGAGCCCCCGGAGGGGACGGACGGGCTCCTCCTCGCGCGGCACCTGCCCGAGGAGGGCCTCGACGACTGGACCCTGGGCCATCCTCGCGGCCAGCTCCAGGCGGCCATCGACAAGAACCACCACACCGAGGGGATCTACATCCCCTCCGTCCGGTTGGTGAAGTACTGGCTGGGCTCGGTGTGGGGGGAGAAGCGGCCGTTCCGCAGCTACCACGCGGAATCCGTCCTCCACGGCGCTCTCACCGAGAGGGTCGACTTCGACGCGGCCATGGTCCTGTTCTTCGATGCCGCCTACGAGGCCCTCGCTCCGGGGATGCGGACCCCCGACCCGGGAGCCCCCCACACCTACGTCGACGAGCGGTTGGATCCGGGAGAGCGGGCCCTCGCCCGGGAAGCGGTGCGTCGAGCCCGCGAGGCCGCCCACGCCGCCTTCGACAAGGAAGACGTCGGGGAGGCCCTGGACGGCTGGGTGGAGGTGTTCGGTCCCGCCTTCCCCGCCCCGAGCACGTCGCCCGAGCAGGTGGCCGCGTCGATGGCTGCTCGGACCGCGGGGGTCGTGGGAGCGGGGATCCGGGCGGATCGCGGGCGGCCGGTGATCGAGGCCAGGCCGTGGCGGGGGCGGTAAGGGAGAGGAGCGAGACCAAGCTCCGCCGGTCCGTCCGGTGGTGGGAGCTCTTCCCAGAGCGGGTCCGGGCGCTCGAGGAAGCGAGCCTGCGGGAGGACCGGACCATCCGGCGGCTGGAGCCTGAGGAGATCCAGCGGAACCCGGACCTCCGGCGGTTCGTCGAGCATCTGGGGATCGAGCCGGCCGAGCTCCTCGCCTACACGGCCTACGCGGAGGGCCGGTTCGGCCGGTACCGCCTGGTGGCGTTGTTCCCCCTGCGCCCGGACGTCCTGGATCCCGTGGTCCTGTGCCTCGACGGGCCGCGCGGGGGAGACGCCTCCGAGCACCGCATCGGCGACCTCGAGCTCTGCCTCTACTACAAGGACGATCCGGATGAGCGGAGGTGGAACCCCCGGGACGGACTGCGGCGTCTGTTCGACCTCGCGCGGCGCCACGTGACGGGGGAGTACATCTGGCGGGCCACCGGCAAGTGGCCCGTGGAGGAGGCCCCCCACGGTGAGACCGAGCCGGCCCCACCGGACCCCTCGCTCGCCCTCCCGCCGCTTCGGAAGCCGGGCCGGAATGAGCCGTGCCCCTGTGGGTCGGGACGGAAGTCGAAGAGGTGCTGCTGGCGATGACGATCAGGCCGTTCCTCAGCCACCGACGGGAGAACGCCGGCGCGGTCGCCCGTCTCCGGAAGGCGCTGAAGATCCACGGTGCCGGGGGGTGGAAGGACACCGAGGATCTGCGGGTCGGGGAGCAGACGCGGGAGGCCATCCGACGGGCGATCTTCGAGGAGACCGGGGGCTTTATCTGGTGGGGGACCGCATCGGCGCTGGGGTCCCGCTTCATCAACGAGGTCGAGCTCCCGGCGGCCTTTGAACGCAAGGCACGGCAGCCCCTCTATCCGATCGTGCCCATCTTCGTCGACATCGATCCCGGCCGCCAGAGCGACAGGGAGGCTATGCACGCTGCGTTGGGCAACCTCGGCGACCAGCTCCTGGAGTGCAACGGTCTGATCCGGGCAGGGAGAGGATCGGCCGAGGAGTTCCGCCGCCGGGTCGCCTCCCGGTACGTTCGGGACGCCGTCAGGGCCCTGGCCGACGAGGGTGAGAAGCCCATCACGGTTGCGATGCGGGCCCTGGGGGGGGTGAGCGGCGACCACGACCTCGCGTTCGACTGGAGGTCGCTGATCGATCCCGAGCGGCGGCTGCTTGCTCCCGGGGCCGCGCCGATGGTCGTGGATGCCCTCGCCGGAGCCCGCGATGCGCTCCAGGCCGCCTTTCCCTCACCCAGCATGGTGCTGGATCTGGATCTGCCGTTGCCGCTTGCCTTCCTCGTGGGGTACGAGTGGCGCGTCACCGCCCGTCTGCGCCTTGGTGTCCGGCAGAGGACCGGGAGCTCTTTCTCCGTGATCTGGGGCGAGGGCGAAGCGAGGGACGCGCCCGAACCCAAGTGCCGATCGCTCGGAGGGACCGGCCCGAGCATCCTGGCGGTCTCCTGTCGTGACGGGTTCGAGGATGCGGCGCTGCGATATGCGGACGAGATCGGTGCCCGAGAGGTCATCACCCTCCACAGGCCGGGGATCCTGGGCGCGTCCGACCTTCGGGCCCTGGCCCGGGCAGCCGCCGAGCAGCTGAGGAAGCTGAACAACAAGGGGATCGATAAGCACCTGCTCATCCTGGGGCCAGCGGCCCTGGCCGTGTTCGCCGGAGCGGCGGCGAACGCCACCGGTCCGGTCACCATTCCGTTCTGGGACGGCACGTCCTTCGTCGGCCCTCTGGTGGTCGGTGCCACCCAGAGGTGAGATCTCCTCGGCAGTGCTTGCTCAAGGGCGGGCGGCTACCAGCGGGTAGGTTGTGTCCCGTCTGTCTCCCGTGACCGACCGCAAAACGACGGCAAACGTCGATCACTGATGAGCACTCAAACGCCCTGGTCACGGGCCCTTTCGCTGCATCTCCGCAGATTAGCGACCCGCCCGGGAACGGACTCATAATCCGCCGGTCGGAGGTTCGACTCCTCCCCGCCCCACAGGCAAGGGGACCGGTCAGGCCACTCACTCGGCCTCGCGTAGACGCGCGCCAGGCATGATGTGTCCCGCGTGGGTCCCGTGTGCCCTCGTGAAGGGGATCGCTGCGTTGCCCCGTCGGGGTGCGGGCCGACCCCCTCCCATCGCCAGGCGGGGCCGAAGAAGCGGAACGCCGCGCGGAGTCGCTCGTAGCCGTGGCGGGCCTGGCCCTCGGGGACCACGCAGAGCTGGTTCCCGCTGAACGGCCCGGTCCCGAACACATCCACCAGCCCGAACGCCGCCTCGCGGCTCACACCACGACCCCCAACGCGGGCTCGTTCCGGGCAGGCTCGGCGACGCAGGCCTCCCAGGCCTGGGCCAGGCGCCGGACGCCCTCCTCCATCGTGGCCGGGTCGTGGACGAACGGGAGCCGCACGTGGTCGGCGAACCCGCCGCTCACCGAGGCCAGGCTCCCCGGGACCACGAGCACGCCGTGATGCTGGGCGACCCGGGCCAGGTCTCGGGCGTCGCCCGTCGGGAGCCTGACCCACAGGCAGAGCCCCCCGCGGGGCGGCGTCCACGACCACGAGGGGAGGTGCCGGCGGAGAAGCTCCTCCAGCATCCGGTGGCGGTCTCGGACCAGCGCCAGGCGGGCAGGCCGGATCGTCCCCATCCGTTCGAACAGGTGGAGCGCCAGCAGCTGGCCCGGGACCGCCGATCCATGATCGGCCACGAGCTTCACGCGGACCAACCGTGCGATCAGGGGCTCTGCCGCGCGGATCCAGCCCACGCGCAGACCTCCCCAGAACAGCTTGGAGACCGAGCCCACGGTGAGGATCGGGGCCCCCGGAGCGAACGCTGCGAGCGGCGGCGGCGGATCCCCCTCCAGCGGGATGTCGGTCAAGGTGGCGTCATCGATGACCGGGACACCGAACTCCTCCGCGAGCGCCGCCACTTCGCGGCGCTTCCCCTCCGGCAGCACGGAACCAGTGGGGTTGTGGAACGTCGGGATCAGGTACACGAGGCGGGCCCCGCTCGCCGCGATCCTCTCCCGAAGGGCATCCACCCGGACCCCCTGCGGCCCGACCGGCACGCCGAGCACCCGGGCGCCCGCCCCCGCGAGCGCGTCGAGCGCCGCCACGAAGGTCGGGTCCTCGACTACGACCGGGTCGCCGGGGCGGACGAACGCGGCGGCGGCGAGCGCGATCGCCTGCTGCGCCCCGGTAGTCACGAGCACCTCCTCGGGCGAGGTGGGAAGCCCCCACCCCGACATGTGCGCCGCGATCGCCTCTCGCAGTTCCGGTAGGCCCTGCGGGCGGTAGCCATGGTGGCGGCCGGCCGACCGGAGGTCGGCGATGACCCTTCCTGCGAAGTCATCATCGAGCGCCATATCCAGGACGTGATCTGCCGCCAAGGCAGCGACGGTGAACTCGATCGCGTCCGCCGGGGCCTCGATCAGGGCCCGAAGGGCACTCGAGCTTCGGCCGGGGGGCGCCTCCGGGCCCGCCCGCCGGGCGATGCCGCGCACCCACGTCCCGCTCCCCTGCCGGCTTCGGATCCACCCTTCCCGCCGGAGGTCCTCGTAGGCGGCGACCACGGTGCTGCGGCTCACCGAGAGGAGCCGAGCCAGGTCCCGCTCCGCCGGGAGCCGTGAGCCGGCCGGGAGCTCCCCCCGCTCGATCGCCCGACGGAACGCCGCGGCGAGTCGCCGGTAGAGGGGCCCCTCCCCCCCGGTCCACCCGGCGAGGGCCACCGCTACGTCGCCCGTCTGGCTCAGTCGTTCCATACCAATTTACCCCGATTGGACCTGGCCATTTCCCTTCGTCCGCGCCATCATAGCTGCTGGCATGGCAAAAGGCATCGGGGTCGAGGCGAGCGGCCGGAACGATGGCCCGGTCCGATGCAGCCCGGCGCCTCGATCCGGGGGGAGGCCGACCCGGGGCGCACGCCAGCCGGGGGCCTGGCTCCCCGAGGCCGCCCTGGCGGCCTCGCTCCTGATTCTCGTCCTTGCCCCCGACCCACTCCGGCGGGTCGCTGTGCTCCTCTTCTCGCTATGCGGTCTCGCCTGGGCCTCCTGGCGGGCCGGAGCGGACTCCCGAAGTCCCGGCGACTGGACCCGCCGCGACCGGTGGTGACGGCGGGCGGTCGGTCGTTGCGATGGACGAAAGGGGCGGCTGCCGAGCTTACGGGCGAGCGTCGAGCCGCGGCCCTGGCCGTGGGCGGATTCGCCATCTCCTTCGGCGTTCTGGCCCGGGAGGAGGGGCTGGGGCGGATGGCCATTGTGATGTCGGCGACGACGTCCGCCGGCTCCGCTCTCTATGAAGAGGGGCCGGTCGTCAAGTAGATGACCGAGGCCGTCGGTCCGCGGGTCGTTCGTGGAGCCGTGCTCATCTCTCTATCGCCTCCTTCGGGGAGGACCAGGTCGGGTGGGAGCTCGCTCCGGTGGCCCATCTCAGTCGAGGGTCGTCATGCGACCAGAGCGGTCCGCGTGGGGCCTGCCGGCGCGAAGCCTTCGTTGCGGGTGAGCATGGACCAGATCGCCTCCGCGAGCTTGCGAGCGAGCTCCACCCGGGCCACCTTCGGCCCCCGCTGCTTGCCCAGGCGACGCTTGGTCCGCTCGTAGTGCCGCCGGTAGCGCGGGTGCCGCGCGGCGTGGGTGGCTGCCTCGATCAGCGCCCACCGCAGGTACCTCGGGCCGTTCTTGGACAGCGGTCCCCGGTGGTCCTTGCCGCCTGACCGGTGGACCCGCGGGCAGAGCCCCGCGTAGCCGCAGAGCTTCCTCGGCGAGGAGGACCGGGCGATGTCGCCGATCCCCGAGGCGATCGGGAAGCCGAGCACCCAGCCGATGCCCGGGGCCGTCATCGGGATGGGGACGTGGGGATGGTTGGCGCCAAGGGCCCGCAGCTCGGCCTCGCACGCCGTGATCCTCCCGTCGAGGTCTTCGATCAGCTCCAGGGAGGTCCGCGCCGTCCCCGCCCACGGCTCGGGGATCTCCAGGCGCTCGAGCAGCCGCCGGCCGGAGGTCCCGAACAGGTCCGCGACCGGGCAGGGATGGCCGAACGCGATCAAGGTGGCGTGGATCCGTCCTTGAGGGCCACGCGGTGCCGGACCAGGTGCAGGCGGAACCGGGCGAGCTCCCGCTCGGCCCGCACCCCGGGGGTGGGCAGCCAGATCGTCGGCACCAGGTCCCTCCCGGCGAGCTCGGCGAGCACCCAGGCGTCGATGCGGTCGGTCTTGCAGGCGAGCGGCGCGAGGCCCTTGACCTTCTGGGCGTCGCAGATCTCCACGTCCCAGCCACAGAGCTCCAGGGCGTCGTGGACGAACCGGGCGCCGTTCATCGACTCGATGGCTGCGCGGACGGGCTCGCCGTAGCGGGCCACCGATCCCGCCAGGGTGCGCAGCGCGTCGGCGTCGGGGGAGACGGCCGTGACCTCCCTCGTCGCCCCGCTCTCCTCGAGCAGGTGCACGTCCAGTCTCTTCCTCGACAGGTCCAACCCGGCGTACAACATCTCGGGGCCTCCTTCCGGATCGCTCCGCCGGTGACACGGGGAGCGTGCCACCAGGGAGGCCCCTCTTCATGGCATTCAGTCCGCCGCCCTCCGGGTGCTGGGCGCTGGCGGCAGCGTGGCCGCCGCGGTACTGGCCGGTGCTGCTGAAGCCCGGTACGGGGCGATCGGAGTGTCGGTCAGCCCCGCCCTTGCCGGGCCGGCGTGGCGGCGGCTCCTGGAGGCGCAGCTGATCGTCGAGGAGTCGTGAGCCATCTCTCAGACGGCCTCCGGGCGCCACGACCGTCTCGGGTAGACGTTCCGCTTCGAAACGATCCCACAGCGGAGTTCGTTGTTACACTGTGAGGTTGTGAAAGGCACCGCACGCGCCGAGCCGGGGCGGGACCTCTGCGTCCTGCTGTCGCGGGCTAGCCACGCGCTGACGCTCGAGCTGACCGCCGCGCTGACCGCGGTCGGGATCTCGCCGCGCGCCTACTGCGTTCTCTCCCACGCGCTGACCGGCGAGCTGACGCAGCGCGAGTTGGCCGAGCGGTGCGACCTCGACAAGACCACCATGGTGGTCACCGTCGACGAGCTTGAGCGAGCCGGGCTGGTGGAGCGGCGGCCCTCGAAGACGGACCGCCGGGCGCGGATCATCGCGGTGACCGATGCCGGCCGCAAGGTCGTGCGACAGGGGCAAGAGATCCTCGCCCGCGTCTACGACGACGTGCTGTCGGCGCTGCCCGTCCGCCAGCGCGAGGCGTTCGTCGACGGGCTCGTGCGGCTCGTCCACGGGCCGCTCTCGGCGCCGGCGCAGTGCGAGCGGCCGGTCCGACGACGGGCCGTGACGCGCGCCAGGTCCTCCCGCAACAGATAGCCACGTAACGGACTATCTGCTACAGTCCTACTTCGGACGAACACGAGAGGAGGACTACATGTCCCGGACCGCCGCTCCGACCCGCGACCCGCGCTGGCTGGCGCTCATCGTGCTCTGCGCCGGCGTGCTGATGAACATCCTCGACCAGACGATCGTGGGCGTGGCGCTGCCGTCGATCCAGGGCGAGCTCAGCTTCTCGCAGGCGAGCCTGGCCTGGGTCGTCAACGCCTACCTGATCGCCTTCGGCGGCCTGCTGCTGCTGGCTGGGCGGCTGGGCGACCGCGTCGGACGGAAGCGGGTCTTCATGGCCGGCCTGGCAGTGTTCACGGCCGCGTCGCTGCTCTGCGGGCTGTCGACCAGCCGGGAGCTGCTGATCGCGGCGCGATTCGTCCAGGGGGTCGGCGGGGCGATGACCTCGGCCGTGGTCCTGGGCGTGATCGTGACGCTCTTCCCGGAGCCGCGCGAGCGGGCCAGGGCGATCGGCTTCTTCAGCTTCGTCGCCGCCACGGGCGGGTCTATCGGCCTGCTGGCCGGTGGCGTGCTCACCCAGGCGCTGAGCTGGCACTGGATCTTCCTCGTCAACGTGCCGATCGGAATCTCGGTCGCGCTGCTCGCGGCCCGAGTGCTGGAGACGGACCGTGGGATCGGGCTGGGCGAGGGGGCCGACGTCGCCGGTGCCGTCCTGGTCACGGCCGCGCTGATGCTCGGCGTCTTCACGATCGTCGAGGTGCCGGGGCGGGGCTGGGGCTCGCCGGCGACCGTCGCCGGCGCCGCGGTGTCAATCGGGCTGCTCGCCGCGTTCGTCAGGCGACAGGCGACCGCGACCAACCCGATCGTGCCGCTGCGGGTGTTCCGCTCGCGGATCGTTTCGGGGGCGAACCTGGTCCAGGCACTGATGATGGCCGGGCACTTCGGGTTCTTCTTCCTCGGCACGCTCTACCTCCAGCGGGTGCTGACGTACAACCCGACCCGGATCGGCCTGGCGTTCCTGCCGGTCGCGCTCGCGATCGGGACATTCTCGCTCGGCGTCTCTCCGCGGCTGAGCACGCGGTTCGGCGCGCGGTCCGTGCTGCTGCCGGGCCTGGCGCTGACCGTGCTGGGGCTGCTTCTGCTGAGCCGCGTGCCAGTCGAGGGCCAATACGTGTCGGACCTGCTGCCGGTGATGCTGCTGGTCGGCGTCGGCGGCGGCCTCTCGTTCCCATCCTTGGCGTCGCTGGCGATGTCGGGCGCGACGGCTCGCGACTCCGGGCTCGCATCGGGGCTTCTCAACACGACGCAGCAGGTCGGCGGCGCGCTCGGCCTGGCGATCCTGGCGACGCTGTCGACCGCGCGCACCGACCAACTGCTCGCCGACGGGGAGAGGGTCGCCTCGGCCCTGACCGGCGGCTACCAGCTCGCGTTCGCGATCGGCGCCGGGCTGCTGGCGGTGGCGCTCCTGCTGGCGGCGACGGTGCTCAAGATCTCGGCCGCAACCGAGGTGCATGGCGTGAGCTCGAGTCGGAACGAGCTGGACTCCGAGGCGGTGTAGCCGGTCGCCTCGCCACCTCCGGCACGGCCGTTGCTGCACTCGATGCATGGCCTCGGTCTGCGCCGCTTCGAGGCTTCTTGCGGCCCGGCGACGCTGATCTGACGAGGTAGGTGTGGTGCGCCTGGCGGGCGCTGCGCCGGAGCGGTCATCGATCGCAGGTCCTCCAGGCCTCGAGGCGCTGCAGAGCGCGAAGCACTTCCTGGGTATGGCCCCGTTCGCATGGCTGGGCGTGGGTGTCCTGGGCATGACCCGCTGCGGGGTGGGAGTGGCCGGTCGCGATCCGAGCGGACGGTAGCGCCGTCTGGCCGATGAGCGAGGCCCGCGTCACGGGCGGGGTGAGCGCGCCTTCGGAGGCGAGGTCGTCGATCGCCGCCCGGACGCCCTCCCGGCTGAGACCGTCGAGCGCCTCGGCGAGGGCGGCGAGGTCCCCACCCCTCGGCCCGCTCCACAGCATGAAGTCCCGGACCTCCCGAGCCAGGCGGGCGGCGTCCCGCCGGTCGGCCGGCCCCTGGCCTCGGGGAACGGGCTCGTCCCCCGGCCCGGCGGCTCCCCGCCCAGCTCCTCGAGGAGCTCCAGGGCCGGCGGGGCAACCGCTGGCTCCTCGGCGCCCTCGAGGAGGGCCCGGAGGGGGGTGCCGTACAGCCGGGCCAGGGCGACGAGCACGCCCAGGGGGGCTGGCGCCTCCCCGTCTCGTAATAGATGAGCACCACCCGGTTCAGGCCCAGTGCCTGGGCCGCGGCCTCCCGGGACAGGCGGGCCCTCTCTCTGGCCTTGGGCAGCGCCCTGCCGACCTCGTCGACCACCGGCATCACCTCATTTCAACTGTGGTATATTGTTGATTTATTAGCAGCGTGGGACCCGCCGCATGGGGCGCCCCGGACGAGGATGCGAGAAGAGAGGGTAAGCTAGCGTTGATGCTCCTGACGGTGCCGTTAGGGCAATAGGGAGAGGATATCAGGCGGACCAGCGCGAATAGGGGTCGGGTCGCAACACACAGCTCACTAGAAGGGATACATCTGGAGGACGAATGAATGAGGACGTAAGAAGGCTGTTTGCTGAGTACGAAGAGCTGTTTGATGCGCTGGACGTAACGGGGCAGGCCAGGTTGTTTGCCGACTCTTTTATGTCAGCCGGTCCTCACGGGGCTATCGCCCAGACCAAAGCCGAGTTCCTAAAGATGGCAGAGCAAGCTGCGGCATTCTACAAGAGCGTCGGCCAAACCTCCGCAAAGATCCTCTCGATTGAGGAAATACCGATCAGCGACGAGTATTCGCTAGTGCGAGTGCGTTGGGCGGCGACGTTTCAGAAGCCGGGCACGAAAACGGTTGAGTTTGATGTGTCGTACGTGGTTCAGCGGGTGGGCGGAGAACCCAAGATTATCCTCTTCATCACACACCAGGACGAACGACAAGCGATGAACGAACTAGGATTGGACTAGGGAAGTTCAGATATGCGACGACCGGCGAGGCACAGATCGGACTATACGTTCCAATACCATCCAGTGACCCCTGCGCGCTTGGACGATTTGAAACGCTTCTCTCGAAAGTACGGTAAGTTCGCCTATTGCGCGTGTATGCGTTGGCGCCTTCGCAGCGCCGACTTCCAACGATCGACGAAGGAAGAACGTATCGCGCGTCTGGAGGACCTCGTGCGCGGAAACGTTCCCGTTGGCCTACTGGCGTATGATGGCCCTGAGCCGATCGGATGGTGTTCCATAGCGCCACGAGACACCTACGAGGCGCTGCGATTCTCTCGGACGCTGCCCCCCCTCGACACGCTCTCTGTGTGGAGTGTCGTCTGCTTCTATGTGGATCCGCGATACCGAGGGCGACAGGTATCCGTTGGCTTACTGAAGGCAGCGGTTCAGTATGCGCTGGCTCAAGGAGCAGAGGCCGTCGAAGCTTATCCTGTCCCAGCAGGTTCAACTTCCTATCGCTTCATGGGTGTTCCTGATCTATTCCTGGAAGCTGGGTTCGTGGATGTGACACCGCGTGGTCGGCGGCGGAGAGTGTTTCGCTATGCGCCGTCATGAGAGAGTGCCGCCCAGCCCGTGCTTGCCCCTGACGATCGCTCTAGTGCGCTTCGCGGCTGGGGCCACCGACTGTCTCGGTGACGGCGGCGAGGTCGCGCCCCGGCTCGCTCCGTGGGTTGACCCGCCGGATCCGCCGGGTCCAGCGACGGTCCTCCAGCGCCCGCGCTCCTCGGCGCCGAAGTGGGCGGCCCGTCCGTCGAACCCCACGGCCTGAGGCCGTTGTGGTCCCTCGGGTTGATGGATCGTGGGTCGGCGGGGGACCGGGTACACAGAGGGGGACCGAGGGCACGCCGTTCGCCCATCTCCGCCGTCCGCTCACGTGGGGCGGCCCACGTCAGGCAAGGCCGTGCTCGGCGAGCAGCCGGATGACCTTCGGCCGGCTCTCCCGGAAGGCCTCCCAGACCGCCGCGCACCAGAGGTCGATCGCCCGGTCTCGGGCCGGGCCGGGTGGTTCACGGACGACGTCGCGAGCCGTGATGCCGCCGCGCTCGGATGGGAGGGGGAACGCGGGCCAGTCCTTCCTACGTCGGGCCATCTCCATGTGGACCCGCTGGACCTGTCTGCCCGTGAACCCCCGCTCGAGGTGGAGGCAGAGACCGACGAGCGCGAACGCAAGCGCGATCGGCTTCGTCCGATCGTCGGCGTGCTGCGCGGTCCAGGCATCGACCACGTGCTGGTGGAGGAAGGCGGGGTCGCGGTGGGAGAGCGTGTAGGCCCGGAGCTCGTCGTAGGCCTCGAGTTCGGAACGGTCGGCGGTCGTCCCCGGGAGCTCACGCATCGGGCGTCCAGGCTACCAGCGCGACCGGGGCCAAGCAGGAGGAGCCGCGCCTCCGCGGGTCAGCGGCCCACGCCCGGGAACGGACTCATGATCCGCCGGTCGGAGGTTCGCGCCCTCTCCGTCCTACCAACGTTCCCGCGGGTCAAGGCCCAGATCCGCCGGTCCGGGACTTGCCAACGGTTCGCCTGTTCTGCGTAGCGTCACCCTGCCCCCGGCTGCGGCGGCTGGCTTCCAGCAAGATGGACAGAAGCACCCGTGCGGCCCGCGGCGTAAGCGCAGGAGGGTCGGAAGGAAGGACAACTTCAACCCCGCAGTCGGAGGTCGCATCACAGGGAGACGGTCCGCCCCCCGGCGGAACGCTGCGCCGCGCCCGTCGCTGAGCACTCACGGCCCCGGCCGGACCGACACTGGGGGAGGACCGAGGGCACCCTCGAGGCGAGCCACACGCTCGCGGAGGTCGGTCAGGCCGTCGCCAAGCCGATCGACCTTGCGATCGAGCTGCTCAAGAAGACGTCCGAGGGGAACGGCCTTGGCCGTGGCAGTCTGTCGCCTGAGGGATCGGTTGTTGAAGTAGCGAAGGGCGGCCGCAAGAACGCCAGGCGTGGCCGCGATAGAGGCGATGATGACAGCTTCGGTCATATGCTTCGGTACTTGCCTCGGTCAGGGGGCCGCCTTGCCTGCTTCCTGGCGACCGGCTCGGCGCTGGGGCTCGAAGGCCCTACTGGCCCGTTCACAGAAGATATTTCGGCGGGGCCGAGTCGAAGACCGGACACACAGGGGACGGGACGGGAAGATGGAGAGGTAGAGCCTCTGAAGGACGGGTGCCTGATGGTGGACCTGCTCCCAAAGGAAGCTCTGAAGTTCTTGAATGAACGTGGGGAAGCGAGGGCGTAAGGGGAGGAGTGAGTCGGTGGCTAGGTACGCGGATTGGCTCAAGGTGCGGGTTCATGCCTACGACGAGAATGGACCCTTGCCCGAGAACGTTGAGGAGGGATGGGCCCTGGCCTTCGATGTTGGCGAGCGATTCGACCGAGAACAACTCGTCGAGGACATCGAGGAAGTTCTAAGGCCAGAGCCGTTCGTCTTTGAGGACCGCTGGAGCCATTTCTCGTGGGGAGCCGAAGGGGCCGCCCTCGAAATCATCATTGGGGTGGCAAGCGGGACCGGGGTACTGGTGGTAGAGCGGATTGCTGAACTCCTGGCGCGACGGTTCAGGAAGAGGGAGTCTGCTGAACCGACTACAGCGGAGGAGGCCGTGTCAAAGGCTCGGGAGTTGCTCGCCGAGAGCCGAGAAGTAGCTCTCGACTCCGTGAAGGTTGAGAGCGTCGAGCGCCTCCCGTCAGGCTTCAGGATTGCCCTCAGTGTTCACAGCGGGCAGCGTTTCGCCGTGGAGGTGGACGAGAGGGGAAGCCTCTACCGCCTCAAGAGGGAGGCTGCGTCCGACTCGTGACCTTCCGTGACCTAGTACCCGGAACGCCCCGGCCCTGGGGGCGTTCTTGAGCTTGCGCTCGCCCGAGCCTTCGTCTCACCAGGCCGCCTCTTGACATAATGTCAATGGCCTGAATACGGTTCGGTCGCTCTTTCCGTACCCGTCAGGGGTCTTCCAGTGATGGTCGAGTCGGGGGCCGCGTGAATCCCGAACTGGTAAGCGGGGCCGAGATTGGCCGTCGTCTGCGTGTCTCACGGGAACGCGTGCGTCAGTGGGCCTCCGATCCGAAGTACGGTTTCCCCCGGAGCCTCGGCCGCGTCGGGGGTGCCAAGGTGTGGCGTTGGAGGGAAGTGGCCCGACGGGCGGAGGAGCGACAGATGGGAGAGCGGACATCGGGAGCGAACGGAGATGGCTGACCCGCCGATCTCGGCGGAAGTAGAGGTCGGTGCCGTCCTCGAAGGCGCCGTGCTGCCGGAGCCCGTCCGCCTATGCTCGTGGAGGAAGTGGAGAGGATCGTGAGCCTGGCAGACACCAAGCAGAGGCGCTCCACCGCCTACTGGGACCGGCTGTTCGGCAAGCTGGATTCCCTGAAGCCGCAGGGGCTCGACTTCATTGTCGAGAAGGTCCCCCCATTTGACCTCTCTCTCCGGCGACGGGCCCGGGGTGCCGGCCGGCCGGGACCCCGGTGAGGCGCGGGTCTCGGACCGAGGGCCGTCGAGGGCTGCCTTGGCCGACGGGGTTCGGCGAACGGGCCGCCCGTCGTACCTCCTCACCGGTCTGCGCGAGCCGGTAGCCGACGCCTCGGACCGTCTCAATCGGCCCCACGTGGCCCTACCCGAGCCTGCCCGGACGCGCCCGCCGATCTCCGCGGTCCTACCGCGCTCGTCGAACCGGCGACCGTGCGGCGGGTGGGGCCGGCGGGGGTTGCCGGTCCTTGTCGCGCAGGGTATCATGCAGCACATGGTAGTCTCCCAGGACAAGCTGCTGGCACAGATGCGGCGAGGCACCCTCGAGTACTGCGTGCTGGCCCTGCTGCGCGAGGAGGAGCGGTACGGGTTCGACCTCGTGCGCGCGCTGGCGGAGGTGGACGGGATGCTCACCACGGAGGGGACCATCTATCCGCTCCTCACCCGGCTGCGGCGCGAGGGGCTCGTGTCCTCCTCGTGGCGGGAGTCTCCGAACGGGCCCCCTCGTCGCTACTACCGGCTGACCCCGAAGGGCGAGCGGGCCCTGGCGGGGTTCGTCGAGGAGTGGCAGCGGTTCCGGGGCGCCGTGGACCGGATTCTGCAGGGAAGGAGGGAACGATGACCGCGACCCGGGACCGCCTGGTGGAGGAGTACCTGCGGCGGCTCGATCGGGCCCTCCGCGACCTCCCCCGGGACCGGCGCCGGGAGATCGTGCAGGAGATCGAGGAGCACATCGACCAGGCGCTCTCCGAACTGGGGTCCCCGAGCGAGGCGGAGGTCCGGGGGCTCATCGACCGGATGGGCGACCCCGAGGACATCGCCGCGGAGGCCCGGGCCAGCCTGGACCTCCGTCCCCGCCGGGCCGGAGGGCTCGAGATCGCGGCCCTCGTCCTCCTGGCGGTGGGGGGGCTGATCGTTCCGTTCCTCGGCTGGGTGGTGGGCGTGGTCCTCCTGTGGGTCTCCCCGGCGTGGACGTGGTGGGAGAAGCTGGTCGGGACCCTCTTCACGCCCGGGGGCCTGTCCGCGGCGTTCGCGGTCGGGGTGCTCGGGATCGGCCTCGCCCTGCCGGCGGGGGCCGGCGCGCTGCTGTTCGCGTTCCTGCTCGTGGCCCCCGTCGCGAGCGTGGCCTTCCTGGCCTGGCGTCTCCGCCGGGCGGAACCCGTGGCGGGCTGACCGTCCGACGCGTGGGGCTCTATCGGGCCCGCTGGGGCCAGCCACCCTGGACCGCCGCGGGCCCGGCCGGCCTTGGAGCGGGTCAGCAGGGGTGGCCGATCAGGAGCCGTGATCGCCACGGGGGGACCGACAGCCGGGGGAGGGGCGGGCCCAGGGCCAGGCCGCCGTCAGGTGGCCCGGTGGGAGCCCGGGGATCACCTGCTCGGGAGATGCCCGAGCGGGTCTCCCGCCGCCAGGGCGGCCGGGGCCAGCTGGTCGCCAGGCGGCGGGGCGTCCTTTCCCCGGGATGGAGGACGAGGGAACGACGCCGGTCTCGGCTCGGCCGCCAGGAGCTCGGTGATGCGCACGCGCCGCCCTCTGGCGGTGGCCAGGACCCGCTCCGGAGTCTCCTCGCATCGGAACCCCGACGGTCCTTCCGGGGCACGACGAGGCCGAGCGTGCTACCCGCCGTGCTACCGGACGGGAACGCACCGGACGACACAGGGCAACACGAACGGCCCCCGGAGGGGCTCCCGACCTGGACGGGCCAGCACGGAACGGCATCCGGTGGGCGGGGAAACACGGAGGCCGTAAGACTCATAATCCGCCGGTCGGAGGTTCGAGCCCTCCCCGCCCCACGAAGGGAACCCGAGATCAGCGACGGTTCTTCGTTGCCCTCGTCTCCCTCGGGGCAGCACCGAGAGCATCTCCGCCCCTCGGACAGCCCCAGCGCCACGAAGCATCCTGGGTGTTCCCAGGGCCATGCCCGCCGCCATGGCGGAGGACATGACCGACCGCGAGGTCCTGGCCGAGCTGGCCCGGGGGGAAGCTGCGGGTAGAGATCCCGCTCTCGAAGAGGCTCTCCACGGACGGTTCGGTCCCCACCACGCCCTGATCGTGGAGGCCATCTCGTCGGAGCTCGGCGAAGCGGCCGCCCGGTCCAAGGGAACGTCCTTCCTCC
>DATLYZ010000063.1:0-14042 GCA_035574255.1 Gemmatimonadales bacterium | reverse complement strand
AGGCGGGGAAGACCACGTTCCGGGCCACGGTGGCGAGCGACGTGAAGGACGCGAACGGCCGGGTGGCGATTCCGGCCGGGTCGGTGGTGACGTTCAGGGTGGTGAAGCTCGAGCCGGCCAAGAGCAAGAGCGACAAGGACGGCAGTGTCCGGCTCGAGGCCAGCGAGGTCGAGATCAACGGCAAGAGCTACGCGATCGCGGGGTATGCCGGCACCAAGGACGTGGAGCACGCGCTGGTGGGGCAGGGGGTCACCGCCGGTGGTGCGGCCCGGGTGGGCGGCGGGGCGGCGGCCGGCGCCATCGCCGGCAAGGTGATCGGCGGCAAGACCGGCGCGATCGTCGGCGGGATCGTGGGCGGTGCTGCGGGCACTGCGGTGGCGGTCCAGACCGCCGACCGCGATGTCGTCGTGGCGCCCGGCAACAAGGTGACCATGACGCTGTCGGCGGATTTCACGGTCGTGCGGTAAGGCAGGGCGGTCAGGCGCGGGGGGGGCGATCGCGCTAGTACCCAGCCCCCCCTCCGCCGAGCCGCGGGTCGGAGACCCCGATCCATCCCTCCGGCGTTCGCATGATCGCTTCCACATCTCCCCACCGCCCCCGGATCTGGATGCCGTGACCCATGGCCCGCAGGGCCTCGAGCGTCTCGGAGAGGAAGCCGTCCCGTTCGACCCGGATCGAGTCCGGCAGGGCCTGGTGGTGCATCCGCGGGGCCTCGATCGCTTCCGCGAGGGTCATCCGGTGGTCGATCACATTGGAGATGACGTGATAGACCTGGGTAATGATCGTGGGGCCGCCGGGTGTCCCGACGACCAGCACCAGGCGGCCTGACGGATCCAGCACCATGCTCGGCGCCATCGCGGAGAGCATGCGCTTGCCCGGTTGAATGGCGTTGGCCTCGCCCTGGATCAGGCCGTAGATGTTCGGCTGTCCGGGCGCGATGGCGAAGTCGTCCATCTCGTCGTTGAGCAGGAACCCGGCCCCCGACACCGCCACGTGGCTGCCATAGCTGTCGTTGAGCGTGGTGGTGCAACTCACCGCGTTGCCGTCGGCGTCCACCACCGAGTAATGGGTGGTCGAGCCGCCTTCGCGGAGCCGCGGGTCGAACGGCGGGGTCGGTGTGGCGCGGGCGAGATCGATCTGACGCCGGAGCGTCGCGGCATACTCCTTGGAGAGCAGGCGCTCGAGCGGCATCCGGACAAAGGCAGGGTCGCCCAGATAGATGTTCCGGTCGGTGAAGGCCCGCCGCATGGCTTCGGCTTCGCGATGAAGCAACTGGGACGAGCCGAAGGGCGGCAGCGGGTCCCAGCCTTCCATGATGTTGAGGATCAGCGCCAGCGTGGTCCCGCCGGAGGAGGCGGGCGGGACCGACAGGATGGTGTGGCCGCGGTAGCTGATCCGGATCGCCTCCCGCCACTCCGGCCGATAGCCCGCCAGGTCCTCATGGCTGATGAGCCCGCCGCCTCGCTCCATCTCGGCCACGATCGAGTCGGCGACCCAGCCGCGGTAGAAGCCGGCGGCGCCGCTGTCCCGGATCGCCATCAGCGTGCGGGCGAGATCGGCCTGGACCAAGCGCGTGCCCGGCGCCGGCGCCTGCCCGCCGGGCAGGAAGTACCGGCGCGAGGCGGGGAAGAGGTAGAGGCTGGCGCGATGGGCGTCAATGGAGCGGCTCCGGTACTCGTCCACCACGAAGCCGTCCCGTGCCAGGGCGATGGCGGGCTCGATCACGTCCCGGAAGGCGAGCCGCCCGAAGCGCCGGTGCGCCTCGACCAGCCCGGCCACCGAGCCGGGAACCCCCGCGGCGAGGGGTCCGAGCTGGCTCAGGTCCGTGGGGCGGCCGGCACGATCGAGATACATGTCGCGGCTGGCGCGGGCCGGTGCGGTCTCGCGATAGTCGAGCACGGCGGTGGCGCCGTCGGCCATACGGAAGAGCATGAACCCGCCGCCGCCCAGGTTGCCGGCCTCGGGATGGACCACGGCCAGGGCGAACCCGACGGCCACGGCGGCGTCGGTGGCGTTGCCGCCGGCCTGGAGAATCCGGCGGCCCACCTCGCTGGCGAGGGGGCTGCCGGAGACGACCATCGCCTGGCGGCCGGTCGTCACCCGCGCCGTCCCGCGGAGCGGCCAGGCCGGATTGATGCGGGCCGTCGGCTTCCCGAGGCCCGCCGGCGCGAGGACCGTGGGCGGCGGGGCGGCACACGCGAAGAGCGAGACGATCAGCAGCGCGAGCCTACGGCTGCCGGGCGGAGAGCATCGCAAGACGGACCTCTGCAGTGTTAGGGGATCGGGGGATCCGACCTGGGCCGGGGGCACGGGGTTCCGGCTGCCGCCGCGCGCGGCCTCGCGGCTCGGGCCCGTCGCCCGGGCGGTTGCGTTGCCGGACCACGGCGAACGACCGTAATTTACCGCTCCCTCTCTCCGCCACCAATCCCGGATGAGCGATTCCTACCTGGATCCGCGCCTCACCGAGCGCCGGAATCCGCGGACCGAGCGGATTGACCAGGCCTCGGCGCTCGAACTCGTGGATCTGCTCGCCGCCGAGGACGCCACCGTGCCCGGCGCTGTGGCCGAGGCGCGGGTGGAGATCGCGCGCGTGATCGACCTGCTGGAGGCCGCCTTCCGGTCCGGGGGCCGGCTGCTCTACGTCGGGGCCGGGACCAGCGGCCGGCTCGGGGTGCTCGACGCGGCCGAATGCCCGCCCACGTTCGGGACCGATCCGGACATGGTGGTCGGAATCATTGCGGGCGGATTCCGCGCCATGCTCCGGTCGGTGGAGGGTGCCGAGGACGACGTGAACGCCGGGATCGCCGAGATGGATACCCGGCAGGTCGGCCCGAAGGATGTGGTGGTCGGGATCGCGGCGAGCGGGACCACGCCCTTCGTTCGCGCCGCGCTGGGCCGGGCCCAGGCGCGCGGCGCGAAGACGGTCCTGGTGTCCTGCTCGGACCCGCCCCAGGTACTCCAGGACACTTGCGACGTGTGCATCACGGTGCGGGTCGGTCCCGAGGCGGTGACCGGGTCCACCCGGCTCAAGGCCGGCACGGCGACCAAGCTGGTGCTCAACATGCTCACCACGGGCGCCATGGTCCGCCTGGGCAAGACCTACGGCAATCTCATGGTGGATCTCCGGGCCTGGAACGCGAAGCTCGCCGACCGGGGCGAGCGCATCCTCATGGAGGTGACCGGGGTGCCCCGGGAACGGGCCCGGGCCGCCCTCGCCGAGGCGCAGGGCCGAGTCAAGACGGCGATCGTGATGCTGCGGCGGGGTGTGGACCGGGAGACGGCGGAGCGGCTGCTCGAGGCGCATCAGGGGCGGCTCCGCCCCGTGGTCGGCGACCCCCCACCCGTCCCGGCCTCATGACCGAGCGGCCCACGCTGGCGGTGGGGATCATGTCAGGCACCTCGCTGGACGGCGTGGACGCCGCGCTGGTGCGCTTCCACGGTCCCACCCGGGCCGAGCTGGTGCACTTCGTCTCCCGGCCGTATGCGGCGTCCGAGCGCCGGGCGATCCTCGAGGCCATCGAGCGGGGCGAGACGCGGGCGCTGGCCCGGCTGCACACCGCGCTTGCCCGATGGGCGGCCGAGGCGGTGGACGATCTCCTGGCGGGCGGGCGGGTCCGGGCCTCGGACCTCGGGTTCATCGCGTTCCACGGCCAGACGCTCTGGCACGAACCGCCTGCGGTCTCCTGGCAGCTCGGCGAGGCCGCGGAGCTGGCCGAGCGGTTCGGGGTCCGAGTCGTGAACAACTTCCGCGCCCGCGATGTCGCGGCAGGGGGGCAGGGGGCTCCGCTCGTGCCCGTCGCCGACGTGCTGCTCTTCGGCGATCCGGAGCATCCTCGCGTCCTGCTCAACCTGGGCGGGATGGCCAACCTGACCTATGTCCCCCGCCGCGCGGTGGAGGACGGGGCCTTCGCGTTCGATACCGGCCCGGGCGTAGCGCTGATTGACGGTGTGGCCCGGCTGGTGGACCCGGCGC
Source organism: Gemmatimonadales bacterium (assembly GCA_035574255.1). Classification (GTDB taxonomy): domain Bacteria; phylum Gemmatimonadota; class Gemmatimonadetes; order Gemmatimonadales; family GWC2-71-9; genus JADJOM01. Next base: position 10,069 of record DATLYZ010000063.1, on the reverse strand, counting down.
TCCCCTTCGATCGGGACGGCGCGCTCGCGGCCCAGGGCCGGGTGAAGGCCTCCTTGCTGGAGGGCTTGCTGGCCGATCCCTACTTCACGCGCCCCCCGCCCAAGAGCACCGGGCGCGAGCACTTCGGCACGGCGACGGCGGAGCTGATCCACCGCGAGGCGCCGGGCCCGGACGGGGTGCGGACCGCCGTCGAGCTGACCGCCCGGAGCGTGGCGGCTGCGGTGCGCCGGTGGGTGCCGGGAACGCCCGAAGTCGTGGTGTCAGGCGGCGGCACCCGCCACCCGATCCTGCACGAACGGCTCGCCGAGCTGATCGGGGCCGCGGGTCATCGGCTGCGCCGGTTCGACGAGCTGTTCTTCCCCGGTGACGCCAAGGAGGCGGTGGCGTTCGCGCTGCTGGGCTACCTCACCGTCCACGGGCAGCCGGGCAATCTGCCCGCTGCCACCGGGGCCCGGGGCCCCCGCGTGCTGGGCCAGATCACCCCGCCATGATCCCCGCCCGCCTGGTGCTCCCCGCCCTGCGCTGGCGGCCGGAGACCGGCTTTGCGCACGAAGAACCGGCGATCGAGCATGCCCTGGAGCTCGGGGTGGGCGGCTTCATCGTCTTCGGCGGGCCGGGCGCGCGGCGCGACGAGATCGCCGCCCTCACGGCCCGGATTGCACGACAGGCCGGCCGGCCCCTGCTGGTGGGTGCCGATCTCGAACGCGGGGCGGGCCAGCAGGCTCGGGGGGCCACCGAGTGTCCGCCGCCGCGGGCGCTCGCGGCGTTAGGCGATCCGGCGGTGATCCGCTGGGCCGGGGCCGTGACCGGACGCGAGGCCCGGGAGCTCGGGGTCAACTGGGTCTTTGCGCCGGTGGCCGATCTCGATCTCGACCCGGCCAACCCCATCGTGCAGACTCGGGCCTTCGGCGACGACCCGGACCGCACCGGTGCGGCCGTCGCCGAATGGGTGCGAAGCTGTCAGGCGGAGGGGGTGATGGCGTGCGCGAAACACTATCCGGGGCACGGGCGGACCACGGCGGATTCGCACGAGCGGCTGCCGCGGGTCGCCGCGGACGCCGCCACGCTCCGCCGCAGCGACCTGGTGCCGTTCCGGGCCGCCGTCGCGGCCGGCGTGGGCTCGATCATGACGGCCCACGTGGCCTACCCCGCGCTGGATCCGGCCGGGTGCCCCGCGACCCTGTCGCCTCCCATTCTGGACCAGCTCCGGCAGGAGCTGGGTTTCCAGGGACTCATCGTGACCGATGCCCTAGTGATGGAGGGCGTGCGCGGAGGCCGGAGCGAGCGGGAGGTCGCACCGGAGGCCGTGGCCGCGGGGTGTGACCTCCTGCTCTATCCCCGGGATTTGGACGGCGCCGTCGAGGGTCTCCGGCATGCCATGGCCGACGGGCGACTCAGCGAGGATCGCCTCACCGAGGCGCTGGCCCGGGGCGCCGCGGCCCTGGCCGCCCTGCAGGAGCCACGGGTGCCGCCGCCACCGGCCGCCCCGGCACTCGCAGCGGCGTCCGTTGCGGCCCGACTCCTGGCCGCGGGGTTGCTTCGAGGCGTGCCCCCCCGCCTCGACCGGGGCTTCCGTTTCGTGATCGTGGACGACGACCAGACCGGGTGGTACCCACCGGGGCCGAACGACCTGGTGCCGCGCACGCTGGCCCGGCGCGGGATCCACGAGCGGTGGGAGGGTGCCCGGATCGTGCTGGCGTTCGCCTCACCCCGGGCCGGCCGGGACCGGGCCGGGTTCGGGTCCGCGAGCCAGGCCGAGCTGGCGCGGCAGGCTCCCGGCGCGGGGCTGGTGGTGCTGTTCGGCCACCCGCGGCTCGTGGCGGAGATTCCCGGCGACGCCCCCGTCCTGTGTGCCTGGCATCGGCAGGAACTCATGCAGCGTGCGGTGGCGGACTGGCTCGCCGAGCGCGCGCGATGACCGGGCTCGATTGGCTGGTCGTCGCCCTCTACCTCGGCGTGTCGCTGGGGCTCGGGCTCTGGATGGCCCGGCGCGGGGCGCGCAGCCTGGCCGAGTTCTTCGTGGGCTCCCGCGCCATCCCGTGGGGGCTTGCGGCCGCCTCCATGGCCGCCACGACCTTCAACGTGGATACCCCGCTCTACGTGGCCGGGCGAGTGGCGCGGGCCGGGGTGGCCGGGAACTGGGAGTGGTGGTGCTTCGCCCTGGCCCATGTGCTCCTTGCCGTGGTGCTGGCCAAGCTCTGGCGGCGGGCGCGGGTGCTCACCGATCTGGAGCTCACCGAGCTCCGCTACGGGGGCCGGCCGGCGGCCTTTCTCCGCGCGTTTCGCGCTTTCGTCTTCGCCGTCCCGCTCAACTGCCTGAGTATCGGTTACGGCATGCTCGCGATGCGCAAGGTCATCGCCGGGCTGGGCCTGCTGGAGGGGGCGGAGGCGGCGGGACTGCCCGGCGATGAGCGGCTCTGGGCACTGGTACCCATCGTCCTCGTGACCCTGGTCTACACCGCGCTCGCGGGCCTCTGGGGCGTGGTCGTCACCGACCTCCTGCAGTACCTGCTGGCCCTGGGGGGCGCGTTCCTCGTGATGGGGTACGCCCTGGCGGAGGTGGGCGGACTGGGTGCGATGGTGGAGCGGTTCCACGCCGCGGGGCAGAGCAGCCGGCTGCAGCTCGTTCCCCACGGCGCCGACGCGATGGTGCCGCTGTCCACCCTGCTGGGCTATCTCGGTATCCAGTGGTGGGCGTTCCGGAACTCCGACGGCGGCGGCATGTTCGTCCAGCGGCTCTCGGCGACGGCCGGCGAGCGCGAGGCCGAGCGGGCGACCCACTGCTTCAACGTGCTCAATTACGTGGTGCGAACCTGGCCCTGGGTGCTGGTCGGGCTGGCGGCCCTCCTGATCCTGCCCGCCCTGGAGGACCCCGAGCTCGCCTATCCCATCCTCATGCGCCGGTTCCTGCCGCCCGGTCTGTTGGGGCTGGTCTTCGCCAGCCTGCTCGCGGCATTCATGTCCACCGTCTCGACTCAGATCAACTGGGGTGCGAGTTACCTGGTCAACGATCTCTACGCCCGCTTCCGCGGCGAGCGGGACGAGCGGCGCCTGATCCGGGCGGCCCGGGCGGCGTCGGTGGGCCTCGCGGTGGTCGCGGCGGCGTTGTCGTTCTTCATGGAGGACGTGGGCGAGGTGTTCCGGTTTCTCATCCTGATCGGGAACGGTCCGGGACTCGTCCTCCTCCTGCGCTGGTTCTGGTGGCGCATCAATGCGTGGGCCGAGATCGCGGCAATGGGCGCGGCGCTGGTTCTGGCGCTTCTCAGCTATCATCCGGCGCTTGCCGGGCTCACGTTTGGCTGGCGGCTCGTGCTCACCGGGTTCGGGACGCTCGCGGTGTGGTTCCCGGTCATGCTGCTCACCCCGCCGGAATCGGCGGAGACCCTGGAGGCGTTCTACCGTCGGGTTCGTCCCGGCGGCGCCTGGCGGCCGCAACGGGAGCGGACCGGGCTCGTCCCACTCGACCGCCTGAGAGCGGATCTGCTCCGGTGGCTCGGGTGGGTCGCGGTGTTGCTGGCCGGGTTGCTGGGGACCGGCGCCGCCTTGCTCCGCCCGGCCGGATAGGACGGTTCGGGCCGCGCGCACCGGGACCGTTCCGGCTGGGGAAAGCCCCCGAGGAGCGGCGGCCGGATCGGAGGGTTCGAGCCCGCGCCCACCGGGCCGGCATTGCGGCGCAACCCCTTGATCCGCTTGAGGTTCATCCCCCGGCTTCCCTCCCTTCGCCGTTCTCAAGTCTCCCCCCAGACTACCGATACTCCGAGAGAGCGAAGAGAAACGAGAAGGCCCTGGCCGCCGGTGGGGCTGATCCGGGAGGAGCCGCACGGATGATCGCTGTCGTGGGCGTGGTGGTTGTCGTGCTGTCGGTGCTGGGGGGGTTCACGATCGCGGGCGGTCACATCCCCGCGCTCTTTCATATTTCGGAGTTCGTCGTGATCGGCGGCACGGCCCTGGGGACCATGCTGGTCTCGACCCCCGGGCCGGTGCTCAAGGCGTTGGGCACCAAGCTGCCGCGCCCCGAGGCCCGATCCGCCTGGCGTCCGGCCTCGGAGCGCCTCCGGGTGCTCACGGTGGGCCGCAGCATGCGGCGGCGGGCTCGCCGTGCACCTGGAGCAGGTCCGCCGCGCGGCGGATCTGCTCCCCCGGCTCCGTGCCGACCGCGTGGATCTGGTTTTGCTGGACCTGGATCAGGCGGGGCCGGGCGGGCTCGAGGGATTGCACGATCTCTGCGCCATGGCTCCCCAGGTTCCCCTCGTCGTCCTGGCCGACGGGATGCGTGGCGGGCGCGATGGGCCGCACCGGTGCGGAGCGAGAGGAACTCTTCACCCTCGGCGTGCTGCACGACATCGGGAAGCTGGCCCTGGCGGCCCGGCTCCCCGGGCGCTACGCCCCGGTGCTCCGGCTCGCCGCGGAGACCGCCCGTCCCGCCCACGAGGTGGAAGCGGAGCTCGGCCTCCCTTCCCACGCCGCGGTCGGCGCCGCGCTCCTCTCGCTCTGGGGACTGCCCGCCGGCGTCGTCGAAGCCGTCCGGGGGCATCACGCCGGCTCCCGGCTGGCGGCCGGCGGGTGGAGTGCGGCGGCGGCGGTGCACGTGGCCGATGCCCTGGCCCACGAGCAGGCCATCGTGGCCGGGATCGAAGGCCCCGGCGGCGTCCCCCCGCTGGACGTGGGCCTGTTACAGCAGCTCGGCGTGCTGGGCCAGCTGGCGGAGTGGCGAGCTGTGGCCCACGCCGAGGCCGAGCGGCTGCAGGCCAACGGCTGAGCTCCCGCGCCCGCCGCGCGGCGCTACGCTAGGCGCAGGCGCCGAGCCTCGGGCGACGGGTCGAGCTGGAGGTCGCAGAGCTCCTCGAGCGGAATCGGCTCCCCGAGGGCGAACCCCTGCGCGTAGTCCACCCCGATCCGCCGCAGCGTCGCGATCGTCCCCACGCTCTCCACCCCCTCGGCCACGGTGCGGAGCCGCATCACGTGCCCGACGCGGTTGATCGCCTCCACCATCGCGTACTCGACCGGATCGTGCTCGATGTGCCGGATGAAGGCGCCCGCGATCTTGAGCGCGTCCACCGGAAGGCTCTGGAGGTAGGCGAACGAAGACATCCCGCTCCCGAAGTCATCCAGCGCGAACCAGCACCCCAGCGCCTTGAGTTCGCGGATGAAATGGGCCGCCTGGCCCAGGTTGGCGATCGCGGCGGTCTCCGTGATCTCAAAACAGAGCGTGTCGGGCGACAACTCGTGGCGGGCCAGCTGGTCGCGCACGAACGCCAGCAGCCCGGGATCGCTGAGCGACGCACCGGACAGGTTGATCGAGGCGATTGGCTTCCAGGGCCGGTGCCGGTGCCGGGCGTAGAGCGCCACGACCTCCCGAATCACCCACCGGTCCACCTGGCCCATCAGGTTGTACCGCTCCGCCGCCGGGATGAACGCCCCGGGGGCCACGAGCGTCCCGTCGGGCTGGAGCAGCCGGATCAGCACCTCGCAGCGCGACCGCTCGCTGGGCCGGCCGGCCAGCGGGACGATGGGCTGACCGTACAGCCGGAACCGGTGTTCCTCGAGGGCCTGGGTGATCCGCGTCACCCACTGCATCTCGCCTTGGCGGAGGGCGAGGACGGCATCGTTCGGCTCGTAGCAGTGGACCCGGTTCCGCCCTCGCTCCTTGGCGGCGTAACAGGCCGCGTCGGCGTCGCGCAGGACCGCCGCCAGGTTCTCGCTCTCGGAGGTGATGGTCACCACCCCGATGCTCACCCCCAGCGTGAAGGGCTTCCCCTCCCACACGAAGCGAAATTCCTGAATGGCGGCGAGCAGCTCGTGCGCCACCCGGGTGGCCTGATCCGGCGGGCAATGCTCGAGCAACACGCCGAATTCATCGCCGCCCAGCCGGGCCAGCGTGTCTCGGCGCCGGACCTTCTTCTGGAGGGCCTGCGCCAGCCGCCGCAGCAGCTCGTCGCCGGCCACGTGGCCGCAGGTGTCGTTCACCACCTTGAACTGGTCGAGGTCGAGGTAGCAGAGCGCGTGGGTGCTGGCCTCTTCCCGCGCCCGGCTGATGATCCGCGAGAGCCGCCGCTCGAACTCGTGCCGGTTGACCAGGCCCGTGAGCGAATCGTGGCTGGCCTGGTGCGCGAGTTGCCGCGCGAGGGTGCGGGCCCGGCTCACGTCGTGGAAGACCATCACCGCGCCGATCACCCGGCCCTCGTGGTCCCGGATCGGCGCCGCACTGTCGTCAATGGCGAACTCGCGGCCATCCGGCCGGATGAGGAGCGACTGGCCGCTCCGCCCCACCATCCGGCGCTCCCGGAGGCAGATGCGCACCGGGTTCTCCAGCGGCTCCCGGGTGGTCTCGTTGGCGAGGGTGATCACGTGGTCAATGGGCCGGCCGGCCACCGAGGCCAGCCGGCATCCCAGGAGCTGCTCCGCCACCGTGTTGAGATACTCGATCAATCCTTCGGCATCGGTCCGGATCACGCCGTCGCCGATGGATCCTAGTGTCACCTCCGCCCGTTCCTTTTCCTCGAAGAGCCGCCGCGCCAGCTGGGTGCGCTCGGTGATGTCCCGCGCGATGGTCGAGTAGAAGTCCACCTGACCGTCCGGCCCCCGGTGGCAGAGAATGACCTGTGAGACCGCCACGTCGCGCCCGTCGGTGGCAAGGAGCTGGGTCTCGCCACTCCAGCTTCCGTCCCGCGCGGCGGCGGCGAGCCACTCGCGCCGCAGCAGCACCCGCCCCGAGGCGGGATCGGGCCCCAGGAGCCGTTGCCCGGCGGCGTTCAGGTACACCGGTTCGCCGGCCCGGTCGGCGAACGCCACGAGATCGGTGGTGCTCGCCATGACGGCCGCCAGGCGGCGCTCGGTGGCGGAGAGCGCGTGCGCGCTCCGCCGGCCCCGGAGAATCGCCCAGACCGCGGCCCCGAAGAGGGCCAACGTGAGGGCCAGCCCGATCAGAATGGTGCGCCGCGCGGTTTCGGCGACGTGATAGACCTGAGCCGCCGGGCTTTCGGTCGCGAACCCGACGTCCAGGACTGGATCCCATTCCCAGGCTCCCACCACCCGCTGGCCCCGGTAATCCCGGTAGCCCTCGAGGTCCGTCCCCCGGCCGCCCGAGACCGCCGCCCTGGCCATGCGGGTGAGCTGGCTCGAGCCCAGCTCGGTGAGGCGCCAGGCGGCGAACTCCGCCTGGGTGATGCTCGTGCCGAGCACCCGCCCGTCGCGATCGAAGATGTAGACCTGTCCCCCTGTGCCGGCGACTGCCTGACTTTGGATGGCCAGCCGCGAGAACTCGCGGCGCCCCGGCACCACCCATCCCAGGACCCCGACCACCGCGTCGTGAAGGTCCCGGACCGGCGCCATGGCATAGAGGGAGTGACCCCGGAGCCGCACCACGGTGGCGAAGCCGTCCAGCGCTCGCTCCAGCGCCGGCTCCAGCGAGTCGGGCAGGAGCGCCGGACCGGCCACCGGCCAGGCCTGGAGGGTCTGACCGTCGAGCCCGATCAACCACCAGGCGGTAACGCCTTGCTGCCGGGCCATCGGCTCCAGCAATCGAGCGATGGCACTCTGGACCTCCGGCGGAATCGGCCGTCCCAGCCCCCGCATCGAACCGGCCCGGGAGACGAGCTCGCCCAGGCCCCGGGTGGCCGCCCAGGTGCTCACCAGCGCCTGCTGCCGGCTGACCCAGTGCTGGGTCGCCTCGCGGGCGGCGGCGAGCACGGTGACAAGGTTGTGGCGGGCGGTTTCTCGGGCGGCGGCGTCGATCCGTCCCAGCATCCCGAGCGCCCCGCCCCCCACGCCCGCCACGAAGAGGGCCACCCCGGCGAGCGCCAGCGGGGACAGGCGATCGCCTGCTCCGGACCGGCCCAGGGGTCCGGAGTCCTTCGCGGGTCGCATGGGCATACAGGCCCACGCTGGGGAGTCGGGCAAGGGGGGGGCGGTGACAGGGCTCACAGGGGACCGGAGGGCGCGAAGCGCCCATCCCGCGGGGCGGGAAAGGGGTCGAGGCGGGCGGGAACGCCCTATCCGGCCACCACTTCCCTGGGGTCCGGTGCGGTTCCGGAGGCCGGCTCGCCCGGGCCCCTATTCGCCCAGCAGCTCGTAGACCCGCCCGACCGGCACCGCGTACACGATCCGTCCCTGGCTGCCGGGCTGCCCGCCGTACAGCACGCCCAGCACCCGCCCGTCCCGGTCGAGGACCGGGCTCCCGCTCGAGCCCGGCGCCCCGTAGCTGTCGAGCTGGAGGAGGTCGGGGACGACGCGGGTGACGGTGCCTAACGTCAGGGTGGCGGCCACGCCGAGCCGGCGCCAGTCCGCTCCGGCCGCGAGGTCGAGGCCCAGGGGAAAGCCGATCGTCGCCACCGGCTCGCCCACGCTGGGCCGGCGGTCCCGCGGCGCCAGGCCCCGGACCGGGGTCAGCCCTCGGACCTCCACCCGGAGCAGGGCGAGGTCCGCGCTCGGATGGAGCTTCGCGATCTCGGCCCGGAAGTTCTGATTGGAGCCTTCGAAGACGATGCCGATCTTCTCCGCCGCGGTCCCCGTCAGGCTGTCCACCACCACGTGCTGGTTGGTGACCACGAAGCCGCCCTGCGAGTCCACCCGCACGGCGAACCCGGTGCCGGTGAACACCTTCTGGTTTCGGTGCTGGACGAACACCAGGCCGACGGCCTCCCGGTTCTGCCGGGCGATGAACGGCGCATCGAGACGCGCCGCGCTCGCCAGGCTCTGCTGGAGCCGGACCGCGGCGTCGAGGCGGCGGCGGAGCTCGGCGATGGCCCCTGCATCGTTCGGCGCCTGGGCGAGCTGCCGGCGGAGCGCCTGGGCATCGGCCCGGGCCGAGTCGAGTGCCGCCCGGAGCCCCTCGCTCCCCGAGGACAGTGCTCCGATCTCGGTGACCAGACTGTCCACCACCGCGAGCAAGGCTTCCCGCTGCGCCGCCAGCCGCCGCGCGGCATCCCGGGCCTGCCAGAGGTAGGCCGCGAGCGAGAGCAGGAGCAGGCCGAACAGGATGATCGTGGTCCGTCGGAGCCCGCGGGTCTGGCGGGCGACCTCCAGCTTGACCCGGGTCGTGCTGCCGGGGCCCGGAGTGCGGCGGGGCGGCTTCGGACTTTCGGGGGAGGGGGGACGCGGCGGGATCGCGGGGCCGGTGGGACCCGGGCCCCCGAAGACCACCGTCCCCGCCGGCTGGAGCCCGGCCTCCGAGAGGGGCTGGGGTCCCGGCCGCGGCTCCGGGATGGCGGTGAACTCGACCTGGGGGCCGTTCGGGCCGAAGCGAATCCGGTCCCGGCTCGCCAGCACGTGATCGCCGGTGAGGCGCCTCCCGTTCACCCAGGTCCCGTTCGTGCTGCCGAGATCGCGGAGCACGTAGAGCTCGCCGGTGCGCGTCACGGCGGCGTGGCGCGCGGACACGTCGAGGTCCTGGTCCGGGTCGAACCGGAGGTGGCACTCGGGATGCCGCCCGATCGCGATGTAAGGCTGGCTGAAGATGTCGGTCTGCCCGGCGCGGCTGCCTGACAGAAACCGGAACTGGGCTTTCATGAGCCGGCGGCCCGGGGACTCAGCGGAGCACCAGGTAGAGCACCAGGATCAGGACGAGCACCGCCCCCACCAGGAGCAACCGCCGCCCCGACGGCTGCGCCGCCACCGGGACCGGGGCGGGACTCCCGGTGTACACCGGCACCGGCTCGGTGGTGACCTCCCCCTCGCCCAGCGGGTAGACCTGATGGCCCACCGCCGCCGTCCCGTCCGGTTCCTCCAGCCCGTCGCCCTCGAACCGGGCGCACACCACCGTGATGTTGTCCGGCCCCCCCCGCGCGTTGGCCAGGTCGATCAGCCGGGCGCAGAGCTGCACCAGATCCGGGATGTCCCGGACCAGCTCGGCCATCTCCTCCTTCTTGACCTGGCCCGAGAGCCCGTCGGAGCAGAGAATCAGCACGTCCCCGCGCCGCAGCGGCTGGTAGGTGAGATCCACCTTGACCCGGGGATCGGGACCCAGGGCCTGGAGAATGATGTTCCGCCGCTCGCTCTGTTCGGCCTCTTCCTCGGTGAGCTCGCCGGCCTCCACCAGCCGCTGCATCAGCGACTGGTCCTTGGTGAGCTG
>DATLYZ010000062.1:0-5818 GCA_035574255.1 Gemmatimonadales bacterium | reverse complement strand
TCCTGCGGGCGGTGGGCAACCCGGCGCTCTTCGACCGGGCCACGGTGCTCACCGGCGGCGGGGGGATCCGCTACGACACCCGCATCCGCCGGGGCGTGGTGCTGGACGCGCTGACCAGCTTCAAACAGGGAACGACCGACTGGTTCCTGCACGGCAATCTGGCTCAGGACTCGAGCGCGTCCCGCCTCTACGCCGCCCACGGCGAGATCACGAGCTGCGACCTCCCCACGCCGCACTACCACTTCGCGGCCAAGGAAGTGAAGTGGATCTCGCGAACCATCATGGTGGCGCGGCCGGCCGTGCTCTACGTACGCGACGTCCCGATCCTCTGGCTGCCCTTCGTCTTCCAGGACGGCCGGAGCGGGCGCCGTTCGGGGATCCTCATCCCACGGTTCGGGCTCAACGACATCGTGCGGCAGGACCCGGGCTACAACCGGCAGATCACCAATATCGGCTACTACTGGGCGCCGAACGATTACCTCGACGTGACCGCCCGGCTCGACTGGTTCTCGAACCGCTACGTGCAATACGGCGTGAGCGGCCAGTACCGCTGGCTCGATCGCTTCCTGAGCGGCTCTGTGGGATACAATCGGCAGGATGAGAGCGGCGGCTCGTCGTCCACCAACATCCGGTGGGACCATCGCCAGAACTTCAACCTGACCACCTCGCTCAACTTGAGCCTCAACTACGCGAGCAACACCCGCATCGTGAGCCGGAACGCGGTGGATCCCGTGCTCTCGACCCAGCAGATCCTGAGCTCCGCCAACTTCTCGAAGCGATATCCCTGGGGGACCCTCACGCTGGGCGGCAACCGGCGCCAGAACCTGAACGACCGGAGCGCCACCATGCAGCTCCCGGCGCTCACCCTCTCCCCGAAACCGATCGACCTGGGCCGCGCCGTGACCTGGTCGCCCGGGCTCACGGTCACCAACGACTACGCCATCAACACCCCGCTCGCCACTCCGCTCCTCCGCGTGCTCCCGGGCGGCCTGGTGGACACCGTCCGGCTCACCTCCGACCAGCGCACCACCGCCGTGAATCTCGATACCCCCCTCCGGTTCGGGGGGTTCAACTGGCGGAACGCGTTCAGCTACTCGGATCGCAAGCTGGAAGGACGCCAGGTCGTGCGGTTCGCGGTGCCTGACTCGAGTACGCCGGATCCCACCGATACCGTGACCGTCACTCGGATCTTCAATGGCGATTTCGCCAGCGCCCTCAACTGGGACACCGGGATCAACCTGCCGACCCTCTTTCGGGGAAGCTGGAAGCTGCAACCCGCGGTCGGCATCGCCAACGCGGTCGCGGGCCAGCCGTTCATGCTGCGGAACCGGAGTACCGGCGGCGACTGGGTCCGGCAGGGGAAGCGGTTCAGCTTCTCGGCGAGCTCGACCCCGACGTTCTTCGCGTTCTTCCCGGGCTTCGGGCCTATCGAGCGACTCCGCCACTCGTTCTCGCCCAGCCTGACGTACAATTACAGCCCCGCGGCGACCGTCAACGCCGCCTTCGCCCGCGCCATCGCCCAGCCAGGGCAGCCGGTCCGGCTCCGGAGCGACCCCACCCAGACCGTGAGCCTGGGCCTCTCCCAGAACTTCGAGGCCAAGGCCAAGCGCGCCCCGACCGACACCACCGACACCCCGCCGCGCAAGTACCGCCTCCTCGGCATCCAGACCTCGGCCGTCCAGTACGACTTCGAGCAGGCCAAGAAGCCCGGGCGGACGGGCTGGGTGACCCAGACCGTGAGCAATACCTTCCAGAGCGACCTGCTGCCGAACTTCAACCTGAGCCTGACGCACGATCTCTGGCGGGGCCAGGCCGGGGTGGATACCTCGGCCTTCGATCCCTTCCTGACCCAGGTGAGCGCCAGCTTCGCGCTGTCCGAGACCACGGTGAAGGCGCTCCTCGGCCTGATCGGCCTGGGCGGGAAAGGCGCCGAGGTGGGCAAGGAGCCGGAGCCGCTGCCGGCCTCGACCGTCGCCAACCAGAGCCGGAACGCGCGGCCACCCTCGTTCTACTCCTCGGATCAGTTCATCGGCGTCACGACCTCGCGGCGCTTCACAGCGAATCTCAACTACAACCTCTCGCGGTCCCGGCCCGCGGGACCGGGACCCGCACCCGAGGCCCGGCAGAGCCTCGCCGTCGCCACCAGCTTCTCGCCCACTCCGTTCTGGACCGTCTCCTGGTCCACCCAGTACAACATCACGAAGCGGGAGTTCGAGACCCAGGTCGTGCGCCTGGAGCGGTGGCTGCACGAGTGGCGTGCCGCCTTCAACTTCACCCGGAACGCCAACGGCAACTTCGCCTTCTTCTTCTCGGTGTACCTCTCGGACCTGCCGGACATCAAGTTCGATTACAACCAGACCTCGATCGAGCGGTAGCACTGGGCGCTCCCCGGCGGCTCCGCCCCCGGCCGGCGGTGCGGTGCGGCGTCCCGGCCGCCGTCGGCCCCCCCCTCCCCCTTCCCGGGGGGGGCGCGGAGCCACGCGCCCGGCGACGCGCGAGGCAAAACCGGCCCAAGCCGGGGCCTCAGCTCGCCGCCATTTGCGAGCTCGCCCCCCGGCGCAAGCGCGCCACGTCGCCCCGGGGAGAGCGCCCGACCGTCCGCCCGGCGCGAGCCGGGGTCCACCGCCCCGGACTCCACGTTGCGACCGCCGGTCCGCCCCGAGCGGGATCGGCGAAACCGCCCCGGCGCCGAGCGTCGAGGGACCACGGGCGCTGTCCCTCGGGCTCGGCCGGCCGTCCCCGGCGAAGGACAGTCACGAGGAGCCGGCATGGCCACGTAACACGATGTCGTCCAACGGGTTGAGAGACACCGCGGGCCCCGGCATCGAGCCTGCGTTCCCGGCCCCGCGGTTTCCGACCGGAGACAGTCATGCATCGCGGGTGGCTCGCGTTCGTCTTCCTGGGCTTCGGGGCTTGCCGGGAGACCCAGGTCATCGCTCCCGGCGGCGGGTTGCTGCCCCCGCCGGCCAACGTTCGCTACGTCCTCGAGCCGAGCGGGACGCCCGGGGCGCCTGCGGCCATCGTGCTGCACTGGGACTGGAGCGCTGATCCGGACCTCGCGGTCTGGCACGTCTACTCCCGCGCCTCCACGTCCGATGCCTACCGGCTTCGGGGTTCCACGACCTCGAACTCCTTTCACGACGAGGGGATTCCCCATCTCCAGTATTACGTGACGGCGGAGGATATCGCCGGCGGGGAGAGTGCCCCGAGCGCGGTCGTGACGGTGGACGAGCGGCTGGCGCTCGAGGCGCCGAAGACCCTGACGAGTACCACGTTGAACGGCGCCATCGCGCTCGCCTGGAGCGACAACCCGTACCAGGGCGATCCCTCCCGGTTCGCGCTCTACCGGGTCTACAGCACCTCGTACGACCTCGACGCGAATCTGTGCGGCGCCACCTGGTCGCTCGAGGGCACGACGGTGGCGCCGGAGTTCGTCGCAGGGGCGCTGCCCAATGGAATCGCTCGCTGCTTCGCGGTGGCGGCGATCAGCGTCGAGGGGTACGAGAGCCTCTGGTCGCCGATCCGGTTCGATACCCCGCGCCCCGACGCGCGGAACGTGGTCCTCTATGCCAGGCAGGTGCAGGACGCGGGGAGCGGGTTCCGCTTCTGGCGCGATCTGGACGGCGATCTCGTGGCGGATCCCGGGGAGCTGGGTCTCGTGCTCTCGGGCTCCTCCGGCCTCGCCGATTTCTCGGTGGAGCGCGATCCGAGCGGGGCGCTGTTCCTGACGCCGGTGCGCGCGGGGACGGGGGTCGTGGTATACGGCAACGCCCCGGTCGCCGATCTCACCAGCATTGACGTGGCGCCGAACGTGCGCTACGGGCGGAACGGCGTCGAGGCGCTGCCCGGCTGGGGCTACGTCTTCGAGACGGCGGCGGCCGATGGATTCGCCCGCTACGGAGCGGTCCGGGTGACCCACGTGGGCCAGACGTTCCTCATCCTGGACTGGGCCTTCCAGACCGATCGCGGGAACCCGGAGCTCCTGGTCGCCGGACCCTGATCCGGCGCCGTCCAACGCCGCGGGCGGCGGGCGGCGGGCGGCGGGCCGGTCTCCGCCTTGACCGGCCGGCCGCCCGCTCTACGTTCCCCCCATGTCCGGCCTCACCCTGACCGGTTCCTCGCTTTCCATTCCCGACGTCGTTCGTATCGCGCGCACGCCCGGCTTGCGGGTCGCCCTCGAGCCCGAGGCCATGGCCGCGCTGGCCAGGAGCCGCAGCCTGGTCGAGCGCGCGATCGCTCGCGGGGAAGCGCTCTACGGGATCAACACCGGATTCGGCAAGCTCGCCAGCGTCCGGATCGCCGCCGACCAGCTCGACCGGCTCCAGGCCAATCTGATCCGGAGTCACGCGGCGGGGGTGGGGGCGCCGCTGCCGCCCGACGTGGTGCGGGCCGCCATGGTGCTGCGGGCTAACGTGCTGCTCCGTCCCACCAGCGGCGTGCGGCCCGCGCTGGTGGAGGCGCTCGTGGCGCTGCTCAACGCCGGCATCGTGCCGGTGGTCCCGGAACAGGGCAGTGTCGGCGCGAGCGGCGACCTGGCGCCGCTCAGTCACATCGCGCTGGCCCTCATGGGGGAGGGCGAGGTGTTCCAGGGGATCGGGCCGGAGGCGCCGCGCGGGAACGGCCCGGTGCGCGGGCCCGCCGGGCCGGCGCTCGCGCTGGCTGGCCTCGCGCCGTTCCGGTTCGCGCCGAAGGAGGGCATCAGCTTCATCAACGGCACCCAGGCCCAGACCGCGATGCTCGCCCTGCTCGTGCACGATGCCGAGTGTCTGTGGCGGACCGCGGTGGGGGCCGCGGCCATGAGTCTCGAGGCGCTGCGCGGCACTCCGACGCCGCTCGATCCCCGCATCCATGCCGCGCGACCTCACCCCGGGCAGGGCCGCGCGGCCGAACTCATGCGCGCCCTGCTCGAGGCGAGCGAGATCCGCGAGTCGCACCGGGAAAACGATCCGCGGGTCCAGGACGCCTACAGCATCCGGTGTGCCCCCCAGGTTCTGGGGGCGGTGGCCGATGCGATCCGCTTCGCGCGCGAGACCGCGAGCATCGAGCTCAACGCCTCGACCGACAACCCGCTCGTGTTCGAGGACGGGGAGATCCTTTCCGGCGGCAACTTTCACGGCCAGCCGGTGGCCCAGGCGCTGGACGTGCTCGCCATCGGACTCACCACTCTCCAGGCGATCGCGGAGCGCCGGGTGGAGCGCTTGGTGAATCCGGATCTGTCCCAGGGACTGCCGGCCTTTCTCACCCGCGATCCGGGACTCTGCTCCGGGTACATGATGGTGCAGATCACCGCGGCGTCCCTCGTAGCGGAAAGCCGGGCCCTGGCGGCGCCGGCCAGCATCGGCTCCATCCCGACCGACGCCAATCAGGAGGACTTCGTCCCCATGGGCATGGCGGCGGCCTTCAAGGCCCGCCGGATTCTGGAGAACGCCCGCCGGGTCGTGGCGGCGGAACTGCTCTGCGCGGCGCAGGGGCTGGAGTTCCTCCGGCCGCTCCGTCCGGGCCGCGGGGTCGAAGCGCTGTTCCATCGGCTTCGCGACCCGGAGTGCGGGGTCTCCGCGCTGGCCGACGACCGCGCCCCGGGGCCCGATCTCGACCGCGTCACGGCGCTGGTCGAGTCTGGGGCCCTCGATCCCGCCCCCGGTTTGCCTTGCTAGTGCCGCAGGGCGTCCGTATCTTCTAAGTGCTGGTGTTTCTGATGGTTTGACCCTCTAGCCGGTCTCGCCGGATGAACTTCGAGAAGCTCAAGGACGCCGCGCGCAAGTACGAGCAAAAAGAGGAGTGGCGGCGGGCCATCGAGGTCTATCTCCAGGCGATCCGC
>DATLYZ010000061.1:0-6180 GCA_035574255.1 Gemmatimonadales bacterium | reverse complement strand
CTGCCTGCTGTTCCTCGTACCGGCTCAACTTCCGGTACAGCGTCGAGGGGTCAATCCCCAGCACTTCGGCCGCCCGGGTCTTGTTCCCGCCCTCCGCCTGGAGCACGTACATGATGTAGGCGCGCTCGATCACCTCGAGCGTGGGGTTGGGGTAGGACCGCTCCGCCACGAGTGGCTCCTTCCGGCGGCGGGTGATCCGCTCCGGGAGCGAGGCCGCCTCGATCGTGTTGCCGCGGGTGAGGACCCAGGCATGCTCCAGGGCGTTCTCGAGTTCCCGGACATTGCCCGGCCAGTCGTACACCATGACCGCGTCGAGCGCCTCGGCGGAGAGGGCCTTGGGCTCCACCTGATGATCGGCCGCCAGGCGCTGGAGGAAGGACTCGATCAGGAGCAGGATATCTTCCCGGCGCTCCCGGAGCGGCGGGAGGTGGATGCAGATCACGTTGAGGCGGTAGAAGAGATCCGACCGGAACCGCCCGCGCCGGGCCTCCTCTTCCAGGTCGCGGTTGGTGGCCGCGATGATCCGGACGTCCACCGGGATCGCCTCGACGGCGCCGACCGGAATCGCCTCGCGCTCCTGGAGCACGCGCAGGAGCTTCACCTGAAGCGAGGGCGGCATCTCGCCCACCTCGTCGAGGAAGAAGCTGCCGCCCCGCGCGGCGGCGAACAAGCCCTGCTTGTCGCGGACGGCTCCGGTGAAGGATCCCTTCACGTGCCCGAAGAGTTCGCTCTCCAGCAGGTTTTCCGGGAGCGCGCCGCAGTTGATCGAGAGAAACGGCCCCTCGGAGCGGCCCGAGAGGTTGTGGATGTACTTGGCGATGACTTCCTTCCCGGTGCCGCTCTCGCCCTGAATCAGCACCGTGGAATCGGTGGGCGCCACCTGTTCGGCGAGTTTCAGCACCTCCAGGAAGCGCTTCGATTTGCCGATGGGCCGCTGGATCCCGCCCTTGTCGCGCCGCTTGATCTCCTGCCGGAGTTGCTTGTTCTCCACCCGGACCGCGCGGAACTCGCAGGCGCGGCGCAGAATCGCGATGAGCTCGTCGTTGGCGAACGGCTTCTGGATGTAGTAGAAGGCGCCGGCGTTCACGGCCTGGATTGCGGTCTGGAGCGAGGCCTGCGCCGTCATGAGGATGACCGGCGTCATGGGGTCCTGCTCCCGGGCCGCCTGGAGGATGTCAATGCCGGTGACGTTGGGCATCCGGACATCCGTCAGCACGATGTCGGGGGTACCGTTCCGGATGGCCTCGAGGCCCGCCTTCCCGCCCTGCGCGGTGGTGACCTCGAACCCCTCCTTCTTGAGCAGGATGCGGAGGGTGTCGAGAATCCCCGATTCGTCGTCAATGACCAGCACCGAGGGCTTCTGAGTCATGCGGCTTCCTCCGCGGTCCGCCGAGCGGGAAAGAAGATCGTGAACGTGGTGCCCTGGCCGGGGGTGGAATCCACCAGCACGACGCCGCGATGGGCCTCCACCGCGCGCTGGACGATGGCGAGACCGAGCCCGGTCCCGCCGGCGCGGCCGGTGACGAAGGGCTGGAAGAGCCGGGCCCGGATGTCCTCGGGGATTCCCGGCCCGTTGTCGCGCACCTCCAGGCACACCGGGTGATCGAGCGCGTAGCCGGAGGGCAGCTCTGCGGGCCGGGCTGGCCGCGTCGTCACCTCGATCAGGGTCGGACCCCGGGCGGCCTGCACCGCGTTGAGCAGGAGGTTGGCCACGACCCGATGCAGCAGGTCCTCGTCGCCCTCGAGCACGGTCCGCTGGCCCAGCACCCGGATTTCGATCTCCGGCCGGCAGTCGGGATGCTCGCGCACGAGCCGCGCGGCGGCCGTCACCACCGCCTGGAGGTCCACCGGCACGAATCGCGAGGCCCGGACCCGGGCGAAGTCGAGGAACTCGCTCAGGATCCGGCTCAGGCGGTCGCTTTCCCGGACGATGAGCTGTGCAAGATAACGATCGTCCTCATCGGCGTGGGCCGAGCGGGCCAGTTGCTCGACCGAACTGCGGATGGAGGCGAGGGGGTTGCGGATCTCGTGCGCCAGGGAGGCCGAGAGGGCGGTGACGGCTTCGAGCCGCTCGGCGCGGAGGTTGAGTTCCTGGAGCCGCTTGAGATCGGAAATATCGGTGAAGATGGCGGTCACCGAGAGCCGCCCGTCGGCGTCCCGCTCGAAGGTCGTGGTGGAGAGGCCGATGGGAAAGATCCGGCCGTCCGCGTACTGGACGGTCCCCTCGCCGCGACTCACCTTGCGGCCGTGGCGCAGCCCGGCCACGATGGCGGCCCAGAGCTCGGGGGAACGGGTCTTCAGGCGATCGAGCACCGGGAGGCCGGTGGCGGTTCCGCCGTCAATCTGAAGCAAGTTGGCGGCCATGGGATTGATGAACGCGAGCCGCCCGCTATCGTCCACCGTGATGACGCCGGAGCGGATATTCCGGAGGATTTCGTCGGCCGCGAGCCGCACCATCCGGAGTTCGTGCTCCAGGGTCTCGGTGGCCGCGCCGGCGGCGCGGAGCCGCGCGGCGAGGGCGCCGATCATCCCGTAGGTCGCGACGAACACGGCCACCTGGCCCCAGAAGGCGAGATCGGGGCGGACCGGCTGGAACCAGTAGGCGTCGGCGGCGTACACCGCGGTGACCAGCAGGGGGACGGCCAGTCCC
Source organism: Gemmatimonadales bacterium (assembly GCA_035574255.1). Taxonomy (GTDB): domain Bacteria; phylum Gemmatimonadota; class Gemmatimonadetes; order Gemmatimonadales; family GWC2-71-9; genus JADJOM01. The sequence goes on along the minus strand of DATLYZ010000061.1, from coordinate 3,530 downwards.
ATGCCGAAGGTCATGAGGAGCGCGTACGCGGCGATGACGACGACATAAAGCGCCGTGAACGCGCTCCCCGAGCCGCCCGTGTGATGCACCAGCAGGGTGACCAGGCCGAGATCGGCCAGCGACTGCGCCAAGAGGAAGATCTGACCCGGGTCCCGGCCCCGGAGCCACACATACCAGTAGCCGTAGGCCGTCAGGACGAACGCGAAGAGCACCCCGAGGGTGACCAGGAAGGAGAGCCCCGGCTCGCGGGTCCAGATGAGGGAGGCGAAGACCAGCGTGGTGACCGCCAGCACGAGACGCCCCCCCAGCACCCACGCGAGGAGGGTTTGCTGGTCCGGCAGCGAGCGATCGCGATGAGGCCGGGGGTCCGGGGAGGCCATCGCACTCCAATCTACGGCAGGCACCCGGGAGGGGGGAGTGACCGCGCCACGACGTGAGAGACGGCACCGCCGGGATCGGCCCCGCCTCGCTCCGGCCCTGTTCTCGTTTTTCGAGCGGCTCCAACGGAACAACCGGCGGGACTGGTTCGAGGCCCACCGCGCGGAGTACGAAGCGACGGTACGGGATCCGATCCGCGCCCTCGTGGAAGAGATGGACGTCCGCCTGGCCCGGTTCGCGCCCGAGATCGTGGGCGATCCGCGCCGCTCGCCCTTTCGGATCTACCGAGATGTACGCTTCTCCCGGGACAAGACGCCGTACAAGACCCACGCCGCCGTCTGGTTCTATCATCGGGACGCGGGACGCGGCGTGGGACAGGAAGCGGGCGGCGGCGCGGGCTTCTACTTTCACGTGGGGCTCGATACCTGTTTCCTCGGCGGCGGGATCTGGATGCCTCCGCGCCCGCTGCTCGCCCGGCTGCGGGACGCGCTGGCCGCCGACCCGGACGGCTTCGAGCGGATCGTGCTGGCACCCGGATTCCGGCGGCGGTTCGGCGATCTCGACGAGGAGGCGATGCTCACCCGCGTGCCGCAGGGCTACCACCCGGGGCATCCCGCTGCCCGCTGGCTCCGCTACCGGTCGTTCACCGCCGGGCGGGAACTCACGCGGCGGGAGGTCCTGAGGCGCGATCTCCCCGACCTCCTGGCCCGGGACTTCGCCGCGCTGCTGCCGCTGGTGCGGTGGCTCAACGCCGCGCTGGGCCACCGTCCGGCCACGCGGCGGCTTTGAGGTAGGGAGTGACGATGCCACACAACCCAGACCCGGTCCGGGTCAGGCTCGATCGCTGGCTCTGGGCGGGCCGGTTTTTCAAGACCCGGGCCCTCGCCGCGGCGGCCGTTGAAGGCGGCAAGGTCCGGGTGAACGGCGATCGAGCCAAGCGCTCGCGGCTCCTCGCGCCGGGGGATCTGGTCGAGGTGCGACTGGGCCCGTACCTGCATCAGGTCGTGGTGCGCGGGCTCTCCGAGCGCCGGGGGCCGGCCGCGGCGGCCGCCGCGCTCTACGAGGAGACGACGGAGAGCCGGGCGGAGCGGGAGCGGGTGGCGTTGCAGCTCAGAACCGCCCATTTCCTGTTTCTGTCGGAGCGCCGGGAGCGACCGACCAAGCGGGACCGGCGGCGCCTGGAGCGGTTCCGGCGGGAGCGGGACCAGGGGGGTGAGGGTGACAGGTAAGCGTCGCGGATGGCGAGGTCCACGGCGGCACCCGCGACCAAGCGAGAGCCCCACCGCTTCACCCCGACCCACAACTTCTCGACCGCGCCCGCGACCGGCCCCGGCGGGTACGGGCCGTGCGGGCACGGCGAGGTGGTGGGCTTCCCCGGCGGCTCTGGGGCGGCTAGGCGGCGAGCCCGGCGAGCCGAGCCAGCACTCCGGCGTCCCCCAGCCCGACGTGGCGGCCCGACTCGCTGCCATGACGGAACGCGATGAGCGTGGGAATGCCCCGGATCCCCAGCCGGTGCGCGAGATTGGGGCTCCGATCGGTGTCCACCTTGGCGACAAGGACCTCTCCCTGGTGCGCGGCGGCGAACTCGTCGAGCACCGGCGCCATCGCCCGGCAGGGGCCGCACCAATCGGCATAGAAATCCACCAGCACCGGGACCGTGGCGCCCCGGATCACCTGGTCGAACTGGTCCTCGGCCACCGGGACCGGCCGATCGAGGTGGAGCGGGCGGGAACAGCCCGCGCAGCGCGGTCCGTGGGCGAGCCTGGCGAGGTCCACCCGGTTGAGCTGGAAACAGATCGGGCACGGCACCGTGACCGAACGGCCGGTTGTGGCTTCCGTCATCGCGCGCGTCTCCTTCCCGCGGGCCCCTCGGAACCGGACCCGCCATGCTGCGGCAAGATGACCACTCCGAAGGCCCGATGCCAGGGGCCGCCGGTCTCGCGGGGGTCGTTGCCCGTGATCGCGGCGGCCGCCCGAGGCGCATCCACCTCCGGCCCGAGGCCCCGGCGCGGACCGCGACCTCAGAATGCGGTGACCAGCCCCCCGCTGATGCGGGTTTCCTCCCGCTTCAGGTCGTAGGTCACCTCGCCACTCACTCTGAGGTTTCGCCGCACGAGGTAGCCGACACCGCTCGAGAGCGATTCGTAGCGCCTCACGTTGGCCGGCCCGCCCAACCGGACATCGAGCAGGGGCCGGTCGGTGGTGACCCGGTTGTACAAGGCGAACCCGTACCATCGGCTCCCGGCCGGCCGGAGGATGAGCTCGCCGAACCCGCCCCGCAGGTTCACGGCCGGCTCGCCGGCCGTGAAGGTGGGCTCGTCGTCCCGCCGAAGCACGTATTGCCCGTTCAGCTCCACGCGGCCCGCGCTGATCGTGCCGTCCAGGCCCAGCATCCGGGTCCGGTTGGTGACGCCGGAGACATTGGTCCGGCCGTAGTATCCGAAGGCCCCGAGCCGGACCGGAGCGGCGAGGTCGCGTGTCACGTGGAGAAAAACGTTCTTGTTGCGGTCGTTGTCGAAGCGGCGATTGGCCTGCGCTCCCCCGATCCCGTTGCCGTTGACGATCTCGCCGGTAAGTGTGAACCCGGCGAGGTCCGCCATGGCCATGATGCCGCGATCGTAGGTAAGGTCCACCGGCACCGCGCCCACGCGGGCCCGGTACACGGCATAGTCCTCGAATTCGAGCCGGAGTTCCCGCTTGAAGAGCGGGTCCGACACCTGGAACTGCCCCACCGCGAGGTCCACCGGCGCGCCGGCCAGATCGTTGAAATACACGAACGCGTCCTCGACCCCGCCCACGTCCCCGCGCTCGAGGAGGAACGTGTAGAAGTAGTACGAGATGGACTTCGACAGCGCCCCACCCGACAGGAGTTTGAGTCCGTAGGGCGACTGGAAATCGGTGGCGGCGCGCCCGCCCGCATAGGTCTGGGCGTAGGCGTCCAGTCGCACGGCGAGCGGAAGCTCGCGGAGCAGCGCCAGCAGCTCGTCGCCCGTGCCGATGCTGTCGGCGGGGTCCTCGCCCGGCCGCATCCGGTAGCCGTTCGCCGCGAACTGTTCGCCGAAGTCGGTAAGCTTGGGGATGGGGTCGTGACAGAGCCGGCACGTGACCTTGTACCGGCGGGCGAACGCGGGAATCGCGCCTGCTTCGTGAGG
>DATLYZ010000060.1:0-56451 GCA_035574255.1 Gemmatimonadales bacterium | reverse complement strand
CCCCCCCCCCCCCGCTACCGGACCGAGCCGTGGCCCTGCACCGGCTCGGGCTCCGCCAACCAGCGGTAGACGTACTCGCCGTCGGCCGGGGGTTCCTCCAGGGCCCGGTCAATGATGCCGCGAAGCGGGGTCAGGGTACATACGGGGTCGGGGTTGGCGGCGTCGCCGGTCAGGGCGAACGCCTGACAGCGGCACCCCCCGAAATCGAGGCCCTTCCGCGGGCAGCTCCGGCAGGGCTCCTTCATCCAGTCGTCGCCGCGGAAAGCGTTGAAGATCGGCGAGTGCTCCCAGATCCACGCCAGGTCGTGCTCGCGGACATTGACGAACTGGAGATGGCTGATCTGGGTGGCCCCGTGGCAGGGAAGCGCCTTTCCGTCCGGTGTCACCAGGATGTAGACATTGCCCCAGCCGCCGTAGCATGGCTTGGGATAGGTCTCGTAGTAGTCGGGGAGGACGTAGATGATCTGCATCCGCCCCTGGTACTTCCGGATGGCCGCCTCGGCGATGCGGCGGGACCGCTCCACCTGGTCGCGGGTCGGCATCAGCGCAGCCCGGTTCCGGAGCGCCCAGCCGTAGTACTGGGTGTTCGCGAGCTCGAGCCGATCCGCGCCGAGCGCCGCCGCCATCTCGATGATCGCTTCCAGGCGGTCGAGGTTGGCGCGGTGCAGCACGACATTCACCGTGAAGGGGAACCCCAGGTCCCGCACGATCGCCGCCGCTTCTTCCTTCTGCCGCACGGAGCGGACGCCGGCGATCTTCTCGGCGGTTACAGGGTCCACGTCCTGGAAGCTGATCTGGACGTGATCCAGTCCCGCGGCCTTGAGCCGTTCGGCGCGCTGGCGGGTGAGGCCGAGGGCCGAGGTGACCAGGGTGCTGTACATGCCCTCCTGCCGGGCATGAGCCACCAGTTCCTCCAGGTCCTTCCGGGCCAGCGGCTCGCCGCCTGACAATCCGAGCTGGAGCACGCCGAGCGCCCGGGCTTGGCTCAGCACGCGCTTCCAGTCCTCGGTGCCGAGCTCCTGCTCCGCCCGCGCCATCTCCAGCGGATTGGAGCAATACGGGCAGTGCAGCGGGCACCGGTAGGTGACTTCGGCGAGGAGCGTGGTCGGCAGTCCTGGCATCGGTCGCATCGCTGGAAGGAGGGGCCTACCCCGCGGCGAGGCGGACCCGGTCCTCGGCCGGGTCGGCGCCGGGCGGCGCTTCCACCATGACCAGACCTCGCGCGATCATCCCCTCGAGGAATTCCGCGACGTCTTCCCGAACGTCGGCCTGGTAACGCTCCCCCAGGACGTGGGCGATCTCCGCCACGGAGCGGTTCCCGTCGCAGAGCTCGAGGATGGCGCGGGCCGTGTCGTTGATGAAGAGCGCTCCTTCGGGGTAGAGGATCACGGGTCGCTGCCGCACCCGGTCGAACTCGATGCGGGCGACTCGCCAGAGCCTGGGATACGCGTCGGGACCGAGCGGCATCGTCAGCTCACTCGCGGTAGGCGTGATGGATCACGTCAATCATGGCCCAGAGCATGTCCAGCTTGAACTGGAGCGCCTCGAAGGCCATTCGCTGGGTCTCCACCGTGGTGCAGTGGGTCCGCACGAGGTACAGGCCATGCTGGACGTCGCGCGGGGCCTGCACCAGCCGGCTCCGGAAATAGTCCAGCGCTTCGGGCGGGATCCAGGGATAGTGCTTCGGGAACGCCTCGATCCGCTGCTGGTGGATCCGGGGCGCGAAGAGCTCCGTGAGCGAGGAGGCGCAGGCCTGGACCCAGGGCCGGGTCCGGCAAAACGTCACGTACGACTCGCAGATCAGTCGCACCGCCGGCAGGACGTGACGCTCGTCCTCCATTTCCTCGCGGGGCACCCCCAACGCGACGCCCAGCCGAATCCAGAGCTCGATGCCGCCGGTGCCGGGCTCGGTCCCGTCGTGATCGATGATCCGCTGAATCCAGATCCGGCGCACCGCCGGATCGGGACAATTCATGAGGATCGCGGCGTCCTTCCGCGGCACCACCCGCTGATAGGCCAGCCGGTTGGCCACCCAGCCCTGGAACTGACGCCGGGTGAGCTTTCCCTCGTACATGAGCTTGTGGAACGGGTGCTCGCTGTAGTAGGAGCCGTGGAAGCTCCGAAGCGCGGCCTCCAACTCGTCGGGGGTAAGGGGCCGCTCGAGCTCCGGAATCGGGGGCCGGGGAGGCGTGGCGAGCGCCGAGGCCGTCAGGGTCGCGGTCATGGTCACCTCAAGGCCAACGCGCCAGCATCTGGCGTAGCTCGTCCCGATGGCCGGTCTCGTCGGCGATGATATCGTCGAGCTGAACCGCAAGACCGTGCTCGCCTGCCGCCTCGGCCTGGGCTCGCCGCTCCAGATAGCGGCCGATCGTCTCGACCTCGGCCTGGAGCGCCGTCTCGAGCATCACCTTCGCATCGCGGGTCACCGCCACCGGGCCTGGCACCGTGGCCGGATCCGCCCCCAGCGCCGCCAGCTTGTCGGCCAGGATCTGGGCATGGGCCAGCTCTTCCGGAATCTCGTTGGCAAAGAAAGTCCGAAGCTCCTGCCGGTAGGGTCCCTGGACCAGGCTCGCGTAGAGCCGATACATGATGATGGCCTGGAACTCGCCCCGGAGGTCCTGGTTGAGCCCGTCAATCAGGGCACGCAAGGCATCCGCGGTCATGGCACGCTCAGAGGTCGAACCGCATGCCGTCGTCGCCGACCACGAGACCGGCGGCCGTCACGGCCTGCCGCTCCGCCGACTGCTCCAGCAGCATGGGGTTCGAGTTGTTGATGTGGGTGTACACCCGGCGCGGCCGACGAAGCCGGGCCAGATGCTCCAGGCTCCCCCCCGGTCCCGAGACCGGGAGGTGATCCATCTGCCGCGCCGTGCGATCGCTCACGCCCAGACGCACCAGTTCGTCGTCGTCCCAGAAAGTTCCGTCGAAGAGCACGAGGTCGGCTGCTTCCAGCCGCGCGAGGAGTCCGTCCGCTAGGCCGCCGCAGCCGGGCACGAACGCCAGGCTGCCCCCGGACCTCCGGTCCTGCACCAGCAACCCCACGGTGTGGCCCGGATGGTTCCGGCGAGCGAACCGCGGCGGATCGCCGGGGACCGCGAATGCCGTGACCCACAGTCCGGCGGCGCTTCCGTCGCGATACCGGAGTTCGACCGGCCGATCGAGCGCCAGCGCCTCGACGCGGATCCGGGCGAAGGCCTCGGTCACCGGCAAGATCCTCGAGTCCTCGCGCAAGACATCCAGCACCGCCCCGGTGGCCCACACCTGGAGATCCCCCGCCTCCCGCACCAGCGTGAGACCCAGGGTATGGTCCAGCTCGGCGTCCGTGACAAGCACTCCCTCGATCGGCGCCTGACGCACCCCCTCGGGTTCGTGCGTCCGCAGCCGGTCGAGCTGCGCGCGGACATCGGGCGAGGCGTTGAGAAGGAACCACCGCTCGCCATCGGCAGTCACGGCCGCGGACGACTGGGTCCGCGGATGGGCCGCCGCCGGATCGCGGCGGGCGGTCCGGCACGGCGGACACCAGCAGTTCCACTGCGGGAACCCACCGCCGGCGGCGGTGCCGAGCAGTACGACCTGCACTCCCTGAAACGATCGAGGGGCTCACTTTCGCGAGCCCCTCGGTGGATCTGCGCCGGAGCTTAGAGCGTCGCGACGTAGGCGGTCACTTCCATCGTGACGGCCACGATCTCGGCTTCGGGCTTGGTCCAGGTCATGTGTCCTCCATAGGCGGTGGAAGGGTCATGGGTGACAGCACCCAGCCGGGCCATCTCAGAAGCCCGACGACGCCCTGGAAGACGCATCCCCTGTGCCGCCAGATCGGAAGCTTGGGAGACTTGATCTAAGCTCAAGAATAACAAGCACCTACATCGCTACACCACGCCGGAACCCGGTCCCAAGGCCGGCTGCGCCCTTTCCCCCAACTGGGTGGGATCACCCAGTCCAGGACCGGTAGCACGCGGCAACGTCCGAGGTCCCTCCCGAACCCTCGGATTCCTCACCCCGCCGTGCCGAACTTCTTCAGCCGATATCGCAACGCGTCGCGGCTGATGCCGAGCCGCTGGGCGGCCCGGGTCTGGTTTCCCCCGGCCTCGCGGAGGGCCCGCTCGAGAATGGCCCGCTCGAACTGCTCGAGGTCCATCCCTTCGGGCGGGAGCGGGACCTCGGAGCGGGCCTCGTCAGGGGTCGTCCCCCGTGCTTCCGGGGCGGACTGCGCGCCGGGCGCCGGGGGCGCGGGCGGGGCGGTGAGCGAGAGGTGCTCCTCGTCGAGCGTCGGGCCGGTGCTCCAGAGCACCGCCCGCTCGATCACGTGGGAAAGCTCCCGCACGTTGCCGGGCCACGGATAGGCGAGGAGCAGTTCCCGCGCCCGGGCGCCGATCCGGCGCACGTCCTTGCCGTATTTCGCGTTGAACTGCTCGAGGAACCGGTCCGCGAGGAGCAGGACGTCCTCCCCGCGCTCCCGGAGCGGCGGCAGCCGGAGCACGATCACCGCGATCCGGAAGAAGAGGTCCTTGCGGAACCGGTCGGCCTGGGCTTCCCGCTCGAGGTCGCGGTTCGTGGCCGCCAGGATGCGCACGTCAATCTTCCGGTCCCGGATGCCGCCCACCCGGCGCACGGTGCGCTCCTCGATCGCGCGGAGCAGCTTGCCCTGGAGCGAGAGTTCCAGGTCGCCGATCTCGTCGAGAAAGAGGAACCCGCCCTCCGCCGCCTCGAAGAGTCCCATCTTCGACTCCTTGGCGTCGGTGAAGGCGCCCCGCTCGTAGCCGAAGAGTTCGGCTTCCATCAGGGTGGCGGGCAGGGCGGTGCAGTTCACCTCGATGAAGGGCTTGCCGCTCCGGGCCCCCGCCGAGTGGATCGTGCGGGCCACCAGGCTCTTCCCGGTGCCGGTTTCGCCGGTGATGAGCACCGGCGGAGTTTCGTCCAGCGCCGCGATCTGACGGGCCCGTTCCACCACGGCCCGCATGGCGGGCGAGGTCCCGACGACGTCCGGGAACGGCAGCTCGCCGGTGGCGCGGCGGCGGTAGTAGGACAGTTCCTGCTTGAGCTGGGACGTCTCCCGCGCCCGGTCGGCCAGGATGCGCAGTTCCTCCAGGTCCACCGGCTTCTTGAGGTAGTCGAAGGCGCCGAGCTTCACCGCTTCCACCGCGCCCTCGATGGTTCCGTGCGCGGTCATGACGACCACCGCCGTGGCGGGATCGAATTCCCGGATGCGCCGGAGCAACTCGATCCCGCTCATCCCGGGGAGCCGGACGTCGGTGAAGACCACGTCGGGCCGGAGCTGCTCCAGGATCCGCAGCGCCTCCTGCGCGTCACCCGCCACCTCCGCTTCGTACCCAGCCTCTTCGAGGAAGGCCTTGATGGCGCGCGCCAGGGTGCGCTCGTCGTCCACGATGAGAACGCTGCCGCTCATCCGGGCTGTCCCGCCCCGGACGGCGCGCTCGCCAGCGCGGCGGGGCGCTCCCAGGCTTCCGCGCCGGGGAGCCAGATGCGAACCGTGGTGCCCTCGCCCACCCGGCTCGTGATCGTGAGGCGGCCGCGGTTCTGCTCGACGAACCGCTTGGCGACCGCGAGACCCAGGCCGGTGCCGTCGTCGCGGGTGGTGAAGAACGGATCGGTCACCGAGGGGAGGATGTCGGCGGGGATCCCCTTGCCGGTGTCGGTGAGCTCGAGCGCCACCCCGCGGATCCCGTCTTCGCTGCTCGGCCGGGCCCGCACGGTGAGCCTCCCGCCCCCGGGCATCGCCTGAATGCTGTTGGACGCCACCTCGAGCAGCGCCTGCTCCACGTTCATCGGCTCGACCAGCACCTCGGGAAGATCGTCAGGCAGATCCAGCTCCACCTCCACCCGCCGCTCCCGGAGCAACTCGCCCAGGGCGTCCTGGACGCCGGCCACCAGGTCGGCCACCCGCTCGCGCACGGGGGTGAAGCGGGCCGGCCGCGAGAAGCTCAGGAGATGGGCGATCCGCCGGTCGAGGCGGTCCACCTGGTCGATGATCGCCGCGAGCGAATCGCGCGAGGCCGGCGAGCCGGGGTGCCGGAGGGCGAGCTGCGCCGAAGCCCGGAGGCTCGCCAGCGGGTTGCGGAGCCCGTGCGCCACGGCGGCCGCCATTTCGCCGATCGAGGCGAGCTTTTCCGACTGCACCAGCTGGGCCTGGGCCTGCTCCAGCTGGGCGATCTTGGCCTCGAGTTCGGTGTTGAGCCGCTTGAGGTCCGCTTCGGAGCGCCGGAGATTGGCGGTCATCTGGGCGAAGGCCCGCGCCAGGTCGGCGATTTCGTCTTCGCCCCGGGTGGCGATGGGGTAGGCCAGGTCGCCCGCCCCGACCCGGGCCATGGCGTGGCGGAGCTCCGTGATGGGACGGGCCAGGCTCCGCCAGATGAGCCAGGCCGCCCCCAGGCCCACCACGACCGCGAGCAACGTGATGGCGATGAGAATCCGCCCCTCGAGCTCGATGATCTCCTCCACCCGGGCGAACGCGCGGTTGACGCTGAATTCCCGGGCCCGGCGATAGATCTCGTGGTTGAGCTCGGTGAGGGCCGGCAACAGGCGCCCCTTGAGCTCGCGGCGCGCCAGGCGGTACGCCTCGGCCCGGCGCCCGTTCGCGGAGAGGGCGAACACGCTGTCCGCCACCAGCTTCATCTGAGCCTGGATCCGCTTGACTCCCTGCGCCAGTTCCTGCTCGTCCGGCCGGAGCTCGTAGGTCCAGCGGTCCATCCAGTACTCGACCACCTCCCCCGCCATGTCGTACTCGGCGCGGGCCCCGGGCTCGAGGCCGCTCAGATACCGCCAGACCGCCTCGCTCTGGTTGAACATGGCGGTCTCCACCTCGGCGTAGGTCCGGGTCCGGCTCAGGCCCGAACGAAGCGTCTCCAGCGCCTGGCGCGCCTGGCTGTTGCTGCGGTAGGCCTCCACCGCGAGAAGCACCGCCGGCAACACCATGAGGGCGAAGCCGAGGAGCAGCTTGCGCTGAACCGTCATGCCGGAATCAAATACCGGAGACCGACCCGATGGGCAAGGGCGCGGGTGGGGCGCCGGGGGCCGATCCGCCCCGGGCGGCTAGTGCCCGATGGCGCCCCCGGCCGTTCGGCCGGTGCGGAAAAGCAGCAGAAGCGGCAGCGAGAGGACCAGCGACACACCCATCACGAGGAATACCTTCTCGAACGCGATGACGCTCGCCTGTTGCCGGAGCGCGGTTTCGAGCAGCGCGTAGGCCCGGAGCCGGGCCTCACCGGGCGAGCCTCCCAGCCGGCTGGCCGCGGCCGCCGCCGCCTCGAGCCAGGCCCGGACACCCGGCTCGCCAGCGGTGACATGGGGCAAGAGCGCGGTGCGGCTCTGTTCGCCGAAGCGCGAGACCAGGGTCGCGGCCACGGCGATGCCGAAGCTGCCGCCCAGCTGCCGGGAAAGGTTGAAGAGACCGGTACCCTGGGCGTACAGAGCGGGATGGAGATCGGCCACCGTGAGCTGGCTCAGGGGCACGAAGATGAGGCCGAGCCCCACCCCGCGCAGGATCATCGGCCAGAGGAGGTCGTGCATGCCGATGTCGAGCGTGAAGTGGTAGTGCTTCCACATGGAGGCCATGAAGAGCGATACCCCGAGGGCGATGAGGAGCCGCCCGTCGCGGCGGTGCCCCAGACGTCCCACCACGGCCATGGTCGCGGCGGAGGCGAGGGCGCCGGGGAGGATCACCCGGCCAGTGTCCCAGGCGCTGTAGCCCAGCAGCGTTTGCAGGAAGACCGGGAGGGCGAAGACGCTGGCATACAATCCGAACCCGAGCGTGAGCCCGAACAACACCCCGGCGGTGAGCTGGCGGTTGCGGAGGATCCGGAGATCCACGACGGGATGATCGGTCCGGAGTTCGCGCCACCCGAAGGCGACCAGCGCGACGGCCGCGACCGCCGCCTCGAACCGGATCTCGGCGGCCTCGAACCAGTCCTTGGACTCCCCCCGCTCGAGCAGGATCTGCAGGGCGCCGATCCCGGCGATGAGGAACATCAGTCCCGGCCAGTCCACCCGGTCGGCCTGGGGCCGCCGGTGGCCCGGCTCCGGGACCAGGCGCCAGGTCAGGATCCCGGCCAGCAGGCCCAGCGGCAGATTGATGTAGAAGATCCAGGGCCACGAATAGTTGTCGGTGATCCAGCCGCCCAGCGTGGGGCCGAGCGTGGGGCCCACCATGACGCCCACGCCGAAGATGGCCATGGCGGTTCCCCGTTCGGCCAGGGGAAAGACGTCGAACAGAATGGCCTGGGCGGTGGAGATCAGGGCACCGCCGCCCAGCCCCTGGAGGACCCGGGCGGCCACCAGCTCTTCCAGGGTGTGAGCGTTGCCGGCGAGGAACGAGGCGATGGTGAAGAGGGCGATGGAGCCGGTGTAGTAGTTCCGGCGGCCGAACCGCTCCGAGAGCCAGCCGGTGAGCGGGAGTACGATCACGTTGGCGACGATGTAACCGGTGCTCACCCAGGCGATCTCGTCGAGGGTGGCCCCCAGGTTCCCCATCATGTGGGGGATCGCCACGTTGACGATGCTGGTGTCCACCAGCTCCAGCACGCTGGCCAGGACCACCGCGAACGCGATGAGGTACCGGAGGCGGTACACCTCGTCGCGGGTTCCGGCGGCGGGGGCGGGGAGCGCGAGGGTGGCCACGGGCGGGGGGCCTACCGGGTCCGGATCGCGACCACGACGGACATGCCCGGGCGCAACGGGTGGTCGGAGTCGGCGCTGGGGTCCACCGCGATCCGGACCGGTACCCGCTGCACCACCTTGGTGAAGTTCCCGGTGGCGTTGTCAGGCGGCAGCAGCGCGAACCGCGCGCCCGTGGCCGGGCTCAGGCTCTCGACCCGGCCGCTGAAGCGGCGGCCCGGGTAGGCGTCCACCGTGAACTCGACCGGTTCCCCCACCCGGACCTCGGCGAGCTCGGTCTCTTTCAGGTTGGCCGTCACCCAGACCTCGTGGTCCGGGATGAGGGTGAGCAGGGTCTGGCCGACCTGCACCAGCTCGCCCGGCTCCACAGCGCGACGGCCCACCCAGCCGCTCACCGGAGCGGTGATCACCGTGTAGCTGAGCTGGAGCCGGGCCTGCTCCACCGCCGCGCGCGCCGCCGCCAGCCGGGCCGCCGCCGCACCCACCCCGGCATCGTAGGCGGTTACCTGGCTCCCGGCCGCGGCCGCCTGGCGGCGGGCCGCTTCCAGCGCCGCCCGGGCGGCGTCGAACGCGGCCTGGGCCGCGTCGAGTGCTTGCGCGGGCACGATCCCCCTGGCGGCCAGGGGACGCACCCGCTCCAGATCCGAGGCCGCCCGGCGGTACTGGGCTTCGGCCTGGGCGACGGCCGCCTGGGCGCTCTGGGCCTGCGCCCGGCTCCAGGCCAGCTGGGCCTCCGCCTGTCCGATCCGGCCCCGGGTGCCCGCCGCCGCGGCGGCGCTCGCCAGATCCGCCTCGGCCTGCGCCAGCCGGATCCGAAGGTCGCGATCGTCCAGGACCACCAGGGTGTCGCCGGCCCGGACATGCTGGTTTTCCTCCACTCGCACCGAGGCGACGAAGGCCTGGACCTTGGGCGCGATCGGCGTGAGGTGTCCGTCCACTTGGGCGTTGTCGGACACGACGTGGGTGCGGGCGAACTGGTAGCGCTGCCAGCCCCAGCCCAGAGCGGCGAGGAGCAGGACGCCCCCGGCGAGCAGGGGCAGCGGGCGCCGCCGGCGCCGGGGTGAACTGGCGGCAACCGGGGGCACAACGCTGGCGTCAGTGGTCATGGGAACTCCGTCGTTCACGTCCGGCGTCACTGCAGGGCCTCGGACCGTCCGAGGGCGCGGTCTGCCTGGAGGAGCGCCACCGCCGCGGCGACGCGGGCCTGGATCAGGGCGTCGCGGGCGGCCACCAGCCCGCCCTGGGCGGCGGTCGTTTCCACGCTGCCCGCCACACCGGCCTCGAAGCGCTCCTCGGCCTGGGCCAGTTCCTGCTCCGCCAGGCGCAGGCGCTCGCCGGCGAGGTGCACCTGCTGCTCGGCCGATGCGACGTCCAAGAGCGCCTGGCGAGCCTCGGTGGCCACCTGGCGCTCGGTGTCGTGGAGGCGAAGTCGCGCGGCGTCGAGGCGCGCCTCCTGCTCCCGCTGCCGGTTCGGACGGCGGAAGCCGTCCAAGAGCGGCGCCGAGACCTGGAGCTGGACCAGCCAGGTGCCGCGCAGGTGGTCGAGCTCACGGCCGGTCTGCTGGTACGACCCGTTCAGGGCAAGCGAGGGCAAGTACTCCCGTCCGATGGCCCGGAGGGACTGCTCGAGGACCCGGGTGCGGGCCCGCTCGGCGGCGACCTCGGGCCGATGGTCCAGGGCGAAAGCGACCGCCTGGTCGGGGTCGGCCGGGAGGTCGGCCGGGACCGCCACCAGGGTGTCGGCCAGGTGGAGGGGCGTTTCGGGTGGCAGATCCAGCGCGCGGGCCAGATCGAGCCGGGCCCGGTCGCGCTGGTTGCGGGCCACCTCGAGCTGGGTCCGCACCGCCGCGAGCTGCACCTCGCTCCGGGTCGCGTCGATCGCGGGGCTCGTGCCCGCGGCCACCTGCGCCCGGGCCTGGTCGAGGAGCGCGGCGGCGATACTGCTGTCGGCCTCGCGGGCGCGCACGGTCTCCTCGGCGCTCAGCACGCGGAGATAGGCGAGGCCGGCGGCGGTGGCGGCCAGGTCGCCCACCGCCCGGGTGTCGGCCCCGCTGGCGGCCAGGGAGTCGCGGGCCGCCCTCAGGCGGGTGAGCGCGCTCCAGTCGAACAGGGTCTCGGAGGCGCGGAGCTGAACGGACCAGACCGTGAAGGGGTCGGTGGTCCCCTGCGCGAACGGGATCCCGAACTCGTCCAGGTTGCGGGTCTGCCGGACCGCGCCGGCCGCCGCGACGACGCTGGGCAGGAGATCCGCGCGGCGCTGGCCGACTCGGGCTTCCGCGATCCGTTCGTTGAGCCGGGCGAGGGCCGCGGCGACGCCCCGTTCGCGCCCCAAGGCCATGGCTTGCTTCAGGGTGAGTGTCCGGGGCGGCGGGTTCTGGGCCGCCAGGACGGCGGTCCAGCACGCGAAGGGAAGCGCCAGGAGGATCGGGCGCATGTCAGGCAGCCTCCGGCTGGGCGTCGGGCCGCGCCACGACGCCGTACAGGATGAGATCCACGGCCCCGTTGACGGCGGCCTCGGCGGGGAGCGGTTCGGGATCGAAGCGGCTGAAGCTGCGGTGCAGGCCGGAGAGCATGGTCATGAGCGCGGGGATGCCGCGGGCGGCGAAGCGGGCCTGGGCGGGACGGAACTCGCCCCGCGCCACGCCGCGGGCGAGGACCCCTTCGAGGAGGCGGCGGGAGCGGAGGACCACTTCGTCGAAATAGAACTGGGCAAGCTCCGGGAAGCGGTGGAGTTCGCTCTGGATCAGGCGGGAGATCGCCACCTGGCGCGGTTCGCTCAGGTGCTCCCACATGCGGTGGATCAGGCGGCCGAGGAGCTCGCCGCTGGTTCCCTCGAACTGGTCCACGAAGGCTTCGGCACGGCCGAGGGCGCCGCCCTTCAGGGTCCGCACCACCTCGCGAAAGAGGGCATCCTTGGAGCGGAAGTAGAGGTAGAGGGTGCCCTTGCTGACGCCGGCCCGGCGGGCCACGTCGTCGAGCCGGGCGCGAGCGAAGCCGCGCTCGCCGAAGACGGCGATGGCCGCTTCGAGGATTTCCTCGGGGCGGGCCTGGGGCCGGCGGCGCCAGCGGGGGCGTCGCGGGCGGCGGGTGGGAGCGGGGCGGGGCATGGGGCAGCTCCAAATAACTGACCGGTCAGTAAGTTATATCGGCATGCCCGGCGCACAAGGGCCGGGCAGGGGGGCCGGCTATCTGCTGGTGGCATCGCGGCTTGCGACGCCTCGCGGTTCTTCCTACCTTAGAATCGAACGCCGCCGGAGGCCCTCCCTGATGCCGGACCGCTTCCTCAGCTCCGACGACTACGACGAACACGCCCACCGCTTGTACAACGAAGGCCGCTTCGACGACGCGCTCGAACTCCTCCACGAAGGCATCCAGCTCTATCCCCACGCCGTCGAACTCCACGTCGGGATGGCCTACGCCTATCTCTCGCGCGAGGATGTGGCCTGGGCCCGCCGCAGCTTCGAGCGGGCCCTCGCCCTGGACCCCGACCACGAAGACGCCCTGGCCGGGTACGGGGAGACGCTGCTCAAGGTGGGGGAACGGCAGCGCGCGCTCGACCAGTTCGAGCGGATTCTTTCGTTAGGCTTCCGGGAAGATCACGAGCTCATGCTCCAGATCGGCCGGGCGCTCTTCCGGGAGGGCCTGCTGGCCGCCGCCCAGAAGTTCTTCGAATACGCGGTCAACGCCCAGCCCGACTGTCCCGAGGCAGCCGCCTGCGTGGGCTACGCCTGCCACCGGCTGGGCGATGAGGCCGCGGCGCTGTACTGGCTCCGCCGCGCGCTGCAGATCGACCCGCACTACAGCGAGGCCCGGATCTATCTCGCCAACATGCTCTACGACCGCGGCGAGACCGACGCGGCCATGTACCACTTCCACCAGACCACGCCGGAGGATCACTACGACGAGCTCGGGCTGTGGCGCTACATCGAGCTCAAGCGCACCATCTACCGGCTTCCCGAGGACGACCCCGAGCTCCGGCCCTGGTACGTCCGGCTGGGCGAGGTGGCCGGCGAGCCCGACCCGGTGGACCAGCTCCTGGCCGAGGTCGAGGCCACCCAGCCGGACGGCTCGATCCGCGACCCGGCCCAGCTCGAGCTCTTCGGCACCCTGCTCACCGAGCTCCAGGCGATGCAGAAGCGACCGGCGGTGGCGGGCCAGCACGCCATCGCCACGCTGAGCGGCAAGACGTTCCGCGGCACCTGGGACGAGATCCTCGACCAGATGAAGAACGCCGAGCGCGAATGGGCCAACGCATCACTGTCGGAGTTCATGGCCGATCTCGCCCGCCGGGGCGCCGCCGAGACCGGCGTCATCATCCCCACCACCGACGCCGAGTCCTTCATCCGGGGCAGTGCGGCGGCGGGGGTGATCCGGATTCTGCATTGAGCCCGGGAGGACGGCGCCGGGCGGCCTTCCGCCAGACCGGGACGGGGTGGGGGGATCCGTAACCGCGGATTCCCCTGTCCCGGCACCCTCCTCGTACACCGCCGCATGGACCACGCCCTGTTCGCTGCCTGGACCACCGGCGTCCGCCGGGAGGTGCTCCCGAACGGGCTCACCCTGCTCGTGCAGCGCGATTCCTCCGCGCCGGTGGCGGCCGTGGTGACCCACATCAAGGCGGGCTTCTTCGACGAGCCGGATCACTGGGTCGGTATCTCGCACGTGCTGGAGCACATGTTCTTCAAGGGCACGCCGACCCGCGGGGTCGGACAGATCGCCCGGGAGACCAAGGCCGCCGGCGGCTACCTCAACGCCCACACGAGCTACGACCACACCACGTACTTCGTGGTGCTGCCCGCCGAGCGCCTGGCCGAAGCCGTGGCGATCCAGGCCGACGCGCTGCGCCACCCGCTGCTCGACCCCGGCGAGCTGGCCCGGGAGCTTCAGGTGATCATCCAGGAGGCGCGGCGCAAGCGGGACACGCCGGGGGCCGTGGTCCAGGAGACCCTGCACGCCGTGATGTTCGACCGGCACCGGATGCGCCGCTGGCGGATCGGCTCCGAGGAGACGCTGGCCGGGTTCACCCGGGAGGATGTGCTGGCCTACTACCGGTCCCGCTACGTACCGGAGCGGACGATCGTCGCGATCGTGGGGGACGTGGACGAGGCGGCGGCGCTCGCCCTCGGTCGTGAGGCGTACGCGGACTGGCCCCGAGCGCCGGGCGCGGTGGATCGGTCCCCCGAGGAGCCGCCGCGGCGCGAGGTGCGGGCCCGGACCCTGCGGGGCGACGTGACCGCGGGCGAGATCGCCTTCGGGTGGCGCGGGGTGCCGCCGCTCCACCCGGATGCCATCCCGCTCGACGTCGCCGCCGCCATCCTCGGGAGCGGCCGCGGCAGCTGGCTCTACTGCGCACTCCGCGAAACCGGCCGGGCCCTGTCCGTCTCCGCCAGCCATTTCGCCCCGACTGAACTCGGCGTCTTTTCGATCGGGGCCCGGTTCGAACCGGATCGTCTGGCCGAGGTCGTCCAGGGCGTGGCCGCCTGCGCCGGCCGGCTGGCCCTGGCGGGCCCCACGCCGGAGGATCTGGCCCGGGCCCGCACGCTGCTCGCCACCCGGTGGTCCCGGCGGCTCGAGGAGGCCGACGGCCGGGCCATGGCGCTCGCGGCCGCCGAAGCCCTGGAGAGCTACCGCCTGGTGGATCGCGACTTCGAACTCCTGGCTGCCGTGGCACCCGACGACGTCCGCCGGGCCGCTGCGCGCGCCCTCGATCCGGAGGCAGTCTCGGCCTGCGTGTTCCTGCCCCAGGGCGCGGGCCCCGACCTCACCGCCGAGGACCTGGCCCGGGAGTTCGCGGTGGCGCGCCTCCAGGTGCCTGACAAGCCGCCCGTTGCCCCGCCGGTCCCTCCCGCCCCCCGGCCCGCCGCCGGACGAGAGAGCGCGGGTGTCCGCCATACCGCCCTGCCCGCCTTCGACTTGCTGGTCCGCCGCAAACCCGGTGTCCCGCTGGTCGCCCTGGGGGTCTACCTGCCGCGGTTCCGCTTCGATCCGCCGGACCGGGCGGGTGTGAGCGCCCTCGCCATTCGGACCGCGGTCCGGGGTGCCGGGACCCTCGACGGCGCCGACCTGGCCTTCGCGTTCGAGCGGCTGGGAGGGACGGTGGCCAGCTCGGTGAGCGCGGACTGGATCGGCCTCGGCACGACGGTGCTCGCGGCCCACCTGGCCGAGGCCGCGGCGTTGCTGGATCTCGCGCTGGACCGGCCCCGGTACGAGGCCGCCCCCACCGAGGCCGAGCGGGCCATTCTGGTGAGCGAGGCCCGGCAGGTGGCCGACGACATGTTCCGCTATCCGTTTCAACTGGCCTTCGCGGAAGCGTACGGCGACACCGGCTACGGGGTCCCCGCCGCGGGGCTTCCGGAGACCCTGGCCCGCCTCACCGTGGAGGACGTGCGCGGGTGGCATGACACGGCCCTGCAAACCCCACGAGGGGTCGTGGTGGCCGTGGGCGACGTGGAGCCCGGCGCCGCCTCCGATGTCCTCGCCGGCATCTTCGGCCGGTACCGGGCGCGCCCGCCGGTCCCGATGGTCGAGCCGGTGCCCTGGGCCGTCGCCGGCGCGCCGAGGAGCCGGGTGACGCTCAGGGAAAAGGCCCAGACCGCGATGGCATTCGTCTTCCCCGGCCCCTCCCGCCGCGACCCGCGGCGCTACGCCGCGGAGATCTGGGCGGCCGTGGCCGGCGGACTGGGAGGGCGGCTGTTCGAAGCGCTTCGCGACCGGCGTTCACTCGCCTACTCCGTGGTGGCGTCGTCCTGGCAGCGGGCCCGCGGAGGAGCACTCGTCACCTACATCGCCACCGCTCCGGAACGAGAGAGCGAGGCGCGGGAGGCCATGCTGGCCGAGCTCAGGCGCTTCGCGAGCGAGCCGGTCTCGGTCGAGGAACTCCACCGGGCGGCCGGATACCTGGCGGGCCAGGTGGCGGTGAGCCGCCAGAGCGGGGCCGCCGTGCTGGGGGAGATTCTCGAGGCGTGGCTCGCTGGGGAAGGGCTCGGCGACCTCGAGGACCCGGCAGCCCGCTACCGGGCCGTGACCCGCGAGGACGTCCAGGAAGCGGTGGCTGGCCTGCTCGGGAGTGACTACGCGGAGGGTGTGGTGCGCGGATCAGCCCGACCGGACTGAGATCTCGGCGCCCAGGCGGCGGGCGATGACCTCGAGACTGCGGGCCGCGCCCTCCGCGGTCGGCGCCACGGTATCCACCAGACAGAGCCCGGCGTCCGGCGCGGTATGGAGCACGACGTGTCCGCCATGGCAGAGGAGCCCGATCACCACCCCGTTGGGTCCGGCTCGCGCCACCGGTGGGCCGTGCGGCGGCAGCCCGGCGGCGCTCGCCGCGGCGATCACCACGGCGCTCAGACCGGTCTGGTCCGTCAGGCGGGCCCCGGGGATGCCGGAGAGGCAGCGGTGATCATGGTGGAAGGGCACGGCGGTCGGCACGAGGGGATGGGTGCTCGGGGTGGCTGGGCCGCCGGCCCCAGCCGGTCGGCGGCCGGCGTCAGAACATCGAGATGGCGAGCAGGGACCGGAGGTTGTCGTTGGTGACGCGGAGCCGCGACGAGAGGAGCCGGACCATGGACCACAGGATCTTGTAGGCCATGTCGCGGTTGAAGTCGAGCAGGATCTCGAAGTCCGGCCGCGAAATGGTGACCAGGGTGACGGGCCCGTTGGCGATGGCGTCGGTGGAGCGCTCGGAGCGGTCGAACACCGCCATCTCGCCGAAGCAGGAGCCCGGCTGGAGCACCGCCAGCGCTTCCTCGCCCGAACCGGGAATGTTCCGGCTGATCCGGACCTCGCCGGAGACGATGATGTAGAACCGGTTGCCCGGCTCCCCCTCCTTGAAGATGTACTGGCCCGCCTGATACTTCTGCTCCTTGCAAATCTCCGCCACCCGCGCAAGTTCCCCTTCGTCCAGCTCGGCGAAGATCGCGGTGTTCTTGAGGAGTTGCAGGTCCATGGCCGTCAGCGGTAAGCGGTGAGCATGAGCGGGCCGCGCGAGGCCCCCGCGGGCCGTCCGGAGCCCCAAGGTAGTCCTGGAGCGGAAGCCGAGCAAGGTCGCGGATCACCGCGCCGGCGGTCGTTCACCGCCGCCGATGGACTCACCCTGCTCCGGCTCCCGCTGGCGTTCGTGTTCCTCTTCGCCCGGAGCGACGCCTGGCGCCTGGCCACCCTCGCCGTGGCTGCCGCCACCGACCTCCTGGACGGGTTCATCGCCCGGCGGATCGGGAGCTCCCGTTTCGGGGTGCTCATCGACCCCGTGGCTGACAAGCTTTTCATGGCGGCGGCCTTCACCGTCGTCCTCATGTCAGGCAAGCTCACGATCTACGAGATCCTCGGCGCCCTGCTCCGCGACCTGGTGGCTGCCGCGGCCTTCGCCGCCACCTGGCTCTCCGGTCGCCCCGCCTCGATTCCCGCCCGGCTGGGCGGGAAGGCCGTGACCCTGGCCCAGAGCCTCACGCTGGTGGCCTTCCTCACGGATTCGCCGTTGCTCCGGCCCCTGGCCTGGGCCACGGCCGCGATCGCCCTGTACGCCATCTGGGACTACAACCAGGCCGCGGCCCGCGAGAAGCGGCCGGTCGGGAAGTGAGCCGAGCGGGAGGCGGAGGAAGAACCGCCCGTGGCGCCTCGGGGCGGCGGGACTGCTGCCGGAGAGGGCGGGGCGGGAGTCTGCGAGGAGCGGCTGCGGGGCCGTGGTGATCGAGAGCCCGGTTGCGGGGAGCGTGGGAGGCAGAAAGATTCCAGCGACAGCACGCCAGGTTCCCGAGGTGTTCATGACCGGGTCGGCAAGCACGGCGGCCGAGACTCGCGCAGCGGGCCGCTTGGGGCTGTGGGGCGAGCTGGCGGCCCTCGCGGCCGGGCTCGGCCTGGTGACCGGCGTGGTGTACGCGGGGATCACGCTGTTTCGCCAGCAGATCCTGGGGCAGCTGGTCTTCCACAGCCGGGACATCGTGTGGCTCGCTCCCCTCGGGCACATGATCCTGTTCACGGCGCTGGTGCCGGTGCTGGCGCCGGTCGGGCTCATGGCCGACCGGGGGCGCCTCAGGCGAATCGCGGCGGGGACTTACGCGTTCCTGGGATCGCTCGCGCAGCTCATCCCCTGGAGCGGGCTGGCCCGCTGGGCGATCATCCTCTTCGCCTTGGGGGTCGCCGTCCAGGTCGGGCGATGGTACGGCGACCGCGATGCGGCCCAGCGCCGGCGCCTGTGGCGCGGCGCGGTGGGCCTGGCGGCCGCCGTGGCGGCGCTGGGCGTCGGCCAGCGGCTCTGGCTCGGCGTGCGCCGCAGCCTCATGGCCGCGCGGCTCGGCACGGCCCCGGCGGGCGCCCCCAATGTCCTGCTCATCATTCTCGACACGGTTCGCGGCGCGAACCTGAGCCTCTACGGCTACCCCCGGCCCACCACGCCCGTGCTGGAACGGTGGGGGAGGGAAGGGGTGATCTTCGACCGGGCGCTGGCGACCGCCCCGTGGACCCTTCCCTCGCACGGGACCCTGTTCACCGGGCGCCTCGGGAGCGACCTCGGCGGCGACTGGCTCACACCCGTGCGGGTCGGTCAGGCCAGCCTGGCTCAACTGTTCTACCGCCGCGGCTACGCCACCGCGGGCTTCGTCGGCAACCTGATCTACGCCTCGTACGAATCCGGGCTCGCTCCGGGCTTCGTCCGCTACGAGGACTACCCGATCTCCTGGCGACAGGTTCTGCTCCACAGCCCGCTGGTCCAGACCGGCCTGGCGCGAGCCCTCGAGCGGAGCCGCGGTCCCCGGGACGCCTGGCGAGCACTCCGGCGGTTCGACCTCCAGATCAGCCGCCGACCGGCGAGCGAGTACAAGCCGGCGGGCGGGATCACCGACGCATTTCTGGTCTGGCAGCGCGAGACGGCGGGACGACCCTTCTTCGCGTTCCTGAACTACTTCGACGCCCACGATCCCTACCGCGCCCCGGCCGACCTGCTGGCCAGGTTCGCGGGGACGGGCACGCCCCAGGACCGCTACGACGCAGCGATTGCGTACCTGGACCGCGAGCTGGACCGGCTGTTCGCCGAGCTGGCGCGGCGCGGGGTACTGGACCGGACGGTGGTGGTGGTCACGTCGGATCACGGCGAGCAGTTCGGCGAGCACGGGCTCCGGGGGCATGCCAACAGTCTCTACCTGCCGGTGCTCGAGGTTCCTCTGATCCTGCGGTACCCCCCTCGGGTGCCGGCTGGCCGCCGGGTGACCCAGGCCGTGACGCTTCGCGACCTGCCGGCCACGATCCTGGACCTGGCGGGAACCGGCGGGCCGGCGCCGCCCGTGCCCGGTACCTCGCTGGCCTGGGCCTGGGGTGAACCGGCCGGAGCTCCGCCGAGCCCCATTGTCGCCGAGGTCTCGAGGTCGCTCTCGCGTGACAGTCGGGCCCCGAACGCGAACGCCTGGCTGCGGTCGGTCTTCGGCCAGCGGTTTCAGTACATCCGGAGCGAGGGCGGGGCGGAGGAACTGTTCTTCTACGCCACCGACAGCCTCGAGCTCAGGGATCTGGCCGAGGACCCCCGCTATGCCCGGGATCTGCACCGGCTGCGCCGTCTCTTCGACAGTGCAACGGGCGCCTGACACGGTGCTGCGTGCTCCGGCACCGCGTCATGGGTTCGGGGGGAGCGGTGCGTGGTGGGCTCCGAACCAGGCCCGACCGAATTCCGGCCGGTGCGCGGGCCAGTTCTCCATCTGCCAGGGCCCGTCCACCACGAAGCCACGGGCCAGCCGGCCCGGCACCCGGAGCCGCAGGTTCGGCGCGGGGTTGGGGGTGCAGGGGATGGGCGTGTCCCAGCAGCGGTGGTCCACCACGTTGAGGGAGAGCCCGCTCCGGGTGACGTAGGTCCGGACCTCCACGGGATGGCGCTCATCCGCGAGCGCCGCTTCCGGGCTCGGCAGCAAGAAGAGTTCGCTGAGCAGGCGGCGCGCGGGTGAGAGGCCGAGGTCCTTGGGGTGCGGCGCCGCAAGCGGCTTGACGAGGAGCACGCTCGCGGCGAGGATGACGACGGCCCGGAGCACCGCCCGGTCCACGGCCCCGAACGCGGGCCGTTTCAGCAGCAACGCCAGGGACGCCATCCCCAGCGCCGCCGCCGACCACGCCACGTCCCAGATGTATCTCGGCTCCGGGGCGGTGAGAAACCAGACCGTAAGCGCGATGCCGATCGGCGGCAGGAGCCACCAGGTCGGGGGGACCGGGCCTGACCGCAGGACCAGGCCCGCGGCCAGCGTGACGGAGCCCACGGCGATCGGGATCAGCAGCTCGTAAGGATTGTCCGTGGCGCTCACCCGCCACCACTCCGGCAACCACGCGGCGAGACCGGCCTCGCCACGCACGACGGGGGCGTTCTCGGTGCTGGCCCGGGAGGAATGGGCGGCGAACGCGAACTCGGCATCCGCGTGCTCGGGCGGGGTCCTCCATTCCACCGGCAGGCTCACGAGGCGGCTCGGAAAGAGGGGGTACCCGCTGAGGAGTGCGCCGCGCGCCGCCCACGAGCCCCCGAGTAGAAGGACCGTGGCCAGGGTCCAGACCAGGGTCCGCCGGCGAAGCCCGGAGGCGGCTGCTCGCTGTCGCAGCCAGTACCAGGCGCACACGGCCAGGCACGTGGCGGCGAACACCGAAGCGCTTACCTTCATGGTGACTGCCAGGCAGAGAAGCGCGGCGGCGGCGATCAGCGTGTAGGCCTGTTCCCGGGGGTCCTCCTCGGCGCCCAGAAGGAGCCGGTGGGCTTGCGCCGCGGCGGCCAGGGTGGCGGCCGTCACGCCGGGCATGGTGACGAAGCTGGACAGCCAATCGCTCGTCGCCATGACCGCGGCCGGCACCAGGAACAGGCTTTCGAAGAGCGCCTGCACCCGTTCCCGGCCGCCGGTCCGGGCGGCGCGCACCAGCCCGCCGAAACCCTGCCAGAGGAGGACCTGGACGAAGAGGCCGTTGGCCAGGTGATAGGCGCGGCCTTCCCAGGGTCCGGCATCCAGCATCGCGTCGTAGAGGAAGCCGGCGTTATTGAAGCCTAACGGGCCGAACAGGTTGGCGAGGCCCGGGACGGTGGGGTAGGCCTTGGCCCAGAGTACACCCTGCCAGTGATAGAGGCCGGTATCGGGGTTGAGGACCGGCGCGCGGCACAGGTTGGCAACCCAGAGCGCGGCGAGCAGCAAGGGGAGGACGAACCACGGCGACCGGCACCAGGGTTCTCGCGCTGGCAGCTCCCGGAGCCGGCCGGCGGCACCGGCGAGACCGGCGCCGCCCGCGGCGAGGACGAGCAGGAGCGGAATCCCGGTCACGGGCCACACGAAGCTCCAGGCGAGGAGCAGGGCCATGACGGCCGCCCAGCCCACCCAGAAGCCCGTGAAGAGGTCGCGGACCGCCTGGACCGGGAGGCCGAATCCCCGGCGCACGGTGATCCCGATTCCCGTGAACGCCGCGGCCAGGACCACCTGGCTCAAGAGGATCCAGAGCGTGCCCGCAACCATGCCGACCAGCATCATCGAACCTCTGGAGAGCGGAGGCGGACACCGCGTGCCGATCCATGCCTGAGCCGGGGCCGGGGCTGCGGTCTCCCCGGCTGGGAACGTGGGTGACCGAGCTGGTCCTGGTGGCCGCCGGGCTGGGGCTCGTCACCGGGGTGTTGCACGCGCTGGTCACCTTGGTGCGTCAAAAGGTAATGGGCCAGCTCGTCTGGCACAGCCGCGATCTGATCTGGATGGCGCCCCTGGCCCACGTGGCGCTGTTCCTGGCGCTCACCCCGGTGCCGCTGCTGGCCGGGCTGATCGCGGGCCGGATCCGGGGGACCCGCTTCGCTGTCGCGCTCTTCGGGTTCCTGGGGGTGTGCTCGCTGCTCCTGCCGTTCGAGGAACTCGCCCGCTGGGCGACGGCGCTCCTGGCGCTGGGGGTGGCCCTGCAGGCCAGTCGGTTCTATCTGGGCGCCTCGGCGAACCAGCGCCGCCGGCTGGGCTACGGCGGTGCGGTGCTCGCGGCACTCGTCGGGGTGGCGGGCGCGGGCCAGCGCCTCGAACTCTGGCGCGAACGCCGGGCCGCCCGGGCGGGGTTGCCGCCCGCTCAGGCCACCGCGCCGAATGTCCTCCTCATCATCCTGGACACGGTGCGCGGCGCGAACCTGAGCCTTTACGGCTACCCGCGGGCCACCACGCCCGCCCTCGCGCGCTGGGCGGCCGAGGGAGTGGCCTTCGACCGGGCAATGGCGACCGCGCCCTGGACGCTTCCCTCGCACGGTACGCTCTTCACCGGCCGGCTGGGAAGCCGGCTCGGGGGGGACTGGCTCACCCCCGTGAAGCTAGGGGGCGCCAGCCTGGCCCGGGCGTTCCGGTCCCACGGCTATCTCACGGCGGGATTCGTGGCCAACTTGCTCTACACGTCGTACGAGTCGGGCCTGGACGACGGCTTCCTCCACTATGACGACTATCCGCTCTCGGCCCGGCAGGTGATGCTGCACAGTCCTCTGGTGCAGACGGGGCTCTTTCGCCGCCTGCTGGCCAGCCGCTCGCCGGGTCAGGCCTGGGCGGCGCTCCGCCGGTTCGACATCACGCCTTCCCGGCCGCCGGGCGACGACTACAAGCCCGCCAGGGCGATCACGGACGCCTTCCTGGCCTGGCAGGGACGGCAGCAGGGCCGGCCGTTCTTCGCGTTTCTCAATTACTTCGACGCGCACGGGCCCTATCGCGCGCCGCCCGAGTTCCTGGACCGCTTCGCGGCCGGGGGCGGGAACCTCGACCGCTACGACGCCGCGATCGCCTACCTCGACGCGGAACTGGACCGACTGTTCCGGGAGCTGGCGCGGCGCGGCGTGCTGGACCGGACGGTGGTGGTCGTGACCTCCGATCATGGGGAGCAGTTCGGCGAGCACGGTCTCAAGGGGCATGCCAACAGTCTCTACCTGCCGCTGCTCGAGGTCCCGCTCGTGCTGCGCTACCCGCCGCGGGTCCCCGCCGGCCTCCGGGTGGCGGCGCCGGTCACCTTGCAGGACCTCCCCGCCACCGTGCTCGATCTCGCGGGGGTCGGACCGGCTCCGGGCATACCGGGCTCATCGCTCGCCAGGCACTGGACCGCGCCCTCCGCCCCGCTCGGGCCCATCGTGGCGGAACTGGGCCGGGGGCGCAACGTGGACTCGACGTTTCCCAACGCGCGCACCTGGCTCCAGGCGGCGGTGGACGACCGCTACCACTACATTCGGGACGGTCTGGGCCGGGAACAGCTCTTCGCCTATCAGACGGACCGCGGAGAGGACGCCGACCTCGCGCGCGACCCCGTCCGGCGCGACGTCCTTCGCCGGTTCCGGACCCTGCTCGACAGCGTGGCGGGAATCCCGGAGGCGCCGTGATTGCTCCCGAGCGGATCCGCACCGCCGTGGTGACCTGGACGGGGGCGGGTCTCCGATTCGAGGCCGCGGCCCCCGGGGGCCCGGCCATCCGGCTGGACGGAGATGGAGTCGAGGGGCCCAGCCCGGTGGTCACCCTGCTCGCGGCAGCCGGGGCGTGCACCGGGGCGGACGTGGTGGACATCCTCCGGAAGATGCGGGTGGAACTCCGGAGCTGCCGGATCGAGGTCGCTGGCGAGCGGCGGCCGGATCATCCCCGCCGCGTGGTGCGGCTCCGGTTCCGGTTCACCCTGCGCGGGGAGGGCCTCGACGAGGCCCGGGCCCGGCGCGCGGTGGACCTGTCGCTGCAGAAATACTGCTCGGTGGTGCATTCGCTCGCGCCGGACATTCCGATCGAGTACGAGCTGGATCTGGGATGATCCGGTGGGTGGCCTTGCTCGGGGGCGTGCTGGCGGCCGCGCCGCTCCGTGCGCAGCGCGCCTGGGAGCTGGGTCCCCAGGGACTGCTCCTGCTGGCCGACCCCGCGATGGCGACCGCGGGCCTCTACGGGGCGGTGCGGCCGGGAGGGCGGCTCCGGCTCGCCGCCACGGCGGGCGGTGGCAGGCAGGAGGGGTCCCTGGCCACCCGAGGCGAGGTGCTCCTTCACTTCATGCTGGTTCCCGCCGCCCGCCGTGGCGCCGGTGTCTACGGGTTGGGTGGTGCGGCGTGGTCGGCCGGGCCGCGCGACCGGGGCTACCTGGTGCTCGGGGTGGGGGTCGAGTGGGCCCCCGCCGCAGGCGCCGGCTGGGCGCTCGAGGCCGGCGTGGGCGGCGGGGTGCGGGTCGCTGCCGGCTACCGCTGGCGCTGGTTCCGCGCGGGGCGCCGGTGAGGCGAGGGGGGGCTTCGGTCAGAGGGGGGCTTCGGTCAGAATGAAACAACGCCCCGGGACGACGCGCCCGGGGCGTTTCACACGGTGGCGCGCGGGTGGCGGCCGCTCAATTGACCGACGCGGGTTGCCGGTTCACGACCGGCTGGCAGAACCGCTCGCCGAGTTGCCGCAGCTGGGCGAGCTGTTCCTCGCTCAGCGCCTCGTAGCGCTCGGCGAGGTAGAGCATGGTGTCGTCGAACCAGTCTTTCTGGTGCTCCGGCAGCGCCTCGAGCACCCCGCAGCGCACGATGTGACTGAACAGTTCGTCGCGGGCCTGGTCGAAGAGCCGGGAAGCGGGTGACTCGCGGCGCGCCTTGCCTTTGGACATGCAGGGATTCTCCACGAAGACGGGTGGTTCCGCGGGCAATATAAACCGGCGCCGCCGCGGGCCGCAAACCGCGCTCCGCTCCCCCGTGCCGTCCCCGCTCGATTAGATTCCCCCGCCGACCACCCCATCGGCCCGGGCCTTGGTCGCCCCGGGGCCGCCACCCGCGAGGCATATGGGCGAGCACGACGAAGTCTACGGCCGAGCGCGCGAGGAACAGCTCCTGGCGCTGCTGCGGCACCTGGCCGAACGGATCCGCGAACTGGACGGCGAGGGCCGGTTGCTCCAGGCCGCGTCCGAGCTCCAGCGCCTGCTGGGCGATGCCCGGAGCGAACTGTTCCACTACGAAGTCCGTTCGACCTACGACACCCCGGAAGCCGCCGAAAGCCGCCGGATCGTGGAGGAGGCGAAACGGGCTTCCTTCGACCTGGACGAGCCGGAGGACGACGAGCCATGGCGGCCCCGCAAGACCGAGGACTGAGCGGCTTCTACCGGGCGATCGGCGCGGCGGCGCTGCTCGGGGCCGCCGCGATCGGCTATCTGGTGGTCCGGCGTCCAGCGGTCAGCATCCCCGCCAACGTCACGGTTCTCGAGGCGGATACCGCGGGGTTCCGCGGGTATCTCCTCGGCGCCGACAGCGCGCCGCTGGAGGTGACCGAGTACGCCGACTACCAGTGTCCCGCCTGCCAGCAGTTCACCCTGGTGCAGATGCCCTCGATCGAGGAACGGCTGATCCGCACCGGCCGGGTCCGCTGGCGCTATCGCGATTTCCCGCTGGACCAGATTCATCCCCACGCCCGGCTGGTGGCGCACGCCGCGGCCTGTGCCGCCGATCAGGGGAAGTACTGGGACATGCACCGCCGGATCTACCGCGGCCAGCCCGAGTGGAGCGTGCAGCGCGACGCCTCGGGGACCTTGCGGCGCTATGCCCGCGAGCTCGGGCTCGACCTCGCGGCGTACGACACCTGCATGCAAACGGCGAAATACGCCGGGCGGATCGAGGCGAGCAAGCGCGAGGGCGAGCGCCTGGGCGTTCCCTCCACCCCCACGTTTCTCATCAACGGGCGGCTCTACTCGGGCATGGGTACCGTGACCTACGACGTGCTCAAGGGGATGCTCGACTCCCTGGCCCGGGCCGGCCCCCGCTGAGCTCCTGACCGCATGAAGTACCGGATGGCGGTGGCGGCGCTGAGCCTCGCGGGGTTCTTCGTCGCCTTGTATCTCTACCTCTGGAAGCTCGGGCTCGTCGGCACCATGGCCTGCGGGACGGGAGCGTGCGAGGCCGTGCAGTTGAGCCCCTACAGCCAGTTCCTGGGGGTCGAGGTGCCGCTGATCGGCGTGCTGGGGTACCTCGCGCTGTTCCTGGTGAGCTTGCTCGCGCTGCAGAGGCCGGGGGAGCGGCGCTGGGCGGCGCTCCTGCTCGGCCTGGCGAGCGGGGCGCTGCTCTTTACGCTCTACCTCAAGTATGTCGAGTTCTTCGTGCTCCGGGCCGTGTGCCGCTGGTGCGTCCTCTCGGCGGCGCTCGTGGTCCTGATCTTCGTCGCCGCCCTGCTCGACTGGCGCCGGGGTCCTGACCCGGCGCCGATCCGGTGAGTCACGCCGCCGCCGTCCCCGCCGCGCCGGCCGCCCCTGGCCGGCGCCTCGCCGTGCTCTCGCTGGCCGCGCTCGGGGTCGTGTACGGGGATATCGGCACCAGCCCGCTCTACGCCATCAAGGAGTGCTTCGGGCCGCACGGGACCGTCCCCACCCGCGAGAACGTGATCGGGGTGCTCTCGCTCATTCTCTGGTCGCTCAACTTCGTGGTGTCCTTCAAGTACATCGCGCAGGTCATGCGAGCCGACAACCGGGGAGAAGGCGGGATCCTCGCCCTGATGGCGCTGGTCAGGGCCGGAACGGGCGGCAACACCCGGTGGCGGCGGACCCTCATCCTGGTGGGGCTGTTCGGGGCGGCGCTGCTCTACGGCGACGGAGTCATCACGCCGGCCATCTCCGTCATGGGTGCCATCGAGGGCCTCACGATTCTGACCCCGACCGTCAGCCACTGGATCGTGCCGGTCACCGTGGTGATCCTCGTGCTCCTCTTCGCTTTCCAGTCCCGCGGGACGATGCGGGTCGGCAAGTCGTTCGGGCCGGTCATGGTCGTCTGGTTTCTGGCCATTGCCGCGCTCGGCATTCACGGGATCGCGATGGAGCCTGGGGTGCTCGCCGCCGTCAACCCCTGGCACGCGGTGGAGTACTTCCTGCGCCACGGGGTGCACGGGCTGGTGATCCTGGGGGCAGTGGTGCTGGTCTTCACTGGCGGCGAGGCGCTCTACGCCGACATGGGGCACTTCGGCGCCCGCCCGATCCGGCTGGCCTGGTACGGCTTCGTCCTGCCGGCGCTCACTCTCAATTACTTCGGCCAGGGAGCCCTGCTGCTCCGGAGGCCCGAGGCGGCCCGGAACCCGTTCTACGAACTGGTTCCCGAGCCGCTGCTCATTCCCATGCTGGTCGTCGCCACCGCCGCGGCGATCGTGGCGTCGCAGGCGCTCATCTCCGGCGCCTTCTCCCTCACCCAGCAGGCGGTGCAGCTCGGCTATTCGCCGCGGGTCACGATCAAGCACACCTTCGCCGGCCAGCGCGGCCAGATCTACATCCCGGAGGTGAACTGGGGCCTGGCGGTCGCCTGCGTGTGGTTGGTGCTCGAGTTTCAATCGAGCTCCAATCTCGCGGCGGCGTACGGCGTGGCGGTGACGGGCACGATGACCATCACCACGATCCTGTTCATCCGCGTGGCGCGCGACCGCTGGCACTGGTCCCGCCTCAAAGTCGCGCTCCTGGGGGGGCTCTTCCTCGCCGTGGATCTGCCCTACCTGGGCGCCAACATGCTCAAATTCGCAATGGGCGGCTGGTTCCCGATCGCGGTGGGCGTGGTCCTCTTCACGCTGATGACCACCTGGAAGCTCGGGCGCCTCCGGCTCTCGCGCATCATGGACGACAACTCGCTGCCGATCGAGCTGTTTCTCAACGATGTGGCCCGCCGGATTCCGGCCCGGGTGCCCGGCACCGCGGTGTTCCTGACGCGCAGCGCCACGGCTGGGGCACCGCCGGTCCTCCTCCATCACGTCAAGCACAACAAGGTGCTGCACGAGCAGGTGATCCTGCTCTCCATCATCTCCGAGGAAGTCCCACACGTGGACGAGGATGAACGGATCACCTGCACGGATCTGGGGCAGAAGTTCTGGCTGGTCCAGGCGCGCTACGGCTTCATGGAGTCCCCGAACATTCCCGAGGTGATGCAGCGACTCCAGGCCTGGGGGATCGCGGTGCGCCCCATGGACACGACCTACTACCTGGGGCGCGAGACGTTGATCCTCACCGACGCCAAGGCGGAGGGCGAGCGCCGCCCGGGGCAGGTGCCGGGCCCGAAGCTCAGCCGCTGGCGGAAGAAGCTGTTCGTGGTGATGAACCGGAACGCGGTTTCGGCTTCCAGCTTCTTCAACCTGCCGCCGAACCGCGTGGTGGAGATGGGGGCCCAGATTCAGTTTTAGCGAGAGCGCCGCGGCCTTCTTGAGCCGGGCTGGGGGAGAAAGCCGCGGAGCATCGCGGATAGACGCGGAACGGTCTCTTGGTCAGGGGATCTGTGAGGGACCCTGCGGGTGGTACGGGGCCGGTTGACCCTCTCTGCGTTCTCCGCGGCCTTGTTGAGCCGGGCTGGGGGAGAAAGCCGCGGAGGACCGCGGATAGACGCGGAACGGTCTCTTGGTCAGGGGATCTGTGAGGGACCCTGTGGGTGGTACGGGGCCAGTCGACCCTCTCTGCGTTCTCCGCGGCCCTTTTGGGCCGGGCTGGGGGAGAAAGCCGCGGAGCACCGCGGATAGACGCGGAAGGATCTTAGTTGGCCAGGGGATCCGTGAGGGACCCTGCGGGTGGTACGGGGCCGGTTGACCCTCTCTGCGTTCTCCGCGGCCGTGTTGGGTCGGGCTGGGGGAGAAAGCCGCGGAGCACCGCGGATAGACGCGGAACGGTCTCTTGGTCAGGGGATCTGTGAGGGACCCTGTGGGTGCTACGGGGCCGGTTGACCCCTGCGCGGCGCTCCGCGGCCGCCGCGGCGGCTCTAGTGTCTGGCCCACACCGTGGTCCGGCCTCGCGCATCGAAGGTCAGCACGTCGTACGGCTCCCGGCCGGTGTCCATGCCGGGGGCGCTCGGCGGCATGCCGGGCGCGGTGAGGCCCACCACCGGCGGCTTTTCCCGCAGCAGGCGCAGGATGTCGGCGGCGGGGACATGGCCCTCGATGACATAGCTCCCCACGACGGCGGTATGGCAGGACGCCAGCGGCTTCGGCACGCCGAGCTCGCGCTTCATGGGGCTCACATCCGCCAGGTCGTGAGATTCCACCTCGAACCCGTTCCGGCGGAGATGCTCCTCCCACTTCTTGCAGCACCCGCACGTGGGACTCTTGTACACGACCGCCCGGGGTGAGGGCAGGGCGCCCTGGGGATTGGCCGGCGCGGCGAGGGTCGCGGCCAGGGTCACGCTCACGGCGGGAAGGAGCAGGCGGCGAAGCATCGGTCGGTTCCCTTCGGGAGTTTCGCCCCTCAGGGGGCGCCCAGGTAATCTAGCACCAGGGCGGTCATCACGCGGATCCCCACCGGAACGGCGCCGTCATCCGCCAGAAAGGTCGGGGTATGGAGGCCGCCGCTCGTGGTGCCGGGGCGGGTGGTGCCGAGGCGGAAATAGAACCCCGGCGCCTCCCGGGCGAACCAGCCGAAGTCCTCGGCCCCGGTGGTGGGGCCCGGATCCACCACGTTGGCAGAGCCTAACACACGCTCCAGCGTGGGACGCATCCGGCGGACGAGCGCGGTGTCGTTGACGGTGACGGGATAGGAGCGCTCCAGGGCCAGCGTGTAGCTCGCCCCCGCGGCCCGCGTGACCCCCTCGAAGATCTCGTGCATCCGCCGCACGATGGTGTCAGTCACCGCGGCGTCGAAGCTGCGGATTGTGCCCCGGAGCTCGGCCCGCGCCGGGATGATGTTGTTCCGGTCGCCGCTCCGGAACACGCCCACCGTCACCACGCTCGGCGTAAAGGGAGAAAGAGTCCGGGCCCGGATGGTCTGGAGCGCCAGCACCACCTGGGAGGCGGTGACGATCGGATCCACCGCGAGCTCCGGCCGCGCCCCGTGCGCCTGCCGGCCCTCCACGACCGCGTACCACCCGGTGGAGGCCGCCATGGCGGGCCCCGGATGGATGCCGGCCCGGCCCACCTCCAGGTCGGGCGCGGCGTGAAGCGCGAAGACCGCGGCCGGACGCAGGGCCGCGAAGAGTCCCTCGTCCAGCATCAGCCGGGCGCCGCCGTCTTCGCCCGGCGGCGGACCCTCCTCCGCCGGCTGGAAGATGAACATCACGGTGCCCGGCACCCGGTCCCGGAGCGCGGCCAGGGTGGCGGCGACGCCGAGCTGGACCGCCACGTGCAGGTCGTGGCCGCAGGCGTGGGCCACGCCGACCTCCTGGCCCAGATAGGTAGCGCGCGCCGTGGAGCGGAATGGCAGCGGCGTGTCCTCGGTCACCGGGAGCGCGTCCAGGTCGGCGCGCACCGCCACCACCGGCCCGGGCCGGCCCCCGCGGAGCACGCCGACCACCCCGGTGCGGGCGACGCCGGTGCGAACGTCGAGCCCCAGGGCCCGCAGCCGGTCCGCCACCAGCTCGGCCGTCTTGAACTCGCGGTTGCCGAGCTCCGGCTCCCGATGGATCCGGTGCCTGATTTCGACGATCTCCGGCGCCAGGCGCTCGACCAGCGCCGCTACCTGCGCGTCGCGGCTCTGCGCCGCGAGCGGCGGCGCGAGGAGCAGTCCCCCGAGGATCGCCCGCGGCGCGAGGCGGGCTCCCCGCCGTCCCGGGGTCAACTCTCCTCGCCCTCGTACTGGGTCTTGAGCCGGTTCACCACGGCGGGGTCGGCCAGGGTCGTGGTGTCGCCCAGGGCCCGACCCTCCGCGATGTCCTTGAGTAATCGCCGCATAATCTTCCCGCTTCGGGTCTTGGGAAGGTCGGCGGTGAAGAAAATGTCGTCGGGCCGCGCGATCGCCCCGATCTTGCGGGCCACGTGGTCCTTGAGGTCGTCTTTGAGCCCCGGCCCGGCCTCCCGGCCCTCCTTGAGAATCACGAAGGCGGCCAGCGCCTGGCCCTTGAGCTCGTGATTGCGCCCCACCACGGCGGCCTCCGCCACCGCCGGGTGATCCACCAGCGCGCTTTCCACCTCCATGGTGCCGATCCGGTGGCCGGCCACGTTGAGCACGTCGTCCACCCGGCCCAGGATCCACCAGTAGCCGTCCTCGTCCAGCTTGGCCCCGTCGCCGGCGAAATACTTGTCGGGGAAGCGACCCCAATAGGTCTGCCGGTACCGCTCGTCGTCGCCGAAGATCGTGCGGAGCATGCCTGGCCAGGGTTCGGCGATCGTGAGGAGCCCGCCCCCCTGCGCGAGCGGGCGGCCCTGCTGATCCACGAGCTGGGCGACGATACCGGGAAACGGCACCGTGGCCGAGCCGGGTTTGGTCGTCACGACGCCGGGGAGCGGCGTGATCATGATGCCGCCGGTCTCGGTCTGCCACCAGGTGTCCACGATCGGACACCGTTCCCGGCCGATGTGCTTGTGATACCAGATCCACGCCTCCGGGTTGATCGGCTCGCCCACCGTCCCCAGGAGTCTGAGCGACGAGAGGTCGTGCCGGGCGGGGAGCTCGTCTCCCCATTTCATGAAGGCCCGGATCGCGGTCGGCGCGGTATAGAAGATCGTGACCCCGTAGCGCGCCACGATCTTCCAGAAGCGGTCCCGTTCCGGCCAGTCCGGCGCACCCTCGTACATCAGCACCGTCGCCCCGTTGGCGAGCGGGCCGTAGACCACGTAGGAATGGCCGGTGACCCAGCCCACGTCCGCCGTGCACCAGAACAGGTCGTTGTCCTTGAGGTCGAACACGTACCGCGTGGTCGCGGCGACGTGGGTGAGATAGCCCCCCGTGGTGTGGACAATGCCCTTGGGCTTCCCGGTGGTCCCCGACGTGTAAAGGATGAACAGCATCGCCTCGCTGTCCATCGGTTCGGGGGGGCACCAGGGAGACTGGAGATCCAGGAGCCGGTGCCACCAGTGGTCCCGGCCCTCGACGATCTCCGCGAACGCGTCCCCGATCCCGCCGGGGTGCCGCTGGACCACGACGACATGGCGGACCGTGGGGCATCCCTGGAGGGCCTCGTCGGCGTACCGCTTGAGCGGCACCACCTGGCCCCGGCGGTAGCCGCCGTCCGCGGTGATCAGGCAGACCGCGCCGGCGTCGTTGATCCGGTCCCGCAGCGACTCCGCCGAGAAGCCCCCGAACACCACCGAGTGCACGGCGCCGATCCGCGCGCAGGCCAGCATCGCGATCGCGGCTTCGGGAATCATGGGCAGATAGATTGCCACCCGGTCGCCCGTCTTGACGCCGAGCGACTTGAGGGCGTTGGCGCACCGGTTCACCTCCCGGTGCAGGTCCCAGTAGGTGAGGACGCGCCGGTCCCCCGGCTCGCCCTCCCAGACGATCGCCGCCTTGTAGCGCCGCGGCCCGTTCAGGTGGCGATCCAGGCAGTTGGCCGAGACGTTGAGCTTCCCGCCCACGAACCACTTCGCGTGGGGCCGGTTCCACTCGAGCACCGCCGACCACGGCGCCATCCAGTCCAGGGTGCGCGCCTGCTCCTCCCAGAAGCCCAGGCGGTCCGCCTGGGCACGCCGGTAGAGTTCGGGCTGCGCGTTGGCCTGTTGGGCGAATGCCGCCGGTGGCGGGAACCGGCGGGTCTCCGACAGCAGGGTGGCCAGTTGATCGGTCATGGTCGAGGAGGGTGTGAGGTGTCTCTTATCCTGCCTCGTCCCGGGGTTTCGGGCAAGGCGTTGCACTTCCCGGCGGTTCACCGCGGAGTGCTAGGTGGGGCCTCCGTTGCGCCGGGTCCACGGATACGGCGAAATCACGGCGGGACAGCGGATTAGAGCTCCTGGCACCCAACTCGCCCTCTCCCGGCCCCGAGGGCCACAAGGCCCTCACGACAATCGAACCGCCCGATAAGAGCACACCCGGGGTGACCCGGGGCCGCAAAACTAGAGGTCTCCAGGCGCCACCGCGCCGGAGATAGCTCGGTGCCGAAGGCGGGTGCTCCGCGCCCACTGCGCGATGCGTCCCGCAAGCAGCCAGCGGCAGAGGCATCGCGCTTCTGTGTATCCGGGGGCGAGGAGCGACCGCATGGTGACGACGGAGCAGATGACCAAGGAGCTGCAGGCGCCGGAGCATCTCGGCCTGGATACCCGCACCGCGTTCCGGCAGGAGGCCGTCCGGCTGCTGGAGCAGTTGCCGGAGCAGACGGGGCGGCTGGTCATCGACCTGGCCGCGACCCGCACGGTGGATTCGGCCGGGCTCGGGGCGCTGATGCTGGTTCAGCGGCGGGCCTCCGAGCGGCGCCAGGTGGTGGTGCTGCGCCGCCCGAACGACGAGCTCCGGTTCCTCCTGGTACTCACCAAGCTGGACGACCTGTTCGAGGTCGAGGCCGGGGCCGCGTAGACCCCAAGCCGGGTGGGTAGCCGTGCTGTCGCTATATTCGGGCATGAGTCGGGCCGGGCCGAAGCGTCGGGTCCTCTTTGTCGAGGATGAGGTCTCGCTCCGGCGCTCCTATCAGCGCTATTTCGGGGAGCGCTACGACGTGGTCGTGGCGGCCGATGGCGCCGAAGCGCTCCGGCTGGCCGGGGAGCGGGTACCGGACGTGGCGGTGCTCGACCTGCGCCTACCGGACACGGACGGCATCGCGCTGCTCCGGCGGCTCCGCGCCCTCGCGCCGGCGCTCCCGGTCGTCATCACGTCGGCGTACCTGAGTCTCGAGCCCCAGCTCAGCGTGCTGGATCTGCCCCATCACGGCTATCTCGTCAAACCCTTCGACCTGGCCGAGCTCGGCAGCCGGATTGATGCCGCCGGCTGAACGTCCGGTGGTGATCGAGGCCCGCGGGCTCACCCGGGCCTGGGGCGCCGTCCGGGCGCTCCGCGGGGTGGATCTGGTGCTGCACGAGGGGGAGGCGCTGCTCCTGCTCGGCCCCAACGGGGCGGGGAAGACCACGCTCCTCCGCTGCCTCGCCGGGCTCATCCGGCCCAACGCCGGCACGGTGCGCGTGCTGGGCCGGGTCCTCGACCCGCACGACCCCGATGCCCGCCGTCCGATCGGCCTCCTCTCGCATCAGTCACTGCTCTACGACGATCTCACCGTGCTCGAGAATCTCGTGCTGGCGGCGGATCTCTACGGCCTCCCGCGGGCCCGGGAGGCGGCGGAACGCGCGCTGGAAGCGCAGGGGCTCCTGGATCGCCGGCATGATCGGCCGCGGAGCCTCTCCCGCGGTCTCCTCCAGCGGGCGGCCATCGCGCGGGCCCTGATTCACGACCCGGCGCTCCTCCTCCTGGACGAGCCGTTCACCGGACTCGACGCCGTCGCGGCGGACCGCCTGCGGGAGCAGCTCGCGGCCCAGCACCAGGCCGGCCGCACCCTGGTGATCGTCACCCATCAGGCGGGCGAAGCGTGGGATCTGGCCACCCGGGTGGGGGTGCTGGTGCGGGGCGCCTGGAGCCATGAGGGGGCCCGGGTCGGAGACCTGGCGCAGTTCCATCGCCGGTACCAGGAGCTGGCCCGTGCGTGAGGCGCTGCGGCTGGCCTGGGTGATCATGGTGAAAGACGTCCGGCTCGAGTTGCGGACCCGGACCAGCCTCCTCTCCGCGGCGGTGTTCGCCGCCCTGGTGCTCATCGTCTTCAACTTCGCGCGCGATCCCACCGCCGTGGCCACGATCGACCTCGCACCCAGCGTGCTCTGGATCACGATCGCGTTCGCGTCCGTGGTGGCGATGAACCGCGCGTTCACCGTCGAGCGGGAGAACGCCGCGCTCGACGGCCTGCTCCTGGCCCCGGTGCCCCGGGGCGCGCTGTACCTCGGCAAGTACCTGGCCAATCTGGTGTTCGTCTTCGTGGTGGAAGCGGTGGCGCTCCCGCTCTTCGTTCTCTTCTTCAACGTGGACCTGAGCCGCGCCCTGGGCGGGGTGCTCCTCACCGTGGTGCTGGCGACCGCGGGCTTCGTGGCGGTGGGCACCGTCTTCAGCGCCATGGTGGTGCGCACCCGGTTCGCCGAGCTCATGCTGCCGGTCCTGCTCTTGCCGTTCCTGGTGCCGCCGCTGATCCGCGCCGCGGAGGCCACCAGCCGGCTCCTCGCCGGGCGTCCGTTGAGCGAGCAGGCCGATGCTCTTACGTTTCTCGCGCTCTACGACGTGGTCTTCGTGACGTTGCCGATGCTCATCTTCTCCGCGGTGGTGGACGAATGACACCGGACCTCTCCCAGGCCCGGGCGATCATCCGCCGGGGCCGCGCCCTCACCGCGCTGGGCCTGGCGGGCCTGGCAGGGCTCATGGCGCTCGCGGTGGCGTTCACCCCGGTCGAGGTCCGCCAGGGCGCGGCGCAGAAGATCTTCTACGTCCACGTCCCTTCCGCGGTCTGGGCCGAGATCGCGGTCATCCTCACGGGCCTGACCAGCGCGCTCTATCTCTGGCTGGGCGACCGGCGGCTGGACCGGTTCGCCCTGGCCAGCGCGGAAGTCGCCGCGGTGCTCTGTGCCGTCGTACTCGCCACCGGCCCGATCTGGGGCAAGCCGATCTGGGGCACCTGGTGGACCTGGGACGGCCGGCTTACCCTCACGCTGTTCCTCTTCTTCCTCTTATTGGGTTACCACTCCCTGCGGGCCGCGCTGCGGGAGCCGGCGGACCGGGCCCGATTCGGCGCGGTGCTGGGGATCATGGCGATGGTGCTGGTGCCGTTCATCCACCTGTCCGTGATCCTGTGGCCCGGCCTGCATCCTGAACCGATGGTGCTCAAGCCGGGCGCGCCCTCGCTGCCCTGGGTGATGCTCCGGACCTTGCTGGTGGGGTTCGGGGTAGTGGGGGTGCTCTATGTCGGGCTGGTGAGCCTGCGCTACGGCATCGAACTGGCCCGGGATCTCCGGGAGGACGCCGATGCCGCCCACGCCTGAGAATGCGGGATACCTGGTGGCGGCCTACGTCGTGGCCGGGGTCATCTACCTGGGCTACGTGGCGAGCCTATGGCGGCGAGCGAGGGGGTGCTTGGCTGTGAACAGGGAACGGTGAACGGCACCCCCCCCCCCGCCCTGTTCAGGGTTTACCGCTCGCCGACTTCTCGGCCAGTAGCACCCGCTCCCACACCTGGGCGGCCACCACCCCCCCCACGATCGGACCCACCCACCACACGACCTGGGCGAACCAGGTCCCCGAGACCAGCGCGGGCCCGAACGCCCGAGCCGGGTTCATGGCCGCACCGGTGAGCGGGCCCCCGATCATGATGTCGAAAAAGAGCACCAGCCCGATGCCGAACCCGCCGACCTTGGGCGCGGTGGGCGCCACGGCGGTGCCGTAAACCGCGAAGACCAGAAAGAAGGTGAGCACGGCCTCGAGCGCGATGGCGGCCCCCAGCGTCATTGTGCTCGCGATCGCCGGGGTTCCCAGCGTGCCGATGCGCGACACGTTGGCGGGGACCAGGAGCCGCACGGCGAAGGCCGCCAGCACGCCCGCGAGGAGCTGGACCGCCACGTACGCCGCCGCGGTCCGGCCGTCAATCCGGCGCCCGCTCCACAGCCCGATCGTCACTGCCGGATTGAGATGGCCGCCGGAGATGTTCATCGTCGCCGTGATCATCACACCGAGCACGACGGCGTGGACCAGCGCGATGCCGAGCAGATCGTACTTGGCGCCGGGATACACGTTCACCAGCACCGCGGCGCAGCCGAAGAAGACCAGCGCGAAGGTGCCCACACCTTCAGCCACCACACGACGGGTCAAGGACGGCATGAACGATTCCTGGGTCAGGACGCGGGGAATTGTAGGAGCCCTGGGTGGGGAGAGGAAGGGCAGGAGGGCCGCTACCGCCCGTCCTCCCGCCGCAGCACCAGGCACGCGTTGATCCCGCCGAACCCGAACGAATTCGACAGCAGATATTCCGGGTCGGCCGGCCGGCCGTCGCCGGTCAGGTAGTCGAGGTCGCAGGCCGGATCGGGCTCGCTCAGGTTCACCGTGGGGGGGAGCCAGCGCCGCTCGGAGGCGAGGGCGCAGATCGCGGCCTCGAAGGCGCCGCTCGCCCCCAGCGCGTGGCCGTAGTAGCCCTTGGTGCCGCTTACCGGCACCCGGGCGGCGTGCTCCCCGAAGACCTGTTTGATGGCACCGGTCTCGGTGGGATCGTTGAGCGGCGTGGACGAGCCGTGCGCGTTGATGTACCCCACCTCGGACGGCTGGATCGCCGCTTCGGCGAGGGCGAGCTGCATCGCCCGGGCCGCCTGCCGCCCGTCGGGACGGGGCACGGTCATGTGATGCGCGTCGTTGGTGGTCGCGTAGCCCACGATCTCGGCGTAGATCCTGGCGCCCCGCGCCCGCGCGCGCTCCCGCTCCTCCAGAACCAGGACCACCGCCCCCTCCGACATCACGAAGCCGTCCCGGCCCCGATCAAAGGGACGACTCGCCGAGCGCGGGTCGTCGTTGCGGGTGGACATGGCGCGGATGATCGAAAAAGCCCCGAAGCAGAGCGGGGCCAGCGGCGCCTCGGCGCCCCCGGCGAGCATGACATCGGCCTCGTTCCGGCGAATGGCCCGGAACGCGTCGCCGATGGCGATGGTGCCGGAAGCACAACTCATCCCGTTGGTCGAGTTGGGACCGGTGACCCCGAACTCGATGGCGATGTTGCAGCTCGCCGCGCCGGTGAACACCGTGAGCGCGAGGGCCGGGTCCACCTGGCGCGGCCCCCCCTCGAGATAGCGCTGGTACTGCCCCTCGGCGTATGCCACTCCGCCCAGCGCGCTCCCCATCATGGCGCCGATCCGGTCCCGATCCTCGCGCTCCAGGACCAGCCCGGCGTCCGCGAGCGCCAGCCGGGCCCCCGCAATGCTGAACTGTGCAAAACGGTCCAGCCGCCGGGTCCGGCGCTCCTCGATGAAGTCGGTGGGATGGAAGTCGTCCACCTGGGCGGCGATGCGCGACCGGAACGGCGTCGGATCGAACCGGGTGATCTCCCGCACCACGGACTCCCGCCGCTTCAGCCCTTCCCAGAGTTCCTCGACCCCGATCCCGATGGGCGTGATCGCGCCGATGCCCGTGATGACGACCCGCCGGAGGTGGTGGTGCATGATCATCATGACGCGTGCCTCCTGCTTCCCGCCGCTTCGGCGTGACGCGCGATGCCGGCCAGAGTCCGGCCCGCGATGCCGTGAATGAACACCGGGCCGATCACCCAGTCGGCGGCCGGCCGGCGAATGAGCGGCCAGGCTGGACCGGCCCACTCGTGCGTGATGGTCACGTGGGTGCCGCCGTCCCGCGGCTCCAGCCGCCAGAGGACGTCCATGCCGCGCGTGATGCCGCGGATGTGGCGGTACCGCACCTCCAGGCGATCGCGCGCGATCCACATCTCCGACACCCACCAGGTGGGCCAGCGGAACGCCCCGAACGGCCGCCAGGCGGCCATCTCCACCACGCCGCCGTCGGGCCGCCGCTCGAGCAGCCGTACCCATCGGTAATGTGGGAGAATGAGCGGCCAGCGCTCGACGTCCGCCGCCGCCTCGAACACCCGCTCGGGGGCCGCGTGCACCAGCCGTGCGTCCACGGTTCTCACCGGGGCGCTCCCGTCCGCCAGGCGGCCACCAGCCGGAAGCCGGGCCGCCGCTCCACCGGGGTCCGGATCCCGGCCTGGAGGAGCAGGCGCGACAGCTCGGCGGGCGTGAACCCCCGCCGCACCGAGGTGAGTCCGTCAGCCCGGGTGGCCCGGTCGAACCGGAGGAGCCGCGAGCCGACCCAGAAACCCGCGAGCGCCGCCCGGGCGCGGCGCAGGTCCGCCACCACCACGCCGACCCGCGCCAATCGGTCCGCCTCACCCAGTAACCGGACGATCGCGTCCGGGGCGAGGTGATGAAGAATCTGGCTCAGCACCACGAGGTCCACGGCGCCGGTCCGGAGCGGGAGATTTCCCGCGGTGGCGACGGCCGTCGGGATCCCGGCGTGCGAGGCCACCCGCGCCGCGGTACGATTCCGCTCCAGCCCGAAGGCACGGAGCCGGAGCCCGCCGCGGCGGGCCCAGCGCTCGGCGCGCGACGGGAGGTCGCCCGCGCCAGTGCCGATGTCGAGCAGGGTGAGGGCCGAGCCCGGCGGGAGCCCGGCCACGAGCCGTGCAAGCCCGTGGCGTACCGCCCACCACCCGCCGAACCAGCGGTTGGCCCGTGCGATATTCCGGAGCGACTCCCGCACGTCGGCCGGGTCCGCGTCGTGCCGGTCGAGAAGCTCGAGGCCCGGCGGAGGTCCGCTCATGGTTTTCGGAGCGCGGCGTAGCCGCCGCGGTAATAGAGGAGAGGCTCGCCGCCCGCCACCGTCCCCCCGATGACCCGGCCCACGAAGAGCGTGTGATCGCCGAGGGGGAAGTCGGCGAACCGCTCGCACTCGATGTGCGCGATGGCCCCCTCGAGCACGATGAGCCCTTCCGGCGTTTCCCGGAACGGGATCCCGCTGAAGCGCTCCAGGATAGGCCTCTCGGCGAAGCGGCGCGACAGGTGCTCCTGCTCGCTGCTCAGGATGTTGAGCACGTAGGACGGGGCCACCGAGATCACCCGGTGCATCTCGGCCGACACGTCCACGCAGACCGAAACCAGGGGCGGTTGCAGCGACACCGAGGCCAGGCTGCTCGCCGTCATCCCGACCGGCTGACCCGCCGCGTCTCGTACCGTGACGATGCTCACCCCCGTGGCGAAGCGGCCCAGGAGCTGGCGGAACGTCGCGGGATCGATGTCGGGTCGCGTCAGAAAACCATCCGGGCGAGAAAGCGGGGGTCCAGCACCCGGCGGGCAGGGACGAAGGCGCCGGTCACTCCGATGAACGTATGGGCCAGTCCGTGGTGTTCAAGTCGGCCGACGGCGCGATCGAAGAGCCCGGGGGCGAGCAGGCCGAAACCCACCATCCGTTCGATCAGCCACTTGCCGCGAAACGCCGCGCGGCGCGCGCGCTCGTAGGGCGCGAGCCGCGCCCGGGTGACCGGACCCGGCTGTCCCAGCGCCAGGAGGGCGGCGGCGGCGGCCAGTTCGGCCCCCCGGAGGGCGCTCAGGATACCATCGCCGGTAAAGGGATCGAAGAATTCCGCGGCGTCCCCCACGAGCAGGGCCCCATTCGCCACGACCCGGCGGGAGCGCGCGGCGAACGGCCCCGTCACCTGCACCGGCCGGAGCAGGCCTCGGCGCGGGATCCGGCCTCGTAACCCGGGAAATCGCTCCAGCTCCGAGAAGAAGAACTCCTCGACCTGGCCGCGGGCCTCGGAGGAGGCCCGGCGCCTCGGCACGACGAGGGCCACGTTGGCGATCGGCTCGCTTCGGGCGCCGTTCCACGGTCCCCCGCCGATCCGGTTGAGGCCCGCGTATCCGTCGCGCCCGACGTGCATCTCCGCGTATCCGTCCAGGCCGCTCACGCCGGCCACGTGGGTCACGAAGGCCAGGCGCGCGGGCCGGCCGGTCCGCCGGAAGCCGAGGCGCCGGGCGACCACCGAGCGCAGGCCGTCGGCTCCGATCACGAGCCGGGCTCGAACCTCCTTGCTGGTGCCCCCGGGCAACCGGAGCGCGGCACCCACCACCCCGCCTTGTTCGAGGACCAGGTCTTCCACCACGGTGCGCTCGGCGATGTCGGCGCCCGCCTCGCGCGCCGCCTCCACCAGCCGCTGGTCCAGGGTCCAGCGCGCCACCGAGAGCCCGCGGTCGCAAAAGGGGTGGACCGGGGCGGCGGCGAAGCGGCCGGTGAGGACGGACCCGCCGGGGCCGAAGACTCGGGTTCCCTCGAGGGCGGCACCCTCCCGCGCCAGCGCGGCCGCGACTCCCAGCCGGTCCAGCAAGCGCACGGCCTCCGGGCTCAGATACTCGGAGCACGGCTTGTGACGCGGGAAGCTAGCCCGGTCCACCGCGAGCACGTGATAGCCCTGCCGTGCCAGATGCGCGGCCGTGGCGCTGCCGGCCGGGCCGAGCCCGACGATGAGCGCGTCGACTCGGGCCGGGGACGCGGTCACGCGACGCGAGCGAACTCGAGGCCGCCGAGCAGCAGGCGGGACGGGGACTGCGCGGCGAACCCGAAGGAGAACGTGGCGGTACCGCCGTCGTCGAAGGTGATCGCGAGGGAGGCGTTCAGGACGAGGAAACGGCAGCCCCGGACGGTGGTCCGCGGCACGCCCTCGATCGCCGAGAAGCTCCGCACGGTGCGAAGGCAGCTCCCGTCGGGGCGGAACTCCCAGGTCGTGGTCACCGTCACGAGGTCGCCCACCGTCTGGAGAAGGAGCGTGTTCTCCCAGCGACCGAGCAGCGGCGCGGGGATCGGCACCCCACCGCCGGTTCCCCCGCCCCCGCCGGCGCCCCCGCCTCCCGTGTCGACCGGCCCGGTTCCCCCCGCACCGAGGCCGGTCGGATCGCGGGCCTGGGCGGTGCAGCCCGCGGTGATCAGGGCTGCCACCACCGCCAGCCGAGCCAGCCGGCCAGAGCGGCGATGCTGGTGGCGAGCGCGTTCACACCATCGTTCGAAAGCCACGACCACCCTCCGACATGCCGCGCCGGCGTCCCGCAGCGATGCACTCGCCGCTCGGTGCGCAGGGCGCAGCGATCGCAATGAAACCGGCCCTGCGCCCCGGCACCCAGCACCGAGTCGAGGCCCATGGCGGCGACGCCGATGACCAGCGCGACGAGCCCGAGCGGGCCCGGGGCACCCGCCGCCACCGCCGCCCCGGCGACCGTGGCCGCCCCGGCCACGGATCCCGCCGTTCCCATCAGGGTGACGCCCCCGCTGGTGCCGGGGGACACGACGGCCCCGGATAATACGTCTCTCGGGGGTTGCCGGCTCCAGCCGCCCCAGGACGTGGCCCAGGTATCGGCCGCTGCCCCGGCGAGGCTCCCTACGACGAGCCAGATGCCGGCGCCCGGGCTCACGGCCTCGATCAGCGCCCCGAGCGCCGCGGCCCCGCCGTTGGCGAGCACCTGCCACCCATCCCGGCGCGATCCCTTCGCCTCGCCGCGGCG
This sequence comes from Gemmatimonadales bacterium, assembly GCA_035574255.1. Classification (GTDB taxonomy): domain Bacteria; phylum Gemmatimonadota; class Gemmatimonadetes; order Gemmatimonadales; family GWC2-71-9; genus JADJOM01. The sequence continues at coordinate 15,166 of DATLYZ010000060.1, read as the reverse complement.
GCTCGCCGGATCCGGGGCGAGGCGCGAAACCAGCGTGCTGCCGGCGAAGAACGCGCCCAGCGCGGCGGCGCCCGGCCATCCGGTCTGCCAGAGGACGAGGGTGCCGATGGCGCTGGCGACCGCGGCCCCGCCGGGCGCGAGGGCGCGCGCGGCCCAGCCCAGGCACGAGACCACGAGGGACAGGATCAGGGCGAGAACCAGCGGCATCGTGCCTCGCTGAGCGCGGGTGCATCTCGGGCCCGCCGGGCCAGTGCCGGAACACCGGGCGAGCCGTTATTCTATTGCCGGGTCTGAGACGCGTCACCACACGCGCGGCGCCCGACACCTCTTGAACCACGTCCCAACCCTCATTCCCCTGAGCCTCCTCGAGGCGCTGCGGAACCTCGATACGCCGGTCGAAGACGGTCTCGATGAGCTGGCCGGCGAGATCGTGGCCAAACGTCTCGGTCTCTCGGCGACCGTGGCCGCGCAGATCGAGCGGTATCAGGCGCAGGTGAAGCGCGGAGTGCCGGTGGCGCTGGACGAGGCGCTCTCGGTGTTTCGCCTGGCGGGCCGCCGGCCCGATGCCGCGCTGGTCTTCGCCGACGCCGGCCGCCGGACCGCGCGCCATCTCGCACGGAGGCAGCCGCTCCTCCTTCGCGGGGCCATCCGGGCTCTGCCCGGCGGGCTGGGGCGCCGGCTCGGCGCCCGCGCGGCCCGCTCCGCGGCGCGGCGGCAGCTTGGCGTGGCGCTCGCAGTGACCGAGAGCGGCGCCCGCGCCGAGAGCGCGAAGCCGCTCTCCATTCTCGCCCTTCCTGACGGGAGTGCCTGCGGCTTCTACGGAGCCGCGCTGTCCGAACTCCTCCGGGTGCTGGCCGGCTTCGAGGGCGCCATGATCCACGAGCGTTGCCGGGCCCGGGGCGATCCGCTCTGCGCCTGGCGCGCCACACCCGTGGGAGGCTACCCATGACGCTGCTCGCCGGACTCGATCTCGCCGAGCTCCGCGCGACCCTGGCCGAGCTGGGCGCGGACGGCTGGCTCCTGTTCGATTTCCGCGGCGTGAATCCGATTCTCGCCCGGGTGCTCGGGCCCATCGGCTTCAGCAGCCGGCGCCTCTTCGTCCTCCTCCCTCGCTCGGGCGACCCGGTGGCGCTGGTCCACAAGATCGAGCTGGCGCCGTTCCGGGAGTTCCCCGGCCGGGTGGAGAGCTACGCCCGCTACGGCGAGTTGCATGCCGCGCTCGGCGCCCTGGTGCAGGGGCGCACCCTGGCCATGGAAGTCTCGCCGGACGACGGCGTGCCCTACCTGGATCGGGTTCCCCACGGCATGGTGCAGCTCATCGAACGGCTGGGCGGGAAGGTCGTCCCGTCGGCGGCGCTGGTCACCCGGTTCGCGGCCCGGTGGAACGCGGCGGAGATCGCGGGCCACCGCCACGCGGCCCGGGTGCTGGCCGACGTGGCCCGGCGCGAACTCCGATTTGCTGTATCCCGCGGCGGGACCGGGCTCACCGAATCCGCGCTCCAGGCGCGCGTGATCCAGGGCATCCAGCAGGGCGGGCTCGTCTTCGACCATCCCCCGATCGTGGCCTTCGGCCCCAATGCCGCGAACCCCCATTACGAGCCTCACCCCGGGTCCGACGCCACCCTGGAGCGCGATCAGGTGGTGCTCCTCGATCTCTGGGGCGGGCGCGCACTGGGAACGGTGTTCGCCGACCAGACCTGGATGGGCTTCAGCGGCTCGAACGTGCCGGAGAAGGTGGCGCGGGTGTGGGGGGTTGTTCGGGAGGCCCGCGACGCCGCCATCGCCTACATTCGCGACGCCGCGGGGCGGCGGCCGCTCCGCGGGTTCGAGGCCGACCGGGCGGCGCGGCGGGTGATCGAAGCGGCGGGCTATGGCGCGGCGTTCGTCCACCGCACCGGACACTCGATTGACCGGGACCTCCACGGTTCGGGTCCGCACCTCGATGACTACGAAACCCACGATGACCGGGAGATCCTGCCCGGCTCAGGCTTCTCGGTCGAGCCTGGCATCTACCTGCCGGGTGAGTTCGGGGTCCGGAGCGAAGTGAACATGTACTGGGGGCCGGAGGGGATGGTGGTGACCCCGGAGGAGCCGCAGGCGGATCTGATCGTCCCGTGAGGACGGGGCTCCACCCGCTGCCGGGCCCGCGCCGGTTCGCGCTCGCCCGGTCCGGAGCCGGGGTTTGGGGCTGGGCGCCGGCCTTCCTCTTGTTTCACCAATGTTCATTGGTTTCAACACGTTACACCCAAACGGGTGTCCGAAAGCCGGCCTGTTACGATTGCTTGACACGTGATACGGGTCACTTCATATTGGTGGCCCCGACTGGGCCGCAGTCGGCGGTTTCCATTGTTCAGTCCGCAGACTACTCCATACAGGTAGGACAAGGCGCGTCTCGATCCCAATCGCGGGCCGAGGGTGGCGTCCGGGCCACCGCGCCGTCGAGTCTTCGCTCGCTGTTCGTCGTCTGTGTCACGCCATCGGAGGACGTCTCCATGAAAGAAAGCTGTGTTGGCGCCTTCGCTCGCGGTGCGCGCTGGCTGGCGCTCGCGGCGGTCGCGCTGGGGGTGGGAGCGGGCGCGCTCCACGCCCAGGCGACTGGGAAGATCGAAGGTCGGGTTCGCGACCAGGCGGGCGCACCGATCCCCGGCGCTCAGGTGCGCATCGAGGGGACGGCGTTCGGGGCCGTGGCCAATAACCAGGGCTACTACTTCATCAACAACGTCCCCGCCGGGACGGTGGACCTCCGGGCGACGTTCGTGGGGTACCGGCCGTTCATCGCGACCGGGCTCCGGGTGCTGGCCGGCCAGACCATGACCCAGGACTTTGTTCTGGAGCAGGCGCCGGTCGAACTGGAGGAGATCGCGATCACCGGCGCGGCGGCCAACCCCCTGGTGCCGCGCGACGAGGTGACCACCAAGCAGCGGGTGGACGGCACCTATACCGACGCGCTGCCGGTGGACCGGATCGGGGCGGTGCTGGCCCTCCAACCGGGGGTGGTGGCGAGCCCCGGCGCGGGGACCATCACCATCCGCGGCGGCCGGCCGGATGAAGCGGCGGTGTACGTGGACGGGGTGCCCGTGACCCCGGGTGGCCGGGGCAACTCCTTCGTGGGTGTCTTCGGCCAGGGGACCGTGGCGCCCACGCTCGATGTGTCCACGGGCTCCTTCGAGGAGGCGTCGGTCACCACCGGGAGTTCCTCGGCGGAGTTCGGGAACGCCCAGTCGGGTATCATCAGCATCCAGACCCGGGCCGGCGGCCAGCGGTTTGCCGGGAGCCTGGGCTTCGAGAACGACGAGATCGGGGGCCTGAACCACAGCCTCGGGTTCAACCGGGTGCAGGCCAGCCTGAGCGGTCCCATCTGGCGGAACCTCACCTTCGCGGTGGGGGGTGACGTCGAGGGGGCCAAGTCGTCGAGCACCGGGCTCAACGCGCAGCGCTACCCGATCTACGTCACGGCCGGGGTGGACACCACGGTGGCGGTTCCCTCGGGCAACGACACGACCTTCGTGGACGTGTCGAGGTTCGCCATCTTCCGGGGCGAGTGCGACGAGCACAAGAACAGCGTGAACCCCGGGATCCGGAACAATTACGGGCTCGACTGCCGGGGAGCCCGGAACCCGGCCTCCAACAACACGAGCTACCGGGTGAACGGGAAGCTCCAGTACACCTACGGCACGGGCAGCCGGATTGCGCTTTCGGCCTACCGGAGCCAGAACCAGAACCGGATCTTCGACAACACCGCGTATCTCAACCTGTACAACCCGCAGGCGCTGACCGCGACCTGGAGCGCCAACAACGTGGTCACGCTGAACTGGACCCAGAACCTGTCCAAGACGGCGGAGCGGGCCCTGGCGCTCGAGACCTACGCCTCGTACCAGTGGGACCGTGCCATCACCGGGCCGCTCACTCGGAGCGGCGAGGCAGCCACCCGCGATCCGTTCGGCGGCTTCTTCCTCAAGCGGTACGACTTCCTGTTCGATTTCGACAACTTCCCGCTGAACGATCAGCTCATCCAGAACTTCCGGCTCAACACCGGGCGGCGCTCGCCGTTCGACCTCGGCAACACTTCCCAGTACGCCCTGATTGACGCGTACCGGAACAACGCGTACGGCATCCAGGGCTGGTCGGAGGGGGGCGGCCCGACGGCGCGGCTTTCGCTCTACCGGGAGGACCGGGCCATCGGGAAGGCCAACCTCGACTGGCAGGTGGATCGCTACAACCGCGTGAAGCTGGGCGGGGAGTTCACCAAGTACTACATCTTCAGCTACTCGTCCGGCCTCGTCAGCCAGGCGTTCTCGGACGCCTATCATGAGAAGCCCACCCGGTGGAACGCCTTCATCGAGGACCGGCTCGACCTGGGTGACGTGGTGGTGGTGGGCGGCGTCCGCTACGACTGGTACAAGACGGGCGCCAGCCGGCCCTACTTCACCGACAGCCTGGGCAACCGGACCTGGTTCCCGCGAATCAGCTCGATGCCGGGCTTCGATCCCAACAACCCCGACGCGATCTTCGTGGAGGACAAGAGCCACGACTACCTGAGCCCGCATATCCAGGTGTCGTTCCCGGTGACCGACCGGACCAACTTCCGGCTCTCGTACGCCCACCAGGTGCAGACTCCCAACTTCAACACGATCTTGGGGGGCATCAACACCGACCTGAGCGTGACCAACACGAACCACGTGTACGGGTCGGACCTGGACTTCGGCCGGACGATCACCTTCGAGTTCGGGATCCGGCACTCCTTCAGCGACGACATGGTGCTGGACGTCTCGGCCTACAACAAGGACAAGCTGTCCGACGCGGCGGGCCGGCTGGTCTCGTTCTTCGATCCGTTCAAGAAGCAGAACGTGGACATCCGGGTGATCACCAACGCCGACTTCGGGAACGCCCGCGGGATTGACGTGCGGCTGGACCGGCGGTTCGGCGAGCTCTTCAACGGCAACATCGCCTACACCTTCGAGGAAGCCAAGAACACCGGGTCCGATCCGTTCACCTATATCAACTTCGGGTCCCGGGTCCTGAACGCGCTCGCGGGCGGCAACGCGCCGCCGCCGCAGGCGGCCCTGCCGACCAACCAGAACCGGCCCCACAACCTGTCCGGCCAGCTCGCGCTGAGCTTCCCGAACAACTGGAAGCAGGGGACCACGTTCGGCTCCATCCTGGAGAACTTCGGGATCTTCGCCACGTTCCGGTTCGCGTCCGGCACGCCCTATACCCGGTGCCCGCCGGAAGACAGCGGCAACGAGAGCGTGTTCTCGGGTCAGGTGTGCAGCCGCGGCCGGCTGGCGAGCGATTTCAACGGCGCCCGGCTCCCCACCCTGAAGCAGTTCGATGTGCGGTTCACCAAGGGCTTCAAGCTGCGGGGCCTGGATCTTACGGCCTACGCGGACGTGCGGAACATCTTCAACTTCGAGAACATCCTTTCGGTGTTCACCACCACGGGCGATATCCGGAACAACACCGAGCGGGACATCAACCGGAAGGCGGACCTCGACGCCTTTGCCGCCGAGGCCCAGCGGAACGGGGTCTTGCTGGGCGACAACTCGATTGACCTCACCTTCGGTGGGGCGGGGACCGGCGGCTGCGGTGGCTGGGCCCGGCAGGATGGCGCGCCCTCGGCGCCCAACTGCGTGTACATGATCCGGGCCGAGGAGCGGTTCGGGAACGGCGACCACATCTTCACGGTGCAGGAGCAGACCCGGGCCTCCGACGCAGCGTACTTCGCGCTGAATCGGGGCCAGAACGCGTTCACCGGCCCGCCGCGGCGGATCCGGCTCGGGCTCGAGATCAACTTCTAACGGACCTGAACGGTGGTCCGGCCCGGGGCGACCCGGGCCGGACGCGACCGCCTTTCACATCAGCGAGGCAACGACATGCACTCACGATTCCGTTCGAACGGCGCGCTGCTGGCGGTGTTGGCCGCCCTGGTCGCGGGGCTCCTGCTGGCCCCCGCGGCGGCGTCGGCCGAGCCCCAGCCGGGCGCCAAGAAGCGGGGCTTCCGGCTCTTCGCGCGCGCCCTGGGCGCGATGACCATCAACCGCATTTACTGCGGGCTGGCCTCCGACGGCCGGGTCTGTGTGGACTCCACCAACTCGTCCACCATCGGCGGCGGGTTCTGGCCCAAGGGCACGGCGGACCAGTACATCTTCAACTCCGGGCTCCAGGTGGCCGGCATCATCGGGCCGGACGGCGGCCCCTGGGCCGGCGACACGGTGGGTGGCTTCTTCTTCGACCCCAAGGGGACCACCGAACACGGGGAAGAAGTCCAGCCGATCTTCAACACGGCCAATCCCGACGATACGCCCTCGGGGGTCTGGCCGGCGGCGGCCTGCGTGCCGTTCGGCGACGCGGAGGAGACGCTCTTCCATCCGCTGCTCCGTGCGGACCCGACAACGGTCGGCGATCCGAATTATCCCAATCATCCCCTCGGATGCCGGCGCTCGGCCTCGCAGGGCGACGTCTGGTGGATGAGCTGGGAGGGGAACCCGGCCCTCAACGCCGGCCGCACCCACCCGCTCGGGATCCTGGTCGAGACCCGAGGCATGGGATGGAACTTCCCGGCCGGTAACGAGGACATCCTGTACTTCATTTATACCTTCTACAACGTGACGGCCTCGGATCCCAATGTGTACGGGCCCTCGATCCGGCCGGACATGCGCGCCATCCTCCAGCAGAAGGGCGCGGAGTTCCAGCAGCTCAACAACGCCCGATTCGGCATCACCCTGCCAACGGGCGGGTACACCATCACCAACCTGTTCGCCGCGTTCGCGCGGGACGACGACGTGGCGGAGGCCGGCGCCAACTACTCGTCGGTGAATCTGCCGTTCGCGCTGGGCTACACCTACGAGCACTCCTTCAGCCAGCCGGTCGGGTGGACCTTCGATCCCGGTATCTTCCAGGCGCCGTTCTTCGCCGGGTCGGGCTTCACCGGGGCCAAGTACCTCCGGAGCCCCACCGGCGCGGGCGAGATTCAACTCTTCTCGAACACCATCAACGGCCGTCCCTTCGCGGGCGCGGTGAACGACCCGCGGGACACCAAGCAGCTCTACCGGTATCTCTCGGGCACCCTCAATCCGGCGCTGGGCGACGACCCCTGCAACACGGGCGACCCGGCCCAGACCCGGATCTGCTTCGTCAATAACAACTCGCCGCAGGACATGCGGTTCTTCCAGTCCTCGACCCCGCTCACGCTGGCGCCCGGCGAGTTCGGTTCGATCGTGGTGGCCTACATCTTCGCGCCCCCGGTCAAGGTGGGCGGCTGCGGGGCCGCCTGCGACGTGAAGCCGGGGGACCCGCGGGTGCTCACCAGCTCCTCCGTGTTGCGCAGTCAGGGAGCCAACACGATCGATTCGCTGGCGGGATTCCTGGGCTACAACGACCTGAACACCGACGGGATCGTCACCCAGAACGAGTTCACCGTGGTCCCGGGCTCGCTGCTCGGGAAGGCCCTCGTGGCCCAGGCGGTGTTCGACAACCAGTTCCTGCTCCCCTTCGCGCCCGATCCGCCGGACTTCTTCCTGATCCCGGGGGACAACCAGGTCACGGTGATCTGGCGGCCCAGCGCGAGCGAAACCAACGGCGACCCGTTCTTCGCCATCGCGAGCCAGCCCACGATCGGTGGGAGCCCCAACGCGCTGTATGACCCGAACTACCGGGACAAGGACGTCGAGGGATACCGCATCTATCGGGGCCGGGTGGACAACCCGAACGAGCTCCGGCTCCTGGCCCAGTTCGATTTCACGGGAACCGTGATCAGCGATTTCACCGGCCAGGTGAACCCGAGCGACGTGTGCGCGCCGGAGGTCGGGGTCAACGCGGGCTGCCCGGTGGGGTTCCAGCCGAACCTCAAGGATGGCACCCAGCTCACCGCTCACGTGGACGTTCCGCTCGTGGGCGACGTGATCCAGGTCCGGACCGGCGACCGCTCGGCGCTGGCCTCGGGGACCATTGACACCGTCATCGCCTCGATCGACACCACGGTGTCGCCGCCGGACACGACCTTCACGACCATCTTCGTCCCGAACAAGGCGGTCATCACCCGGGCCGACACGCTGATGACCGGGGCGGCGGCCCGGGCGCAGGGCGGGCCGTTCCCGAAACTCAGCGACACCGGGGTGCCGTTCGTCTTCGTGGACAACACTCCCCGGAACAACTTCCGGTACTTCTACTCGGTGGTCGCGTTCGACGTGAACTCGATCGAGTCCGGTCCCACCAGTCTCGAGTCGCAGCGGCGGACCAAGTCGGTGACCCCGGTCCGGCCGGCGTCGAACGCCATCTCCACCGCGTCGCTCACCACCCACATCTTCGGCCAGGGGAACGTGGCGCAGGATTCCGTCTTCCCGACGGTGCCCAGCATTGACCCCTCGACCGGGATCTTCAGCGGGCCCATGCCCCCCGCCAACGGCGCGACCCTGGGGTTCGTGGGGCAGTTCGCCAAGGAAGTGGTGGCGGGAGCGGGGGCGCTGTCCGCCCGGCTCGACAGTCTCGCGCTCGGGCAGGTGGACCTCTCGGGTTGCTGCGCCAACGGGCAGCCGGGGATTCCCCACACCTATTACTGGACAGCGGTCGCTGGGACGGACACGTTCCACCTGACCGTGGCGATCCAGCAGCAACTGGACGTGGAGGAGGCGGGGAACTCGCTCTTCCAGGCGCTGCGCATCGACTCGGCGCTGGCCAGCCGGTTCGGCGGTAACAACACGTATCGGCTCCAGGCCGAGCTGGTGAACAAGGTGCCGCCCTCCGGGCCGACCGGCGACTGGGGCCTCTCGCTCGCGCTGGGCGAGCCGGGGTTCACCGCCGGCGATTTCAGCGGGCTCGGCGTGACCGGGGCCCGGTACAACGGGATCCGCTGGTTCGACGGGCCGTCACCGCAGAACAACGAGACCAAAGCCGACCCGATCGAGGGGGCCTGCGGTACGGGGGCGGGGGCGTGCGCCATCACCACCACCTTCAACAACGCCGGAGCGCTCACCGGCGTCGCCACGGTCTATCAGCCGCTCTCCTACACCATGTTCAACCGCGAGTGGCGGAACATGGCCGCCTCGCTCGGCGGGGCCCGCCGGGCGGCGGATTTCAACGTGTACTGGGGGGCGAACGGGAAGATCACCCGGGTCTACGACGTGACCCACGACGTGGACCTCCCCTTCCAGAGCACCAACGTGAGTTCGGGTTGGGGCGTGCTCAACACCGTGGATCAGGGAGCCGGCGGGCACGACGGCCGCCCGACGGTGCTGACCCCGACCGACTGGACCTGCGTGGAACCGTTCCGCTCGGTCCTCACGCAGCCGGATAACGGGTTCTTCCCGTGCACGAGCGCCACTCCCTTCATCCTTCGTGACTCGGTGATCCCCGGGACGATCGCCCTCGGTGCGGGGGACAACCAGGCTACCACGGGGCAGAGCGTGAGGAATCCGGCGAACGTGCAGCCGAACCCCGGGTTCTCCATGTACATCGCGGGGACCATCACGTTCTTCGAGCTTTCCGGCGGCCTCCCCGCGGCGGGGACGGTGTGGTCCATGCGGAGTTACGTGGGCACCGTGTATGGCGGCAAGGGGGGTCCGGCTGGGAATCTGGGACCCTACAAGTTCGTGAGCGCCACGCGGCCCTTCACCGCCACGGGGGCTGAGATCCGGGTGAGTTTCGATGTCACGAACCGGATCCGGGCGGTGCGAGCGGCGGATCTCCGCCAGGTGCACACCGTGCCCGACCCGTACTACGTGACCAACGAGTTCGAGCAGAGCACGGACAACAAGGTCATCAAGTTCGTGAACCTGCCGCAGCAGGCGATCATCCGCATCTACTCGTCCAGCGGCGTGCTGGTGAACATTCTGGAGCACAACAGCGCGACGTGGGGCGGGGAGGAATCCTGGAACGTGCGGAACCGCAACAACCAGGTGGTTGCCAGCGGGGTGTACTTCTATCACATCGAGTCCAACTCCGGCGGCGCGACCGCGCGCCGGGTGGGCCGGTTCACGATCGTCAACTTCGCCCAGTAGTCCACGGACCGGGGGTGGGCGCTTCAGGATGAGTCCCACCCCCACGCAGCCAGGAGAAAGGCAACCCATGAGTTACGTCACGATCAGGCGCCTGGTCCTGCTGGCGGGCCTGCTGGGAGCGGCGCCGACCGTACTCGCCGCCCAGACCGGGACCGACCAGGACAACACCCCCTACGGCACCACCTCGGCGGAGTTCCTCCTGCTCGGGGCCGGCGCCCGCGGCACCGCGCTGGGCGGGGCCTTCTCGGCCATCGCCAACGACGTGAGTGCCCTGTACTACAACCCGGCCGGGGCCGCCCTGATGACCCGGCCCGGTTTCATGGTCGGCACCTACGAGTACGTCGCCGATACCCGCTATAGCTGGGGCGGCATCGCCTTCCCGTTCGGCGGCGGGGCGCGCGTCGTAGGCCTTCAGGTCGGGACCTTCGGGTTCAAGGACCAGCCGGTCTACACCGTGGACGATCCCGAGGGGAACATCGGCTCGGTGTACTCGGTGAGCGAGACGTTCATCGGGGCCACCTACGCCGAGAACTTCTCCGACCGGTTCTCGGCCGGCATCACCGCCAAGTTCATCACCGACAACCTCGGCGATGCGAACGGCAAGGCCTTTGCCGTCGACTTCGGGACCAATTTCCACGCCTCGCTGAACGGGCATCCGGTCAAGTTCAGCTTCGTGCTGGCCAACCTGGGGACCAGCCTGGACTACAGCGGAGACGCGTTGAACGCGGAGGTGCCGCGCGAGCCGCTGCCAGGACAGGAAGACGTGCCCACGATCCCGCAGCCGGCGCGGTTCCGGACCAAGTCGTTCCCGCTCCCCACCACGTTCCGGGTGGGCCTCTCCTACGACGTGGTCACCGGCGGGAACAACCGGCTGACGGTGCTGTCGGACTTCAACCAGCCCAACAACAGCCGCGCCGGGTTCTCGGCCGGCGCCGAGTGGATGACGCGGAACCTGGGTGGCTCCCCGTTCAGCATCTCGCTCCGGGGGAGCTACACCTACTATCCGTCGAACAACATCAGCCCGAAGACCCTCTCCACCGCTCTGAACGACGAGGAGAACCTCCAGGGGCTGGCGGGCGGCGGCGGGATCATGTTCGGGCAGGGGAACTTCAGCCTGAGCCTGGATTACGCCTACAAGTACATGGGCATCCTGGGCGACACGCACTTCTTCAGCGTGGGTCTCGGATGGTGAGACGATCGCAGTCCACGACATGAAGCAATGGCTGTGCACCGGGCTTGCGGCGTTCGCGCTGGCCACTGGCCCGGTGCTGGCGAGGCAGACGGAGCCGGCGCCGCTGGTGCGCGCGTACCGGTTCTACCGGGCCGAAGGGAACCAGACGCGAGTGACCGCGTTCGTGGAAGTTCCCTACGCGTTGCTGGAAGCGGCCGGGGACGGTCCGAACGCGGCCCTTCGATGGGCGGTGGGGGTGCGCATCACCGACCAGAGCGGCCAGCAACTCTATCAGAGCGCGTGGCCGGGCAAGGCCAGGGCGGAACTCAAGGCCGCGCAGGCCTCCGCGATGGAGATGCTGGACTTCAGCCTGGCGCCGGGGCGGTATCAGCTCGAGGTGGCGGTCGAGGACTCGGTGTCGGGCCGGCGCCTGGTGTCCAGCACCCCGATCGAGGCGTACAGCGGTCCGCCGGCGGTCTCCGACCTAATGCTGAGTCCGGCGATGCGGCTCGCGACGGGCAGCGACACCATCCCGCGTCAGGGCGAGCGCCGGTGGGGGAACACCCTGGTCACCGCGAGCACCCGGCTCCGCCTGACCCCGGTGCGGTCCAAGGCGTACTACCTGCTGGAGGCCTACTCGGCGCAGGACCAGCGCGGCACCATGCAGGTGAGCGTGATGGACACGACCGGCCAGGTGATCGTGGAGACGCGGCCGGCTCCGGTCCAGGTGGCGGCCGGGGGCTCGGTGCTCAAGGGCCAGCTCGATCTGAGCGGGTTGCCGTCGGGGCGGTATCGGATGGTGGTCAAGCTGGATCTCGGCGGCCGGCACGAGGAGTGCTCGGACCAGTTCGAGATGGCGGACTTTCAGGCGACGCTGGAGCGGGAGGCCGCGCGGCTCGCCGCCGAGCGCGAGACGGACGAGGGATACTTCGGCCAGATGAACGAGGAGCAGCTGGAAGAGGCCTTCGCGCCGCTGTTCTACATCGCCGGGAGCGATTCGCTGGCCGTGTGGAAGACGGGGCTCTCGCTGGCGGCCAAGCGTCAGTTCCTGACGCGGTTCTGGCAGGCGCGGGACCCGACGCCGGCCACGGCGCGCAACGAGGCCCGAGAGGCGTTCTACAGCAAGATCGAGTACGCCAACCGGAACTATGCCGAGGGCGGCCGGGCGGCCACCCCCGGCTGGCGAAGCGACCGGGGACGGATCTACATCAAGTACGGCCCGCCCTCGGAGGTGCTGGACCGCCGGGTGGCCGGGCAGGCGCCCCCCTACCAGGTCTGGCGCTATACGCAGGCGAAGGACCAGTACTACCTGTTCGTGGATCGCACCGGGTTCGGCGCGTACAAGCTGATGTTCACCAACGACCTTCGGGAGACCAGCAACCCGGGGTTCCGCGAGATCATCGGCCCCGATGCGCTTCAGGATGTGAGCCGGTTCCTCGGGATCGACCTCTTCTTCGAGGAGTCCCAGGGGCGGGCGCCCTTGCAGTGACGAGGTAACGAGGCAATCGGACGCGGGCGGAACTCAACGAGTCATTTGAACGCGAGGGAATTGTCATGAACCGTGTGCTACGTAGTTCGGTCGTGCTCGCGGCCGCCGTCGGGGCCTTCGCCTCCTGCAAAGGAGACCCCACGGAGGATCTCCGCCAGGGCGTGGATCACCTGGTCGCGAACCCCTCGGTGCTCTTCGTTGACGAGGGCCTGAGCCAGAACGTGATCGTCGAGGCGGTGGACGCCCAGGGCAACCAGGTGGGCACCCAGTTCAACCTGGTCAACCCCGGCACCGGGATCACCGTGGTGCGGGACACCACGTTCAACCCCGTGTACGCGGGCGAGAAGCTCACGGCCCCCGGTACCGTGACCCGCGCGCGGTTCATCGTGACCGCGCTGCAGCAAGTCTCGACCAGCTTCACCGTGGGCGCGGGAGGCCGGACCATCGCGATTCCGGTCGCGACGATCCCGGCCACGGCGGCGGCGCAGTTCGCCCCGGCGAATCCGAACATCGGCGACACGATCACCATCACGGCCCCGGCTTCGCTCAAGTTCACCCCGGCCTCGACCGTCACGTTCGCGGCCGGCGCCTGCGCCGTGGTGCCGGGAAGCCTGACCCCCGACAGCACCTCGCTCCGGTGCATCCCGTTCCCGGGCTCGACGGGGACGGCCACGCTCAGCAACATGGTGACCACCTACTCGACCCCCGGCCCGGTCTCGGTCACGGCGGCCTCCGGCATCACGACACCGCCGCTGCCGGATCTCGTGCTGTCCCCGGCGGCCCCGGTGGCCGGCGACACCGTGACGGTCACGCTTCCGGGCCTGTTCCGATTGACGCCGAGCGGGGCCAACGTCTCCGCCTGTGTGGCAGGACCGCTGGCCCGGACGTTCCGGGTCTCGATCTCGGCCGACAGCCTGACCATCCGCTGCCTGATCGGGCCGTTGGCCAGCGGCAAGTTCCAGGTGACCAACGTGCAGCTCTCCGGGCGGACGATCGTGGGGAGGTTCACGATGTCCACGGCAGCCGACGTGGTCACGGACACGCTCCCCGCCTTCGCCGCGTCCAAGGGGACGGCGGCCATCGCCGACAACATCACCATCTCGGCCGTAGGGCGCTATCGCTTCATCCCGAGCGGCGCCAGCGCGACCAAGCTCCGGGTGCCGGCCGGTGCCACCACCAGCACCCCGACGATCTCCAGCGACAGCCTGACCATGAGCTTCCTCATCGGTCCCAACTGGCCGGGTGTCAAGGCCACGCTGGATAGCGTCGTGATCTCGGGCGCGGCAGGGCTCGGCGGCTACACGGTCCTCACCGATTCGGCGTTTACCACGCCGGCGCTGACACAGTTCCCGGCCACCCTGAGCAACCGGACGCCGCAGCCCGGCGAAGTGGTGACGCTGACGGCCGGCAGCGGGTTCCAGTTCAACTCGAACGCGACGGTGACGACCGGCGGCCGGCCGGCGGGTGTGGTCTCGGTCACCGCCACCACGATCGACTTCGTGCCCATTCCCGGCACCGGCAAGGCCAAGCCGGTGGTGAGCGGCGTGGTCCTGACCAGCAATCCGGCGCTGCCCCTCATTCTGAACGCGGGCGTTTACCTGACGCCCCCCGGTGGCTACCCCGGGACGGACGACTTCGCCACCGCCCCGAACATCACCATGCCGGCGACCGGACAGGTGGCCTATATCGCGGACGCGGGCCCGTTCTTCGACGATCCGGGCGGGGTGTGCCTGGGCAATCTGGGAGGACCCTGCCGGATCTTCCAGTTCACGATCGGCAGCACCAGGTCGTTCAGCATCAACGCCACGTGGCAGGGTACCACCGACCTGGGGATCTATTTCTTCGACTCCGGGTTGAACCTCCTCAGCATCTTTGGCTGCGATGCCAAGGGTGCCGGCGCGGCCGGGCAGCCGGAGACCTGCAACCTGAACAATCTGCCGGCCGGAACCTACTACATCGTGGTGGACACGTTCTCGGCCTTCTACGCGCCGCCGAACAACGTCGACCCGCTGAACTACCTGATCAAGATCACCGGTCTCTGATCGGCGCCGGTCAGGCGCAAGACAAAGGCCCCCGCTCGAGCGGGGGCCTTTGTCTTGGGGCATTCCCCAGTCATTCCCGCGGAAGCGGGAATCCAGGACACTGGACCCCGGCTTTCGCCGGGGTGACATCCCCGTCGTTTATTCCCGCGCCCCCGTCATTCCCGCGCCCCCCCGTCATTCCCGCGCAAGCGGGAATCCACCGGCGCGCGTGTCCACGGTCATTCCCGCGCAAGCGGGAATCCACCGGCGTGCGTGTCCACGGTCATTCCCGCGCAAGCGGGGATCCAGGACACTGGACCCCGGCTTTCGCCGGGGTGACATCCGCGTCGTTTATTCCCGCTCCCCCGTCATTCCCGCGGCCCCCCCCCGTCATTCCCGCGCAAGCGGGAATCCAGGACACTGGACCCCGGCTTTCGCCGGGGTGACATCCGCGTCGTTTATTCGCGCTCCCCCCCGTCATTCCCGCGGA
>DATLYZ010000059.1:0-7902 GCA_035574255.1 Gemmatimonadales bacterium | reverse complement strand
GGTGGGGCTCTCGACCTGATCGGACACGGCCTCGACCTGGTCGGCCAGGACCTGCGGGGCTTCCAGGACGATGAGTTCGTCGGCGTCCACCGCGGCGATGCCGGGCGTCCCGGCCAGGGCCTGGGCGTTGGCGTCGCTGAGCCCGCTCACGGCGGCGAGCCCCGCGGCCGGGGACGACCACTCCACCTGGCCGCCGTGGTCGGCGACGAACTGCCGGAACCCGGCCGGCTCCGCGGCGCCATTGAAGGAGATCACGTGGCGGCCGGTGTAGTAGGGCCCGCCCGAGGTGATGAGGCTCGGCTTCACGGCCACGGGGGCCAGCGCGGGCACCAGGGGTTCGTCCTGGCAGGCGGTGAGGGCGAGTCCTGCAAGCGCGAGGGGAAGAGCAGCGAATCGGCGCATAGGCGAGCTCCTCTGAGGTTGAGCGTGGCGGGGCCAACGGAGGTGCCGGGGAAGCGCCGCGCATCCGGCGGGCGACATACTATCCGTGGCGGCGGCCCTCCGCCAGCGCGCGGGTGGTGGCCTTGTCCCACAGGTGCCGAGCTGATCCTACAGGTTCACGGAACCGGCTCCCGAACGACCGGGACGGGTGGACGGCGCACCGGGCCTTCCCTGATGCAGGTTTCATGGCGTGTTGGCCTCGCGGACTCGGCCCGGTGCGATGAGGTGACGCACGCGCCCGGCGGTGGCGCCGGGGAGCCGCTGCCAGTCACGTGCCAGTGGCGCCCCCTCTGGCGGTCCGGGTTCGGCGCCGGTAAGCTCCGGTATTCTTTCCCTCGCGATCTCGCGAGCGGTCCGGCAGGAGACCCGGCGTGATCCGTCTCAAGTTCCTGAGCGGCAGCCTCGGAGGGACGATCTTCGAGAGCGACAAGAAGGCGTTGCGGGTGGGGGTCATGGGGGACTGCGACGTCCGCTTCGACCCCGCCCGGGACACCGGGGTCGCCAACTACCATGCCGCGATCTTGTTCAAGGACAGCGCCTATCACGTGATTGACACCGGCTCGGCCACCGGTCTCGTGGTGAACGGGACGCGCCTCCACAACCATCCGCTCCGGACCGGCGACCGCATCCGCTTCGGGGTCGAGGGACCCGAGGCCGAGGTCGAAGTCACGGTGGACAGCAGCTACGACCCGACCAAGGACGCCGCGGAGATCGCCCAGGTCTTTCAGGGCAAGACGCGGGAGACCGCCGCGATCACCCTGGTGACGCAGGCGGCGCAGCGGGTGGCGGCGGAGCGGGCCAAGGCCGGCGGGACCCGGTCGCGGAAGACCATGGAGGTGATGGCGGAGACGCTGCAGCAGGTCTCGGAGGTGGTGCGGGCCACCTCGCGCCGGAAGTGGGTGCGGGTCGTGGCGATGGTGGCGGGGGTGGCGGCGGTGGTCATTCTCATCATGGGGGCGGTGATCTACGTCCAGCAGCGGAAGATCCGCGAGCTGCTCGACGCCAAGGGGCGTTTCGACGCGCAGATCCGGGCGATCCAGGAGCAGATGGAGGCGACCCAGGACTCCCTGGAGCTGGTGGAGCTGGAGCACCGGTTGCTCGAAGCCACCGCGAACGCGGAGCGCACCTTGGCCGACCTGGCCCGGGCGGACAAGGCGAAGGCCGTCGAGGCGGCGGAATCGGGCGACGAACTGGACCGGGAGATCCGGCGGATCCTCCGGCAGTTCGATGCGGAGACCTACGCGGTGCCGCCGATTTTCAAGGAGCGACTCGCCTATCATATCAACGAGATGATGGAGGCGCTCCCCACGACGCGCATCGTGTACCGGCGCAAGGTCCAGTACTGGCCGATCATCACGGAGGAGTTCCGCCGGCTCGAGCTGCCCGAGGTGATGGCCTACGTGGCGTGGACCGAGTCGGCCTTCAACCCGCGCGCCGCGAGCGGTGCCGGGGCCAGAGGGATGTGGCAGATGACCGCCACGACCGCCCGCAACTTCGGCCTCAAGGTGGAGGGCGCGCTGGACGAGCGACTGGACGTCCGCAAGCAGAGCCGCGCCGCGGCCCGGTACCTGGCGAACCTCCTGGCCGAGTTCGGCGAGGATGCCTTCATGCTGGCCATGGCGGCCTATAACCGGGGGGAGAACGGTGTACGGCGGGCCCTGCACCAGGTGGCCCAGGAGCCGGGCGGGTACAAGAAGGAGAAGCGGGACTTCTGGCACCTCTACCGGATCAAGAAGCTCCCGCCGGAGACGCGGGAGTACGTCCCCAAGATCCTGGCCGCGGCGGTGATCTGCAGCAATCCGGAGCGCTACGGTCTCGAGCCCGGCTCGGCGGTGGCCCAGGAGCCCGCGCGCGATCGGGCGGCGGGCGGATCAGGCACGGGCCGCTGAATCGGTGCCGGAAGCCGACGTGAGGCCGGCGCGGTCCACTTGCGCCGGCGGGCCGGCTCCGGAGCGGGCGGCTCGTCCCGGGGCGTGGTTGTCCGACGACGGGAAACCGCCATTCGTTTGTCATCCAACTGACATGTCGCCGCGAGCGGTCTGACATGCGCGGTGTGAGCGCAGTCACTGGCGTCGCGAAACCAGCCGTTTAGGATTCTGGCGGTCGTTGTGCGTCCCCGTCGGCGGCACCCGAGGGATGGCGGCGGGCCCTGTGCCGCGAGCCAACTGTGGAGGTAGTACGATGCGTCGTTCCCTGATGCTGGTCCCCCTGGTCCTGGCCCTGGGGTGCACCAGCAAAGCCAAACTCGAGAAGGCCCTGGCCGATGCGCAGGCCCTGGCCGCGGAGAAGGACAGCCTCATCACGGAGGTTCTGGAGACCTCCAAGTTCGTCAACTCGGTCAACGAGGAGCTGGCCAAGGCGCGTACCGCTCTGGTCACGAGCGCCACCACCTCCGACGCCGGGACGCCCGCCGAGCGGGACCGCGCCGCGCGGGCGGCGGCGCTGGAGCGGGTGCAGGCGCTGGTGGCGCGGCTCAACGAGACCGAGCAGCGGCTGGAGCAGAGCAGCGCGCGGGCCCGGACGCTGTCCGGGCAGAACAAGCGGCTGGTGGCCCAGATCGAGAGCTACAAGGCCTCGATCGACTCGCTCCAGCAGAGCGCGCTGCGGACCGAGATGGAGCTCCGGGCAGTGATCGACTCGCAGCAGGTGCGGATCGCCACGCTGAGCCAGGAGCTGGACACCACCCGCGCCATGGCGGCGGGCCTGGCGGCCACCAACCAGGCGCTGACCGACACGGTGGCCGATCTCACCCGGTATCGGAATACGGTGTACTATGTCGCGGGCACCGAGCGCGAGCTGCTGGACAAGGGCGTGGTGACGAAGGAGGGGAGCAAGTTCCTGTTCTTCGGCGGCAAGCACCTGGTCCCGGCGCGGCACCTGGATCCGGCGCTCTTCCACGCGCTGGACAAGACCCGGGAGACCGAGATTGCGCTGCCGGATCCCGAGGCGGGGTACCAGGTGGTTTCCCGGCAGCCGCTCGAGTACGTGGATTCGACGGTGGTGCGGGACGGCAAGATTTACGGCCGCGTCCGGATCACCTCGACCGAGGAATTCTGGGCGCCGTCGAAGTACCTGATCCTGGTGCAGAAGTAGGCCGCGACGCCGAGGGATCGCGGACGCAACGGGGGCGCACGTCGGTGCGCCCCCGTTGCGTTGGAGGCGGGGCCGGTTCTTCCCGGGGGAGTCACCACCCTGTCAGCCAGTGGCGGCCATCCGCTGCGCGTCCGAGGACACTCCGCGGTGCGGGTTCTTCGAGGATCTCATGAATGTCCCTGTTCTCGCCGTCGCCGCCTGGCCGGCGGGCGCGGTCCACCGAGGGCACCGAAGGCCCGTGGTGGCCGGAGGCCGCTGGATCGTGGACTGCGCTTTGTCTGGCGAGCTCCCTCCGGTCTGTGGCGCCTCGAGGTTGTCGGGGAGCGCGGGAGGTTTCGTTCAGGTGTTCGTGCCCTTGCACCACTCCACCGCCGCCGCGCAGACCGAAAAACAGCGCGCCCCGCGCGTCGGTCGCCGACGGCGGGGCGGTCGCTTCGGGCTCATGGGCGATGAGGGACTTGAACCCCCGACCTCGCGCATGTGAGGCGCGCGCTCTAACCAGCTGAGCTAATCGCCCGAAAAAAATCCAGCGCTTCGGGAGGCGGAAGTCTAAGCCGGACGGCGGGTTGCAGCAAGGGCGAGAGGCGGGCCGGCGCCGGGTTCCTCCCCGTCATTGCGAGGAGGCCCCGAAGGGGCCGACGAAGCAATCCCGCGGTCCCTCCTGCCAGGCCGGGCCAGATTGCTTCGCGCCCGGGCTGTTCCTGCTATGCTGGGCCAGATTGCTTCGCGCCCGGGCTTCGCCCGGGGCGCTCGCAATGACGGGGGCGGGCCGGGGTGCGCCCGGGGCGCGGGCCATGACGGGAGGCCCGGGCTCCGCCACCCGTCACGCGCCCGGGCTTCGCCCGGGGCGCAGGCCATGACGGGGGGCCGGGCTTCGCCACCCGTCATTGCGAGGAGGCCGCGGAGCGGCCGACGAAGCAATCCCGCGGCCCTTGCAACCAGGCCAGGCCCCGACCCCTTGTGAACAATTTCACATTGTGATAATTATACCTTGTCGTTCGGTACCGGGAACCCGGGGCCAGGACCCCCCGTTTCCTCCCCCAACCCGGCTCGGCACGAAGCTGGCACGCAAAGCGCGGACTCACGTCCGCGCCAACGCGAGTCTTTTCCCCGAAGGAGAGCCGCTCCATGGCCACTGCCACGCCACCCTCGAGCAAGAACGCCGTCTACCCCCTGGACGCCGTCGCCAAGCTGCTCGCTCCCCCGGAAACCGAGCAGCCCGCCGACAAGCTCCGGCGCCTGCTCCACGAGGCCCGCGACCGCGGCACCTATCTCCACACCGCCGGCGCCTACGACGCCTACACCGCCGCCCTCATGACCCGGCTCGGCTTCAAGGCGCTCTACGGCAGCGGCTGGCAGCTCGCCGCCGTCAAGAACATGTACCCCGACATCGGGGTCTACCACTCCCACCAGATGGTCGAGCTGGCCCAGGAACTCTGGAAGGGCATCGAGGGCGCGCGCCACACCCACTACTTCGAAACCGAGGGCCGCGAGATCCTTTCGGTGCCCCCGATTTTCGTGGACATGGAGGCCGGCTTCGGCGGCCCGGGCCAGACCTTCGCGCTGGCCCACGAGCTGATCCGCGCCCGCGTGGCCGGCGTCCATCTCGAGAACCAGGACCCGGCCGACCGGACCTGCGGCCACATCGTGAGCGTGGGGAAGCAGAAGCGGGACAAGGTGCTGGTGCCCCGGCGCGAATGGCTCGCCAAGCTCAAGGCCATCAAGGCCGCCTGTCAGGCAACCGGTGTCAACCTCGTCATCATCGCCCGCACCGATTCCATCGACGGTGCGCTCCCCGGCCAGTCCGCCGGCGGCGTCCAGATGGCCATCGAGGACGCCTGGGAGGCCGCCGAGCTCGGCGTGGACGTGATCTGGGCCGAGTTCAACAACACGGAGCTCGATCAGCCGCAGGCGTTCGCCGAAGGGGTCCGGAAGTACTATCCGAACCAGATGCTCGGCTTCAACCTCTCGCCCTCGCTCTACTGGGGGAAGGCCAAGAAGGCCGGCACGCTGATCACCAATCAGCAACTCGCCGACCTGGGCTACACGCTCCAGTTCTCGACACTCTTCAACTTCCGCACCGTGGGGCTCGCGCTCGACAAGGGGCTCCGGAAGTTCGCGGCTAGGGGCCTGGAGGCGCTGGCCGACCTCCAGATCGAAGAGGACGAGGCCCCCGGCGGGCCGCCTCTCACCAAGATGCACCAGAAGTTCGCCGGCATGAACCGCTGGCTCATTCTGGAGCAGGTGCTGAGCGGAAGGGAGTAGGGGCCTACCCGGCCCGCGCCACCGCGGCGGCCGCGCTCGTCACCACCAGGCCCTCCGCCCGCAGCTGCTCGGCCTGCCATGGCGCGAGCCGGACCGTCACCGTGTGATGGGTGTCCGTCACGGACTGGCGCAGGACCTCGCCTGACCGGTAGAGCGCGGCGAGCCGGGCGCCGTCGCTCAGGGGCACCTGAACCGTGACGGCGGGCCGGAGCAGCAGCTCCCGGCGGCGGAGTTCGGCCTTCACCTCGTCCAGCCCGTCAATTCGGACCGTGGTCGCGAGAAGCGCCTCCGGGTACAGCTCCCGGATCCGCGCCGCGAACGACGCGGGCTCCGGCACCAGATCCATCTTGTTGAAGACCGGGATCACCGGCCGCTCGCCGATCCCGATCTCGCCGAGCACCGCTTCGACCACCGCGGCCTGCTCCTCCCACCCGGGGTGGGCGGCATCCACGACATGGAGCAGCAGGTCGCTCTGGCGGACCTCCTCCAGGGTGGCGCGGAAGCTCGCCACCAGGTGGTGCGGGAGTTTCCGGATGAACCCCACCGTGTCGGACACCCGGGCCCGGCAGCCTCCCCCGAGGTCCACCTCGCGGGTAAGGGTGTCGAGGGTGGCGAACAGGCGGTCCTCGACGAAGACGTCGTGCGCCCCGGCCAGCATCCGGAGGATCGAGGACTTCCCGGCGTTGGTGTACCCCACCAGGGCCACGCTCAGCATCGGAGCGCGGCCCGCCCGCAGCACCTCGCGGTGGCGGGCCACTTCCTTGAGCTTGGCGCGAAGCCCCTGGATCTTGCGGCGGATGATCCGCCGGTCGGTCTCGAGCTGGGTCTCGCCGGGACCCCTGAGCCCGATGCCGCCCCGGATCCGTGAGAGGTGGGTCCACATCCGGGTGAGACGCGGCAGCAGGTACTCGAGCTGCGCCAGCTCCACCTGGAGCTTCGCCTCGTGGGTGCGCGCCCGGGTCGAGAAGATGTCGAGGATGAGCTCGGCCCGGTCCATCACCCGCACCTGGAGCTCCCGCTCCAGGTTGGTCCCCTGCACCGGGGTGAGTTCCTCGTCGAAGATCACGAGGCTCCCGCCCAGCTCCTCCACCCGGGCGCGGAGTTCCTCCACCTTCCCCTCCCCGATCAGCGTGGCCGGATGGGGTGGGTCCACCTGCTGAGAAACCCGGCCCACAACCTGGGCCCCCGCCGTGTCGGCCAGACGAGCCAGCTCGTCCAGGTGATCCTGCAGGTGCTTGGCGTCAGCGGAACCCTTGCGAGGCGCGCCCACCAGGATGGCGCGCTCGACCGGGACCTCGATCGGGATCAGGCTGCGGATAGGCGAACCCGGCCGCCCGGGCGGCGCGACGAAGTGCGAGAAGAGACCGTATTGGGCATGCCGGAAATATACAGCCCCTGCCGTGGCGTGGGGGTCGCCCAACGAGGCCGGGCTCCACCTGAAGTCATTGCGAGGAGGCCGCGCAGCGGCCGACGAAGCAATCCGGCAACCCTGGCAGCCGGCCCGGGGGAGATTGCTTCGCGCCCGGGCTCCGCCCGGGCCGCTCGCAATGACGAGGGGGCCCACGCGGCACCAACCCGAGGCCCGGGCTCCGCCTCCCGTCATTGCGAGGAGGCCGCGAAGCGGCCGACGAAGCAATCCGGCAGCCCTGGCAGCCGAGCCCGGGGGAGATTGCTTCGCGCCCGGGCTCCGCCCGGGGCGCTCGCAATGACGGGAACGCCGGGCTCCGCCCCGGGGCGCTCGCAATGACCGGAACGCCGGGCTCCGCCCCGGGGCGCTCGCGATGACCAGGGGCCATCGGCCCCGACCCATCACAGGCCGTCATAGAGGTCTTTCCAGCCAGGGTTCGACCCCTCCACCAACGCGATCTTGTCAGCCCTCGACCCCGCCTTGATCTGCTTCTCCCGGCTGATCGCGCTGGATGGATCATCGAATATCTCGTAGTAGACGAGCTTGGTGCACTTGTAGCGCCTGGTGAACTTGCTCCCCTGCCCGGACCGATGGCGCCAGGCGCGCGCTCGCAGGTCGTTGGTTACACCGGTATACAACACCGTGTTCCGCGGATTGGTCATGATGTAGACGAAGAACTGTCGCCTCATCGGCCC
>DATLYZ010000058.1:0-58054 GCA_035574255.1 Gemmatimonadales bacterium | reverse complement strand
GGCCACGCCAGGACCGTCACCCGCTCCCTTTTATCCAGGCCCCGCTGAACCACGCGGCGGGCCCGCCCCCGCTGCAAGTCCACATCCTTTACCGCAGCGTCGAAGTCTCCAACAACCGGAGTCCGCTGTCATAGAGCAACTGGCCTACCAGGACCGCCATGCCCCGAGCCGTCCCAGCCCCAGCCGCACGTCGCCAGGACCCGACCCTCTCGAGGCACCTCACCTTGGACGCGAGCAATCCGTCACAGTACCCGCCCGCGGCCAGGGCTCGACACCAGCGGCAACCGAACCGGCACCCGCGCCCGCGGAATCGGGCCCGACCCCTCCAGCAGACGCCCCAAAAGCCCCCGGTACGGAAACACCACCGCCGCCAAGGCCTGAGCCTGGGTAGACGCCGCCACCTGGCGCTCGACACGCAAATGGGTAAGCAACGCCAGGCACCTCCCGCTTCCTCAACTCCCCCGGATGCCGAAGCCCGCAGACGCGCACCAGGCGCCGCACCCAGCTCCCGTATGCCTCCTCCGTCCGCCCGCTCGAATGCCGCAGGCGCCAAGGACTGCCAGACCCCCGTGTTCTAGCCTGCACAGAGCCCCCAACCTCGGCGCCGGCCAGTGGGGCCGGGCCACGAGGCGACCGATGATGGTCTCGACGGCCGATGCCGACCACAACCTCGGCCCCTGCCAATCGGCCCAGGCCAGAGCCGGCTTGCGCCCTCCGCGCGGCGGGCGCCGCACGGCCCCGAGGCGCAGCCCTCGGCCGGCAAGGCGGGGGGAACCGAGTCGAACGATCCTGATGGCCATGGCGAGTCGGAGGGAAGCCGGCGGCTCAGCGGGTGTCGGTGCTGTCCGGGATCTCGATCCCCTCCAGCTCCCGGGACACGCGATGGCCGCGCCGCCGGGCCCAGAACTCCTCGAGCCGTTCCACGCCCACCAGCACCCCGAGGGTCACCCCCGTGATCGCCACCGCGGCGGGCGCGTAGCCCAGCCCGATCAGCGCGCCCACGGCGGCCAGAACCCAGATCACGGCCGCCGTGGTCACCCCGAGAATGCGGCCGTCCCTGGCCAGGATCACCCCGGCGCCGAGGAACCCGATCCCGGTCACGACCTGACCCAGCACCCGGGTGGGGTCGGCGCGCTCTCCCCCGAGCGCCGCGCCCAGACTCACGAACATCGCCGTCCCGAGGCAGATGAGGACGCTGGTCCGGATGCCGGCCACCTTGCCGCGGAGCTGCCGCTCGAGGCCGATGGCCCCCCCGCAGACGACAGCGAGGGCGATGCGGAGCCAGAAAGCGGCTGACCCGGGTGCGAGAATCTCGGCGTGAGGCACGGGTGGCACTATGGCGTCGGGCAGGCACCGTATCGCTGCAGGTCGTCCTCCGAGAGGGTGATCCATGTCGAGTCGGTCCCGGAGGAACGGATCCGGAGCCCCTTCAGGGTGACGAGGGCATGGGCGCGGACCTGCTTGGGCCGGTTGGGGGCGACGTAACGGTTGGCGGGGTCCGGCTTCACGGTCACCATCGGGCACTCGCCCACCATGTGAATCGTGGCGGGGAGCCAGCCGCTTCCGAACCTGGGGGCCAGAACCTCGACCGGGTCCCCATGGTGCAGGACTGGCGCCGACTGGGCGGCCTGGGCCGGGAGTCGGGCCGGCGCAGCGGCCAGGACCAGCGGAGCGAGGACGACGCGGAGGCGCATGGCGGGCTCACGGAATCGGGGTGGCAGTCGCGACGCAGGGCGTCGGGTCCGGCCGGGCAGGGTCGGCTTGGGCGTCGAGCATTTCGCAAAGCGGGCGTGGCGGTCCGGGCGCGGTCCGGTGACTGGAGCACCGGCTCCAGACCGTGGCGATGGCGAGCCAGGAATCGCGCCCCGGGCTGTCACAGGCGAACGTGTAACTGGAGAAGGCCAGCCAGAGGGCGGCGGGGATGCCCGCCAGGAGGATACCGGTGCGGAGGAGCGGATCGCGGCGCATGACGAGAGCGGGAACGCCGAGGCTAAGTTAGGGAAGCGCCGGCCGACTCGCAAATGGGCCGGAGGCTCCCGGCGGGAGAGGTTTCTCGGGCCGGGGCCGGTGCCGGCGCCGGCGCCGGGGGCCAGTGGCCGGGGCGGCTCGGACGGCTGCGCGCTGCCTGAGGCGCCATCCCAGGCCCGCGCCGAACAACCCGGCCGTCGAGGGCCGCAGCACTAGGGTGGCGCGACGGGTGGCTCGGGGCTCGAGCCCAGCAGGGCGGCCCCGGCCAGCCCGATCGCCCCCGCCACGGACCCGGCCAGCATCCCGCCGACCAGGGTCGTGGAGGGTCGGGGGGAGGGTCCCCTGGGGGCGGCCCCGGCCCGGATCAATGTGGATAGCGGGTTGAGAGGCGGCCGGCCATGGCGAGGGCGGCCATGACAGGGCCGCCCGGACGGGCCGGCGATGACGGGAATCACCAGGCAGGCCGCGCCTGCCGCCGGACTACTCCCGGCCGGAGGCGCCGCGCGACCGGTGCCGGCGCCGGGCGGCTGCGCGCTTGATCTGCCGCGCCTCGCTGGGCTTCACGTAATGGCGCCGCTGCCGGAGCTCCTTCAACAGGCCCGCCCGCTGGACCTTCCGCTTGAAGAGCTTGAGCGCGGCTTCGATCCGGTCGTCCTCGCGGAGAATCACTTCGATCATTGGTCCCTCCTGAAAGCACCAGCCCGTCCGCCGTCTGGCGAACGGGCTGGGCCCGTGTCAGCGGTGGCTGCCGAGTCGCGCGGTCAGTCTTGCCGCCCGAGCCTCGCCACCTTCTCGGCGGCCGGACCCTTGGCGCCCTGCACCACGTCGAACTCCACCCGCTCCCCTTCGGTGAGGGTCTTGAAGCCCTCGCCCAGGATCGCCGAGTGATGGACGAAGCAGTCCTTCTGCCCGTTCTCGGGGGTGATGAAGCCGAAACCCTTGGCTTCGTTGAACCACTTCACGGTACCGGTGGTACGCATGCCGTACTCCCTTGTGTGTTCTGGTAATCGGAGCCCGGCACATCCGTACCCTGTCCGACTACTCGTGTTCTCGTGATCATGGCCCTCACGATGGGCCCTGCGAGTCCCGCAGGTGGTATCGCCGGCGGTTGGTGCCGCCGGAACAACGAAAGGGGCCCGTGCGAACCAGGCCCCTTGTGTCAACTCGGAACTTGTCCGCGCCGTGCGGCGCAATCGCAGCTTGAATGTAACCCCGGGGGGCCTCCGGCACAAGCGGGCCCGGCCGGCGGCTCAGAGCGTGGCCCGGGTGCGGTCCATGGTGCCCCGTTCGGCCAGTGCGGACTGGGCGGCGGCCAGCCGCGCGATCGGCACCCGGTAGGGCGAGCAGCTCACGTAGTTCATGCCGAGCCGGTCGCAGAAGGCGACCGACCGGGGCTCGCCGCCGTGCTCGCCGCAGATCCCGAGCTTGAGGTCGTGCCGGGTCTTCCGGCCCGATTCGCAGGCCATCTGGATCAGCTTTCCCACGCCGGCCTGGTCCAGGACCTGGAACGGGTCGTCCTCGATGATCCCGTGCTCCAGGTAGTAGGGGAGGAACCGGCCGGCGTCGTCCCGGGAGAGTCCCCACGTGGTCTGGGTGAGGTCGTTGGTGCCGAACGAGAAGAACTGGGCCTCTCGGGCCATTTCGTCGGCGGTGAGCGCGGCGCGCGGGAGTTCGATCATGGTGCCCAGCAGATACGGTACCGTGATCTGGCGCTCCCGGAAGACCTCCTCCGCCACCTGCCGCACGATGAGCGCCTGTTTGCGGAACTCGACCACGTTGGCGGTGAGCGGGATCATGACCTCGGGCTGCACCCGGCCCTTGCGGAGCGCCACGGCGCAGGCCGCCTCGAAGATGGCGCGGGCCTGCATGGCGGTGATTTCGGGATAGACGATGCCGAGGCGGCATCCCCGGAGCCCCAGCATGGGGTTGGCTTCCTGGAGGCTCGCCACGATCCGCTGCACTTCCGCCACCGGCTTGCCGAGCGCGGCGGCCATCTCTTCGATCTCGCCCGCTTCCTTCGGCAGAAACTCGTGGAGGGGGGGATCGAGGAGCCGGATGCAGACCGGAAACCCTTCCATGGCGCGGAAGATGGCCTCGAAATCGCCCCGCTGCATCGGGAGCAGCTTGGCGAGGGCCTTCTGCCGTCCGGCCGCGTCCTGGGCCAGAATCATCTCCCGCATGGCGATGAGCCGGTCGCCCTCGAAGAACATGTGCTCGGTGCGGCAGAGGCCGATCCCCTCGGCCCCGAAGTCGCGGCCCCGGTGGGCGTCGGCGGGCGTGTCGGCGTTCACCCGGACCCGGAGATGGCGCACCTTGTCGGCCCACGCCATGAGCCGAGTGAAGTTGCCGGAGAGTTCGGGCGGCACCAGCGTGGCCCGGCCGGCAAAGACCCGCCCGCTCCCCCCGTCAATGGTGATCCACTCTCCCTGCCGGATCGAGCGGCCGTTGACCGAGAAGGTCTGGTGTTCCTCATCCACCTCGAGCGCCTGGGCGCTCGCCACGCAGGGCTTGCCCAGCCCTCGCGCCACCACCGCGGCGTGGCTCGTCATGCCGCCTCGCGCGGTGAGAATCCCCCGGGCTGCCAGCATCCCGTGGAAATCCTCGGGGGAGGTCTCGCGCCGGACCAGAATGACCGGTTCGCCGCGCTTCCCCATCTGCTCGGCGAGGTCGGCATCGAACACGGCCGCCCCCGACGCCGCCCCCGGGGAGGCCGGCAGTCCGGTGGTGAGCAGGTCCACCTGGCTGTTGGGGTCAATGGTGGGATGGAGCAGCTGATTCAGGTCGTTGGGCGGGATCCGGGCCACCGCCTCCTCCTCGCTGATCAGGCCCTCGTCCACCATCTCGCACGCGATCCGGACCGCGGCGTGTCCCGAACGCTGGGCGCGGCGGGTCTGGAGCATGTACAGCTTCCCGCGCTCGATGGTGAACTCCATGTCCTGGACGTCGCGGAAGTGCCGCTCCAGGATGCGTGCGATCCGCTCCAGTTCGGCGTAGGCGTGCGGCATGACCTCTTTCAGCCGCGCGATGTCCTCCACGTTGCGGGTGCCCGAGACCACGTCCTCGCCCTGGGCGTTGAGCAGGTACTCGCCATAGAGCCGCTTCTCGCCGGTGGAGGGATCGCGGGTGAAGGCGACCCCGGTGCCCGAATCCTCCCCGAGGTTCCCGAACACCATCGTCACCACGTTCACCGCGGTGCCCATGGTGTCCGGGATGTCGTGCAGCTTCCGGTAGTCGATCGCGCGGCGGGTGTTCCAGCTCTCGAAGACCGCGGCGATCGCGCCCCAGAGCTGCTCCAGGGGGTCGTCCGGAAAGGGCCGCCCGATGGCCTGCTGGATGTGCTCCTTGAACTCGCGCACCAGCGCCCGCATCTCCTCGGCGGGCAGGTCAATGTCGCGAACGACGCCGCAGCGCTGCTTCCGGATCTGGAGCCGTTCCTCGAAGGGCGCCTTGGGCAGATCGAAGACCACCGTGCCGTACATCTGCACGAAGCGGCGGTAGCTGTCCCAGGCGAACGGCGGGTTGTTGCTCTCCCGGAGCAGGCCCTCCACCGTGGTGTCGTTGAGCCCGAGGTTCAGGATGGTGTCCATCATGCCCGGCATGGACACCGGTGCCCCGGAGCGCACCGACACCAGCAGCGGCCGCTCGCTTCCCCCGAAATGCCGCCCGGTGGCGGCCTCGAGCCGCTGCAGGCTGGTCTCCACCTGGGAGCGGAGCCACGGCGGGAACTGCCGGGTCTCGAGGTAGGTGAGGCAGATGGTGGTGGCGATGGTGAACCCGGGCGGCACGGGGATGCCCAGGTTGGTCATCTCGGCGAGGCCGGCACCCTTGCCGCCGAGGATGTCCTTCATGGTGGCCGTGCCGTCGGCCCGGCCCTGCCCGAAAAAGTAGACGACCGGCTGGGAGTAGGGGGCCTTCATGCCGGGGTCGCCAGGGGCGGTGCGGCGTGGCGGAGCTGGAGCAGTTCGTCCGAGATCTCGGTCGGGTACTCGCCGGAGAAACAGGCGTGGCAGAATCGGTTCCCGGTACCCGCCGCCCGGAGCATGCCCTCGAGCGAGAGATAGCCGAGGGAGTCCACGCCCAGGAACTGCTGGATCTCCTCCACCGAGTGCGTGGCCGCGATCAGCTCCTCGCGGGTCGGGGTGTCGATCCCGTAGTGGCAGGGTCCGGTGATCGGAGGCGAGGCGAGCCGCAGGTGAACCTCGCGGGCGCCGGCCGCCCGGATCATCTGCACGAGACCCCGGCTCGTGGTGCCGCGGACCAGGCTGTCGTCCACCATCACCACGGACTTGCCCTCGATCACGTCGCGGACCGGGTTGAACTTGATCCGGACCTTGGCGACCCGCAGGGCCTGGGTCGGGTTGATGAACGTCCGGCCGACGTAGTGATTCCGGATCAGCCCGTGCTCCAGCTTGATCCCCGAGACCTCCGCGAACCCGAGGGCCATCGCGTTGGAGCTGTCCGGCACGCTCATGACCACCTCCGCCCCCGGCGCGGGATGTTCGCGGGCGAGCTGGCGCCCCAGCTCCCGCCGCACCCGATCCACCGACTCGCCGAAGACCCGGCTGTCCGGCCGCGCGAAGTACACCAGCTCGAAGACGCAGCGGCTCACCGGTCGGGGCCGGAGCCGCGGCAGCTCGGTGATGTGGCCTTCCTCGATCTTGAGGAACTGGCCGGGCTCGAGCTCGCAGACCATCTGCGCCCCGACCAGGTCGAGAGCGCAGGTCTCCGAGGCCACGACCACCCCGCCGCCCAGCCGGCCCACGCACAGGGGCCGGAAGCCCCGGGCATCCACCACGGCGTAGAGCGTCCGTCCCACCGTCATGACGAGGGTGTACGCCCCTTCGGATCGCTCCAGCGCCTCCCGGATCGCCTCGTCTGGCGTGGGCCGGCGGGACCGGGCGATGAGGTGGACCAGCACCTCGGTATCGGTGGTGGAATTGAAGATGGCACCCTCGTCCACCAGTTCGCGCCGCAGCTCCGGCGCGTTGGTGAGGTTGCCGTTGTGCGCGATGGTGAGCGGACCGATCTTGGTGTCGTGGAGCAGGGGCTGGGCATTGGCCAGGACGGAGCTCCCGGCCGTCGAGTACCGGGTGTGGCCCACCGCCACGTCGCCGAGGAGCCGGGCGAAGGAGGCGTCGTTGAACGTCTCGGCGACCAGCCCCATCCCGCGCTGGGCCCGCGGGTGTCCGTGCTCGTCGATCGCCACGATCCCGGCACTCTCTTGGCCCCGGTGCTGCAAGGCGTAGAGTCCGAGGTAGGTGAGTCGGGCGGCGTCAGCGACGCCGGAGACGCCGAATACTCCGCACATGCTTCCGTCCTCGCTCTCGTGCGGCGGGCCGAGGGTGCGGTGCCGGCCGTCGTGGCAGGCGGTCCCGCGCCGGGTGCCCGCCGCCCCGTCTACACCCCGGCCCTGTCCGCCTGCACCCTCGCCATCCGCCGCGGGATCGCGTTCAAGTATATCTCCCTGAGCTCCGCAATCGGCCAGGTGTAGGTGGACTCGAACCCCCGGATCTGGAGGTCACCGCCGGGCAGGCCCACCGTCCCCACCGCCGTCGCGGGGACTCCCAGCTCCCGGGCCAGGGCCCTGACCGCCCCCTCCGTGCCGGGGCTCGCCGTCACCACCGCCCGGGCGGCGTCCTCGCCGAAGAGGAGCCTGGCATCGGCGCCATCGTGGGAGTCCGCCGCCACCCCGACCCCGTGCAGCGTGAGATCCACCGCCACGCCGAATCCGCGCCCCGCGTACGGTCCCCCCATGGCTGCCTCGGCGAGGGCGACGGCCAGCCCGCCGGTCGAGCAATCGTGCGCCGACCGGAAGAGCCCCCGCCGCGCGCCCTCGATCAGGAGCTGCTGGAGTCTCCGCTCGGCGTCGAGGTCCACCGGCGGTACCGGTCCCCCGACGAACCCCCGCACCTCGGCCCAGTAGGACGAGCCCCCGAGGTGTCCCCGGGTCGCGCCCAGCACGAAGATCCGGTCGCTCGCCTGCCGGAAGTGACTGGGGAGCGCGTGCTCGATCCGCTCCAGCAACCCCACCAGCCCCACGACGGGCGTCGGATCCACGGCGCCCCCGGGGCTTTCGTTATAGAACGACACGTTGCCGCCGGTCACCGGGATGCCGAACGCGCGACACGCATCGGCCAGGCCCCGGCAGGCCTCGCGGAACTGGAAGAAGATCTCCGGTTTTTCCGGGTTGCCGAAGTTGAGGCAATCCGTGATACCGAGCGGCTGGGCGCCGGCGCAGGCGACGTTGCGTGCCGCCTCGGCCACCGCGTGTTTCCCGCCTTCGTAGGGATCGAGCGCCACGAACCGGCTGTTGCAATCCACCGTGACGGCGAGGCCGAAATCGGCGTCGTCCACCCGGAGCACGCCGGCATCGCCCCCGGGACCGAGAACGGTGGCGGCCTGGACCGTGGAGTCGTACTGCTCGAACACCCATCGCTTGCTGGCGATGCCCGGGGCATCGAGCAGGATGCGGAGGGCCCGGCGGATGTCGGGTACCGGGCGGGCGGGCGGCCCGGCGGCACGCCGGGCCGCCGCGGCCGGCGACTCTCTGGCCTCCGGCTCGTAGACCGGCGCATCCTCCACCAGGCGCTGCGCCGGGATCTCCGCCACGACGAGCCCGCCGTGCTTGACGCGGAAGAGGCCGTCGTCCGTGATCCGGCCCACCGGGGTCGCCTCGAGTTCCCACCGGGCGCACACCGCCTGGACCTCGGCCACCCGGGCCGGTTCCGCCACGACCAGCATCCGTTCCTGCGACTCGCTCAGCATGATCTCGTAAGGCGTCATGCCAGGTTCGCGGACCGGGACCCGGTCGGTGTCGATCTCGACCCCCACGCCGCCCCGGGCGGCCATCTCGGCCGAGGAGCTGGTGAGGCCTGCAGCGCCCAGGTCCTGAATCGCCACGATGAGGTGCTGCTCGATCAGCTCCAGGGTGGCTTCGAGCAGGAGCTTCTCCGTGAACGGGTCCCCTACCTGCACCTGGGGTCGCCGGGCCTCGCTCTGCTCGGAAAGGTCTTCGGAGGCGAAGCTGGCGCCGTGGATGCCGTCCCGACCGGTGCGCGCGCCCACCAGCAGCAGGACGTTCCCGACCCCGTGCGCCCGGGCCCGGATCAGATTTTGCTCGCGGAGCAGCCCGACGCACATGGCGTTGACCAGGGGATTCCCGCTGTAGCTCGGAGCGAAATCCACCTCGCCGCCCAGGGTGGGCACGCCGACGCAGTTGCCGTAGTCCCCGATCCCCTTCACCACGCCGGCGAAGAGGTAGCGGTTCCGCGGCTGATCCAGGGGCCCGAACCGGAGGCTGTTGAGCAGTGCCACCGGCCGGGCCCCCATGGTGAAGACGTCGCGCAGGATGCCGCCCACCCCGGTGGCGGCGCCCTGGTACGGCTCCACCGCGCTCGGGTGGTTGTGGGACTCGATCTTGAACGCCACGGCCCAGCCGTCCGGCAGGCGGAGCACGCCCGCGTTCTCGCCCGGCCCCTGGATCACGGCCGGCCCCTGAGTCGGGAAGAGCTTCAGGACCGGCTTGGAATGCTTGTACGAGCAGTGCTCCGACCAGAGCGCCGAGAAGATGCCGAGTTCGGTGAGCGTGGGGGTGCGGCCGAGCAGGGCGGTGATGCGGCCGTACTCGAGTTCGTTCAGGTTGTGCTCCCGCACGACCTCCGGCGTGACGGGCCGCTCTCCGGGGAAGGGAGAGGCCGCTGTCGGGGCGCCGGCCGCGGGTGGGGCCATCGTGCGCGTCACGCTCGCCGTCCTCTCACTTGCGCTTCCCCCGACCGAGGCTCGACATGAACTCGCCGAGGGCTCGGCTGAACAGGCCCTTGTCCTCGTGGGCCAGCACCGTCTCGATCTCCCCCGCGTCGAGCCAGAGACCGTGGCAGTCGGGGCAGCGGTCCACCTGGACGCGGTGGAACTCCTCGGTCACCAAGTGCCCCCCGCACTTGGGGCAGCGCATGTAGTGGGACTTGCGTTCCTGGTCTTCGGCGAGCCGGGCCAGTTCACGGCGCTTCCGCTCGAGGCGTTCCGCCTCGAGCTTCGCGAAGTACTCTTCTTCGTTCCGGCTGGGCTTGGTTTCCATGGCCTGGTCAGATTCGGTTCAGGGGTCGGTTTGCTCACGAGGCCGGGTGCGCGGCCGGGCTTCCGGTGAGCATCGAGGTGAAGAATCCCATCCCATCGGTGTGGCCGAGGTCCGGATCGGCCGCCCGGTCGGGATGCGGCATGAGGCCGACCACGTTCCCGGCCTCGTTCGCGATCCCGGCGATGTCGTGGAGCGAGCCGTTGATCTCCTCCTCGAGTGGCCCGCCATCCGGCCCCACGTAGCGCACCACGACCCGCTCCTCGGTTTCGAGCCGGCGCAGGGTTTCCGGATCGGCCACGTAGCGTCCCTCGCCGTGCGCGAGCGGCATCGTGAGGATCTGCCCCCGCCGGTAGGCGTTGGTGAACGCGGTATCGGGTTGTTCCACCCGGAGCTGAACGGGACGCGACACAAAGGTGAGACGGCTGTTGCGCATCAGCGCCCCGGGCAGGAGCCCCGCCTCGCAGAGGATCTGAAACCCGTTGCAGATCCCGAGGACCGGCCCGCCCTCCCGGGCGAACCGTTGAACCGAGGCCATCACCGGGCTGAACCGCGCGATCGCGCCGGAGCGGAGATAGTCGCCGTAGCTGAATCCCCCGGGGAGGATCACGGCGTCCGGGTGGCGGAGGTCCGGCTCCCGGTGCCACACGAAGTATGGCTCGGCCCCGGCCCGGCGTACGGCGCGGAGGGTGTCGAAGTCGCAATTGCTGCCTGGAAAGCGCACTACCGCCACGCGGAACATCAGCCTTCCACCTCCACCAGGTAATCCTCGGTGACCGGGTTGGCCAGCAGCTTGTCGCACATCTGCCGCGCCCGCTCCTTCGCCGCCTCGGGCGAGGGGGCCTCGACGTCCAGCTCGATCGCCTTCCCCACCCGCACGTTCGCGGCCTCGGCAAAGCCGAGCGCCGCGAGGGCGTGCTCGACGGCCTGGCCCTGGGGGTCGAGCAGGCCGGCACGGGGGACCACCCGGACATGGATTCGATAACGAGTCATGGGCATCGGTCGGGCCACGGGGCTATTCCTCGCCTTTCCAGCGGAGCCGGGGGGCCGGCCGGTCGGCCGGTTCGCTTTCCACCACCGCCGGGTGCCAGCCGTTCTCCGAGCGCTCGTGGAGCGCCAGGACGGCCTGGCGCACGATCCCGAAAGCAAGGTAGAACAATCCGAAGGGGAACAGGAAGTACTGGGGGCTCCAGAGGCTTCCCACCAGGATCGTGAGGTGAAGCAGGATACTGAGCCAGCCCTTGACGGTCCGCACATTGATCGCGGGCAGCCGCGGGTACTTCACGGTACTCACCATGAGAAGTGCCAGGAGCACCATCAGGATCGCCAGCCCCTCGCGCTGGAAGTCGAGATAGGCCAGCGAGCGGCGGTACCACTCGGTCTGGCTGAAGGGGTAGTAGGTGGCCAGGGTCATCCCGGCCGCCGGCGACGGGAGCCCGGTGAACCAGCCGGGCTTCCCGGTGCCGTGCTGGACGTTGTACCGAGCTAGCCGCACCGCGACCGCGACGACATAGAGCCAGCAGACCATCCAGCCGAACTTGCCGCCCGACTGGAACTCCAGAAAATACAGGATGAGCGCCGGCGCGACCCCGAACGACACGCAGTCCACCAGCGAGTCCAGCTCGGCGCCGAACCGGGTCCCTGCTCCCGAGAGCCGCGCCAGCCGCCCGTCCAGCATGTCGAGCACCCCGGCGAAGACGACGAACCACGCCGCCAGGGCGAAGTTGCCCCGGTAGGCGGAGACGATCGCCCAGAAGCCGAAGAACATGTTGCCGAGCGTGAACGTGCTGGGCACCACGACCACCACCCGGCGCATGTCAGGCCGCGCGAGGCGGCGCGGAGGCATCAATCCCATCGGGCCACCACCGTCACGCCCGCCCGGGTTTTCTCCCCGGGGTGCACCAGCACCCGGGCACCGAGGGGCAGGAAGACGTCCACCCGGGAGCCGAAACGGATGATCCCCATCCGCTCGCCCTGGCGCACCGGGGTTCCCACGTCGTGGTCGGTCACGATCCGGCGAGCCACCAGCCCGGCGATCTGGCGGACCAGCATCCGGCCCCGGGGGGTGAGCAGCCCGATCGAACTCTGCTCGTTCTCCACGCTCGCCTTGTCGGTGGCGGCGTGGCCGAAGCGGCCGGGAAGGTACTCGCGGAAGGCCACGGTGCCGCTCGCGGGATAGCGGTTGACGTGGACGTTGAACACGTTCATGAAGATCGAGACCCGGGTGGTGCGCTCCTGGACGAACTTCGGCTCGTCAACCGTCACCACGCTCACCACCTTGCCGTCGGCTGGAGCCAGAACGAGGTCGTCGCCCCGGGGCCCCGGCCGCTCCGGGTCTCGGAAGAACGCCGCCACCCACAGGGTCACCGCCGAAAAGAGCAACGCCGTCCAGACCGGCGCGGACACCCAGCAGACCGCCGTGAAGATGGCCGCGCCCGCGATGAACGGCCGCCCCTCCGGTGCCAGGCGCATCAGGCGTCCTCCGGGAGCTCGGTCCCGGTGAGCCGCCGGAACGCCTCGAGGTAGCGCCGGCTCGTGGCCTCGATCACCTCGGGCGGCAAGGGTGGGGGCGGTGCCTCGCCGTTCCACCGCCCCAGAGCCCGGAGTTCGGCCAGGTAGTCGCGGAGCGGCTGCTTGTCGAAACTGGGCTGGCTCCGCCCCGGCTGGTACCGGTCGGCCGGCCAGAATCGGGAGCTATCCGGCGTCAGGACCTCGTCAATGAGCAGCAGGGTGCCGTCGCCGTCGAACCCGAATTCGAACTTGGTGTCGGCGATGATGATGCCCCGGGTGGCGGCGTGATCCCGCCCCGCGCGGTACACCGCGAAGCTCAGCTCCCGCAGCCGCTCGGCGATGGGGCGTCCGAGGGCCTCGATCATCGCCTGGAACGGAACGTTGATGTCGTGTCCGGACGGTGCCTTGGTGGCGGGCGAAAAGACCGGCGGTTCGAGGCGATCGCTCTCCACCAGCCCGGGCGGGAGCGGCTCCCCCGCGAGGGTTCCGTGCTGCCGGTACTCGGCCCAGGCGGAGCCGGCCAGATACCCCCGGACCACGCACTCGAAGGGCACCGGCTGGGTGCGCCGCACCAGCATGCTCCGGCCGGCGATCTGCGCCCGGAACCCCGCCGTCCGGCGGGCCAGACCCGGGGTGCGTTCCAGGTGCTCGAGAATCCGGTCGGTCTCGGCGGTCAGGAAGTGGCTGGCCACCACCCCGGTCAGGCGGCGGAACCAGAACGCGCTCAACTGGGTGAGCACGGCGCCTTTTCGGGGGATCGGCTCGCGCAGGACGACGTCGAACGCGCTCACCCGGTCGCTTGCCACGAGGAGGAGGTGGTCGGCGTCCACTTCGTAGACCTCGCGGACCTTGCCCTTGCGGACCAGGGGCAGGGGGAGCCGGCTCTCGGTGAGGACCGTCATACGCGCACGTCCGCCCGGTCCGGCTCGGCCGCGAGCGACCGCGCTTCGCCGAGGAGGGGGAGGAGGTATTCGTCGAGGAACTCGTGCACCTGCTGCTCGGCCCGCCCGGTGTAGCGCCGGGGGTCGAGCTCCTGCTGGAGGGCGGCCACCGGGACCCGGGCGAAGGTGTGATCGGCGGCGAGCCGCTCGAGGAGATCGTTGGGGCGGCCCTGGGTCGCCGCGGCGCGCGCGGCCAGGCTGGCCCGCCGGATGACCGCGTGCAGCTCCTGCCGGTCGCCGCCCGCCTCGACCCCGAGCATGAGGAGCCGCTCGGTGGCCATGAACGGCATCTGCTCCTCCACGTGGCGCCGGATCGCTTCGGGCTCGACCTCGAGGCCGGCCACGATGTTGGTGGCCAGCACCAGGATCGCGTCGGCGGCGAGAAACGCTTCGGGGAGGGTGAGCCGGCGGTTGGCGCTATCGTCGAGGCTCCGCTCCAGCCACTGGGTGGCGGCGGTGTGCGCGCCGTTCGCCTGGAGGCTCAGAACGAAGCGGGCCAGTCCGCAGATCCGTTCGGCGCGCATGGGATTGCGCTTGTAGGCCATGGCGCTGGAGCCGATCTGGTCGGGTTCGAACGGCTCGAGGACCTCGCCCTCGTGCTGGAGCAGGCGGAGGTCGGTGGCCATCTTGGAGGCCGACTGGGCGATCCCGCTCAGCGTGTCGAGGACGGCGCTGTCGCCCTTGCGAGGGTACGTCTGCCCGGTGACGGGATAGACCCGCTCGACGCCTAACCGCTGGGCGATCCGCCGCTCCAGCTCGCGCACCTTGCCGTGATCGCCCCGGAAGAGTTCGAGGAACGAGGCCTGCGTCCCGGTGGTCCCCTTGCACCCCCGGAGCCGCAGGGTCTCCAGCCGGTGAATCACCTCCTCCACGTCCAGCGCGAAGTCCTGGGCCCAGAGCGTGGCCCGCTTGCCCACCGTGGTGAGCTGGGCCGGCTGGAAGTGGGTGTAGGCGAGGCAGGGGAGGCCGGCGTACTGCCGCGCGAACCGCTCCAGCCCGCCGAGCACCGCGAGGAGGCGGCCCAGCAAGAGCCGGAGGCTGTCCCGGACGACCAGGAGGTCGGCGTTGTCCGTAACGAACGCGCTGGTGGCACCCAGGTGCAGGTAGGGCCGGGCCGCCGGGGCCTGGTCGCCGAAGTGGTGCACGTGGGCCATCACGTCGTGCCGGAACTGCTGCTCGTACCGCGCCGCGGCCTCCAGGTCGGCGTCGTCGAGGTGGGCCCGCATCTCGGCCAGGGCCTGCTCGGGGATCGGGAGCCCCAGCTCCCGCTCGGTCTCGGCCAGCGCGAGCCAGATCCGGCGCCAGAGGCGGATCCGGTGGGGTTCCCCCCAGAGCCGCTGCATCGCCGGAGAAGCGTAGCGCGTGCCTAACGGCGAACGGTAGCGGTCCTCGGTCACTGGAAAATCAGGTCGGTGTACACCACCTGGCCCGCCCGCTCGAACACCACCCGGACCGCCTGTCCGGGGCGCAAGCTGCCGATCTCGTCCTGCACGTCCTCCGCCGACCGGGTGAGGCGCCGGTTCATCGCGAGGATCACGTCTCCCTCCCGCAGGCTGCTCGCCTGCGAGAGCTGGCGCGAGATCCGGAAGACGAGCGCGCCCCACTCGCTCTGGATCCCCCGCTCGGCGCGGACCTGCGGCGTCACGGTGACGAGCTGGAGGTCCTTGAGCACGGTCACCTTCTCGGCGGTGACGGTGGGCAGATCGCCCGCGGTGAGGAGCTTCTCGACCGTCTTCCCGTCGCGCCGCCGCACGGTGAGCGGGATGCGGTCGCCCACCCGCAGGTCCAGCTTCACCGCCTCCCAGTCGAGATAGTTGCGGAGCACCCGGCTCCCCGCCCGGGTGAGCACGTCCCCGGGCCGGAGCCCCGCCTGGTCGGCCGGACCGCCGTCCGCCACGCTCACCACCAGCACGCCGCCCTGGCTCTTCCACGTCTCCAGGCGGTCGGCACCCGCCACCTCGAACCCCACCCAGGCCCGCCGCACCGCTCCCTTGCGGATGATTTCGTCGGCCACCCGGAGGGCCCGCTCGATCGGGATGGCGAAGCCGAGACCGATGGACCCCCCGCTCTGCGTGAGGATGGACGAGTTCACCCCCACCACTTCCCCGAGCGCGTTGGCGAGCGGGCCCCCGGAGTTGCCGGGGTTGATCGCCGCGTCGGTCTGGATCATGTCCAGGTAGAGGCCCGTCTGCTCCCGGCTCGGCAGGATGTTGCGCCCCGTGGCGCTCACCACCCCGGCCGTGACCGTGGGTTCGGTATTGCCCAGGAGGTACGCGAACGGGTTACCTAGCGCCACGACCCACTCGCCGATCAGGAGGTCGGTGCTCCGCCCGGTCGTGACCGGGGGGAGGCCGTTCCGGCCGGTCCGGATCACCGCGATGTCGGTCACGGCGTCCTCGCCCAGTAGCGTACCCTCCACGTCACTCCCATCGGGCAGGGTCACGATGATTCGCTCGGCCCCGCTCACCACGTGCTGGTTGGTGAGCACCGCGCCGTCGGGGCGGATGATGAAACCGGTGCCGAAGCTCGGCACCACTTCCTCGCGGCCCTCGGGGATGAAGAAGAAATCGAAGGGACTCTGGGGCCGGGTCCGGCGGCGGCTATAGACGGTGATGGAGACGACCGAAGGCGAGACCCGCTGGGCGGCTTCCACGATCGCGGTGCGCCGGGAGGCCGAGACCTCGTCGCTCACCTGACGCGCCGGCCGCTGCTGCGCCTCGGCGGCCGCCACCAGCTCCGACGCCTCGGGCCGCCGGTCGCAACCGGCCAGGGCAGCGAGTGCCGTCAGGGCCAGGAACCGTCTCATCAGGCGGCCTCCACGGGAGCGGCGTAGCAGGCCGCCGGATACTCCGCGGCGACGAAGAACAGCCCCTGTGGGGGGGCCGGGACGCTCGTGGCCTGGTTGTCGCGGCTCGCCAGAAGGGTCGGGAGGTCGGCGAGCGGGCGGCGGCCTAGGCCGATGTCCACCATGGTGCCGACCAGAAAGCGCACCATGTGGTGGAGAAACCGATCGGCGGCGATGTGAAAGCTGAAGCCCCGGTCGCCGTCCCGGGGCTCCCAGCGTGCCTCGAGCACCGTGCACCGGTAATGCAGCTTGGGCCCGGAGCGGGCGGCGAAGGCCTCGAAGCTGTGCGTGCCGCGGATCAGGCTCGCGGCCTCGTCCAGCGCCGCCCGGTCGAGCGGCCGCCCGAGCGCCCACTCGTACGGGCGCCGAAACGGCGAGGCGGCAGCCTCGTCGGTGCCGACGTCGTACCGATAGCGCCGGCGAACGGCGTGCTTCCGCGCGTGGAATCCGGGCATCATCTCCGAAACGGCTGCGACCCAGCAGTCGCGCGGCAAGAGCGCGTTGAGCGCGCGGCGCAGGCGCTCCGCGGTCCACCGGGGCGGCACGGTGAAGCTCACCCCCTGACCCACAGCGTGGACCCCGGCGTCGGTCCGGCCGGCCGCGTGGGCCACCACCCGCCGACCGCAGAGTTGCTCCAGAACCCGCTCCACCTCGCTCTGCACCGACCGGCCCTCGGGCTGCCGCTGCCAACCCACGAAATCGCGGCCATCGTAATGCAGGAGGGCCAGATAGGTCCGGCTCATAGGACCGGAAAATATACTCCGAAATCGAGCCGGACGGACGGGGACAGCGTCCGCTCCAAGATGGGCGCCCCGACGATTTGCAGGGACGTCAGTAGGTGCCGCGCTCGACCCCTGGGTCCAGCGGATCGGGCAAACTCACCTGCGGCAGCCCCTGGACCGCGGGCGGGCTTGCGATTCCTGCCGACCCGACCAGCGCGCGACCGATTCCCCCCGACTCCGCCTCGGCGGCGTGCCACGCCAGGAAGGCCGGGACGAGGGCCGGATCGAAGTGGGTGCCCGCATGGGCGACGATGAAATCCCGGGCCCCGAGCGGCGTCCAGCCCCTCCGGTACGGGCGCTCCGACGTCAGGGCATCGTAGACGTCGGCCACGGTGAGCACCCGGGCGAGATACGGGATCGCCTCACCGGCGAGGCGCGCGGGATACCCGGTGCCGTCGAACCGTTCGTGGTGGTGCAGCACGATGGGGATGATGTCCCGGAACGCCGCGATCGGCCCCAGAATCCTGGCCCCGATCGTCGGGTGCTGGCGCATCAGGTCCCACTCTTCGTCGGTGAGCCGGTCAGGCTTGTTGAGGATCGACGACGGTACGCCGATCTTGCCGATGTCGTGAACCAGACTCCCCCGGTGGAGGCGGACCAGATCCTCCTGGCCCATCCGGAGCGCCGCCGCAATCCCCAAGGCGAACTGGGTGACCCGCTCGGAATGGCCCGCGGTCCAGGGCGATTTGGCGTCAATGGTCCGCGCAAACGCGGTCAGCGTACTCCACTGAAGCTCCGTCAGCTCCTCCACCAGGCCGCAGTTGGCCAGGGCCACGGCCACCTGATCGGCGAAGCGCCGCGCCAGGGTGAGCTCCTCGCCGGGATCCGGCCGCGGGCTGCGATGCGCGATGGCCAGAACACCGGCCAGCCGGCCCCGGACCCGGAGCGGTGCGGCGAGGATCGCCGCGAACCGCCCGGGGAGCGTGAACTCCCGCGGGAGCCAGCTCTGGTGCGCCAAGGCCGGGCGCGGCAGGGAGAGCGTCGGGTGGCGGTCGAGTTCAGCCACCTCGGCGGGACCGGGGTGGCAGCTTCCCGTGAGAACCTGCGGCGGGTCGGCGAGAACGGCGGAGAGCTGCCAGGGTTCGGTGTCCCCCCGCCCCAGCGCCATGGCCGCGCCCTCGCACCGGAAGAGGTCGGTGGCGCGCTGGAGCGCCGCGTCAATCACGCGGCCGCGATCCAGGGTCGACAGGATCAGGCGGTCGAAGTCGTGGCTGACCCGGAGCGCGTGGAACTGGCGGTCGAGCTGCCGGCTCATCCGGTTGAACGAGGCGGCAAGGTCCTCGAATTCGTCCCCGGTCCGAATCTCCACCGGCTGATCGAATCGGCCCGCGGCCACCCGGTCGGTGCCCTCCTTGAGGGTCTCCACCGGGGCGAGCTGGCGCCGGAGCAAGGCGTGGCTCAGCAGGAAAACGATCGTGAGGGCGAGGCCGATCACCATCCAGAAGGTGGCGCGGAAGCTCCGGAGCGGGGCATAGATCGTCTGCTCCGGTTCGCTCACGACGACCGTCCACGGTGCCACCCCGAACTCATAGGCGAAGAACGGCTGCCAGTACGCCGCGAGGTATCCCCGCCGCCCGTCGCTCCAGTGAAAGGGCCGGCCCGGCTCCCCGAGGTCCCGGGGTTGCAGGGGCCGAGGACAGTAGGCCGGCGCAAGGTCGCTCGTCAGGATGCAGACGGTCATGCCGGGGGAGAGCGCGGCGGATTCCTCGACCCGCCGCCAGAGGGTATCCGCCTCGATCTCACCCCAGAGGCGGCCGGCCCCACGCCGGTCGGGTGCCTCTCGAACGAGGTACAGCGTCACCGGGGAGTCC
Organism: Gemmatimonadales bacterium; assembly: GCA_035574255.1. Lineage (GTDB taxonomy): Bacteria > Gemmatimonadota > Gemmatimonadetes > Gemmatimonadales > GWC2-71-9 > JADJOM01. The sequence goes on along the minus strand of DATLYZ010000058.1, from coordinate 39,125 downwards.
GCCCCGACTGCGAGTGTCGTCCCGCCCCGGGCCAGGTGGCCGAGTGCCGTGGAGTCGAGTGCGGCGGGGCGGGAGGGATGAGGGAGCCAGAAGATCCGCCGGAGCCGCGGGTGCGGCGGCCGGTGGGTGGTGTCGGCGAACTCGAGCGCCGCGCGGCGGAGATTGTCGAGGAGCATCATCCCGGCCGATTTGCTCGCCTGGTGCAGCCGGTCTCCGGCCTGCTCGCCGAGCTCGGCCGACACTTCCCGATACGCCAGGTACGCGAGCACCCCCACAGGCAACACCGCGCTCAGCAGAAAGAGGCCAAGGATCCGGCGAGCCACCCGGGTGCGCAGGAAACCGCCGCGAAGGGTCATGGGAGGGGCTCAGTAGTTCGCGGCCAGCCCGATATACCCGCCGTCGTTGGCGCGGACCACGTCGTCCAGCGATGGAGCGGCGGTGAACGCAGGAGCGCTCTGCCCGTCCCGCCCCAGGCTGTAGAGATCGAAGGTCGAATTGACGGGGACGAGAAAGCGGTCCCGCCGGGCGCCGGGAGGAACCCGCCGCCCGGCTGGAAACGGCACATAGACATAGGGCCGGCCCCAGGGATCCCGGATGGTGCCGCGGCCGATCGCGTTGAGAGTGGCCGGCAACGGCTGTCCCTGGCTCTCGAGCGCCATGAGGTCGGCCTGGATGGCGCGGATATCGCCCACCGCCCGGGCGACCCGGGCGCGCTCGAGGCTGCTCCGAATGCGAGGGAAACCGAGACCCGCCAGCAGGCCCACGATGGCGAGGACCGCGAGCAGCTCCACCAGGGCGTAGCCGGCCCGGGACGGGGCGAACGAAAACCGGACCATGGCCCCCAGTCTCGGCCTGCCGGCGCCGGTGGCGCGACCCGGATCGGGGCGGCTAGCGCTCCCGGCTCCAGATCATGTCGGGTTGGTTGGCGAGGCTGAGCCGGGCGTGCCGCTCCACCAGCCGGAGTGCGAGCTGGGTGGGCTTGCCGGCCGCCTGCTCGTAGGTGAGCGTGACCACGGTCGTGTCGCGCTGCTGGCGACTCTTCACCTGGCGGACCGGATAGAACTGTCCCACGCCGGGCGCGGTGAAGATCCCGACGCTGTCACCTCGGAACTCCATGGCGCGGCCCGCGTACTTCTTGTTCGACGTGACCCAGCGACCCTGGAGGGCCGGCGGCAGATCGGAGCCCGCCGCGCCGCCCGCCGCGAGGAGGTGCACCGCCCCCGCGCCGGTGGCCGCGAGCCCCAAGAGCACCAGCGCCGCGCGGCGCAACGGCGGGCTGATGGCGAAGGCGGGCCGAGCCTCGCCCTGCTCCTCGGGTGTGGACTTCGCCCTCTTTCGCCGCGGCAACTGCAGCAGCGGCCCCAACCCGTGCAGGAAGTCCCGCAGGCTGACAGCGTTCTTGAGCTCGCCATCGGCGAGGCTGCGCGTGCCCAGCGAGGCGCCGGGACGGGGCTCGTGGTCGAGCTGGGGAGGTGTCGCACTCGCCATGCACAGGGTCCTTTCGCTTCCTAGTACTTCCAGGCCTCGCCCGTGTAGCCGCCGTCGTTGGCCCGGGTGATGTCGTCCAGACTGGCGCCGGCCACGAGGGAGACCGCGCTCGACCCGTCAGGGCCGAAGCTGTACAGATCGAAGGAGGTGTTGATGGGTACCCCGAAGCGATCTACCCGGGCTCCGGGGGGCGGCGGCCCCGGCGGAAACCTGACGTAGATGTACGGGTTGCCCCAGGGGTCGGTCATGCCACCCCGACCGATGGCCGCCAGGTTGGCCGGAAGCCTGCCCTGCGTTTCCAGCGCCATGAGGTCGGCTTGGAGGGATCGGATGTCACCGATGGCCCGCGCGACCTTGGCCCGTTCGCTCACGCCGCGGAAGCGGGGAACCGCAAAGCCGGCGAGGAAGCCGATGACGGCCATCGCGGCCAACATTTCGATGATGGTATAGCCAGGCCTGGCGGCCGGGCCGCGCAGGGAGCGGCACATGCCCCGGGGGTCTAGCAATCCGTGGGCCCTGTCTTTATCTTGTTGAAGGACAATAACTTGTGCAACATGCGCCGAGCGGGGTCCCTGGAGGCCGCATGGCGCTTTGCACGGCCCAGCGCCGTTCCAGTGGAGCCCGCCATGTCCTCACCACTCCATGAGGCCCTCGGTCGCCTCGCCGCCGGCGAATCTCTTTCAGCCGAGCTGGCGGCGGGCGCCTTCGGGGTGATCATGCGGGGCGAGGCGACCCCCGCGCAGATCGGCGCCCTCCTCCTCGGGCTCCGCGCCAAGGGCGAGACCGCCGAGGAGGTGGCGGGTGCCGTCCAGGCGCTGCGCGCGGCCATGGTGCGGGTCGAGCCGGGAGCCGGGACGCCGCTCGTGGACACCTGCGGGACGGGCGGCGGCCGGGTGAGTACCCTGAACCTTTCCACCGCGGCGGCCTTCGTCGCCGCCGCCGCGGGCGCCCGCGTCGCGAAACACGGGAATCGGAGCTTCACCTCGCTCTGCGGCAGTGCGGATGTGCTGGAGGCGCTCGGCGTGGATATCCAGCTCCCCCCGGATCGCGCGCTCGCCGCACTCGAAGTCGCCGGCTTTGTCTTTCTTTACGCCCCGGCCTATCACCCCGCCATGCGCCACGTGGGCCCGGCCCGCAAGGAGCTGGGCGTTCCCACGATCATGAACCTGCTGGGCCCCCTCGCCAATCCGGCCGGGGTCCGGCGGCAAGTGATCGGGGTGGCGGACGAGCGGCGCGCCGCCCTCATCGCGCGCGCGCTGGCTTGGCTCGGGGCGGAGCATGCGATGGTGGTCCATGCCGAGATCGGCATGGACGAGATCAGCCCAGTGGGCCGGACCCGGGTGTGGGAAGTGCGGGACCACGAGGTACGAGAGTGGAGCCTCGACCCGGAGGCGTACGGAGCCGGTTGGGGGGAGGTGGACAGCCTGCGCGGCGGCCGGCCGGCGGAGAACGCGGCAGTGATCGAGTCGCTGCTGGCGGGGAAGGGGACGGAAGCGGCCTCCAGGGCCACGGCCCTCAACGCCGGCGCGGCCCTGTACCTGGCTGGACTGGCCCGCACCTACCGTGAGGGAGTGGAACGCGCTCGCGAGGTTCTGGCCGCCGGTGCCGCGCTCGCCGTCCTCGAGCGATTGCGCGGCCTGGCCCCGAGGAGCGTGGGGGCGGGGGGGTGACAGGGCTCAGTACTTCCGGATCACCCCGACGACCACGCCCTGGATGAGGACGTCCCGTTCCTGAAACCGCATCGGTTGCATGTTGGGGTTGGCCGGTTGGAGCCGAATCCACCCGCCGGGCTCCCGGTAGAACCGCTTCACGGTGGCTTCGGATCCGTTGACCAGCGCGATGACCATCTCGCCGTTGTCCGCGGTCTGCTTCCCGTGGACCACGACGACATCCCCGTCCACGATGTGCTCGTCAATCATGGAGTCGCCCTGGACCTTGAGGGCGTAGTTGGGGCCGCGGCGAGGGAGCAGGCTGTCCGGCACCGCCAGGGTCTCACCGGTCATGAGGGACTCGATCGGCGTTCCCGCGGCGACCCGCCCGAGCAGCGGGATCTCGGTCGCGCTGGCCTGGCCCCTGGGGGGCAAGACCTCGATGGCCCGGCTTTCGTTGTGCGCCCGGTGGATGTACCCCTTCCGCTCGAGATTGGTGAGGTGCTCGTGGACCGTCGCCAGGGATTTGAAGTCGAAGTGTTCGGCGATCTCCTCGAAGCTTGGCGCGTACCCGTGATCGCGGATATGCTCCTGCAGGTACTTGAGGATCTCGCTCTGGCGTTTCGTGAGCGGCATGGTCCCTCCGGGCGGTGACCGAACGGAATCCGAAAGACATACTACCCGAACAGCTTCCGAAGGGCAAGATGCCCGGAACGCTCGACCGCATTCTGGAGACCACCCGCGCCGGCTTGCCGGCCCTCTGGGCCCGGCGGCACAGCATCGAGCAGGCCGCGCGCTCGGCGCCCCGGCCCCCGGGGCTATTGGCCCGGTGGAACCCCACCCGAGTGGGGCTCATCGCCGAGGTCAAGCGGCGCTCCCCCTCCGCGGGGCCGATCGGACCGGAACTCGATCCCGTCGCCCACGCCGCGGCGTACAGCCGGGCGGGAGCCTGCGCGGTCTCGGTGCTCACCGACGGGCCGTTCTTCGGGGGATCGCTGGAGGACCTCCGGGCAGTGGCGGCCACGGCCGGGGTGCCGGCGCTCCGGAAAGACTTCATCCTGGACGAGCTGCAGATCGCCGAGGCCCGGGCCGCTGGGGCCTCCGCGGTCCTGCTCATCGTGCGAGCGCTGGGCCGGGAGCGGCTCGCCGAGTTGCTCGAGGCGGCCCGCCTGTGGGAAGTGGATGCCCTGGTGGAGGTCCACGACGCCCGGGAACTCGAGACCGCGCTCGCCAGCGGTGCCGTGACCATCGGGGTGAACAGCCGCGACCTCGACACGCTGGCCGTTGACGTGGACGCCGCCTGGCAACTGCTGTCGCGGCTGCCGGGCGATCGGGTGGCCGTGGCGGAGTCGGGGATGGCCACGGCGGCCGATGTCGGCCGGGCGGCGGAGGCCGGGGCCGACCTCGTTTTGATCGGGACCGCGCTCTCGGCCGCCGCCGACCCCACCGCCCTGGCTGCCGCGTGTGCGGCGGTGCCGCGCCGTGGGCGTTGAGCCCGGCGGACCGGTTCCGGCCAAGATCTGCGGTGTCACACGCCCGGAGGACGCCGAGGCGGCGGTGCGCCTCGGGGCGCGGTGGATCGGGGTCGTATTCGCAGGCGGCCCCCGCGAGGTGACGCCCGAACGGGCCCGCGAGGTGGTGCGGGGGGCGGCCCCGGTGCCGGTGATCGGGGTCTTCAAGTCGCTGGACGCCGGGCAGATATTACACCTTCGCGATCGAAGCGGCGTCGCCGGAGCGCAGCTCCACGGCGGCATCACCGAGCAGCTGGCCGCGACGCTCTGCCGCGAGGGTCTCGAGGTGTTGGCCGTGGCGCGCCTGGCGGATGACCGGGATCTCGCCCGGCTGCCGGAGCTTCGGCGGCTGGGTGTCCCGATCCTGGTGGAGCCGCGGGTGGCCGGAGCGCTGGGCGGAACCGGCGTCGCTCTCTCGCTCGACCTGGCCCGGCGGGCGCGCGCCGCGCTGGATGGCCACCCGATGTTCCTCGCCGGCGGCCTGACGCCGGAGACCGTGGCGGCGGCGGTGCGCGCCGCCCGCCCCGATGCGGTAGACGTTTCCTCGGGAGTGGAGCAGATTCCCGGCGTGAAGGATCACACGCGCATGGCCCGATTCCTGGAGGCGCTGGGGTGGGGATGACGCTGCCACACGAGCGGGCGGTTCGCGGACGCTTCGGGGTCTACGGCGGCCGCTACGTGCCGGAAACCCTGGTCGCCGCGCTCGAGGAGCTGGAGGCGCTCTACGACGCGGCGCGCGAGGATCCCGACTTCTGGCGCGAGTTCGAGACCCTGCTCCGCGAGTTTGCGGGGCGGCCCACCCCGCTCACCGAAGCGCCCCGCTTCGGTGCTGCCATCGGGGCCCGGGTGCTGCTCAAGCGGGAAGATCTGAGCCACACCGGCGCCCACAAGATCAACAACACCATCGGGCAGGCCCTGCTGGCCCGCCGGATGGGCAAGCGGCGGATCATCGCGGAGACCGGGGCCGGGCAGCACGGAGTGGCCACGGCCACTGTCTGCGCGCGGTTCGGGCTCGAGTGCGTGGTCTACATGGGGGCGGAAGACGTCGAGCGGCAGGCGCTGAACGTCTACCGCATGCGGCTGCTCGGCGCCACGGTGGTGCCGGTCGAGTCAGGCACCCGGACCCTGAAGGACGCCACCAACGAGGCGCTCCGGGACTGGGTGACCAACGTGCCCACCACGCATTACATCATCGGGTCGGTCGTCGGGCCCGATCCGTTCCCTCGCTTGGTCCGCGACTTCCAGTCGGTGATCGGCCGGGAGGCCCGGCACCAGGTGCTCGAGCGCGCCGGGCGGTTGCCCAGCCTGGTGGTCGCGTGCGTGGGAGGCGGCTCCAACGCGATCGGCATGTTCACCGGCTTCCTCGAGGACGCCGCGGTCCGGCTGGTCGGCGTGGAGGCGGCCGGCCTGGGTCTCGAGAGCGGCCGCCACGCGGCGACGCTGTCGGCCGGTACCCCGGGCGTGCTCCATGGGTGCCTGAGCTACCTCTTGCAGGACGCCGACGGCCAGGTGAGCCCGGCCCACTCGATCTCCGCCGGGCTCGACTATCCCGGGGTGGGGCCCGAGCACAGCTGGCTCCGCGACACCGGCCGGGTCCGCTACGAGGCGGTGACGGATCGGGAGGCGCTGGACGCGTTCCAGGCGCTCGCCCGGCTGGAGGGCATCATTCCCGCCCTCGAGCCCGCCCACGCCCTGGCCTGGCTCCAGCGGGAACGGGGCCGCTTCGCGGCCGACGAGCTGGTGCTGGTCTGCCTGAGCGGACGCGGGGACAAGGACGTGGCGCACGTCGCCAACCTGCTGGGATCGTCAGGGTGACCCAGGGACTCCCTTCGGCGGCCATCGTGCCGCCGGCGCTGGTGGAGGAGCTGGTCCGGACGCTGGTGAAGGGTCTCCGGGCGTTTCAGATCTACCTGCCGAACAACCCGATCTACCAGCGCGCCATCCAGAACGTCCGCGCCGCCTTCCGCCCGATCTGGGCGGAGGGGCTGGACCACCTCACGTTCCAGATCGTGGAGACCGACCTGGTCTGGGATGAGCAGGTCGTCTACCACCAGCCCAACAAGAACGAGAGCTTCGCCTGGGGCCTGTTCAAGGACGGGATGCGGGTGCTGACCCTGCTCCCCGGCGTCGAGGACGAGGAGATCGTCCGCTTCCTCGAGATCGTCCAGCGGGCCCGCACCCTCCCGCCCGATGCCGGCGACGACCTGCTCACCCTGCTCTGGGAGCAAGATTTCAGCCGCCTGCAGTACCACTTCGCGGAATTCTTCGGCGAGCAGGCCCTGCCGGGCCTCTCCGGCGAGGGCGTGTATTCGGCGCTCCCCGCCGGGAGCGCCGACCCGGTGGCGGTGGAGCAGGCGCAGCAGGAGACCCGGAGCAAGATCGCGGAGGAAGCGCCGCCGCGGCAGACCTCCATCATCGAGCTGGACGACTTCGACTCGACGCTCTACTGGCTCGACGAGGCGGAGGTGCGGGCCATCGCCGAGGCGGTGGAACAGGAATACCGGCAGGACCTGCGCGCCATCTGCTTGAACACGCTCTTCGACATCCTGGAGCAGCGGCCGGAAGCCTGGGCCCGGAACGAGGTCCTGACCACGCTCGAGCAGTACTTGCCGCACCTGCTCAGCAGCGGGGACTTCCGCTCGGTGTCGCTCATCCTGCGCGAGTTCCGGATGCTGGTGCGGCGGGCCCAGGAGTTCACCCGCGAGGAACGGGAGCGGATGGACGCGTTTACCGGGCGGCTCTCCGATCCCGGGGTTCTCCAGCAGATCCTCCAGGCGGTGAGCGAGGCCGAAACCCCGCCGTCGGAGGAGGATCTCGGCGAGCTGTTCCGGGAACTCCGGCCGAGCGCGCTGGAGACGGTCCTGGTCTGGGTGCCCCGGGTGACCGAGCCGACAGTGCGGCGGCTCCTGGAGGCCGCCGCGGAACGGCTGGCGGAGACGAGCCCGCCGGACGTGCTGCGGCTGCTCCGGCTCCCCGATTCGGCGGCGCTCCCGGCGGTCATCGCGCTGGCCGGCCGCCTGAAGCTCCAGGGCGCGGTGCCCGGGTTAGGCGACACGCTGGGCCATCCGTCCGCCCCGGTCCGGCTCGCCACCGTGCAGGCCCTGGATGCCATCGGCAGCCCGGGGGCGGTCGCGCAGATCGAGCGCGCGCTCGACGATCCGGATCGCGAGGTGCGACTCGCGGCGCTGCAGGTCCTGGGCGCGCGGGGGTACAAGGGCGCGTTGCGGTACCTGGAGCCGGTGGTGCAGGGCCGGTCGGACCGGGAGCTCGACCTCACCGAGCGGATGCGGGTGTTCGAGACCTACGCCCTGATCGCCGGTCCCCCCGCCCTCCCCACCCTGGCCGCGCTCCTCGCCCCCGGCGGCCTCTTCCGCCGCAAGGAGCCAGCCGAGGTGCGGGCCTGCGCCGCCCTCGCCATCGGGCGGCTCCGGAGCCCGGAGGCGCGCGAACTGCTGCTGCGCCACCGGGACGACAAGGACCTGGTGGTGCGGACGGCCGTCGGCCGGGCGCTCCGGGAGTTCGGCGCATGACCCGGGACGGCGCCGCGGCCGCGGCCACGGCCGGCGACGACCGGACCGGCGGCGACGCCTTTCTCCGGCACGCCGGCCGGACCTTGCTGCTGTCCATGTACGCCGCCCTCCGGAGCCTCAAGCTCTATCCCCTGGAGAACGCCACCGCGCAGAAGGCCCTCGACGACTTGCAGGCCGCGGGGCTCGCCATCCTCCAGCCCCAGGGCGAGATCGAGATCCGGCTCTCCGGCGACTTCATCTTCGTGAACGGAACCCGGCTCCGCCTGGAACTCGACAACTACGCCAGTTTCAGCAATCTGCTGGCGGCGTTCCGGTCGGTGGGCATCGGGGTCCTCCGGGTCTACCCCGGCGTCGAGCGGCGGGACTGGCAGATCTTCCTGGGGGTGGTCCTGGCGCTCCTGGCGCGGGGCGGCAAGGAACGGGACCCGGAGCAGCTGCTCGAGCTCCGGGATCGGCTCGCGCTGGCGGAGGTCGGCAAGCTGGACGTCGAGCCGCCGGCCGAGTCGGAGGAGAAGGTCGCCGAGGCGGAGCGGGCCCGCGAGATCGCCAAGCGGACCTACTCGCATGGCGTGGCGGTGACGAAGGACCTGATCAACAGCGTCCGGATGGGCCGCTCCACGTCGATCGCGCGGGTGAAGCGCGCGGTGCAATCCATCGTGGATCAGGTGCTCAACAACGAGACGTCGCTCATCGGCCTGACGACGATCCGGGACTACGACGAGTACACCTTCACCCACTCGGTGAACGTGTGCATCCTCTCGGTGGCCATCGGGCGGCGCCTGGGCCTCACCCGGCTCCAGCTCTACGATCTGGGGCTGGCCGCGCTGCTCCACGATGTGGGGAAGGCGCGCATCCCCCTCGAGGTGCTGAACAAGACCACCGGCCTCACCGAGGACGAATGGCGCCTGATGCAGACCCACCCCTGGCAGGGGGTGCTCACCCTGTTCAACCTGCGGGGGTACGGGGAGATACCGTTCCGGCAGATCATCGTGGCGCACGAGCACCACATGAAGGTGGACCTCACGGGCTACCCCAAGGCCATCCGGCCTCGGCGGCTCGGCATCTTCTCCCGCATCGTCGCGGTGGCGGACGGGTACGACGCCGCCACCACGCGGCGGAGCTACCAGACCGTGCCGATCCAACCGGACCAGGTGCTGCGCGAGATGTGGGAAAACCCGCGCCGGGGCTACGATCCCACCCTGGTCAAGGCGCTGATCAATCTCATCGGCATCTACCCCGTGGGGACCTGCGTCATTCTGGACACGTTCGAGGTGGCCATCGTCTCGGCGGCCAGCAGCGACCCGAACGTGCTGAACCGGCCCAAGGTCCGGCTCTGTATCGACGTGAATGGTGCCGTGATCCCCCCGCCCGGTATCGAGGTCGACCTGGCCGACCAGGACGCTGGCGGGAGCTACCCGCGATCCATCGTCAAAGTGACCAACCCCGACCGTTACGGCCTTGTCCCGGGCGACTACTTCGTCTGACGCGGTGCTCGATCGCACCTGGGCGGCCCTCCGGCGCCAGGGACGGACGGCGCTGATCCCCTACCTGACCGCCGGGTTCCCCGGCCCGGCGGAGAGCCTGGAGGCGCTCCGCCGGGCGGCGGAGCACGCCGATCTCGTGGAAGTGGGCGTGCCGTTCAGCGACCCGCTGGCCGACGGCCCCACCATTCAGCGCTCCAGCTTCGAGGCGCTGCGCCAGGGGATGACGCTCGCCCGCACGCTCGAGCTGATCGACCGGGCCCGGCTGGAGCGGCCCGTCGTCCTGATGAGCTATCTCAATCCGATCCTGCGCTACGGGCTGGAGCGATTCCTCCGCGAGGCGGCCGCGCTCTCCGTGGCGGGCCTCCTGCTCACCGACCTCCCGGCGGGCTCCGATCCCGCGGTCGAGTCGGCCGTGACGGCGAGCCCGCTCGCGCTGATCCGGCTCATCGCGCCCACCACGACGGGGGAGCGACTCCGCCAGACGGTGGCGGGCGCCGAGGGATTTCTCTATCTGGTGGCCCGGCTCGGGGTCACCGGCACAAGCCCGGAGCTGGCGCGGGGGCTCGCGGACTACGTGGCCCGGGTCCGCGCCGCCACCGCGCTGCCTCTCGCCGTGGGCTTCGGGATCGGCACCGCGGACCAGGCCGCCGCGGTGGCCAGGTTGGCCGACGGGGTCGCGGTCGGGAGCGCGCTGGTCGAGCTGGTGGGCCGCGAAGGGCCCGGCGCCGCCACCCCGTTCCTCGCCTCGCTCCGCGCGGCGCTCGATCGGGCCCACGCGGGGCCGGAGCCGTGATGGACCGGAAACGGATCTTCGATCGGTACGCCGACGTCCTGGCCTGGGGCGGCCCCGTGGTGGTGGCCGGGGCCCTGGCCCTGGATCCGCGGTGGTTTCGCGAGCCGGTGTACACGCTCGTGCTGCTCGTCGTGGTGATCGCGCTGCGGCGCGGCCAGATCGCCCTCTCCAAGTTCTCCTATCTGTCGCAGATCGGCGTGGCGGCGCTGGTCGGGGCGGTCACCGCCGGCCCCGGCGCGACCGTATTCGCGATCGCCCTCGGCGTCTTCATCGGGGATGCGTTCCTGCACCGGAAGCTCCTGCGCGCCGCCTGGATCAACGCCTCGCGCGAGGCGATCGGCTTCGTCGCCGCCTACGGCGCGTACGCCCTGGTCTATGACAAGACCGGGCCCCGAGGACCCACCCTCGACTTCCTCCCCGCCGGCGTCACCCTGGCCGGCATGTACTTCCTGTGCACCCGGACGCTGTTCTATTTCCGCCTGCTGTTCGGCGGGAAGCTGGAGCTGCACGAGCGCCTCATGATCCTGCGGTACGAGGTGCTCGCCTATCTCCTGACCGTGATCGCGGCCGTCATCGCCGCCGGCGCGCTGCACACCCTGGCGCCCGAAGGCTGGATCACGGTGCTGGTGGTGCTCGCCGTGCTGGGGCTCGCCACCAAGCGGATCGTGGAGGAGGCCATCGCGGCCGAGGAGCTCAACAAGATCCATCTCCGCGAGGGGATCATCCTGAGCAACCTGACCCTCAAGGACGCCTTTGCCGAGCTCGAACGGATGGCGAACCGGGTCCTGGACTGGAGCGACTTCCGCATCTTTCACGTGCGCGACGGCCAGCCGGTCCTGGTCTATCGCGGCGCGCTCGGCTGGCCTCAGCGGGGGGATCCGCCGTTCGACAGCCAGGCACTCCGAGCCGAGGCGATCCGGACCGGCGAGCCGGTCGTGGTGGGCGACGCTCGGCGCGACGAACGGATCCTGGCCCCGAGTGCCGATGCGGTCAGCATGGCGGTCCTGCCACTCCGCTTCGGCGACGAGACGATCGGTACCTTCGAGCTCGACCACCACAAGCCCTGGACCTACGGCCGCAAGGAGCTGGCGGCGGCCCAGGCGTTCGCGGGCCAGCTGGCGACCGCCATGCACATCGCCGACCTCCGCCGGCCGCTCGTGGAGGCCGTGCAGAAGGTGGGCGCGCAGGTGCGTACCCTCGCCGCGACGGCGGAAGCGCTTCGCGGCGCCGCGGCGGCCGTGGCGCAGACCGCGACCGCGATCCGCAGCGGGGCCGCCGAGCAGGAGCAGGTGGTGGCCCAGGGCCGCGAGGCGACGGCGAGCCTGGCCGCCCAGGCGCGCGAAGTGGCCGAGGACGGCGCGGCGGCTGCCCGGGCCTCCGCCCAGGCCAGCAGCGTGGCGGCGGAGAACCGCGCGGCCATCCAGGACGCGATCGCGCGGCTGGTGGAGCTCAAACAGTTCGTGGAGCGCTCGAGCGGGCATGTGAGCGAGCTTTATCAGGTGACCAACCGGCTGATCGGATTCATCGGCAGTATCCGCGAGATCGCCGACCAGACCAACCTGATCGCGCTGAACGCGGCGATCGAGGCGGCCCGGGCAGGCCAGCAGGGCCGGGGGTTCGCCGTGGTGGCCGAGGAGGTGCGCCAGCTGGCTCGCCAGAGCGCCGAGGCCTCGCGCGAGGCGGGCGGGCTGGTGGCCGCCATCCTGGGCCGGGTCTCGCAGATCTCGGAAGAGATGGACCGGGGTCAGGACACGGTGCACGGGGTCGAAGAGCTCTCCGCCGAGGCCGCCCGTGCCCTCGAGGGGATCGTGACGAGCACCCAGGACACCGGGGACCACGCCCGGCGCATCGCGGAAACGGCGGCTCGCCAGGAGGAGGCTGCCGGCCGGCTTCGGGAACAGATGGACCAGGTGGCGCTGGTGGCCTCGCGCACGGTGGAAGAGGCGAATCAGACCGCCCGGCGAGCCACCGAGGCCGCCCGGAGCCACGCCGAGCTGGATCGGGCGGTGCGGGAGCTGGCGGGCGTGGCCGACCGGCTCGAAGCGATCGCCCGCACCTTCGCGCACGACCTATGAACCCGCGGGAACGCGTCTACGTGGCGCTGGGCAGCAACTTGGGGGATCGGGCGGCCTTCCTGGCCCGTGCTCGCGAGGCGCTCGCCAGGCTCCCCCTCACCACCGTGCTCGCCGTTTCGACGGTGGAGGAAACCGAGCCGGCCGGTGGGCCGCCCCAGCCTCCCTATCTGAACCAGATGGTGCTGGTGGAAACCGCCCTCGATCCGGGCCGCTTCCTCCGCCTGCTCCAGAAAATCGAGGCGGACAACGGGCGGGTCCGCACTGAAAAGTGGGCTCCGCGCACGCTGGACCTCGACATCGTGCGCTTCGGGACCCGGCGGCTCCACGACCCCGAACTCGTCGTGCCGCACCCGGAACTCCCGCGCCGGACCTGGTGGCAGCGGGAAATCGAAGAGCTGGACCGGCTGGCGCCGCCCGGCGGGAAAGGGGAGGGCCCATGAACCGGCCACTGTCGAACGAGCTCGGGGCCCGCGCGGGGCGGCCGGCGGAGTCCCCCACGCCTGAGCGGCGTTCCACCCTGCCGGCGGGCGGGTCCGGGGCCCGTGGCACCCCCGGCGCGGCGCGCAGGACGAACTGCGGAGCGTGCGCCCCATGACGACCCCGCCCGAAAAGGCCCTGACCGTGCCCGGTCTCCGGGAGCTCAAGGCCGCCGGCCGCAAGGTGACCGCGCTCACCTGCTACGACGCCCTGTTCGCGAGGCTCCTGGACGGTGTCGTGGACATTCTCCTGGTGGGCGACTCGCTCAACCAGGTGCTGGCCGGGCACGAGACCACGCTGAACGCCACCCTGGACCAGATGATCTACCACGCCGCCGCCGTGAAACGGGGCGCCCGGCGGTCGCTGGTCTTCGTGGATCTGCCGTTCCTCACCTATCAGGTCTCGGTCCCCGACGCCATCCGGAACGCGGGCCGCGTCCTGCAGGAAACCGGGGCGCACGGGGTCAAGCTGGAGGGCGGCGAAGCCGTGGCCGAGACGGTCCGGGCCCTGGTGCGCATCGGCATCCCGGTGATGGGGCACCTTGGCCTCACGCCCCAGGCGATTCATCAACTGGGCGGGCCGCGGGTGCAGGGCAGGGAGGCCGCCGCCCGGGAGCGGCTCCGCTCCGACGCCCGGCTGCTCGAGGAGGCGGGGGCGTGCGCCATCGTGCTGGAGCTGGTGCCGGCCGCGCTCGCGGGCGAGATCAGCGCCGACCTGGCGATTCCGACCATCGGGATCGGCGCCGGACCCCGGTGCGATGGCCAAGTGCTGGTGCTCCACGACATGCTGGGGCTCAACGAAGGGTTCGCCCCCAGGTTTCTCAAGCAGTACGCCGAGCTCGCCGCTGAGGTGCGCGAGGCGGCCGCCCGCTACGCCCGGGAGGTGCGGGAAGGTCGGTTCCCGGGCGTGGAACACAGCTTTGACTGAGGCCGCGGCCGGGGCTCCCGGCCCTCGCATGCTCCAGATCAGTGATCCTCACGCGCTCCGCTCCTGGGTTCGCCGGGAGCGCCAGGCCGGCCGCCGGATCGCCCTGGTGCCCACCATGGGCGCCCTCCACGAGGGGCATCTGAGCCTGGTGGACCTGGCGCGGCGCCGGGCGGACGCCGTGGTCCTGAGCGTCTTCGTCAATCCGCTTCAGTTCGGCCCCGGCGAGGACTACGCCCGGTACCCGCGGGATCTGGCCCGGGATGCCGAACTCGCGGCGCGGCGCGGCGTGGAGGTGCTCTTTGCGCCCGCAGTGGAGCAGATGTATCCGGCGGGGAGCGAGATCCGCGTCGTGGCGGGGGAGACCGCCAGCGACTGGGAAGGGGCGGTGCGGCCCGGCCACTTCACCGGGGTGCTGACCGTCGTGGCGAAGCTCTTCAACCTGGTGCAGCCTGACGTCGCCGTCTTCGGCCAGAAGGACATCCAGCAGGCCACGCTGATCCGGAAACTGGTGCGCGATCTCGATTTTCCGATCGAGGTGGCGATCGGGGGAACCGTCCGGGAGCCGGACGGGTTAGCGATGAGCAGCCGCAACGCCTACCTGTCCGCCGCGGAGCGGCGCGACGCCCTGGCCCTGGTCCGGGCGCTCCGGGCAGCCGAGACGGCCTGGAAGGCGGGGGAACGGGACGCCGCGCGGCTGGAGCGGATCCTGCGCGACGAGTTCCGGATGCATCCGGCGGTCGCGCTGGACTATATTGCGATCGTGGATCCGGCCGACTTCAGGCCGGTCGCCCGCGCGGAACCTGGCACGATCATCGCGGTGGCCGGGCGAGTCGGAACGACCCGGTTACTGGACAATGTCATCCTGGGAGCCGAGCCCTGAATGCAGCGCCGCTTGATGAAATCGAAGATCCACCGAGCCACGCTGACCTCGACAGATCTGCATTACGAAGGGTCGCTCACCCTGGACCAGGACCTGATGGACGCGGCCGATCTGCTCGAACACGAGGAGATTCAGGTCGTCAACGTCAACACCGGGGCGCGCTTCTCGACCTACGTGATCCCGGGGCCGCGGGGGTCCGGGGTGGTCCAGCTGAACGGGGCCGCCGCCCGGCTGGGACTGCCGGGGGATCTCGTGATCCTGATCTCGTGGGCCCAGCTCGACGAGGCCGAGGCGCGGGCCTTCACGCCGCGGGTGGTCCACGTGGACGAGCGGAACCGGCCGTACCGACCCCACCTCCGGGCAGAAGGGTGAGCGGCGGCGCGGGGATGGGGCTGCCTCGGCTCTCGCCGCCGTCCGGTCTCCGGCCCACGCTTCCTCCCTGGGCGGTCGTGACGCCCGAGCGGCTCGGCCATATCGAGCGGGTGGCGCAGCTGGTGGCGAGCTGGGCCGAAGAGATGGGGGTGCCTGACAGCGAGCGGAACCGCTGGCTCCGGGCCGTCTGGCTCCACGACGCCCTGCGCGACGCGCCGCTCGAGGAGCTGGAACGGTGGGCGCCGTCGGTCCCGGGGCCGGCGGAGGTGCGGCATGGACCCGCCAGCGCCGCCCGGGCCAAGGCCGACGGCGAGATTGACCGCGGGGTGCTGGACGCGGTCCGCTACCACACCTTCGGGCTCGCCGAGTGGGACATGGTCGGGCGGGTGCTCTATTGCGCCGACTTCCTCGAACCAGGCCGCCCCTACGACCGGGAAACCCGGGCCGCTCTGGCGACCCGCTTCCCCCGCGATCCCACAGGGGTCCTGCGCGAGGTGGCGCGGCTCCGGCTGGGGCACTGGATCCAGTCCGGCTATCCTCTGACCGACCCCACCGTCCGGTTTTGGAACTCGCTCCTGCCCCGCGCCGCGCGCTGATCGGGGCCGGCGCGCTCGCCATCCTCATCCTCGGCTGGGCCCTCCTCACGCGCTCGCGCCGCGAGCACGTGGAGGGGCACGCGTTTCCGCTGCCGTCTCCAGAGGACCGTGTCCTGGTCGAGGTGCTGAACGCCAGTGGCCGCCAGGGTCTGGCCCGCGAGGCGACCCGGCTGCTCCGGCGGCGGGGTCTGGACGTGATCTACTTCGGGAACGCGGAGGGTCTGTCAGGTCTCGAGTCCACCCGAGTGCTGGCCCGTCGAGGGGACCCCGCGCAGGCGCGGCGCGTGGCCGAGGCGCTGGGGACGGGCCGGGTGGCCGAGCAACCGGACTCGCTGCGCCGAGTGGATGTCACGGTGCTCCTGGGGAAGGATTTCCGGGGCGAGCCCGACCTTCACCCGTGAACGGGCACCCGGCGGATCACCCGCCGGCCCACACCAGTCCCAGCACGAGGTCCATCACGTTGGTTCCGGTGAGGCCGGTGCGGAAGAGGGCGCCGGCCGCCTCGAGCGCCTCGTAACTCCGGTGGGAGCGGAGATCCCGCTCGGGATCCCGCCCCTGCCGGGCGATCCGCTCCCAGGTGGTCGCGTCCACGAGCGCCCCGGCGGCATCGGTGGGACCGTCGCGTCCATCCGTGCCCGCGGCAAGGAGATAGACCTCACGGCCATCGGGGCGCTTCCGAGCGAGCGTTCGCGCGGCCGCGAGCGCCAGTTCCTGGGATCGCCCCCCGCGGCCGGCGTCCGGCGTCAGGGTGACCGTGGTCTCGCCGCCCCAGATCAGCACTGTATGTTTATGCAGGGCGTCTTGCGCCGGGGCCGCGGATGTGCCATCATACCCGAGCAGTTCGGACGCCAGGCGCGGACCGACCAGGGACGCTTCACCGGCCAGGGCCGCGTCGCGGAGCACTGCGTTGAGGCCGAGAGCCCGCGCCCGCGCGCACGCCGCCTCGAGCGCCAGCCGATTGCTCGCGATGAGGATGGTCTCGGTGGTGGCGAAGGCGGGGTGTTCGGGCTTTGGTGTCTCCGGGGCCTCGCCCCGCTCGACGGCGGCGAGCGTCCGGCGCAGGGATTCGGGGATCTTCTCCCACAGGCCGGCGGCGGTCAGCGCTGCTCGCACCGCCGCAGCCGTGGACGTATCCGGGACGCACGGGCCGGAACCGATGAACTCGAGGTCGTCCCCGATTACGTCCGAGATTGTGAAATTTTTCACGTGGGCCGGATAGAGGGCCACGGCGAGCCGCCCGCCGGCCCAGCGGGCGAACCGTTTGCGGATCCGGTTCATCGCGACAATGTCGAGACCGGAGCCGAGGAGCAGGTCATAGAGCGCGGCCAGGTCGGCGGGGCTCACGCCGGCCACGGGCGCGCCGATCAGGCTGGTGGTGCCGCCGGAGAGCAGGACCCAGACTTCGTCGTCGGGCCGCACCTGGGCGACGGCGTGGGCGAGCTGTTCAGCGGCCCGCCAGGAGCCGGGGCCCGGGCGGGGGTGGTCGCCCACGGCGACCGCGAGGCGGGGATCGGGCGCCGGCACCGATTCCGGAACGACCAGGAGGCCGCCTGCGAGGTCGCGGGCGGCCTCGCGGAGCGCGGCCACCGCGGCCTGGGCCATGGGTTCCGCGGCCTTGCCGAGCGCGAGGAGATGGACCCGGCGCCTGGACTCCGAAATCCGGGGGGCCAGGGCTCTCTGCAGCGCCGGACCCGGCGCCGCGGCGGTGACGGCGGCCCAGTAGAGGTCGGCGAGCAGGGCTTGAGGGGTCGCGGGCCCCTGGAGCGTGGTCATGGCAGGACGGGTTTGCGGGTGTGTGAGCGCCCGAGGAGTATAAGCCGCCAGGCAATGATTCGTGCGAGAGCCCGGAGTTCTCGCTCCCCAGTTGTCTCCAGCGTAGAGGAAGAGTGCCATGCCAGGCCGTAATCACCTGTTCGTCCCCGGGCCGACCAACACCCCGGACCGGATCCTCCGGGCCATGCACGTGGCCATGGAGGATCATCGCTCGAGCAAGTTCCCGGAGCTCCCCACCGGGCTGTTCCGCGATTTGCGCAAGGTCTTCAAGACCCGGGACGGCCAGCCGTTCATCTTTCCGGCCAGCGGGACCGGCGGCTGGGAAGCGGCGATTACCAACACGCTCTCGCCTGGCGACCGCGTGCTGTCGGCCCGGTTCGGGCAGTTCTCGCATCTCTGGATCGACCTGATGCAGCGCCATGGCCTCGACGTCGAGGTGGTGGACGTGGAGTGGGGCGAGGGGGCGCCGGTCGAGCGATTCCACGAGATCCTCCAGGCCGACCGCCAGCACCGGATCAAGGCCGTGGCGGTCGTGCATAACGAGACCGCGACCGGGGTCACGAGCGACATCGCCGGGGTGCGCAAGGCGCTGGATGACGCGCGCCACCCGGCACTCCTCTTCGTGGACGGCGTGAGCTCCATCGCGTCCATCGACTTCCGCATGGACGAATGGGGGGTGGACATGGCGGTGACGGGCTCGCAGAAGGGATTCATGATGCCCGCCGGGCTGGCGATCATCTGCGCCAGCCCCAAGGCCCTGGCCTGCCTGGAGACGGCCAAGTGCGCCCGCTGCTTCTTCGATCTGGGCGACATGATGAAGGCCAACGCGACGGGCTATTTCCCTTACACGCCGTCGCTCCCGGGTCTCTATGGACTCCGCGAGGCGCTCGATATCCTGGAGGAGGAGGGCCTGGAGAACGTCTTCGCCCGCCACCACCGGCTGGCGGAAGGGGTGCGGCGGGCGGTGACCCAGGGCTGGGGGCTCGCGCTCTGCGCCAAGGCGCCGCGGTGGTACTCGGACACGGTGACGGCCATCATGGTGCCACCGGGGTTCAACGGGGCCGATGTGATTGACGTGGCGTTCCGCCGCTACAACCTGGCGCTGGGCGCAGGGCTCAACAAGGTGGCCGGGAAGCTGTTCCGGATCGGGCATCTGGGCGACCTGAACGAGCTCATGCTGATGAGCGCGCTGGCCGGCGCCGAGATGGCGATGCGGGACGTGGGCATCAAGGTGACCCCCGGCAGCGGGGTGGCGGTCGCGGCGGAGTACTGGCGCGAGACCGCCCCGCCGCTCCCACCGCGTCAGGCGGCCGGGTCGCCGGACGCGGCCACCCGGGCGGCCTCGGCGGCCAAGGCCACCGCGGCGGTATGAGCCACACTCGCCACGAGCCGGCCCGGCCCCGCCTGCAGCGGTCCGAGCTGGCGGTGCCGGGCTCGAACCCGTCGCTCTTTCCGAAGGCGCTGGAGAGCGAGGCCGATTACGTGTTCCTCGACCTCGAGGACGCGGTGGCGCCGGCCGACAAGGAGGCGGCGCGCGGCCACGTGATCCGGGGCCTGCTCGAGTACGACTGGCGGGGGCGCGGGAAGACCGTCGCGGTCCGGATCAACGGGATCGACACCCACTACATGTACCGCGACGTGGTGGAGGTCGTCGAGCAGGCCGGCCACCGGCTGGATGTGGTGCTCATCCCCAAGGTGGGGGTGCCGGCGGATGTGTACCTGGTGGACGCGCTGCTCACCCAGATCGAGGCGGCCCGGGGCCTGCCGCACCGCATCGGCATCGACGTGCTGATCGAGACGGCGCTGGGGATGGCGAACGTGGAGGCCATCGCGCAAAGTTCGCCTCGGCTCGAGGCCATGCACTTCGGCGTGGCGGACTACGCGGCGAGCTGTCGGGCCCGCACGGTGAGCATCGGCGGGCTCAACCCGGACTATCCAGGCGACCAGTGGCACTTCGGGCTCTCGCGGATGGTGGTGGCCTGTCGAGCCTACGGGCTCCGGGCGATTGACGGGCCCTTCGGCGACTTCAACGACCCGGAGGGCTACCGGGCCGCCGCGCGCCGGGCGGCGGCGCTGGGGATCGAGGGGAAGTGGGCCATTCATCCCTCGCAGATCGCACTGGCCAACGAGATCTTCACCCCGCCTGAGGCGGAGGTGGCCCGGGCGCAGCGGATCCTCGACGCGCTGGCCGCCGCGGCGCGGGACGGCAAGGGCGCGGCCCAGCTCGACGGCAAGATGATCGACGCGGCGAGCGCGCGGATGGCGGAGAACATCGTGAACATGGCGAAGGCCATCGCGGCCCGGCGCCGGTGAGCGCCGGGCGCGCAGCACCCAGGCGCAGCCCAGGAGACGAATCCCGGTGGACATCCACGAATATCAAGCGAAGGAACTGCTGGCCAACTTCGGCGTCGCCGTCCCGCGAGGCGGGGTCGCCTACAGCGCGGAGCAGGCCGTGTATCGCGCGGCCGAGATCGGCGGCGACATGTGGGTCGTGAAGGCGCAGATCCATTCGGGCGCCCGGGGAAAGGCCGGGGGGATCCGGCTCTGCCGCACCGAGGACGAGGTGCGCCGGGCGGCCACCGAGCTCCTGGGCAAACGCCTGGTGACCCACCAGACCGGGCCCGAGGGGAAGGTGGTGCACCGGCTCTACGTGGAGCAGGCCGTGCCGATCGAGCGCGAGCTGTATATCGGCTTCGTGCTGGACCGCAAGACCGAGCGGATCGTGCTGGTGGCGCATCCGCACGGCGGGATGGAGATCGAGGAGATCGCCCAGGCCGAACCGGAGTCCATCCTGCGGCAGGTGATGGAGCCGGCCGTGGGGATGCAGGCGTTCCAGGCCCGCGAGGTCGCCTTCGGGCTGGGGCTGCCCGGGGCGCTGGTGAACCGGATGGTGACCACCCTGCTGGGCTGCCACCGGGCGTTCCGGGACCTCGACGCCACGATGGTGGAGCTCAACCCGCTGGTGGTGACGAAGGACGGGCAACTGCTCGCGCTCGACGCCAAGATGGCCTTCGACGACAACGCGCTGGTCCGCCGGCCCCAGGTGGCCGAGCTGCGCGATCACGCCGAGGAGGATCCGCGCGAGGCGCTGGCGGCGGAACACGGGCTCAACTATGTGGCGCTGGACGGCGAGATCGGGTGCATCATCAACGGCGCCGGTCTGGCGATGGCCACGATGGACATGATCAAGCACGCCGGGGGGTCGCCGGCCAACTTTCTCGACGTGGGAGGGGGGGCGTCCCCGGACCGGGTGGCGACCGCGTTCAAGCTGGTGCTCCAGGACCGGAAGGTCGCCGCGATGCTGGTCAACATCTTCGCCGGCATCAACCGGTGCGACTGGGTCGCGGAAGGGGTGGTGAAGGCGGTGCGGGAGGTGGATCTCAAGGTCCCCCTGGTGGTGCGGCTCGCGGGGACCAACGTGGAAGAGGGGCGCCGCATCATCGAGGAGTCGGGGCTCCCCATCATTCAGGCGGATTCCCTGGCGGACGCGGCGGAGAAGGTGGTGGCGGCCTGGCGGCAGGCGAAGGACGGAAACCCATGGCGATCCTGATCAACGAACTGACCCGTATCCTGGTGCAGGGCCTCACGGGCGACAAGGCGACCTTCCACACCCAAAAGATGCTGGAATACGGGGCGCGGGTGGTGGGCGGGGTGACGCCGGGCAAGGGCGGCCAGACCCATATCGGGCTGCCGGTGTTCAACACCGTGAAGGAGGCGGTGGAGCAGGTCTATCCCGACGCGAGCATCATCTTCGTGCCGGCCGCCTTCTGTGCCGACGCGATCATGGAGGCCGCCGACGCGGGGATCCGGCTGGTCTGCTGCATCACCGACGGGATTCCGGCGCAGGACATGATGATGGTCAAGCGCTATCTGCGCCGCTATCCCAAGGAGAAGCGCACCATGCTGGTGGGCCCGAATTGCGCCGGCATCATCAGCCCCGGCAAGTCCATGCTGGGCATCATGCCGGGCCACATCTACATGCCCGGATCCGTGGGCCTGGTGACGCGGTCCGGCACCCTAGGGTACGAGGCGGCGAGCCAGATGAAGGCCCTCGGTATCGGGGTCTCCACCAGCGTCGGGATCGGTGGCGATCCGATCAACGGCTCGTCGTTCCTCGACATCCTGGCGCTGTTCGAGGCGGACCCGGAGACCGAGGCCGTAATGATGATCGGCGAGATCGGCGGCCCGCAGGAGGCCGAGGCCGCGCTCTTCGTCAAGGAGAACATGACCAAGCCGGTGATCGGCTACGTGGCCGGGCTCACGGCCCCGAAGGGGCGCCGGATGGGGCACGCGGGTGCCATCATTTCTGCCTTCGGGGATACCGCCGCGGAAAAGGCCGAGATCATGCGGTCGGCCGGGCTTCACGTGGCGCCGAGCCCGGCGGAGCTGGGGCAGGCGGTGGCGGACGCGCTGGCCCGGAAGCCGCGCCGCCGGAAGGTGGTGAGCCGGTGAGCCGGCCGCGGGTGGTGGTGACCCGGAAGCTGCCGGGGCCCGTCGAGGAGGAGCTCGCGCGCGACTTCGAGGCGGTGTTCAATCCGGCCGACGTGCCGCTCACGGCGGACCAGCTCCGGGAAGCGCTCCGCACGGCGGACGCGCTGCTCCCCACGGTGACCGACCGGCTCACGGCGGAGGTGCTGTCGGCCGAGCCGCTCCGGGCCCGGATTCTGGCGAACTTCGGCGTGGGGTTCAACCACATCGACGTGACAGCCGCGAAGCAGCGCGGGCTCACGGTGACCAACACGCCGGACGTGCTGACCGACTGCACCGCCGATCTCGCGATCACGCTCCTGCTCATGGTGGCGCGGCGCGCCGGGGAAGGCGAGCGGCACGTGCGGGCCGGGGCCTGGACCGGCTGGCGCCCCACGCACATGCTCGGGACCAAGGTGAGCGGGAAGTTGCTCGGCCTGGTCGGCATGGGCCGGATCGCCCGGGCGGTGGCGCGCCGGGCCCACCACGGCTTCGGCATGCGGGTGATCTTTCACGATCCCTATCCGCCGCGGCCGGAGGACGCCCGGGCCCTGGGCGCCGAGCCGCGCGCCACGGTGGAGGAGGTGCTGCGCGAGGCGGACTTCGTGTCGCTCCACTGCCCGGCGACACCGGAGACCCGGCACCTGATCAACGCCGAGCGGCTCCGGCTCATGAAGCGCTCGGCGTTCCTCATCAACACGGCGCGGGGCGACGTGGTGGACGAGGCGGCCCTGGTGGAGGCGCTGCGGAGCGGCGTCATCGCGGGGGCCGGGCTCGACGTCTACGAGCGGGAGCCCGCGGTGAGCCCGGACCTCCTCGCCATGGAACACGTGGTCCTGCTCCCGCATCTCGGGAGCGCCACGCAGGAGACCCGGGTGGCGATGGGCCTGCGGGCGCTCGAGAACCTGCGGCTCTTCTTCGCCGGGCAGGCCGTCCGCGACCGCGTCGTGTGACCCAGGAGACCCTCGCGCCCTTCCCGGTCGAGTCGTTGCCGACGTCGGCGGACCCGCTGGCGGCGGCCGCCGCGCAGTACGCAACGGAAGTCGCCGAGCTCCTGTTCGGGTTGCTCGTCGAGGTGGTGCGGAAGCGCCATCCCGAGCTGGAGCCGGTGCTCCGCGGCGAAGCGATGGACCCCGCCTGGAGTCCGGAGCAGCTCGCCCACTGCCTCCGCGCCCAGAACATCTGGTTCCAGCTTCTCAACATCGCGGAACAGAACGCCGGGATGCGCCGGCGCCGGATGACCGAAACCGAGCGGGGGCTCGAATCGGTCCGGGGGACCCTGGCGCAGGTGATCCACGACGCCCATCAGGCCGGAGTCCGGCCCGAGCAGATTCGCAAGCTCCTGGCCGGACTCCGCGTCTGTCCCACCATCACCGCACACCCGACGGAAGCCAAGCGGGTCACGGTGCTCGAGAAGCACCGGCGGATCTACCGGCGGCTGGTGGATCTCGAGTCGCCACGCTGGACGCCCCGGGAGCGCCTGGCCCTCACGGAATCGCTGCGCAACGACATCGAGCTCCTGTGGATGACGGGGGAACTCCGGCTGGAGCGCCCCACGGTGCCGCAGGAGGTGTACTGGGGGCTCCACTTCTTCAGCGAAACCCTGTTCGAGGCCACGGTCGAGATGCTGGAGAAGCTGGACCGCGCGCTCCACCACCACTGGCCGGGGGAGGCGTTCGACATCCCGCCGTTCTTCCAGTTCGGCTCGTGGATCGGCGGCGACCGGGACGGGAATCCGAACGTCACCAACGAGATCACCCGCCGGACGCTGTACGAAAACCGCCTGGCGAGTCTCACCCGCTACCAGCAGCGACTCGGCGAGCTGCTCCGCACCCTGAGCATCACCGAGCGGGCGCTGGACGTCCCGGCCTCGTTCCGGGCGGCGCTGGAGCGGGCGCTGGAGGCGAGCGGACGGGCGGAGGAGATCCGGACCCGCAACCCGGGCGAGGTATTCCGGCAGTTCCTGGCGTGCATGCTGGCGCGGCTGGACGGGGCGATCCGCCACGCGCGGGCCGGCCGGGCGGCGCCGCCGGGGGAGGGGTACGCGAACGCGGACGAGTTGCTCGCGGACCTGCGGGTCATGGAACAGGCGCTCCGCGACGGCGGCGCGGACAGCATCGCGGCGTCGCTGGTCCGGCCGGTGCGCCGGGAAGTGGAGCTGTTCCGCTTCTGCACCGTGCGGCTGGATCTGCGCGAGAACACGGCGCGGACCACCGCGGTGCTCGCGGCCCTCTGGCGGCTCTCGACCGGCCAGGCCGGCGATCCGCCGCCGCCGGACTCGGAACCGTGGAAGGCGTGGCTCCTGGGCGAGCTGGCACGGCCGCTCCAGGAAGTGCGGCCGCTCGAGGCGTGGCCCGAGGAGATGCGGGAAACGCTGGGGATGTTCCAGCTCGTCGGGGAACTGCGGCAGACGCTCGATCGCGAAGCGTTCGGCAGTTTCATCCTCAGCATGACCCACCAGGCGGCGGACATCCTCGGCGCCTACCTGCTGGCCAAGGAAGCGGGGCTGTTCGCCGACCGCGCCGGGGTCGAAAGCTGCACCCTGCCGATCGTGCCGCTCTTCGAGAGCATCAGCGACCTGCATCGCGCGCCGGGGATCCTGCGCGAGCTGCTCGGGGTACCGGTGGTCCGGCGGAGCGTGCGCGCGCTGGGCGGCACGCAGGAGGTCATGATCGGCTACTCCGACTCCAACAAGGACGGCGGGTTCCTCACCTCGTACTGGGAGCTCTACAAGGCCCAGACCCGGCTGACCCGGGTCGGCGAGGAGCTGGGGATCCCGGTCAGCTTCTTCCACGGGCGGGGCGGGACCGCGAGCCGGGGCGGCGCGCCGCTCGGTCGGGCCATCGCCGCCCAGCCGGCGGGTTCGATCCGGGGCCGGATGCGCCTGACGGAACAGGGCGAAGTGGTGTCGCTCAAGTACGCCAACCGGGGGACCGCGCAATACCAGGTGGAGCTGCTCGCGGCCAGCGTGATCGAGCACACGCTCAAGTCCGAGACCGAAGCAGCGCTGGTGCCGACCACCGAGTACGACGAAGCCATGGAGGCCCTCTCGGGCGCCGCGCAGGCGGCCTACCGCCGGTTCGTGGAGCACCCCGGGCTCATGACCTACTTCACGGCCGCGAGCCCGCTCGAGGAACTGGCGCTCCTCAACATCGGCTCGCGGCCGGCCCGCCGCTCGGGGGCCCGGACGCTGGCCGATCTGCGGGCCATCCCCTGGGTGTTTGCCTGGTCGCAGAACCGGCACTTCATCACCGGCTGGTACGGGGTCGGGAGCGGGCTCGAGACCTTTCTTCAGGTGCGGGGCGAGCGAGGGCGCCTGCTGCTCCAGCGAATGTTCGAGGGCTCGCGGCTCTTTCGCCTGATCGTGGACGAGGTCGAGAAGACCCTGTCGTACGTGGATCTCGAGATCGCGCGCCTCTACGCGGACCTCTGTCCCGATCATGCGATCCGGGACGCGGTCTTCGCCTGCATCGAGGCCGAGTACCGGCGCACGGTGCGGATGGTGCTGGCGGTGAGCGGGGGCCGGGAACTCGCCGAGCGCTTCCCCCGGTTCCGCCGCCGGCTGGCCCGGCGCCTCGCGACGATCAATCAGGTGAGCCGCCAGCAGGTGGAGCTGCTGCGGCGCTTCCGCGCCGCGCAGCACGAAGAAGAACGCCAGCAGTTCCTCGCGGCGCTCCTCCTCTCGATCAACTGCATCTCGACCGGGTTCGGGGCGACGGGATAGGCGAGGTGCCGTCAGGCCGCTGCGGCGGGGGCGCAACGTCTCGCGCCGCGGCGGCGGGACTCGGGCGCCGCCCGGCAGGCGCAACCCGATGCGAGGGCTGGGGCTGGCCAGAGGGGGAGCCACGGGCGGACGGAGGGTGTGATTCTTGCAGCCACCAGCGGATCCCCATCTGCGAGTCAGCGCGATGTTCCGTCACGCCCTGCCCTTGCTCGGAGCACTGGCGCTCGGCACGGGCCCGCTCGCGGCCCAGCCAGCGGGCCTGTCCGGATCCTGCGGTTCGTCGTTCGGGACCTGTGCGTCTTCCTCCGGGTGGAAGGTGGCCTGGACTCCTTTCTCGCCAGCAGGGGCGGTCTTCGCCAGCGTGATCGGCCCCGGGGATCCCGGGACGCCCCCGCCCGGCGGGGTGGTACCCGAACCCGCCACCATGGCGCTCCTGGCCACCGGGTTGAGCGGGCTCGCCGCGGCCCGGTTCCGCCGCCGGCCCCGCCAGCTTCGTTAGACTGCTTTCCTCTGACCGCCGTCCGGTCCTGAGCGGGGGGCGGGTTCACCGCGCTCGGCTCGGGGCCAGGGGGGCGCCGGCCGGTCGCCTCGCCGCGTCAGGCGGCTGCAGGCCCGGGCCCCGCCTCCCGCCCGGTGCCGTCGCGGGCAGGCTGCCGGCGGCGACGTGCCTCCACCTCCACCCTGAGCTGGCCGCACGCGGCGCTGATGTCCAGGCCGCGGCTGCGGCGGACCACGGCTTCGACGCCCTGGCCTCGCAGCCGCTCCGCGAAGGCCCGGATCCGGTTGCCGGAGCTGGCCCGAAGCTCGGGGGCTCCGCCGGGGTGAAGCGGCAGCAGATTCACCAGGGCGCCCATGCGGCGCGCGAGGGCAGCTAGCCGGTCGGCGTCCTCCGGGCCGTCGTTCCGGCCCGCGATCAGCACGTATTCGAAGGTGATGCGCTTCCGGAAAGCGCGGGCGGCGTCCAGCACCAGCTCGAGCGGATACTTCTTCTCGATGGGCATGAGGGCGCGCCGGCGGCCGGGGTCGGCCGCGTGGAGAGAGATCGCCAGGCGGAACTGTTCGGGCCGGGCGGCCAGCGCGCGGAGCCCCGGGACGATCCCGACGGTGGACACGGTGATGTGGCGGGCGCCGATGCCGAAGCCGTCCGGCGTATTGAGGATCGTGAGCGCCCGGTCCACCGCGGGCCAGTTGAGCAGCGGTTCTCCCATCCCCATGAAGACGACGTTGGTGGGCTTGTCGGCCGGATCGGCCAGGACGAGCTCGCGGACCTGTCCCACGATCTCGAAAACGGAGAGGTTGCGGCGGAATCCCATGCGCCCGGTGGCGCAGAACACGCAGCCCAGCGCACACCCCGCCTGGGAGGAAATGCAGAGGGTGCGCCGGCTCCCCGACGGGATGAGCACCGATTCGATGGCTTCCCCGTCGTGCAGGCGCCAGAGATACTTGCGGGTCCCGTCGCGGGAGCGTTGCGAGAGTTCCAGCGCGAGCCGTGGGAGGGGGAAACTCCGGTCGAGCTCCGCTCGGACCAGCTCCGGGAGGTCGGACGCCTCGGCCCACGACCCGATGGGCCGCTGCCAGAGCCGGGGAAGCATCTGGCGCACCCGGTAGGCGGGGAGGCCCCGAGCCTGGGCCCAGGCGTCGAGGCGGGCGGCGGCCTCCTGGGGAACGAGGTCGAGCAGGGACTCGGTGGCCATGCCTCAACATAACACCGGCCCAGCGGAGCCCGGCCCCGGGCGGCCGGGGCGGCCGCCGCGGCGGATCGCATAACCCCGCACCGGCAAACGGCTTGCCCGCCCGGGGAGCGCGGGTTACGTTTGCGGTCCACGTGCTCACGTCCGGTTTGCTCCTCACCGAGCTTCTGACCCCCGACCGCATTCGCGTGCCCCTGGAGGCCGGCGACAAGCCCGGCGTGCTCCGGGAGTTGGTCTCGCTCCTGGCCGAGCGGGCCGGCGGCGATCCCGAGGAGATCCTGGCAGCCGTCCTGGAGCGGGAGTCGGTGCTCTCCACCGGTATCGGGTACGGGATCGCGATCCCCCACGCGAAGGCGTCGAGTGTCCGGGACCTGGCCCTCGTGGGCGGGAGCAGTCCCGCCGGGGTGCCGTTCGACGCGCTCGACGGCGCGCCGGTCCATCTGTTCTTCCTGCTGGTGGGCCCGGAGCGCGCGGCGGGCCAGCATGTGAAGGCGCTCTCGCGCGTGGCGCGGCTGGTCCGGCGCGAGGCGGTGCGGGAAGCGCTGCGCAAGGCTCAGACCCCCGAGGCATTCCATCAAGTGCTGGTGGAAGCGGAGGAACGGTGACGATTTCGATCAGCAACCCCGCCGCGACGAGCCTGCGGACGCACCGGGCCGGCGACCTCCGGCGCGAGCACGCGGGGTGCTCGGTCCGGTTGGGCGGCTGGGTGCATCGGGTCCGGGATCTGGGCGGTGTCGTGTTCATGGATCTCCGCGATCGCGCCGGGATCGTGCAGCTCTCGTTCGATCCACGGTGGACGCCGGCCGAGGTGCTGGAGCGGGCCAAGCGGGTGGGCCAGGAGACGGTGGTGCTGGCGGGCGGCACCGTGGCCCTGCGGCCGGAAACGGCCCGGGACACGCGGCTCGCCACGCGCGACGTGGAAGTGCGGGTCACCGCGTTCGAGGTCGTGGGGCCTGCCGTGACGCCGCCGATTCCCGTGGCGCGCAAGGAGGGCGAGGAGCTTCCCGCCGAGGAACTCCGGCTCAAGTATCGCCTGCACGACCTGCGGCGGGCCGAGCTGCAGCAGAATCTGATCCTGCGCCACCGGCTGCTGCAGCGGGCCCGGCGGACGCTCACGGAGCTCGAGTTCCTGGAGATCGAAACCCCGATCCTCACCAAGCCCACGCCGGAGGGGGCACGGGACTACCTGGTGCCGAGCCGGGTGCATCCGGGCGAGTTCTATGCGCTGCCGCAGTCGCCCCAGATCTACAAGCAGTTGCTGATGGTGGCGGGGTTCGACCGCTACTTCCAGATCGCCCGGTGCTTTCGCGACGAGGATCTCCGCGCCGACCGGCAGCCCGAGTTCACCCAGATCGACGTCGAAGGGTCGTTCGTGGGGCAGGAGGACGTGCAGAGCGTGATCGAGCAGGTGCTGGTGGCGCTCTGGGACGAGGCGGGCCATACGGTCGCGCACCCGTTTCCGCGCCTGGCCTGGCGCGAGGCGATGGAGCGATTCGGGAGCGACAAGCCCGATCTTCGCTACGGCTACGAGATCCAGGATCTCACCGGCCGGCTGGGCAGCGACGCTGCGGCTTTCCTCCAGGAGGCCAAGCGCCGGGGCGAGCGGGTGCGGGCGATCATCGCGCCCGAGGGAGCCCGGCTGAGCCGCAAGGATCTCGACCAGCTGACCGCGGTGGCCAAGGGCGCGCGGGCCGCGGGGCTCCTCTGGGCCCGCCGGGCGGCGTCCGGATGGGAAGGGCAGGGGGTGAAGGCGATCGGCGCCGGCACGCTGGCGGGGCTCGAGGGAGGCGGGCGCGAGGGCGATCTGCTCCTCGCGGTGAGCGGCCCCGATCACGTGACCGGAGCGGCGCTGGGCGCGGTGCGCTTCGAGCTCATCCGGCGCCTCGCGCCGGCGCCGGTGCAGCCGCACGCGTTCTGCTGGATCGTGGATTTTCCGCTCTTCGAGCCGGACCCCGAGACCGGCCGGCCCACCTTCGCCCACCACCCCTTCACCTCGCCGCATCCCGACGATCTGGAACGGCTGGAGTCGGATCCTTCCTCGTGCCGTGCGCTCCATTATGATGCGGTGTACAACGGTCACGAGCTGGGGAGCGGCTCCATCCGGATCACCGATCCGGGGCTCCAGCAGGCGGTGTTCCGGCTCCTCGGCCTGTCGCCGGAGGAGAGCGAGCGGCGATTCGGGTTCCTGCTGGAGGGCCTGCGGGCGGGGGCGCCGCCG
Source organism: Gemmatimonadales bacterium (assembly GCA_035574255.1). Taxonomy (GTDB): domain Bacteria; phylum Gemmatimonadota; class Gemmatimonadetes; order Gemmatimonadales; family GWC2-71-9; genus JADJOM01. The sequence goes on along the minus strand of DATLYZ010000058.1, from coordinate 9,470 downwards.
CACGGCGGTTTCGCCATCGGGATGGACCGGGTGGCCATGCTCCTTGCCGGGGCCGGGTCGCTGCGCGACGTGATCGCGTTCCCCAAGACCACCGCGGCGCGGGCGCTGTTCGAGGGCGCCCCGTCGCCGGTCGGCGAGGCCGAGCTCCGGGCCCTGCATCTGCGCGTGGTGGCCGACTGAGCGCCGGCCCGCGCCCACTCGGGAGATTCGATGTCCGACGAGATCCTACAGCGGCTGTCCACCGAGGGGGCCGATCCGTTGCTGCTGGCCGGGGTGAACGAGGTCAACCTGGTCGAGCTCCAGCGGGCGACCGGGGTGCGGGCGGCGCTGCGGGGCGATGCGATCACCCTGGGCGGGACGGCGGAGCAGGTGGAGCGCGCGGCGCTGGTCGTCTCGGGCATGCTCGAGCTGGCCCGGATGGGCGAGTCCGTGACCCCGGAGGACGTGGCGCGGCTGGTGGCGGCGGGGCCGAGCCAGGAGTCGCAACTCCCGGGCGATCAGAAGATCATCCTGCCCGGCCTCCGCCGGATCATCGTCCCCAAGACCCACGGCCAGCGGGACTACCTCCAGGCGATCAGCACCCACGACATCGTGGTGGGGATCGGGCCGGCCGGCACCGGCAAGACCTATCTCGCCGTGGCCAAGGCGGTGGAGGCGCTGGCCCGCAAACGGGTCCGGCGGATCATCCTGGCCCGGCCGGCGGTGGAAGCGGGGGAGTCGCTCGGGTTCCTGCCCGGCGATCTGCAGGCCAAGGTGGACCCCTACCTCCGGCCGCTCTACGACGCGCTGGAGGACATGATGCCGCACGACCGGGTGCAAAAAGCCCTCGAGGTGCGGACCATCGAAATCGCCCCGCTCGCCTACATGCGCGGCCGCACGCTGGCCGACGCATTCATCATCCTCGACGAAGCCCAGAACGCCACCGGCGCCCAGATGAAGATGTTTCTCACCCGTCTCGGGGTGAACAGCAAGGTGGTGGTCACGGGCGACAAGACCCAGATTGACCTGCCGCGCCGGGAGGAGTCAGGGCTGGTTCAGATCGAGCGCATCCTCCCCGGCGTGGAGGGGATCGCCTTCTGCTATCTCGACGAGTCCGACGTGGTGCGGCACCGCCTGGTGCGGGAGATCATCCGCGCGTATGCGGAGGACCAGCACGGCTAGGGGTGCCTCCGGCCTCGCGGCCCGGCGCCGGTCGGCCGGGGCCGGGAACCGGAGGGACGTCTCGGGGGGGGAGGGGGACCCTGCGGTGCGCATCGGCGCCCAGCGGGTCCGGCCCCCGCTCCCCGGCCGGCGGGTTCGCCAGGTGATCGCCACCGTGCTGGAGGGCGAGCGGCGGTCGGCCGGCCGGGCGGCTCGGCGATCGGCGCGGTCGCTGCGTTCCCTCAGCATCACCTTTCTCTCCGCGCCCGCCATGCGCCAGCTCAACCGCGCCTGGAAGGGCCGGGACTGTCCCACCGACGTGCTCGCCTTCGCGCTCCCGGAACCGGACGGCGGGCTCACGGGCGACGTGTACATTTGCCCCACGGTGGCGGCAGCGGAAGCGCGGAGCCGGCGGATTCCCGCCCGGGAGGAGCTGGTCCGGCTGGTGGTCCACGGGCTCCTGCACGTGCTGGGCTATGACCATCCGGCGAGTACGGCCCGGATGCGCTCGCCGATGTGGCGGCGGCAGGAGCGCTACGTGAAGGTGCTGGCGTGACCGAAACGCTGCATCACCTGTTCACCCCGCTGGCGACGCTGGTGTTCGCGTTCTGGGCCGGCTGGCTCGCGCTCGCCGCCGAGGCCGACGCGGAGATCCCCCGGATCCTGGCGGATCAGCGGCAACCCGAGGCGGGGCGGCTCCCCGCCCCGCGCGCGCTGTACGTCGGGCACCTCGCGGTGCTGGTGCTGGCCGGTGCCGCCGCGGCGCTCGCGGTGGCGTGGTGGGCGCGGCCGCCCGTCGAGGCGGCGGGCCGGGTGCTCCTGGGCGCCGTGCTGGTGTGGGTGGTGGGGAGCCTTCTCCCCCGGGTGCTGGCGGCGGTCGCGCCGGAGCTGCCGCCCCTGGTGCGGCCCGGCGCGCTCCGCTCCCTCCGGTTGCTGGAGCCGATGCTCCGGCTCGTGGCGTGGGCCGATGCGCGGGTGCGCCCGCCGGCGCCCGAGGTGCACAAGGACGGCGGGCCCATCCGGCGGGACATGCTGCTGGGCCTCTTCTCGCTCGGCGACATGACGGTGGCCGAGGTGATGACACCCCGCCTGGACATTGTCGCGGTGGATTCGTCGGCGGAGCGCGAGGAGGTCGTGGCCACGCTCCGCCGCTCCGAGCACGCGCGGGTGCTGGTCTATGACGGCCATCCCGACGCGGTGATCGGGGTGCTCTACGCCAAGGACGTGCTGGCCGCCCTGGCCTCCGGCGGCGACCGCTGGGACTGGCACTCGCTGATCCGGCCGGCAGCGTTCGTGCCGGAGGGGAAGACGCTGGACCGCCAGCTCCGGGACTTCAAGCGCGGGCCCAGTCACCTGGCGGTGGTGGTGGACGAATTCGGCGGCACCGCGGGGATCATCACCCTGGAGGACATCCTCGAGGAGATCGTGGGCGAGATCCGGGACGAGCACGATACCGAAGAGGTCGCGCCGATTCAGACGGACAGTGAAGGCCGCCTGCTGGTGGACGGGAAGGTGCCGCTGGCGGAACTCGAGGCCCTGCTGGGGCACCGCTTCCAGCGGGAAGACGTGACGACGGTGGGAGGTCTCGTCCTCGACGCCTTCGGCCGGGTGCCCCGGAGCGGAGAAGCGGTGGACATTGACGGGATCCACATCGTGGTGGAACAGGTCGCCCGGCGGCGGGTCCGCCGGGTGCTGGTGGCCCGCCCCGCTGCCGAAGCCGCGCCGGAGCCCGCGGAGGAGCGGCTGGAACGATGAGCTGGACCGTGTTCGTGGCGGGGCTCCTGATCGCCCTGTTCGGCGCCGTGGCGGGAGCCGCCCTGGTCTCGCTCTCGCGCCTCGAACTCACCCGCGCGGTGGCCGGGCAGCTGCGCGGCGCGACGGGCTCGCTCACCTGGGTCGCCGAGATGGAGCAGTACCTCGGGGTCGCCGCGGCGCTGACGGGGCTCGGGGTGATTCTCCTGGGTGGTGCCATCCCGGCCATGTTCAGCGACTTGCCGCGTCTGTGGCTCGCGCTGGTGCTGGTGCTGGGCGGTGTTCCCCTCACGCTGCTCGCGGCCTACCTCCTCCCCCGCTGGGCGGTCCGGCGGCGCGCCGACACGTTGCGCGGCGTGCTGATTCCGCTGCTGCGCCCCCTCACCCGGGCGCTGGGGGTGGTGTTGCCGACCCGGGCGGCGCCGGGGGCGGCAGAGCTTCGCTCGCTCTGGCGGGAGGGGGCAGCGGCGGGGCTCGGGGCCGACGAGGAGCTGATCATGGTGAGCGGGGTGATGACCTTCGCGGAGAAGCCGGTGCGGGAGGTCATGACCCCGCGGACCGAGCTGGTCGCGGTGGCCGAGACCGATTCGCTGGAGGACATCGCTCAGGTGTTCGCCCAGAGCGGATATACCCGGCTGCCGGTGTATCGCGGTACACTAGACGAGATCGTCGGGATGCTCCATGCGTTCGATCTCTTCAAGCTGCAGCCGGGCGATCCACTGCCGGTGCGGCCCGTGGCGGTCGCCCCGGCCAGCCGGGCCTGCGGGGATCTCCTGCTCGACATGCAGCGCGAGCGGCGCCACCTCGCGGTCGTGGTGGACGAGTACGGCGGCACCGCCGGCATCGTGACGCTCGAGGACTTGCTGGAGGAACTGGTCGGCGAGATCTACGACGAGTTCGACGAAGGGGTCCGGCCCGCACCGGCGGCCGGCCCGGTGCTGTTCGAGGCTGACGGGGCGACACCCGTCTCCGCCATCGAGGAGCGCTTCGAGATCGACCTCCCGCGCGCCAAGACCAGCACGGTGGGCGGTCTGCTGGCCGAGCTCGCGGGCCGCATCCCCGTCGCCGGGGAGCGGTTCCTGGTGCACGGCCTCGAGTTCGAGATTCTCCAGGCTTCCCTCACCCGGATCGAGCGGGTGCTGATCCGCCGCGGCGCCCCGGCGCCGGTGGTGCTCGTGCCGGCCCCCGCCGAACCCCGCCCCTCGTGATTCGCCGGACGTCCGCCCTGGTCCGCGCCATGCTCGACCTCGTCCGGCGCGGGAACCTGCGCGGGTTCATTGCGATGGCGGAGAAGGCCGAACCGGCCGACGTGGGCGAGGTGCTCTCCGCGCTGGACGAGAAGGAGCGGATCCAGGCGGTAGAGGCGATGCCCCGCCACCTGTCGGCGGCCGCCCTGGTCGAGATGCCGGACGAGGCCCAGGCCGAGGAAACCTTCGCGGCACTGCCCCCGGAAGCCGCGGTCGAGATCGTCGAGGAGCTGCCGGACGACGACGCCGCGGACCTGGTCGGCGGCCTCGAGCCCGAGGACCGGCGCCGGATCCTGGCGGAGCTGGAGACCACCGAGCGAACCACGGTGGAGCAGCTCCTCCAGTACGATCCGGAGACCGCCGGCGGGCTGATGACCCGGCAGGTGGTCACGGTGCTGGACACCGCCACCGCCGGGGAAGCCATCGAGTCGCTGCGCCGCCAGGCCGAGGCGGTGGAGGACTTCACCACGGTCTATGTGGTGGATGCCGCGCGGCGCCTCCGAGGGGTGCTCCCGCTCAAGCGGCTGGTGACGAGTCCGGCCGAGCGGCCGGTGCGGGAGCTGATGGAAGAGCCGGCCGCGCGGGTGGCGCCCGAGGAGGACCAGGAAGAGGTGGCGCGGGTGATCAGCCACTACAACCTGCCGTCGGTGCCGGTCGTGGACGCGGCGGGCACGTTGCTGGGCCAGGTCACCTTCGACGACGTGATTGATGTGGTCGAGGAGGAGCAGACCGAGGACATCCTCAAGTTCGGCGGGGTCTCCGGCGACGAGGAACTGGCGGGCCGCTGGACCGACGCAGTGAAGAGCCGGCTCCCGTGGCTGACCGTCAACCTCGCCACGGCCTTCCTGGCCGGCGCAGTGGCCGCGTCGTTCCAGGACCGGATCAGCCGCCATCTGGGGCTCGTTTTCTGGATGCCGGTGATCGCCGGCATGGGTGGCAACGCCGGCACCCAGGCGCTTGCCGTCACGGTGCGGCGACTCGCCCTGGGGCTCATCCCGCCCGGACGGTTCCTCCGGACCGTGGGGAAGGAGCTCGCGGTCGGGTGCATCAACGGGCTCGCCATGGGGGCCATCGCCGCGCTCGTCTCCCAGTTCCTCGGCCAGGGACCCCGGCTCGGCCTCGTGGTCACGGCCTCGATGATCGGCAACCTGTTCATCGCCGGATTCGCCGGTGCCTTCGTGCCGATGTTTCTGGAGCGCATCGGGGTGGACCCGGCAGTCGCCTCCTCGGTCTTCGTGACGACGTTCACCGACGTGTGCGGGTTCTTGCTCCTCTTCGGGCTCACGGGCTGGATGCTCGGGGTGTGAGAGCCGAGCCGCCATGACCCTGGAGACCTTTCTCGAACGCCACGGCCTGCCGGCGCTCTTCCTGGTCGCCATCGTCGAAGGCGACCTGAGCCTCGTGCTGGCGGGCGTCCTGGCCCATCTCCGTCTCCTGCCGTTCGCCGCCGCCGTCGTGGCCGGGGCGCTGGGTAACCTCACCGGCGACCTGGTGTGGTACACCCTGGGGCGGCTCCAGCACGATCGCATCCGAACGACACGGCTCTATCGCCGCGCCGGCCCGGAGATCGAGCGCCTGTCCCGGTGGCTCGGGCCCTGGCAGTTGCTGGCCGCCCGCATCGTCTACGGCACCCGGAACGCCAGCATGCTGTTCTGGGGCGTGCTGCGCCTCCCGGTGACTCGGTTCCTCGCGATTGACGCGCTGGGCTGTCTCCTGGCCTCGGCGGGGTTCGCCGGGCTGGGCTACCTGGTGGGCCACGGCACCACGTCGCTGGTGGGCAGCGTGCAGCGGATCGAGCGGTGGCTGCTGCTCGGCGTGGCCGCCGGCGCCGGAGTCCTGTGGGGCGTCCGGCGCGCGGTGTCACGGTCAGCGGTGACCAGCAAGGGGGAACGGTAAAACGGGGAAACCAGCGAACGGGGACGGGGGCGTGCGGCCTGGGCGCCGCCTGACAACCCGTCCCCGTTGACCGTCCCCCGTCCCCGTTTCTTGCGCCGACCTTTCCCCGCTGACCAACCTCTACCAGCCCAGCGCCATCTCCGCCCGCGTGTAGAGGTAGCGGCCGTTGTATCCGAACGGCGAGGCCGCCGCCCAGGGGAAGGTGTTGTCGTTGTTGTTGAACTCGGCCTTGGGGTGATCGGGATACGTGTCGAACAGGTTCCGGACCCCGACGGACAGATCCACGTTGTTGAAGCGGTACCCGATCTCGGCGTCGAAGAGCGTCTTGGCTCCGTACTCCTCCCGGTCGGTGAAGCTGGGCTGAGCCGAGGCGAACTTGCCGAAATAGGAAGCCCGGCCGAGGGCGTGGAAGCGGCCCCAGGCGAGATTGCCCTGCAGGGTGCCCCGCCAGTCGGGGCGCTCCTCCTCGATGCCCACCTTGGTGACCAGGTCCAGAATGCTGGTGAGTGTGGTGGGTGTGCCCTGGAGGATCCGGGGCAGGGGCCCGACCCGCGTGATCTCGTTCTTGGTGTAGTTCACCCCGGCCGTGAAGGTCAGCGTGCCTTCGGCGCCCACCGGCACGCGCCAGTCGGCGGTGACGTCCACGCCTTGGGTCCGGGTGTCGAGGCCGTTGGTGAAGAACTGGACCCCGTCAATCGAGCCGAATCCGGAGTCGGCGAGGATCGCCTCCGAGACGCTGTCGGCGAAGGTGGCGCCGAGCAGGATCCGGTCGTCAATGGTGATGCGGTAGTAGTCCACCGTGATCGTCAGGTTGTCCCGGGGGGTGAAGGCGAACCCCGCGCTCAGGTTGACCGAGGTCTCCTCCTTGAGCGGCTTCGCCCCGAACAGGCGCGCGGCCGGGTGGTCGACCGGAAAGTTGCCGACCTCCACGAACTGGCCGCCGATGACGTTGGTGGTCCGATGGCTGAAGAAACTCTGGGCCAGGCCCGGGGCGCGGAACCCGGTGCTCAGCGCGCCGCGGAGGACGAGCCGGGGGGTTGGCTGGTAGCGCAGGGCGAGCTTGCCGGTGACGCGCTCCCCGAAGTCGCTGTAGGTCTCGAAACGGCCCGCCACGTCGGCGAGCACCTGGCGCGTGAGGCGCGCCTCGAGGTCCGCATAGGCGCCGAAGTTGGTGCGGTCCTCGTCGGTCGCATCGGACGGCGAGAAACCCTGGAACACCGAGGACCCACCCGGCGCCGGACCGCTGCTGTCCTGGGCCAGATGGCCGCCGGCCACCCAGGAGGCGAACTCGCCCGCCCGGATCGCATACGTCTCGCGCCGGAACGCGGCGCCCAGCGCGAGATTGACAGGCTCCTCGAGCCCCACCGCGAGGGGGCGGGACAGATTCAGGCCGGCCAGGAACTCGGTGCGCCGCAGCCGGCCGGCGAAGAAGCGGGTCTGGTTGGGGATCCCCGGGTCATCCGCGGTCCCCAGCACGCCGTCGAGGCCGGGCGCACAGGGGGTGTCGAGACAGGGGCCCAGCGACGCGTTGAGCGTGTTCCTGAGGTTGTAGTCGAAGCGGTTGGCCCCGAACGACGCGCCGAAATCGAGCGACCACCCGCCCACGCGGGTCCGCATCCCGCCAGCGGCGGAGTAGTCCTCCACGTCGGGACGGAACTCGGGGAGGAAACCGAAGGGATAGATCTCCGGCCAGTTGCGGTCGCTGTCGTGGTAGCGCCAGAAGCCGTTGCCGGTCCCGACCCGGTGGCTGTAGCCGCCGAAACTGTAGAGCTCGGTGGTGCCCGCCGGATTGAGAGGGAGCCGGAAGTTGGCGAAGGTCTGGGCGTCCCGCTCCAGCCCGTCGCCCCAGTGGTGGACCGGTTGGGGCACCGGGTTGCGCTTCTGGATGATCCGGCCGTTCCGGGGGTTCACGATGTCATTGAGCCCGGTGCCGGCGGTGACGAAGGTGTCGGGCCAGGCGCGGTTGGTGGGATCGCGCTGCAGGAACTGGCCGAAGAGACTGAGGGAGCCGCGGCCCACGCCGAGCCCGATTCCGCCGTTGATATCCACAGTGGTCCCGTCGTCCGGGTAGTCGTCCGTGACGTAGCGACCCGCGTCCACCTTGAGGAAGGGGTCGAAGCGGCCCTCGCGCATGACCAGGTTGACCACGCCCGCGATGGCGTCCGAGCCGTACTGCGCCGAGGCGCCGTCGCGCAGGACCTCGATGCGTTCGATGGCCCCGCTGGGAATCGAGTTCAGGTCCACCCCGCTCGACCCCGCGCCCATGCCGTAGGCGAAGGTGTTGAGCACGGCGGTCTGGTGCCGCCGCCAGCCGTTGATCAGCACCAGCGTGTGATCCGGCGAGAGGCCCCGGAGGGTGAAGGGGCGGGCGATGTCGGTGGCGTCGGTGACGCTCTGCCGCGGGAAGTTCACCGACGGGGCGAGGGACTGGAGGATCTGACTGGTTTCCGTGGTCCCCTGCTCGGCGATCTGATCCGCGGTGAACACGTCCACCGGCACGGCCAGCTCTTCCGCCGCTGTGTGCCGGGCCCGCGACCCGACCACCACGTTGATCGGTGCGAGCTCGATCGGCGCCCGGGTGAGCGTAAGGTCGAGGGTGACCGTCTCGCCGGCCGCGACCGTTACCTCGGTCTCGCCGGGGGCGAAGCCGATGGCGCGCGCCGTCACCGTGTAGTGGCCGGCCGGCACGTCGCTGATCGTGTATCGCCCCTGGCTCCCGGTGGCGGCGCGCAGCACGGTGCCCCGGAGACTCACCGTGGCGCCCGCCACCGGCGCGCCGTCGGGGTCGGTCACCCGGCCGGTGAGCCGGCTGGCCTGGGCGTCGAGTCGGGTCGCGCCGGTGAGGGCGAGGAGCACGGCGCCGGCGGCGTGCAGTCTGGACATGGCGCTGACCGATGTGGCTGGCATGCGGAAGCCTCCTCTTGGGTCGCCCTGCGATCCCCGGGGCCCGGGGCCGGAAGCGGTATCCGCCCGGCGGCAGCGCGCCGAGGGGAGCCTGCTGGATGGGAAGAAAAACCTGCCGGAAGAGGGTTTGCGTGCCGAGGTTAGGGTTTGGCGGGAAGGTTGTCAAGCGAGGGCTGCTCGCTGGCGGGGCTCGGAGGCCGGTCACCGGGCCGGGGATCGGGGCGGGCGCTGCCGCCCGCGCCGGGAAAGCCCCGGAGACCACGGACCTCGCGGCCGGCGAGCCGTGACCCGTCGAGTGCTCGGAGCCAGACCCGGGTCCCGGTCGGGCCAGACTGGCATATGGCCTTCGGGCTGGCGAACTTACTGGCATGAATGTCGCCTCGCTTCTGGCCGATCTCGAGGCCCGAAGGGCGCCCGCCATCGCGCGGGCCATTTCCCTCGTCGAGAACGGCCGGCCCGGTTTCGAGGCACTGCTGTCGGCCCTTCATCCCCGACTGGGGCACGCCCGGCGTATCGGGATCACCGGCCCGC
>DATLYZ010000057.1:0-3924 GCA_035574255.1 Gemmatimonadales bacterium | reverse complement strand
GCAGGGGGGCGGCGCGATCTCCTCCGTTGTCCTGCCGCTGGCGGCGGGCGTGCTGGCGGCAGCGCATCCGGCCGGCGCCCGGGGGCTCGCGGGCCTCACGAGCGCCGTGCAGTTGCAGGCGCTCAACCGCGAGCGCCAGCGCGAGGAGGAAGAACGACAGGCCCTGCTCGGCTTCGGGCGCCGGTTCTCGGAGTTGCTCGGTCAGGAAGCCGTCCCCGCCCAGCCAGCTCAATTGACCGAGGCCTTGAGCCCGGGAGAAGATCCCGAGGCCGCCGCGTTCCTCGGGCGCCAGCCCGCTCAGCCAGCCCTCCGGCTCAGCGATGTCCTCGGCCTCGGTCCAGAACAGACGGAACTCTACCGCCAGATGCTCGCGGTCCCGCAGTTCATCCCCGGGGCAGCCTCGGCCCTGCTCCAGCGGATGGCTCCGCAGGAGTTCACCCTGGGCGAGGGACAGCGGCGCTTTGTGCGGACCCCGCGCGGTGAGGTGCGGGAGATCGCCGCGGGGCCGGCGAAGGCCGAACGGGCCATCGCGGCATCGCCCGGGCAGGCCATCATTGACCCGACCACCGGACGCATCCTCGGTCGCGTCCCCGACCGTCCGATGGCCCTGCAGCCCGGGCAGTGGATCGTGCAAGATGGCCAGGTCATCGGCCAGGTGCCGGATCGGCCCATCACGCTCTCTCCGGGTCAGGCTGTCGTTGACCCCTCCACCCGGCGCGAGCTCTTCCGAGCGCCGGACAAGCCCGTCGTCCTCTCGCCCGGCCAAGCGCTCGTGAGCGGCGAGAGCGGGGACGTGATCACGACCCGTCCCGACCGTCCCGTGGCCGTCGCTCCCGGCGGGGCTCTCGTCAGGCCCGAGACGGGCCAGACGATCCTCGAGCGCCCGCCCGAACGGCGGGGCATCGTGGTGGAGGAGACGGGACCGGGCGGTCAGCCGCGCCAAGCACTCGTGGACCCGGCAACCGGCCAACCGATCGCGACGTTCGGGCCCAAGCCCCAGCCCACGCGCCCGAGCGACATCAGCACGATGCGCCAGCAGTTCCTCGGTCGTGCCCAGCAGCTGGGCGTGCACGATGTGCAGTCGGCTTTCGCGGCCATCGAACGGATCTCGGGGGCGCCGCCCTCGCCCTTCGGGGACATGGCTCTGCTCTACAGCTACATCAAGTTGCTCGATCCGAACTCCGCCGTGCGGGAGGGCGAGTACGCGACGGCCGACCAGGCCCGCAGCGTCCCGCAGCAGATCGTGTCGATGTACAACCGGGCGGTCGCCGGCGAACTCTTACTGCCGGAGCGGCGCCGGGACATCCTTGAGCAGACGCGGCGGCTGGCCGCCGCTCGGGTGGAGGCGCTGGAGCAGGCGGAGGCCGAGTTCCGCCGGATCGCCGAGGCTCAGGGGTTCGATCCGGCCATGGTCGTGCCCGATCTGCTTGGTCCAGCCCGGCAACGCATCAAGACGGAGCCGCGGACGACCCTGCGAGCGCCGCGCCGGGCTGATGTGGATCAGGCGCTCCGAGAAGCGCGCGGGGATCGCCAGCGTGCGCTCCAGATTCTCCGGCAGCGCGGGTTCGATCCCGACGCCCAGGTGCAGGACTAGATGCCGACCGCGCGAGAACTTCTCGGATTGCGCCCGGAACCTGAGCCAATGACGCTGACCACGACGGCGCCGGGCCCCGCACCGGTGACGGCCCGCGAGCTCCTGACAACGATGACGCCCGAGCCGTCCGGTATCGGCGCCACGATCCAATCCGTCCTTGAGAACTGGGCTCCCGCCACGGGCGCCTTCGTCGGCGGCTTGGCGGGTGGTGTGCTGGGCGGCGGGGCCGGAGGCCTCGGCGCGGCGCCGGGGGCTGTGGCGGGGGCTGGCCTGGGCGGCGCCGCTGGGCGCGTCCTCCCTGAACTGACCCGACCATTGCTCACCGGTCAACCGGCCGAGCCTCCGGCCCAAACGGCCGCTGCGGCCACAGTCACCGGGCTCACCGAGGCGACCGGACAAGCGGCGGGAGGGGTGCTCGGTCGGGCCGCATCAAGGGCGCTGGCGCCGATGGCGGAGCGCGTCATTCCGTTCGCCCGGGATGTCGTCGCTCCCGCTCTGCGACGGGTCGGCCAGAAGGTCACGCCCGGGCTCATGACGGAGTCCCGGATTGTCGACACGCTGGAGAACATCGCGGACGCCTCGCTGCTGGGCGGCGGACGGATTGAGGCCGTCCGCCGCGGGGCGGCCGAGGAAGGGGTGCGCCAGCTCACGGACGAGCTCATCGACGAGGTGGGCACGCGGCTCAGCGCGCCAGAGGTGGCGCAGCTGCTGACCCGGAGCCGCGAGACGGCGCAGCACTTCGCCCGAGCGATCAAGCGGGTGCTGTATCGCCAGGTGGACGAACTGGCCAAGAACGTCTTTGTGGACACGCGCCCCATCTGGCGAGCGCTCCGTGAAGGCTTGGGGTTCCGGGCTAGCCAGCACGTCGAGCGGGCCCTGAGCGCGGCGGGGATTGATCCCGAGCGGTTCTTTCAGCTCCCCGTGGCGGGCGGCGGGACGGTGCTCGAGACGAGCTTTCAGTTGGCTCAAGGGGCGCGCTCCCGGCTGCTGGCCGTGGCGCGGCGCCCGGCGACCACGGCCGAGGATCAGGCCGTCCGCAACACGGCCGCCTGGTTGGCAGGTCTGCTCGACGAGCAGATGGAGCGGGCGGCCAAACGCCTGAGTCCTGAGGCTCTGAAAGCATGGCGCGAGGCCAACGCCTTCACGGCTCGCCTGAGTGAGACGCTCGATCATCGTCTCGTTCGGCGCCTGTTCCGCACGCTCGGCGAGGAGCCGGCTCGCCTGGACGCCCTGCTGGCGGCGCCGAACCGCGCCGACGCGCTCCGGCGAATCGAGCAGGCCGTCGGTCGTACCGCCTTCCAGACCCTTCAGCAACGGCTGACCACGCGACTGGTCGAGCGGGCCGTCGATCCGTCCACGGGGGTCGTCCAGGGGCGGCGGCTCTTGACCCTGATTCAGGGGCTCGGCGAGGACACCGCCCGGATGGTGTTCGGACCGGCCCTGCCGCGCGTCCGGCAGTTCGCGCAGATCGCGGACTTCGTGCAACGGCGTGCGCCGGGCGGCACGGGGACGGTCATGATTCAACTGGCGCAGGCCCCCGCGACCTTCCAGATCCTCCGACGACCGATCGGAGCACTGGAAAGCGCGGCCTACACCATCGTGGCCGGTCCCATCGCCTTGGGGCGTCTGTTGACCAGCGAACGGGGGGTGCGGTGGCTCACCACGGGACTGCGTACGCCCCGCGCGCTGGAGAACGCTGGCCCGGCTCTCCGCGTGCTGGCTGGCGTAGCGGCGGCTGAGCCCGCCCGGCGCACTGCCGAGGAGGCCGTGACGCCCTGATGCGTCAGTCCTTGAAGTCCCGCACCCACCACGGGGTCGCCGGATCGCCCTCCGGCCAGAGGGATTTCGCGCGGCGGGCGTTCGCGCGTCGGACCCCATCCACCACGGCCCAGAACAGCACGATGAGCAGCCAAAATCCCCAGTCCATCGCGTCCTCCCGGGAGGCGATTCGGATGGCGCCCGGAGTCTAACCCATGGCCAATCCCGAGCGCAACGGCCAAGCGGTCCGCATCTCGTGGATCGTGCTGCTCGCCTTCCTGATCGGGCTCCTCGGCTGGGGCTACCGCGACCTCGAGGCCCGCAAGGCCGACCGCAGCGTCGTCGAGCAGATGGCGGCGGACATCCGCGAGATCCGCAACCTCCTGCTGCGGGGCCTGCCGTGAGCTTCGAGGTGGCGGTCGGCGTGGTCTTGGCCCAGGAGGGCGAGCACGCCAACGATCCCCGCGATCCCGGCGGGGACACCTGGTACGGGATCAGCCGGGCGGCCTACCCCCGGCTCGAGCCCTGGCCGCCCACCCGGGAGACGGCCATCGCCCTCTACCGCCGCGACT
>DATLYZ010000056.1:0-22429 GCA_035574255.1 Gemmatimonadales bacterium | reverse complement strand
CGCCTTCAGACAGCAGCGCCACATTCAGCAGCACCGCTGCAATTGCCTTGAGGGCCAGCATGAGCGTCTCCTTGCGCGAGTCGAACGAAAAAACCTCGGGAAGGAGGCAAGCCTCGCTACGGCTTACCCGACGCTCCGCTCCTGTGGATTCCGCTAGTCTCCGCTACACCGTCCTCTGTGAGAGACCAGGGCCACTGCCGTATTGTTCAGTTGCCGGAAATCGCCTCGATTGCCGAATGACCCGAACCCGCTGCCGCCCCGGACCACCCCTTCACCCGCACCGACCCCCTTCTCCACCGACCACACCGCCACGCCACGTCCCAGCCCCCGCGGTGAGCACCACCCGAGCCCCCCAGCCCCACCCCTACCCCGGCCGCCGAGCCTCCGCCCAGCGATTCGTCGCGTCCAGCACCGCGAACACCGCCGCCCGCTCGGCGCTCTCCTTCACCTCCGCCGTCCCGATCAACAACACCGCCTCCCGCCCCCCCAGCCCCTGCACCGCCACCAGCACGAATTCTCGGTCGAACGCCTCGAGGATCTTAGCCCCCTCCAGCGCCACCGAATGGTCCGACAACAACTGATCCAGCACCGTCACCGCCGCCCGCGCCGCCGCCTCTACCTTGCTCCGCGGCGTGTCCGAACTCTCCTCCTCCGCCGTCCCGCTCCGCCCGGCAAACGACAGCGTCACCGAAATGCTCACCCGGTGGGGCCGCTTCCCCGGCGCGACGAACAACCCCTCGAAGAGCGCCGCCCGCCGCATCGAGCGCTCCCGCACCGCCCCCTTCTCGATCACCTCCAGGGGCCGCACCTCCGCGGTCTGCGCGATGCTGATCTTCCGATGATCCACCTTGAGCCCGAGATGCGCCAACAGCGCCGACTCGATGTTCCGGACCAGCTGCTTCGGGTTGAGCCCCGCCTGGGCCAGGATGTGCACCTCGCTCACCTCCCCGAGCGGCGTCGTCACCACCCGCGCCGACAACACCCCCTCGAGGCTCGTGAGCAAGTTCTCCGCGCGCCGCACCCCCCAGGGGTCCGGCGCATTGTCCAGCACCCCACCCCCGCCCGCCGCCGCCCGGGCCGGCGCAGGAGGGTTCGAATCGCGAATGGAAGAAGGTCCCGTCACGGTCGTCCGTCGCTCCCCCCGCTCAGGCCACCACGTTCCGGCCCGCCGACTTGGCCCGGTACAGCGCCCGGTCCGCCTGGACCAGAAGGTCGCCTTCGTGAGGACGCCGTACGTCATACTCCGTCACCCCGATGCTGGCCGTCACCAGCCCCACCGGATAGCCCAGCCGCCGCCCCACCCCCTCGATCCCCGCCCGGATCGCCTCCGCCACCCGGTTCGCCCCCGCCAGATCGGTCCGGGTGAGAATCACCACGAACTCGTCCCCCCCGTACCGGGCCGCCAGATCCGAGGCTCGGATGGCACTCCGAATCTCCTGCGCCACCGCCTTGAGAACCTCGTTCCCCGCCTCGTGCCCGTACCGGTCGTTCACCTGCTTGAAATAATCCAGGTCAATGAACAGGAGCGCGAACCCCTCCAGGCTCCGCTTGCTCCGCTCGACCTCGTAGGCCAGCCGGTCCGTCAGCACCCGATAAGCCGCCAGCCCCGTGAGCCCGTCCACCGCCGAATCCCGCTCCGCCTCCTCCACCCGCCGGGCCTGATACGGCACGCATTGCCGCAGCGAGGCCCGCCCGATCGCGGCCGCCTCGGCGAAGGCCTGACAGGTCTCGAAGCCGCAGGCCCGGCAGTCCCACGGCTTCCCGTTCGGCCCCAGCCCGATCTGCTCCAGAACCTCCCGCACCCGGGCCGGCTCAGGCACCACCTTGCGGGGCACGATCTCGAACGTGGCCCCGTAGCTCGCCACCACCGTCGAGTCCACCACCGGATAGCGACTCCGCGGCGGCTCGGTGCTCTCGACGATCTGTCGGCGCCAGAACAGCTCCTCCCGCGGCCCCGACAGCGGATGGTCCAGCCACCCCTCGTGCGAGAGAATGTCCACGAAGCCGAGCTCGATCCGGTCCACCACCACCGCCCGGCTCACCGCCTTGAGTTCCCGCACCCCCCGGAGCTTCCGGAACCGCCGGCTCGAGTACGGCACCTCCTCCAAGAGCTGCACCGGCAACCCGCCCGCCAGACTCAGATAGCGCCGCCGTTCGCTCGGCACCCGCACGAAATAGTCGGGCTGGGTGAGCGGGCTCACCCCGCGCAGCTTGAACAGCTGCTCCAGGTCGCGGAAGGTGATCGCCGCATCCAGCTCAGGCCGGCCCGCGGGCGGACACACCCCAGCGTAGACGATTTCCAGCTGCTCCCCGTACTGCGCCCTGAGATAGCGCGCTTCCGCCACGGCCGGAATCGTCACCGGTGCCAGGTACGGCACGAGTTCCGGGTACTCCCGGCGGACCGTATCAACTATGACCGGATCGGTGGAGCGAATGAGCGTCCCCCACCCATCCTCCCGCCACAACCGCAGGTACTCCGCCGCCACCAGCTCGTCGCCGATGACCCCGCGGTTCACCATGCGGAACCCCGCCGCATAGCAGGCGTTCACCACCTGCTCGGGAGTCGCCGGGTAAAAATGGGCCGCCGCCTCCGGGGCGAGGATCAGCACCCCGCCGCCCCGAGTGGCCACCGCCATCGCCCTGCCTAACTCCCCCGTGACCTCGATCGCGTCGTGCGGGCACGCCGGCACGCACAGGCCGCACCGGATGCACGCGTCGTCCTCGATCCGAACCAGCGGCTCCTGAACCTCGACCGCCCCCGTCGGACAGACACGCACGCACGCCAGACACGCGACGCACGCGCTCGGGTCGATCGCGAAGATCACCGCTGGTGACCCAGCAACTCAGGGGGTTGGCGGATCCCGGGACCGCCAATATGCGTGCCGCCCCGGTGCGTGTCAAGCAGCCGGAGCAGCCGCAAACGCTCACCATCCCGAGACTTAGCGCTCGTCATCTATTCCAGCTTGTAAGCCTTGATTTTTCGATACAGGGTGCGCTCCCCGATCCCCAACGCCTCGGCCGCCTTGCGCCGGTTCCCCCGGTGCTGCGCCAGCGCCGCACTGATCGCTTCCTTCTCCACCTCCGCCATCGTCATCCCCGGCCGATAGACCACCGCCCCCCGGTCCTCCGGCTCACTGGGCAAAACATCGGCCACCGGCTGACTCCCCCCAAGTTCAATTACTTGGACACGCTGTGGCCGCTCGTCGAGGCGCCGCCGAAGCTCCTCGACCTGCACCCGTAAGTCCATGATATTACGTATGATAAACTCGAGCTCCTGACTGGCCAGTTGCTGGCCCTGCTGAACTGACCGTACAGGAACTAAACGGTTGGCTCCCTCCAGGATGTCCGGAGGTATGTCACTCGCCCTGATCTCCCTGCCGGGCGCAAGCACCACCATGGATTCAATTAAGTTGCGCAGTTGCCGCACATTGCCGGGCCACCGGGCCTCGACCAGCCGCTGCAACGCCTCCCCCGTCATCCCCCGAAACGGCCGGTCGTGGAGCGCCGAAAACTCCTTGATGAACCGGCGGACCAGCAGCGGGATGTCACCCCGCCGCTCCCGGAGCGGCGGCAGATAGATGTTCAGCACATTGAGCCGGTAGTAGAGGTCGTCGCGAAAGGTGCCGAGCTCCACCGCCTCCCGGAGGCTCCGGTTGGTGGCCGCCACCACCCGCACGTCCACCTTGATCGGCTGAACCCCGCCCAGCCGAAAGAACGTCCGGGTCTCCAGCACCCGGAGCAGCTTGACCTGGACACTGGGCGGTACCTCCCCGATCTCGTCCAGGAAGATGGTCCCCCCGTCCGCCAGCTCGAAGCGGCCCAGCCGCCGCTCCGCAGCACCGGTGAAGGCCCCCTTCTCGTGGCCGAACAGCTCCGATTCGAGCAGCGTTTCCGGCAGCGCCGCGCAGTTCACCGCGATGAAGGGTTTGCCCCGCCGGGGCGAGAGGTCGTGAATCGCCTTGGCCACCAGCTCCTTGCCCGTCCCCGACTCGCCCTGGATGAGCACGGTGCTGCTCACCGGCGCCATCTGCTCGATCTTGACCAGCAGTTCCTGGATCGCCGCGCTCTCCCCGATGATCCCGGTGCGGAGCTGAAGCCGCCGGCGTTCCAGCAGCCGTTCCACCTGGTGGACCAGGTCGGCCGGGACGACCGGTTTCACGGCGCGGTCGGTCACGTCGATCCCGCGGCCGTCCCGCTCGGGGCCGGCAGCATCGGTGGACTCGAGGAGGGCGAGGGTGGAGATCTCCGCGTCCCGGGCCGCAGCCAGGAGCTGCCGGGCCGGAGCCTCGTAGATCGCACCGGTGAGGATCACGAGATCCGGACTCTCCCGCCGGAGCACCGCCCGCGCGTCGTCCAGCGAGGAGACCATCACGGTGCTGTGTCCTGCCGCCTCCAGCGCCGCGTTGAGCCGCACCGCGGTCTCGAGGTCGTCCATGGTGAGCAGGATCTTGGAGGCCATGGAAGTCAATGCTCCGTCCTCGTGCCTCGAACGAGTTCCACCGCATGGACCACGAGATCGTCCAGCACGGCGAGCCCGTCCTGCACGCCCCCCGGACTCCCGGGCAGATTCACGATCAGGGTGCGGCCCCGGACGCCCGCGACCCCGCGCGAGAGCGCCGCCCGGTGGAACCGCGGATAGGCGGTCATCCGGAGCGCCTCGGCGAGGCCCGGCGCCTCACGGGTGAGCACGGCCCGGGTCGCCTCCGGGGTTACGTCCCGCGGCGTGAGTCCGGTCCCACCGGTGGTGAGCACCAGATCGGCCCGATCCTCGTCCGCCCACCGGCAGAGCAGCGCCGCGATCCGGCCTTGGTCGTCCGGGACCAGCGCCCGTTCGGCCAGCACGAACCCCCGGGCCGCCACCCAGTCCGCGATGGCCTCGCCCGAGGTATCGCGGCGTTCGCCCCGGGCCCCGGCGTCCGAGACGGTCAGAATGGCGACGCGAATGCTCATCCGGCCGGCCGCTTACCTCCGCACGCTCCCCCGGGTGTAGAACGGGCGCTTGACGACTTCCGCCTCCACCCGCTCGCCCCGGATCTCCACCTGGAACCGGGTCCCCGGAGCCGCCAACCGGACCGGGAGGTAGGTGGTTCCGATCCCGTATCCCAGCGAGGGGCTCATGGTGCCGCTCCGGACCACGTCCACCGGCGCCCCGTCCACCAGCACCGGATACCCGGGCCGCGGGATGCCCCGGCCCACCACCCGGAACCCCACCAGCTTGCGGCGCACCCCGTTCAACTTCTGGATCTTGAGCGCTTCCTCGCCCACGAAGGGACAACCCTTGTCGAGCTTCGTGATCCACCCGAGTCCCGCCTCGAACGGGGTCACCGTCTCGTCAATGTCGTTCCCGTAGAGCGCGTACCCGACTTCGAGCCGGAGAGTGTCGCGGGCGCCCAACCCGACCGGCTGCGCCTTCCCCGGCCCGGCGAGCGCTTCCCAGAGCCGCCCCACCGCCGCCGCGCGGCAGTAGATCTCGAACCCGTCCTCGCCGGTGTACCCGGTGCGGCTGAGGAAGCAATCCACCCCGGCCACCTGCCCCGTCTCGAACCGGTAATAGCCGAGCTCGCCGAGCGGCAGCGCCGTGTGGGCCTGGACCAGCGCCTCGGCCGCTGGGCCCTGGACCGCGAGAAGGCCCACCTCCGCCGAGATGTTGCGGAGCCGCACGTTGGCCCCGCGCTTGTGGGCGACCACGTGCGCCCAGTCCTTCTCGATATTGGCGGCGTTCACCACCAGCATGAGCTTGTCGTCGAAGCGGTAGACGGTGCAGTCGTCCACGATCGTCCCCCGCTCGTTGAGCAGGCAACTGTACTGGACCTGGCCCGGCTCGAGGACCGCCACGTCATTGCTCGTGATGCGGTTCACGAACGCGTTGCGGTCGGGACCCGTCACCTCGAACTCGCCCATGTGGCAGACGTCGAAGATGCCCACCGCCTCCCGCACCGCCCGGTGCTCCGCGAGAATGCCGGTGGGGTACTGCACCGGCATCTCCCAGCCGGCGAACGGCACCATCCGGGCACCCAGGGCCAGGTGCACGTCGTAAAGCGGGGTGCGCTTGAGGTCGGTCGGCATGTCAACGGCCCTCGCCTAACAGCATCACCAGCAACGCCTTCTGGACGTGCAACCGGTTCTCCGCCTCGTCCCAGACCCGCGATAGCGGGCCCTCGATGACCCCCTCGGTCACCTCCTCCCCGCGGTGGGCGGGAAGGCAGTGCAGGAAGATCGCGCCCGGATCGGCCAGGGCCATCAGCTTCTCGTCCACCACGTACCCCTGGAAGGCCGCCCGGCGCTTCTCGGCTTCCCCTTCCTGCCCCATCGAGGCCCAGACATCGGTGGTCACCACGTGGGCGCCGGCCACCGCCTCCTCGGGAAGCTCGGTGATCGTCACCCGGGTCTTCCGCTGGGCCCGCTCGAAGATCGTGCGGTCCGGCTCGTAGCCCTCGGGACAGGCCAGCCGGAGCTCGAAGCCGAACGTTCCGGCGGCGTTGAGCCAGCTGTTGGCCATGTTGTTGCCGTCGCCGATCCAGGCCACCACCTTCCCGTCCCATCCCCCCAGGTGCTCCCGCATCGTCATCACGTCTGCCAGCACCTGACAGGGATGCAACCGATCGGTGAGGCCGTTGATCACCGGCACGGTGGCGTGGCGGGCCAGCTCCTCGACGTCCTCGTGGGCGAAGGTCCGGATCAGGATCCCGTCCACATAGCGCGACAGCACGCGCGCGGTATCCTTGATCGGCTCGCCCCGGCCGAGCTGGATGTCGCGGGCGGACAGAAACAGCGCGTGCCCGCCGAGCTGGTACATGCCGACCTCGAAGGACACCCGGGTCCGCGTGGAACTCTTGGCGAACACCATCCCGAGCGTCTTCCCGGCGAGCGGCCGGGCCGTGTACTCCCCCCGCTTCATCCGAGCGGCAAGATCGAGGAGCTGGATCAGCTCCTCTCGGCTCAGATCGGGGATGGCGAGGAAATCACGCTTGGCCATGGAGCATTCCGCCAGTCGGGTCGGTCATTTTGGCAGGACCCAGTCTAGTCCGGCCATGCGCCGAGCCGCAAGGGTCGAGTACCCCCTCCCGCGGGGGGCAGGAAATTCGTAGCCTTCGCGCCGGGCGTAACTCAGGCGTCTGGGAACTCAGAAGCGGAGGGAACGCTGGATTATTCGGCTGAAGTACAGCTCGCCCCGCGCAGAACCGTTCGCTGGCTCTTGCTCGCGGCGGGCCACGGGTTCGTCGGGCTCGGGGTGCTGGGGGCCTTTCTCCCCCTGCTCCCCACCACGCCGTTTCTGCTGCTGGCCGCGGCCTGTTATGCCCGAGCCAGTGTCCGGTTCTACAACTGGCTGCTCAATAGCCGGAGCTTCGGCCCGTTGATCCGGGACTGGCGGGCCCACCGGGCCATCCGGCTTCGGTACAAGGTGCTCGCAGTGGCACTCCTTGTGCTCACGATCGGAAGCACCGTGGTGTTCTTCGTGCCGTTCCCCCCGGCCAAACTCCTGGTGACCGCCTCCGGCCTCACCACGCTCCGGCTGCTCCTCACTATTCCGACCCGGCTCTGAGCCGATCCGTGCCGGCTCCAGGCTCCCGGGCCTCGACCCCGATCCCTCCGGGGTCGAGGCCCTGATCTCGAGGCACCGGTGTCAGGCACACCCGCCGCGTCCTAGAGGATGTAGCGTCTCAGGTCGTCGTCATCCACGACCCGCTGGAGCCGCTGCCGGACCAGCTCCCGATCGTACACCACGCGCTTCTCGGGCCAGTTGGGGAGCTCGAAGAGGAGATCGTCCATCAGGGTGGACATGACCGTGTGCAACCGCCGAGCGCCGATGTTTTCCATCCGGTCGTTGGCGAGCCAGGCCACCCGCGCGATCTCCTGAATTCCGTCCTCCGTGAACTCCAGCTCCACGCCTTCCGCCGCCACCAGCGCCTTGTACTGCCGGGTGAGCGCGTTCTCCGGTTCGACCAGGATCCGCACGAAGTCCGATTCCGTGAGGGGGTCCAGCTCCACCCGGATGGGAAACCGCCCCTGGAGCTCGGGGATGAGGTCCGAGGGTTTGGAGACGTGGAAGGCACCGGCCGCGATGAACAGGATGTGGTCGGTCCGCACGTAGCCGTACCGCGTCTGGACGGTGCAGCCTTCCACGATGGGCAGGAGGTCGCGCTGCACCCCCTCCCGGGAGACGTCCGGCCCGGTGGTCATCCGCTCGCCGGCGATTTTGTCGATCTCGTCGATGAACAGGATGCCGTGGTTCTCCACCCGGTCCAGCGCCTCGTTCACCACGTCGTCCATGTCCACCAGCTTCTTCAGCTCCTCGTCCACCAGGATGCGCCGCGCCTCGGGGATCCGGACCGTGCGCCGCTTCTTCCGCTTGGGAAGCATCTCCTGGAACATCTCGACGAGGTTGAGGTCCTGCCCCTCCATCCCAGGCGGCGGCTGCATCATCTCGAACAAGGGGTAGCTCTGGGCGGCGACCTCGATCTCGACCTCCCGGTGGTCCAGCTTCCCGTCCCGGAGCATCTGGCGGAGCTTGTTCCGCGTCTCGGCGCGGCGTTCCTCCTCGGCGCTGGGGACGCTTTCCTGCCGCGCCTGCCCGCCCGAACCCACCACGAAGACCGCACCTTTGTCCCCGCTCCGGCCGTCGGGGCGGACCGGCGGGGGCGGCGCCGGGAGCAGGATGTCCAGCAGCCGCTCCTCGGCCCGCTCCTCGGCGGTCGGATAGACCTCGTCCTCGCGCTCCGCTCTCACCATGCTGATCGCCGCATCCACCAGTTCGCGCACCATGGACTCGGCGTCCCGCCCGACGTACCCCACCTCGGTAAACTTGGTCGCCTCCACCTTCACGAACGGCGCCCCGGCCAGCCGGGCGAGCCGCCGCGCGATCTCGGTCTTGCCCACCCCCGTCGGGCCGATCAGGATGATGTTGTGCGGCGTGATCTCGTCCCGGATGTCGTCCGGGGTCTGGGCCCGGCGCCACCGATTGCGGATCGCGATCGCCACCGCACGCTTTGCCGCCTCCTGCCCCACGATGTACCGATCCAGTTCGGCCACGATCTGGCGGGGCGGCAACTCCTCGAGCCAGGGCAGGGGCGCCTCCGCCCCGGCCTCCTCCGGCGCCTGCGGTTCCAGCTCGTGATTGAGTAACTCGGCCATAGCAATACCTTCCCTCTCCCGAATCTACCACGGCCGGGCGCCATTGTGCGTCACGACGGGATGGCCGGCTCTCGCCTCATCCCCCGGCCATCGGGCGGCGCCCGGGAGCGGCAACGCCCCCTGAGCGGCCTCCCCCCGGCTGGCGGACGCCCAGGCCCCGGTGGGCTTCCCAGGCCTTGCGCCAGCCCCTCGCGCCTCGGGTCCCTCCGGTCCCCTAATAAAGATGCTTCGAGGGCTTGCAGCCGGTCGGTGCTGCCGCAACCGCATCGAGGCGGTCTCGGGCTCGAGCATCGCCGAACCCCACGGCCGCGCCGTGAGTCGCCGTGCTTCAGTGCTGTGCTAGAGCTCGAGAATGGTGAGGTGCCGGTTGGTGAACACGCAGATATCCGCGGCGATCTCCAGACTCCGTTGCACCACGTCTCGCGCCGAGAGCGCGGCGTCTGGGTAGAGCGCACGGGCGGCGGCCAGGGCGTAGTTGCCGCCCGAGCCGACCGCCAGAATCCCGTCGTCCGGCTCGATGAGCTCGCCGCTCCCGCTCAGGAGATACATGTGCTCCAGGTCGGCCACCACCAGCAGGGCCTCGAGCCGCCGCAGGACCCGGTCGCTCCGCCAGTCCTTGGCCACCTCCACGGCGGCCCGCGGCAGGTTGCCCGGGAAGCGATCCAACTTTTCCTCGAATTTCTCGAACAGCGTGAGCGCGTCGGCCACCGACCCGGCGAAGCCGGCCAGGACCTTGCCGCCCTTGAGCGACCGGACCTTGTTGGCGCGTCCCTTCACCACCGTGTCGGCAATGGTGATCTGCCCGTCGCCGCCCAGGGCGACGCGGCCGTTCTTGCGCACCGCGAGAATGGTGGTGCCGTGGAAATGGGGCATAGGTTCGCCGCTCGCTCTCCCGTCCCGTTCATCGTGATCGCGCCCCGCGCCTAGGCCCGCGGATGCGCCTTGTGATACACCTGCTTCAACCGCTCGACGCTGGTGTGGGTGTAGATCTGCGTGGTGCCGAGGCTCGCGTGACCCAGGAGTTCCTGCACCGCCCGGAGATCGGCGCCGGCGTCCAGCAGGTGGGTGGCGAAGGTGTGCCGGAGCGAGTGGGTCCGGAGCCCGTCGGCGCCGACCCGGTCCAGCGCCCGGTGCACGATCCGCTGGACACTGCGCGGCGTGAGCCGGTTCCCTCGCCGGTTGACGAACACCGCCTGACGGTCCGCGCCGGGCCGGGCCGCGAGCGGCTCCCGCGCCTCGAGCCAGCGGCGGAGCGCCTGATTCGCGCGCGAGCCCAGCGGCACCAGGCGCTCCGTGCGCCCCTTGCCGCACACCTTGAGCTGATCGCCGAGCAGGTCGAGGTCGCTCAGATCGAGCCCGGTGAGTTCGGCCAGCCGGAGCCCGCTCGAATAGAAGAGCTCCAGGATGGCGAGGTCTCGCAGAGCCGCCGCGTCGCCCCCCTCGGCCAGCGCCTCGGCCTCGCGGAACAGCCGCTCGGTCCGATCGCGATCGAGGTACCCGGGCAGGGTCCGCTGGACCCGTGGCCCGCGCGCCGCCCGGAGCGGGGCGGTCTCCAGCCCGTGGTGGACCTGAAGAAACCGGTAGAAACTCCGGATCGCCGACAGCGCGCGGGCGGCGGAGCGCTTCGCCACCCCCCGGCGCTCGAGCTCCCCCAGGAACCCCCGGATCGCCAGCCGGTCCAGGGTCGCGAAGGACCAGGAGCCGCCGCTGTGGCGATCGAGGAAATCGGCCAGCGAGGCCAGGTCCCGCCCGTAGGCCTTGATGGTGTGGGGCGAAAGCTGGCGTTCCTTGGCGAGGTGGGTGAGGAAGCCCTCGATGAGCCTGCGCCCTTCCTGACCGGTCGGCGTCACAGTGTCTTCCGCCATCCCTCGAGCTCCGCCAGCGCCCGCTCGGCCAGCAATCGCTTGCGCTCTTCCTTCCCCGGGCGGCCGCGGCGCGACTCGTCGGGCAGCGGGTCCACCAGTCCCCAGTTGGCGTTCATCGGCTGAAAGTGCCGGGGGTCGGCCTCCCGAAGATAGCGGTATAGACCGCCCAGCATGGTCGTCGGTGGCGGCACACTCACCGGCTTCCCGGCCAGGCGCCGAGCCAGGTTGATCCCCGCCACCAGTCCGGTGCCGAGCGACTCGGTGTAGCCCTCGACCCCGGTGAGCTGCCCCGCGAAGAAGAGGAGGTCGTCGTCCCGCGCCGTGAGGCCCGGCCCGAGATACGCCGGGCTGTTGATGTAGCTGTTGCGGTGGATGCTGCCGTAGCGAAGGAATTCGGCGTGTTCGAGCCCGGGGATCATGCCGAACACCCGCTTCTGCTCCGGGATCCGGAGCCGGGTCTGAAACCCCACCAGGTTCCACATCTGACCCGCCCGGTCCTCGCGGCGGAGCTGGACCACGGCCCAGGGCTCGCGGCCGGTCCGGGGGTCGGGGAGCCCCACCGGCTTCAGGGGGCCGAACCGGAGCGTATCGGGGCCCCGGCGGGCCATTTCCTCGATGGGCAGGCACCCCTCGAAGTAGGGGACCTCGTCGAACTCGTGGGCGCTGAACCGGTCGGCCTCGGTGAGCGCCTGCACGAAGGCCTGGTATTGCTCCCGGTCGAGCGGCGCGTTCAGGTAGTCCTCGCCGTCCCCCTTGCCGTAGCGGGAGAGCCGGTAGAGCCGCGATGGATCGAGCGACTCGAGGCTCACGATCGGCGCGATGGCGTCGTAGAACGCGAGCGCGGCCTCGCCGCCCATCCGCCGGGCGATCGCGCCGGCCAGCCGCTCGGAGGTGAGCGGCCCGGTCGCCACGATGCCGGGCGAGGGGAGTTCGACCGCTTCCTCCCGCACCACGGTGATGTTGGGATGGCCACTCACCGCCCGGTGCACGCCCTCGGAGAACAGCGCCCGGTCCACGGCGAGGGCGGCCCCGGCCGGCACCCGGCTCTCCTCCGCCACCCGGAGGAGCAGGCTCCCGAGCCGGGCGAGCTCGGCCTTGAGCAGCCCGTGGGCGTTAGTGAGCTCGAGCGATTTGAAGGAGTTGCTGCAGACCAGCTCCGCCAGCCGGTCGGTCTGGTGGGCGGCCGTGCGTTGGCCGGGCCGCATCTCGACGAGCACCACCCGGACACCCCGCTCGGCGAGGGCCCAGGCCGCCTCGCAGCCCGCCAGCCCGCCGCCGACCACGGTGACGGTCACGTCGCGGCCACCTCCTCGGCCTCCATCACGACCACCTCGTGCTGGCACTTGAGGCACACCCGGGTCTCGCCCCGCGCCTTGCTCACCCGCTTCTCCATGCCGAGCCAGCCGCAGTGCGGACAGGTGTCGGCCACCGGACGGTTCCAGGTGGAGAAGTCACACTCGGGATAGCGCAGGCAGCCGAAGAACGACTTGCCCCGTCTGGTGCGCCGTTCCGCCAGGTCGCCGACCTCGCACTTCGGGCACTTGAGCCCGAGCGGCACCGATCGGGTTCCCTTGCACTCGGGGTACCGCGTGCACGCGAGGAACTCGCCGAATCGCCCGGTCTTGATCACCATCGGCGCGCCGCACAGATGACATTTCTCATCCGAGGGGCGGTCCGGCGCCCGCTGCTTGCGGAGCGACTTGACGTAATCGCAGGTCTTCTTGTAGTTCACGCAGGCGAAGTAGGGCCCGAAGCGGCCGGTGCGGAGTTCCACCCGGGCGCCGCACTTGGGACACTGCTCGCCTTCGAGCTCCTCGGGCGAGAGCCCGTGCGCCTGGGCCACGATCGCCGTCAGGTTGACCGATTGGAGCGCGCGGGTGAAGGGACCGTAGAAGTCCTCCAGCACCCGTTGCCAGCCGAGCTCGCCCTCCTCGATCTTGTCCAGCTCCTCCTCCATCGCGGCCGTGAAGTCCACGTTGAAGATCGTGGGGAAGTTGTCCACCATGATCCGCTCCACGGTCTCGCCCAGCTCGGTCGGCTTGAACCGGCGCTGGTCGAGGGTGACGTATTCGCGCGCCGTGAGGGTGGTGATGATCTGGGCGTAGGTCGAGGGGCGTCCGATCCCGAGCCGCTCCAGCTCCTTCACCAGGCTGGCCTCCGAGTAGCGGGGTGGCGGCTCCGTGAAGTGCTGGCTCGGGGTGATCGTCCGGACCTCGACCCGGTCGCCGACCGCGAGGACCGGGATGGGCGGCAGGTCGTCCATCGTCTTCCCTTCGCCTGACTCCCGACCCTCCTGGTAAACGATGTGATACCCGTCGAACGCCAGCACCGACCCGGTCGCCCGCACCAGGTAGCGGCCCAGATCGAAGTCCACGATCGTCATGTCGTAAATCGCCGGGTTCATCTGGGACGCGACGAATCGCTGCCAGATGAGCTGGTAGAGCCGGAACTGATCCGGCTCCAGCCAGCGCTGGACCTGCTCGGGTCGGCGCCGCACGTCGGTGGGGCGGATCGCCTCGTGGGCGTCCTGGACCTTGGTGGTCTTCTTGCTCGAATAGACGTTCGGCGCATCGGGCAGATACGCCTTCGGATAGGTCCGGCCGATGAAGTCCCGGGCGCTGGCCAGGGCCTGCTCGGACACCCGAACCGAATCCGTACGCATGTACGTGATGAGCCCGACCGGCCCTTCCTCGCCGATCTCGACCCCCTCGTAGAGGTCCTGCGCGGCGCGCATCGTGCGCCGGGCCGTGAAGCCCAGCTTCTTCGCCGCCTCCTGCTGCAAGGTGCTGGTCGTAAACGGGGGCGCCGGGTGCTTCTTCCGGTGCCGCTTCTCCACCTTGGTGACGACGAACGGCAGCCGCTCCAGATCCCGCACCACGGCGCGCGCCTGCGCCTCGCTCTTCAACTGCGGATTGTGCCCGTCGATCTTTTTGAGTTCGGCCTCGAACTCCTGCCCGTCCTTGGCGCAGAGCGCCGCGATGGTCCAGTACTCTTCGGGCTTGAAGGCGCGGATCTCCCGTTCGCGCTCCACGATGAGCCGCAGGGCCACCGTCTGCACCCGCCCCGCCGAGAGGCCCGTCTTGATGCTCTGCCAAAGCAGCGGGCTCGTCTTGTAGCCTACCAGCCGGTCCAGAATCCGCCGGGCCTGCTGGGCCTTGACCTTGTCGTCATCGATGGGACCAGGCGCCTCCATGGCCTTTCGTACCGCCTCGCGCGTGATCTCGTGAAACAAGATCCGGTGCACCGGCGCCCGGGTGTCGAGCTGGTCGGCCACGTGCCAGGCGATCGCCTCGCCCTCCCGGTCCGGGTCCGTGGCGAGGTACACCGCGCGCGCCGTCCGCGCCGCCCGCTTGAGTTCGGCCAGGGTCTGGCTCTTCCCCTTGATCGTGACGTACTCGGGCTGAAACCCGTGCTCGACGTCCACCCCAAGCTTCCGGGTGGGAAGGTCCCGGAGGTGGCCGATCGTGGCCTTCACGGCGTAGCCGCGGCCCAGGTACCGGCCGATGCTTCGGGCCTTGGTGGGGGACTCGACCACCACCAGGGCGCTGCCCTTGCCATCGCCCGAGGCGTCGAGTGCCGGTGGCGCCCCACCCGACCTGCGCCCCGAGCGCCCCCTGGTCTTGGTGGGCTCCCGGGATGCTGCCGGAGCGGACGGGCCGGACTTACGCCTGGCGGTAGTTTTCTTCTTTCTCGTTGCCATGACTCGAACCTGAACTCCAGGAGTCAAACCCCTAGCGGGTCTCCTCCGTTCCAAGAAAACGCGGCGGCGCCACGATTGGCAAGGCGGCAACACATAACCGCCTGTGCCCCAACACGTTACTCACCAGCCCGCGCGCGCTCGTGCCAGCACCAGAACGTCGTCGGCAATGGCGTTCGGTGGCCGGGTGTCCGCCCGTACCTCGGCGTCGGCCTGGGTGTAATACGGCTCCCGCTCCTTGAGCAGGGCCCGCATCTTTTCGACCGGGTCCTCGCCCACGAGCAAGGGCCGGGTCCCCGCCTCTCCCACCCGTTTCGCCGCGGTGAGCGCCATTGTACGCAGGTAGATGAGCAACGCCTTCGGCCGGGCCTGCTCCAGCGCGCCGGGCTGGGCCACCCAGCCTCCACCCGGTGCGATGACCGCGGGCGGCCCGCCGAGCGCCTGGGACATGACTTCCGCTTCGAGCTGGCGGAACCGCGCCTCGCCGTGCTCGGCGAAGATCCGGGTCACCGGCATGTTCATCCGGCGCTGGATCACCAGATCGGAGTCAATGAACGGGGCGCCGAGCCGCTCGGCGACGAGCCGGCCGACGGTGGTCTTGCCCGAGCCGGGAAGCCCCACCAGCACGATATGCCGTTTCATGGCGCCTCCACCTCGGAACCGGGCTTGGTCTCGAGCGCCACCCACCGGCGGCCCAGCTGTTCCAGGTAAGCGGCGTAGTTCCGCCGCATCTCGGCAAGCGAGTCGCCCCCGAACTTCTCCAGCATCGCGTCCGCCAGCACCAGGGCGGTGACCGCCTCGGCGATCACACCCAGGGCGGGAACCGCGGTCACGTCGGACCGCTCGCTCTGGGCCTTGGCGGGGAGGCCGGTCAGGAGATCCACCGTATCGAGCGGGGCCATCAGCGTCGAGATCGGCTTCATCCCGACCCGGAGCACCAGCGGCTCGCCCGTCGTGATCCCCCCTTCGAGTCCCCCGGCGTTGTTGCTCCGGCGCCGATACCCGCCGCGAAGTGCCGGCGCCGGGGCCGGCTCGCCAGGCACGGCGGCCGGCTCGATGGGATCGTGCACCGCCGAGCCAGGGCGCCGGGCTCCCTCGAAGCCCAGGCCGATCTCCACCGCCTTGACCGCGGGAATGGACATCAGGGCACCGGCCAGTCTCCCGTCCAGCTTGCGGTCCCAGTGGACATGGCTCCCCAGGCCGACGGGAAGCCCGCGCACCACGACCTCGCATTCGCCGCCCAGCGTGTCGCCTTCGCGCTTGGCCTGGTCGATCCGGCGGATGATCTCGGCCTCGACCTTCGGGTCGAGCACCCGGATCTCGGAGCGGTCGGCCGCCGGGTTGAGGGGCACCGGAAGCTCGGCCGGAGGCCGTACCATGATGCCGCCCAGCGACACCACGTGGCTCCCCACCTCGATCGCGAACTCGTCGAGGAGCCGCTTGGCCAGGGCGCCGGCGGCCACCCGCGCCGCCGTCTCCCGGGCACTGGCCCGCTCCAGGATATCCCGGGCGTCGGTCCGGTCGTACTTGAGCACGCCGGAGAGGTCGGCGTGGCCAGGCCGCGGCCGGGTAAGCCGGCGCCGGCGGGGCTCGCCCCGGGCGCCTTCCGGGGCCATCACGTCCTCCCAGTTGGCCCAGTCACGGTTGGCGATGAGCATGGCGACGGGAGACCCCAACGTCTCGGAGGCCCGGACCCCCGACAGCCATTCGATCCGGTCGCGTTCGATCTTCATCCTGGCACCCCGGCCGTACCCCATCATTCGGCGGGCCAGCTCGGCGTCCACCCACTCCGCCGTGACCGGCAGGCCTGCCGGCAGGCCCTCGACGATGGCGACGAGGGCCTTGCCATGGGATTCTCCGGCGGTGAGAAAGCGCAGCGGCATCGGCGACTCACGGTCGAGACTCAGGCCATCCGGCCCTTGCAAACGTACTCATCAGGGCGGCCGAACGCGCCCCGGGTCCGCGCCCGCGGCCTCGCCGCCCCCGGCCGTGCCTCCCTATAACAGCGAAGCCCGACCGGGGGTCGGGCTTGCGCCAGCGCACCGCCTGCAAGGTGGCCTCACCGGCTCACGTCGTCAATGACCCGCGGCGTGACCAGGATGATGAGGTCCTGTCGCTGTTCCTGGGTGTTGCTGAACCCGAACAGCTTCCCGACGATCGGGAGGTCCACCAGGAACGGGATGCCGGACTTGGTCTTGGTGACGCTGGTGACCGTGAGCCCGCCGATCACCGCCGTCTCGCCGTCGTCCACCAAGAGCTGGTTCCGCGCGTTCTGCTTCTGGATCGTGAAGCCGAGATCGGCGGCCGCCAGGGCCCGGACGTTGGAACGCTCCGCTTCGATCTGGAGGAAGATCTGGCGCTCGTTCGTCACGTGGGGCGTCACCTTGAGCAGAATGCCGGTCTCCTTGAATTGCACCGTGGCGCGCGGCTGGCCCGCGCCCACCGTGGCCTGCGACCCGAAGTCAATCACCCGGACCGGCACGTCTTCGCCCACCTTGATCTGGGCTTCCCGGTTGTCCAGCGTGGTGATCACCGGCTCGGCCTGCACGTCGGCCAGGTTCACCTGCTGGAGGGCCTGGAGGAAGCTCGTGAACTTGAACCCGCCGATCGCGGTGGCAAAGACCACTTGCAAGGCGGGCTGGCTGACCACCGCTTCCGCGTTGGCGATGGCGCCCACCCCGTTCCCGCCGAAGACCACGGTGTTGGGATCGAAGGGATCGCCCGTGGCGGGGTCGATCCGCTGGCGCAGCCGGTTGAAGAACGGGCCGTCGTCGGCCCCCAGGTCGTACTGGAGCCCCAGCGCCTGGATGTCGGTCCGGTCCACGAAGATGATCTTCGACTGGATGGACACCTGCGGGGTGCGGACGTCGAGATTCTTCACGAAATCCGCGACCTCGCCGATGCGGCTGCGCGTCTCGGTGACGATGAGGGAGTTGGTGGTGGTGTCGCTCACCACGTTGCCGCGTTTCGACAGGACGGACTTGACACTGCTCACCAGCTGCCCCGCGCTCACGTAATTCACCGGCACCATGCGGGTGACGAGCGGCTCGACGGAGTCGAGCGCCGCCAGCGCGGCCGGCGCATCCACCCGGATGATACCGCCGGGGAGCTCGATGGCCTGGAGTCCCTGGGTGGCGAGCACCGCCGCGAACGCTTCGGGCCAGGGCTGGTTCTTGATCTCCGCGGTGACCGTGCCCTTGACGTCCTTCCCCAGGATGATCGTGCGGCGGGAAATCTCCGCGAAACCCGCGATGACGTCCGCGATGTCCGCCCGGTCCCAGGTGACGGTGATCCGCTGCGCCTGCTGCTGCCCCGCGGCCGCCGGGGGGGCGGGCTCGGGAGACGGGAGGGTGACTTCCGCCGCCCCGCGCGCCGGCGCCGCGGCGGGAGCACCCCGCGGCGGAGCAAGCGCGGCGGGCGGGAGGCTGGACCAGGCGAGGAAGGAATCGTCGTCGGCGCCGAACCGGATCCGCACCGCCTCGCCCGAGCGCTCCAGGCGGTACTCCCGCAGGCCCTCCAGATAGATGGCCACCCGGACGACGTTGGGACGGAACTGGGAGTAGCGGATGTCGCGGATGCCGGCCCGGGTGATCCCGTCGTAGGCCGCGCCGGAACCGGCCAGGGTGGCGCCGACGATATCCACCACGAGCCGGTCCGGATCGCGCAGCACGAAGTCGCGGACCTCGGCGGTGCCGCGGACGGCGATCACGATCTCGGCATGCCCGGGCGTCGGCAGGATGCTGACCGCCGTCACCTCGGCATCGGTCGGGGGCGGGGGGGATTCGGCCCGCGCCGGGCTCGCCGCCAGCACGGCGGCCGCCCCCAGAGCGAACAGGGTCATGCGGGTCATGGGGTCTGTGCCTCCCTCCTCCGGAGCGACAAGGTCTCCTGCCGCTCGAAGCCGATGTCCTCGACGGTGAATACCACGTCGGCCTGCCGGATCTGGGCCACCTTGAGCCGGCCGAGCCGATCACCCACACGAAGCTTGTAGCGTTTCTGGGTGTTCTTGTCCCTGAGGATCGCCACACTGTTGCTCGACCGCCTGAGGTCGAGGTAGACCGCGACCAGGATGAGGTCGTTGAACTCGGGGCCGACCTTGTCCTCGCTGATGAGCGACTGGAACGGATCCCGCGCCCCGCCGCTGTAGGTGAACGTCTCGCGGACCACTTCCGTCTCCCGGGCCACCTTGAGCGACTCGGCCCGCGCGGAGTCGGCCCGGGCCCGCTGGAGCGAATCCTGGCGCGCCCGCTCCGCCGCCTGACGCAGCGAATCCTGGCGCGCCTGTTCCCGGGCCCGCCGCAGGGAATCCGCCCGGGCCACGCGCTGCTGGGCGGGAGTGAGCTTCTTCGCGGTGTCGGCCGGGGCCGGGGGCACGGCCGCAGCCGCCGGGGCCGCGGCGGGCGCCGCAGTCCTGGCGCCCGTATCGCCGGGGGCGGGAGTGGGGGCCGGACCCTGTGCCGCCGCCGGCGGCGCGGGAGGCTGGCCACACGCGCTCAGCACCTCGGGCCGGATCATCCCCTCCGGGAGCTTCTCCTTGAGTTTCCGCCGGCCGGCCGCGGTCTTCCCCAGCGCGGCCACCACGGAATCGGAGCAGCCCGCCCACCTGACCCGCGCCAGGGAGTCCTGCTCCGCCAGGCGCCGCAGGCTGTCGCGCCGGGCCCGGAGCGCGGCGAGGTCCACCGCCCCCTCGTCCTTCGCCTCCTTGCCGCCGCCACACGCCGCGGATACCAGACAGAGACCGAAAAGCGCGACCCGGCCGAACGCCTTAGCTGCCACTGGTCTGTCCCTCCGGGCTCGCGGTCTTCACGAAGGTCCGGATCTGGAACTTGGCCTCGAGCAACGCGCCCGAGCTGTCGCCCAGGGCCTTGGCCCGGGCCAGATCGGCCACCGTGAGCGAGAGATCCACCGGCACGATGATCCGCTCGAGGCTTGCGATGTCCGTCAGGAACTCCCCGAGCTGGTCGTACCGGCCCATCACGGAGTACTGGTAGCGGTGGGTTTCGAACGGCGCCGGGCCGGGCTCCGTCGGCATCGGCTGGAAGTTGGCGACCTGCACCCCGCGGATCTTGGCCCGGGTGGAAACCTGGTCCATCAGGTTGGCCACCTCGTTCCGCTCCGGCACGAGCCGCCGCATCAGCTCCAGGCTCTGCCGGTACCCCTCGAGGCGCCGCCTAAGGTCCTCCACGCTGCCTTGCGCCAGGAGCTTCTTGGCGCTGTCGGTGAGTGCCACGAGCGAGTCAATGGTCTTCTGCCGGGCCCTGATGCTGTCCTTGGTCTGCGCCACGCCGCGAAGACCCAGGGCGTCAATGCCCATCCCGGTGTAGCCGACATAGCCCACCAGGCCGGCGATCAGGATCAGGAGCACCGGAACCTGGCGGTTCTGATCAAGGAGCGCCATGGCTCACCTCACCGACTGACTGAGCGGCACGGTCCGGATATAGGCCGAATCGGCCTTGCGGAACGTCGCCAGGATGGTGAATTGCGTCACCGGCCGCTCCTTCTCGACGATGGTCTGGGCCGACTGGGGTGCCACGTCCTGCAACCAGGGCGACGCCTCGAGCTGGCGGAGGAACCGGGTGTAAGCCTGGAGATCCATCGTGCGGCCCTCGACCCGGAAAATCATGGGCCGCTGCGCCGTGTCGGCCGTGTCGGCCACGACCGCGGGCTGACCCTGGGGCGAGATGCTCGTCAACCAGGTGTACGGCGGCAGCGCCTTGGCCACCTCGTCCAAGATATGGGGCCAGACATAGCGATCCCCATCCACCCCGCGAATCGTGGCGATCTGCCGGAGCAGGGAATCGCGGATGGCCTCCGCCCGCCGCTTCTGCTTGAGGAGATTGTCGAACCGCCGCTGCTCCTCGCGGGCCTGCTCCAGCCGGGGGCCCAACCGGCTGAACTGGGTGTTGGCGGAAATCAGGGCCCAACTGAGCCAGAGGACGACACCGATGCAGGCGGCCGTGGCCCCGAGAAGCATCGGGTCCTTCACCCGCGACCCGATCTCCTTCAGCTTGCCCAGCACCTCGCGGCCGCCCCCGCCGGGGCGCTTCCGCTTGAGACCGGGCTTGAGATTGACCGTGATCATCATGGCGCCATCACTCCGGGCAACGAGGTCACGCGGCGACGCGGAGCGCCAGGCCGACCGGCAGCATCAGGAGCGGCGAGACCTCGTCCACGTTCATCGTATCGAAGACCCCCTCGGCGACCCGGAGCCGTTCCAGCGGGTTGGCCAGCTCCACCGGCAATCGGAGACGATCGGCCAGCACCTTGGTGAGGCCGGGAATCCGCCCTCCCCCCCCGGTCAGCCACATCCGGGAGATGCCGCCCGCCGAGCGGCTCGCCGACTGCAGGAAGGCCGCGGCACGCTCGATCCCCACGGCCAGCTCCTCGCCCCGGGTCTCGAGGAAAGGATCCAGGATCTCGCTCCGCTCGAATCCCTGGAGAAGCTGGTCCGCCTCTTCGGCCGAGAGGCCCCGCTCCCGCTGAATGTCCTCCCGGAACCGCCGGGTCCCGAGCGGAAGATCGCGGGTGAGCACCGGGATCCCGTCCTCCAGGATGTTGATGTTCGTGGTCTCGTGCCCGATGTTCACCAGGGCGACCACGCCCTGCATGGCGTTCGGGTAGTTCACCTCGAAGGCGTTGTGGAGCGCGAAGGCATCCACGTCAATGATGCTCGGGGTGAGGCCCGCCTCCGCGAGCAACGCGGTCTTGTTCTCCACCAGCTCCCGCTTGGCCGCCACGAGAAGCACCTGCATCTGGAGCCCCTCGCCCTCCGGGTCGAGAATCTGGAAGTCCAGCTCGACGTTCTCCATGTCGAACGGGACGTGCTGCTCGGCCTCCCAGCGGATCACCTCGCGGGCATCGGCCTCCTTCATCCGGTCCATGGCGATCTTCTTGATGATCACGTCCCGGCCGCCGACCGCGATGACCACCTGGCGGGTCTTCAGCCCCGCTGACGCCATCAACCCCTTGATCGCGTCCGCCACGATCCCGGGGTCCATGATCTCGCCCTCGACGATCGCGTCGTCCACCACCGTGGTGTACGCCACCTTGGTAAGCACCGGGTCGCCCCCACCATGCTGCACCGCTACCAGCTTGATGAGCCCGGACCCGATGTCCAGCGCCACGGTGGTCTTCTTCCGGCTGAAGAGGCCCATGCGTCCGACCAGACTGTGAAAGGGGTGGGAAGGCTACGGTATAACCCGCCCCAGGTTTTGTCAAGCTTTGAACTTGCTTGAGGTCAAGCAGACAAAGCTGTTGGTGAACTGGAACTTACGCCTGCGATCATGACACCGAGCTTCAAGTCTGAAGCCCTATCACCCACCTGACAGCAAACTTGGAACCACAATCAGCTCGGGCCCGAAACCAGAGTGCTGCAATACCAAGGTAGTGTACCCTAAGCCATTACCGCAAAAGCGATTACGTGACAGGCCAATAAGTCACTTCAGATCCGGGGAGAGCTCGGCAGCGCAGGCTGGCGAAGACACGGCGGCGGGCGATCCGCCCGGACCGCCCGCCGCTTGAGAGACTAGATCCCGGTTACCAGCAGGCCGGGGCACCTTCCTGGGTCACCGCCGCGTTGGGCGAGTTCGTCGCAGGACCCACGTAAATCCCGCAGGTGTTCGGCGTCCCCGTCACGGCCGGGTTGGTCATCGTCGCCTTCCACCCCGCCGCGTTCACGTAGGTGAGCGCCAGCACGTTCCCCTGGCTCGGCGTGAAGGTGACCTTGCCCGCGCCA
>DATLYZ010000055.1:0-16623 GCA_035574255.1 Gemmatimonadales bacterium | reverse complement strand
CGCGCCGCGACAGGCGCCGAGACCCCGGCGGCCGCCGCCCCGGCCGCGCCCGCGCTGCGCCGCCGGAGCACCACGACCAGCGCCGCGCCGAGCAGGAGCACCACGGCGCCAGGCACCAGGTAACCCGCCAGATTGAACCCGCGCGGGGGGGGCGCCATCAGGGCGCGCTCGCCATATCGGGCGACGAAGGCGTCAATGATCTCCTGCGGCGAGCGGCCCTGCTGGTACAGCGCCAGCACCTCGCGATGGGCCTCCGGCGAGTAGGTACAGGTGAAATCGGTGGTGCGGCAGGTGTAGACGTCGAGACCGCAGGGACAGGGACACCGGAGCCGGCGCTCCACGGCCTGGATGGTGGCATCGTTCTCCAGGTCACCGGTCCGGTCCCGGGGCCGGCCGGCGGACCAGGGATCGCGGAGCGTCCCGACGTCGCCCTGGCCGGCCAGGGGGGCATCCTGCGCCCAGGCGCGCCCCGCGGCGAGGCTCAGGGCCAAAGCGGCCAGGAATCGGCGGCGGTCCGGCATCGTCAGGCCCCCTTCTCCCCTACGGGGCGGGCGGGAGCCAGGCGCGCCTGGTACCCGGCCTGCCCGGGACGCTGCTTCGCCGGGAGCTGCCCTTGGGGGCTGCCGGGCCACATGGTGACGAGCCCCCCGACCATCAGCACGATCCCGCCGATCCACACCCACATCACCAGCGGGTTCACGGTGAAGCGATAGACCGCCTCCTCGGTGCCCTGGACCGACCCTGCGAAGACGATATAGAGGTCCTCGAGCAGCCCGCTCCGGATCCCCACCTCGGTGGACGGCTCGAACGACTTCTGCCGCTGGCCGGTGGGGAGCTGGACGAAGTGCTGGCGCTTCTCGGAACGGATGATGCCGAGCGGCTTCCCGTCGCGACTCACCTGCACCGCGGCCTGGGTCACCACCCGG
Organism: Gemmatimonadales bacterium; assembly: GCA_035574255.1. Lineage (GTDB taxonomy): Bacteria > Gemmatimonadota > Gemmatimonadetes > Gemmatimonadales > GWC2-71-9 > JADJOM01. Next base: position 15,697 of record DATLYZ010000055.1, on the reverse strand, counting down.
TTCAGCAGCTCGAACTGCGAGATGCCGACGTGGGTCAGGGTGTAGGTGTGCCCGTAGGGGCTCCGGACCGTGGCGGTCTCGCCGGGCCGCAGGGTGGCTTCCACGTCGCGCTTGAAGATCATCCCGGTGAACGCGACGGCATAGATCAGGATGCCGGTGTGCACGATGTAGCCCCCGTAGCGCCGCCGGTTCCTGGCCACCAGGTGCGCGAGCGCCACCGGCCAGGGCTCCTGGTACATCCGCTGCCGGGCCCGGGTGCCCCGGGCGAACTCCTGAACGATGGTGCCCGCCACGAAGCCGGCGAGGGAGAGCGCCACGAGCGCGTGGAAATCCCGCATGCCCGCCGAGAGGGCCAGCCCGAGCACCGCGACCCCGGTCACGACCGGCCAGGTAAACTGCCGCTTGAGATTGGCCGGCGACGCCTTGCGCCAGGCGATGAGCGGCCCGATGCCGGTGAGCGCCAGCAGGAGCAGGCCGAGCGGCACGTTGACCTTGTTGAAAAAGGGTGGCCCCACCGTGATCTTGGTCCCCCGCACCGCCTCGGAGAGTATCGGGAAGAGCGTCCCCCAGAGCACCGAGAACGCGATGCCCACGAGCAGCAGATTGTTGAACAGGAACGCCGCCTCCCGACTGGCCATGGACTCGAGCCGGGCGTCCGCCTCCAGGCTCCCCCAGCGGGTATAGAGCAGGGTGAAGGAGAGCACGGCCGCCACCACCAGGAATCCCAGGAAGAAGTAACCCACGGCCGACTGCGTGAAGCTGTGGACGCTCTGGATGACGCCCGAGCGGGTGATGAAGGTGCCGAAGATGCTGAGCAGGAACGACGCGATGATGAGCGTCATGTTCCAGCGCTTGAGCATCCCCCGCTTCTCCTGGATCATCACCGAGTGGAGGAAGGCCGACATGGTGAGCCAGGGGAGCAGGCTCGCGTTCTCCACCGGGTCCCACGCCCAGTAGCCGCCCCAGCCAAGCTCCACGTACGCCCACCACATCCCGAGGGTGATCCCGATGGAGAGGAAGAGCCAGCTCATCAGCGTCCACTTGCGGATGGCCACGATCCACCCCGCATCCACCCGGCGGGAGAGCAGCGCCGCCACCGCGAACGCGAAGGGGATCGCGATGCTGATGTACCCGAGATAGAGCATCGGCGGGTGCACGACCATGCCGATGTTCTGGAGCTGGGGGTTGAGGCCGTTCCCGTCCGGGGGGGTGAACGGCAGGCGCTCGAACGGGTTCGACGCGAAGACCATGACCGCCGTGAAGAAGCTGATCACGGTGAGCGTGACGGCCGCCACGTACGGCATGAGCGACCGGTAGCGGGCCGGGGTGAGCCACTGGGCTAGCGCCGAGAACCCCGCCAGCACCACCGCCCAGAACAAGAGCGAGCCCTTCTGCCCCGCCCAGAAGGCGGAGACCTTGTAGTAGGGCGGCAGGTTGCGGGAGGTGTAGGAGAAGACGTACTCGATGTTGAAATCGCCCCCGACGATCCCCTTCCAGAGCGAGATCGAGGCCACCACCAGCAGCAGGAACACCGCATAGACGGCCCGGATGACCGCCTGACCGAGCTCGGGCCGGCGCTGCCACCGGCCGGAGAAGCCGGCCACCGCGCCGAGCCCGCCGAGCAGGAGGGTGAGCCAGAGCGCGAACTGACCGAGCAGCGTCATGGGGTGGTTCCTTTCCGTTCCAGGGCGGCGCGCCGGAAGTCCTCGATCGCCCGGCTATGCAGCTCGTATTCGGGCCGTTTGGTCCTGAGCTCCGCGTCGTAGTGCGCCAGGAAGTCGCGGTAGCTCCGGTCCAGCACGGCCTGGTTCTTCTGGAACCGGGCCACGGTGCCCCGCAAGACGTACCCGAACAGGTGCCCCGGTGCTTCCTTAAGTATGGTATCTGCCAGGGCGGTGGCCCCGGCAATATCCCCCGTATGGAGCCTGATCAGGGCGGCATCGTACCTGGCGTCCGTGTCCACGGTGTCCAGCATCTGGTACGCGCTGATCGCCATGGGGGAGAAGGTCGTGACGGTGGCCTCGTCGCCGCTTTCCGCCGCCCGCATGACCCGGTCGAACAACCGGTCGAAGCGCTCTCGCGGCGAGAGGTTGCTGATGTCCGGCGCGCCCCCCCCCGCACCGGCCCCGGTTCCCTCGGCGAAGGGGGCGACGGGAGCCGGCCCGGCCGTCGGCGCGGCCGGACCGCGCACCAGCAAGAAGACCAGGCCGCCGAGGACGAGCACGGCGGCGCCGCCGCCGGCGAACCAGGCCATCCGTTCCTGGCCTCCCCCTCCCGAAGTCCCCGGCGCGGACACCGCGGCTCCGCACTGCCCGCAGAACCGGACCCCGGGACCCAGCGCGCCCCCGCAGCGCGAGCAGCGGCGTTCTTCGAGGCTCGCGCCGCACTGCACGCAGAATCGTCCGGAGGCCGGCCGGCCGCAGGAGGGGCAGGCACGGCCCGCCGTGGGTTTTGTCATGGGAAGAAGAATGACAGGACGGGGGGCTCAAGGGAACCCTGCCCGCCGGCCCGCCGGAGCATCATGAACGAAGCATGAAACCTGGGCACTCAACAGATCCGCGGTAGCTGGTCGCCGGGCAGCATGCTCACGATGCGGCTGCCGCCCATGCCGGTTTCCAGTACCACGTACCCGGGGTGGTCGTCCACCACCCGGCCGATGCGCTGGGCCGCCGCGCCGAGGGGGTGGCTCCGCATCAGGTCCAGGGCGTCGCTGGCGCGCTCGGCCGGGACGATCGCCAGGCAAATCCCCTCGTTCGCCACGTAGAGGGGATCGAGCCCCAACATCTCGCAGGCGGCCGCCACTGCGTCAGGCACCGGGAGATCGTCGCTCAGCACCATGCCCACCCCGGACGCGGCCGCGATCTCGTTGAGCGCGCTCGCGACCCCGCCCCGGGTCGGATCGCGCAAGGTGTGCAGCTCGGCGCCGAGGCCCCGGAGCAGTCGCTCCACCAGGGGCCACAGTGTGGCGCTGTCGCTCTCGATCCGGGTCTCGAAGCCGATCCCCTCCCGTTCCGCCATGATGGCCATCCCGTGGCGGCCGATGGGCCCGCTCACCAGGATGGCGTCGCCCGGCCGGGCCCGATCCGGCCTGGGCGCCGCACCGGCCACGCGCCGCCCGAGCCCCGTGGTATTGATGTAGAGCCCGTCGGCCTTGCCGCGTTCGACCACCTTGGTGTCTCCCGTCACCACGGGGACGCCCGCCTCGGCGGCGGCCAGGGCCATGGCGTCCACCACGCGGTCGAGCACGTCGAAGGCGAGGCCCTCCTCGAGAATGAAGGCCGCCGCCAGGCAGAGCGGTTCCGCACCCATCATGGCGAGATCGTTCAGGGTGCCGTGGACGGCCAGCGACCCGATGTTCCCGCCGGGGAACTCGAGCGGGCTCACGACAAAGCTGTCGGTCGAGATGGCGAGATCGTGCCCGCCCAGCCCGACGATGGCGGCGTCGCCCAGGACCGCCAGCGCCGGGTTGGCGAGCCGCGGGAGGAACCGCTCCCGCAGCAGGGCGGCGCTCATGGTGCCGCCCGAGCCATGGCCCAGCTGCACCTCCCCGGGCAGGAGCGGTCCCGGACAGACCAGACCGCCCGCGAGCGAGCTGCTCGTCATGCGCCCGCCTCCTGGGCCTGCCGGAGCCGCCCATAGGCGTAGTAGGCGGCGCAGGCCCCTTCGCTCGAGACCATCGGCGCTCCAAGCGGGTGTTCGGGGGTGCAGCGGGTCCCGAACGCCGGACACTGGAATGGCTTGAGCTGTCCCCGCAGCACCTCCCCGGCCCGGCACTCGGCCGGCTCCTCCTGGGACAGCCCGCTCAGGCCGAACCGGAGCTCGGCGTCGAAATCGGCGAACTCCTCCCGGAGTCCGAGCCCGCTCTGCGGGATCTCCCCGATCCCGCGCCACTTGCGGTCCACCAGCCGGAACACTCGCTCGACCAGGGTCCGCGCCGGAACGGTCCCCTCCCGCCGGACCGAGCGCACGTACTGGTTCTCCACCTCGTGGCGTCCCTGCTCGAGCTGGCGGATCGCGAGCCAGATCCCCTCCAGAATGTCGAGCGGCTCGAACCCCGTGACGATGATGGGCACCTGGTACTGGGCCGCGATCGGCTCGTACTCGGTCCACCCCATCACGGTGCAGACGTGGCCGGCGGCGAGAAATCCCTGGACCCGATTGTCCGGTGCATCGAGCAGCGCGCGCATGGCGGGCGGCACCGTCACATGCGACACCAGGATGCTGAAGTTCCGGATGCCGAGCTCCCGGGCCCGCCAGACCGCCATGGCGTTGGCGGGGGCCGTGGTCTCGAAGCCCACGGCGAAGAACACCACCTGCTTGTCGGGGTGCTTTCGGGCAAGCTCGAGGGCGTCGAGCGGCGAATAGACCACCCGGACCTGCCCGCCGCGGGCCCGGATGGCGAGGAGGTCGCATGCGCTCCCGGGGACCCGCAGCATGTCGCCGAACGAGGCGAAGATCACGTCGGGACGGGCGGCGAGCGCGAGGGCCCGGTCGATCTGCTCGAGCGGCGTCACGCACACCGGGCAGCCGGGGCCGTGGATCATTTCCACCGCGCTCTCGAGCACCTGATCCAGGCCCTGGCGCACGATGGTGTGGGTCTGGCCGCCGCACACTTCCATCAGGACCCACCGCCGGGTCGCGGTCCGGCGGATCCGCTCGATCAGGCGCCGGGCGAGCGCGGGGTCGCGGTATTCGCTCAGGTATTTCATGGCGGCGTACCCCCTGCCCCCTCCAGGCTCTTCTCGGCCACCTCGCGCATCCAGTCCAACTCCTCGAGTTGGCTCAGCTCGCGGAGCGCCTCGAACGTCCGGCGCGCTTCGGCCTCGTCCACCTTCGAGATGGCGAAGCCGACGTGGACCACCACGTAATCGTCCGGCTTCACCTGATCGGCCACGTACGCCAGGCAGACCTCGCGCCGCACCCCACCGAAGTCCACCACCCCCATGGCGAGGCCCTGGTCGTCATGCATGGAGACGATGCGGCCGGGGATTCCCAGGCACATGGAGTCGCACTCCTTTCGTTGTGGCGCCGGCCCGCACCGGCGCCGCCGGTCAGCGGCCCGCCCGCGGGCGCCCGCCGCGGCCCACCCGTCCTGCGCTCGCGGGCCTCCCCTTCATAGTTCGCCGCCCACCGCCTGGCCCTGCGCGGCGACGCCAGCCGCAAGCCACGCCGACCCCACCGCCGCCTGGCCGTAGCTGATGGCGCCGTCGTTCGGGCTGAGGGATCGCGGCACCAGCACGCGGAACCCGTCAGCGGTCAGGCGGTCCACCACCGACGTGAGCAACCGCGCATTCTGGAAGACGCCCCCCCCGAGCGCCACGGTGGAGACGCCCGTCGCTTCGGCGGCCCGGCGCACCAGCCGCTGGGTGAGCCAGGCGACGCTGGCATGGAAATCGGCCGCCAGATCGGCCGGGTCAACGCCCCGCTGCCGCTGATGGCCGAGCCGGGCCAGCACTGGCACTGGATCCACGATCCACACACCGTCGGGCCCCGGCTCGATCGGGAAGGGAAGTTCCGCCGCAGGGCGGCGCCCCGCCAGGGCCTCGAGTTCCATGGCCGCCTGTCCCTCGTAGCGACACTGGTGGCGGAGGCCCAGGACCGCGGCGGCGGCGTCGAAGAGCCGCCCCATGGACGAGGCCGGCGGCGCGTTCACCCCCGCCTCGATCTGGCGTTCGGCCAGGGCCAGTTCCGCGGGAGGCACCGGCGCCAGGGCCAGGGCGAAGGCACTCCGCGCCGAGCGATCCAGGGCGAGGTAGCCCAGCGCAGCCCGCCAGGGCCGGCGGGCCGCGAGATCGCCCCCGGGGAGCGGCGCGTACCGGAGATGCGCTAGCCGGCGGAAGCCGGTGAAGTCGGCCAGCAGGATCTCCGCGCCCCAGACCGCCCCGTCATCGCCGTACCCGGTGCCGTCGTAGGCCACGCCGATCGCGGGCCCGTCGCAACCGTGTTCGGCGAGCACCGCCGTGATGTGCGCGTGATGGTGCTGGACGGCGAGCCTCGGCCCGAGCCCCAGCTCCTGCGCCAGGCGCGTGGACAGGTAGCCGGGGTGGCGGTCGTGCACCACGGCCTGGGGCGCGACCTTGAAGAGCCGCTGATAAACCGCCAGCATGCCACGGAAGTGTTCCAGCGACTCGCGGCTTTCCAGGTCGCCCACGTGGGGACTCACGAATGCCGTGTCGCGATGCACCAGGGTGAAGGTGTTCTTGAGATGCGGGCCGACGGCCAGGAGCGGCACCGGACTCGGCACGGGAAGCCGGAGCGGCAGGGGCGCGTAGCCTCGGGCCCGGCGGAGGAAGACAGGGCCGTTGGCGGCGACCCGGAGGACCGAGTCGTCGCAGCGGGACAGAATCTCCCGGTCGTGCAGGAGGAACGCGTCGGCGACACCGCCCAGCCGCGCACGGGCCTCCTCGTTGCCGATCGCGATGGGCTCCTCGCTCCGGTTGCCGCTCGTCATCACCAGGGGCCGCCGGACCTCGTGCGCCAGGAGCTGGTGCAACGGCGTCGCCGGCAACAGGAGGCCGACCGTGTCGAGACCCGGCGCCACCGAGGGGGCGAGCGGGCCTGGCACCCGCGCCCGGAGCAGCACGATGGGCCGTTCCTGTCCCTGGAGCAGTTCCGCCTCGCGGTCATCGAGCTGGGCCAGGGCGGCGGCCTCCGCCAGGGATCCCACCATCACCGCGAACGGCTTCGCCTCGCGGCTCTTCCGCCGCCGGAGCCGGGCGACCGCGGCCTCGCTGGTGGCGTCGCACGCCAGGTGGAATCCGCCGAATCCCCGGATCGCCACGATACCGCCCTCGTGCAGCATCCGGGCCGCGCCTCGGAGCGCCGCCTCACCCCGAGCGTGGACCGCGCCGGAGACACCCACTTCGAGCCAGAGCGAGGGACCGCAGGCGGGACAGCTGTTGGTCTCCGAGTGGTAGCGCCGGTCCCCGGGGGTGCGGTACTCGGCCTCGCAAAGGCGACACTGCGTGAACGCCTGCATCGTGGTCCGTTCCCGATCGTACGGGAGCCGGGCGATCACCGTGAACCGCGGACCGCAATCGGTGCAGGTGATGAACGGGTAACGGTAGCGGCGGTTGGCGGGATCGGCGAGTTCCCGCGCGCATGCCGGACAGAGCGCCACGTCGGGCGGGACCGGCTGCCGGCGATCCGGATCGTCCGCGCTCTCGGCGATGGTGAAGTCGGTCAGGCCCTCCGGGGCCCGCGGCTCGCGCTCGATCCGCTCGAGCCGGGCCAGCGGCGGGGCCTCCCGGGCGAGCGCACCCACGAACGCCTCGAGTTCGTCCGGCGGCCCTTCCACCACGATCTGCACCTCGCCCGCCTCGTTCCGGACCCAGCCGGCCAGGCCGTGCCGGCGCGCCAGGCGGTGCACGAAAGGGCGAAAGCCCACGCCCTGCACCACGCCGGAGACGTGGAGCCGGAGCGCCCGGCGCTCGCTCAGGAGAGCGGCGCCGGAGCCTTCGCCTGCGTCCGGAGGAAGGCGAACCATGCGTCCATCCCCTCGCCGGTCAGGGCCGAGGTGAAGAAGAACCGGAGCTCGGGATTGATGGCCCGGGCGAATCCGACCGCGCGGTCGAGATCGAACGGCACATGCGGCAACAGGTCGAGCTTGTTGAGCACCGCGTACCGCGCCTGGCGAAACATGGCGGGGTACTTGAGCGGCTTGTCCTCGCCCTCCGTGACCGAGAAGACGACCACCTTGGCGGTTTCGCCCAGGTCCCAGCTCGCCGGGCACACCAGATTGCCGACGTTCTCCACGAACAGAAGGCGCGTCTCCCGGAGGTCGATCGCCTCGAGGGCGGTGAGCACCTGCCGGGCATCCAGGTGGCAGGCCCCCCCGGTCACCACGGCCTGCACCAGCCGGTCGGTGCGGCGGGCCAGCCGGACCGCGTCGTTCTCGGTCTGCACGTCGCCGGTGATCACCGCGATGCCCAGCTCCTCCCCGAGCGCGTCGAGGGTGCGCTCGAGCAGGGCGGTCTTTCCCGAGCCGGGGGACGAGACCAGATTGAAGCCCGGGACACCCGCCTCCGCGAGCCGCCGGCGCACGGCGGCCGCGAGTTCGTTGTTTCTCGCCATCAGGCGCTCGCGCACCTCAATCGTCCGCACGGCCATCGTCCACCTCCAGGTAGTCCAGCCGGAGCTCGTCCCCCGGGACCTGCCGCAGGACCGGCCGGGCCCCGCCGAACGGAGGGTGGGCCAGCACGGCCTCCAGACAGAAGGCCAGGTTCTCCGGTTCAACGCCCGCCTCCCGCCCGACCACCACTCCCACCCGCAGCAGGCGTCCCGGCGTCCGCCGGAGCTCGAGCTCCACCAGGCGCCCCACCTCGAGCGCCAGGCTCATCTCATGCACCCCGGGCGGCCTCCGCCGGCACCGCGCTCGCGCCCCAGCTCTCGAGCGTCCGGCGCACGGCTTCCGCCGCCTCGTCGAGGCGCGCCGCGACGCAGGCGCTGAGTTCGGTCCCCCAGTCCACCCGCTCCGGTTCGATGCCCACGGCGGCCGCGTGAGCGGGAAGCGTCCCCCGGAGCTCCGCCAGGGCCAGGACCTCCTTCAGGTCGATCTGGTGCGGCGAGAGCTTGTGCGCCAGCGCGCGGGGGAGCTCGTCCCGCCCGAGCACCACCACGGTGCCGGGCGCCGCGCCCGTCCTGACGGCGTCCAGGAGCACCAGATGGGTCGCCTCCTCGATGACCGGCAGCAGGCTCATCCCCCAGGTGCCGCCATCCACCAGCACGGTGCCCGGAGGCCACGGTCCCCCCTCGGCCAGCCGGCCCAGCAGGGCGAGACCGGTGCCGTCGTCGCCCATCAGGGGGTTGCCGAGGCCGAGCAGAACGATCCGAGGCGCCGTCATGCGCCGTCCTGGTCTTCGAACGTCTCGTCCGCCGGGACGAAGCGACCCCCGCTGAAGATCGAGGAGATCACGCCGGTGCGCTCCAGGTTGTCGGCCCGGATGGCCAGATAGACGTGGATCGGGATGAAGACGAGGAAGAGCCAGGCGGCCACGTGGTGGATGAACCGGGCCACCGGCATCCCGCCCAGCACCGTGCCGACCCAACCGAAGGCCCGGTAGAAGAACCCGTCCGGGTCGGACTGCCCGTACATGGCGAATCCCGTGAGGACCATGATCACCGCCAGCAGGTACACCCCGGTGTAGCTCAACTGCTGCAGCGGGTTGTGGCCGAGGTAGCGAGGCGCCTTCTCCGGCTGGATCATGAGATAGTACTTCACTTGCCTGACCAGGTTGACCCAGTCGCGGGGCCGGACCGGAAAGAGTGCCGCGAAGCGCTCGAACTTGTTGCCGGCGAAGAGCCAGTAGACCCGGACGATCCCGGTCATCACCAGCAAGCCCGCCGCGGTGAAGTGGAGGAACCGCATCCACCCCATCAGGAAGGGGTCGCTGCTCTCGGGCGCACCCGACACGAAATAGGGCTTCCCGATGTAGAGGCCCGTCACCACCAGGACGAGGATGCACCCGGCCGCGATCCAGTGCATCGTTCGGATCGGCCACTCCCAGAGATAGACCCAGCGGTAATGCCCGCTGGGCGGGGGCACGCGGTGCGCGAGGCTGATCCGGCGCCGCTTGACGGGCGCCGGCCGGGCCGGCGCCGAGGGAGGCGTGGTCATTGGACCTTGACCTCCGTCACCAGGTTGCCGCTCGCGTCGAGGACGTGCACCCCGCACGCCATGCAGGGATCGAACGAGTGGATGGTTCGCAGGATCTCCAGCGGCTGGTCCGGGCGGACCAGGGGGTGGCGGTCCACCAGGGCGGCCTCGTACGGCCCCATCTGGCCCTGCCCGTCGCGCGGCGAGCAGTTCCAGGTGCTGGGGACCACGCACTGGTACCGGGCGATCTTGCCGTTCCGGATCTTCACCCAATGGCCCAGCGCGCCGCGCGGGGCGTCCAGCCAGCCGTAGCCCTGGCACTCCCGCGGCCACGTGTCAGGCGACCACTTCTCCCCTGCGAACGTTCGGGTATCGCCGCTCTTGATCCGGTCCACCAGCCGGCTGTACCAGGTGTTCATCCGGCGGGCCAGCAGTACGGTCTCCATCCCCCGGGCGGCGGTGCGGCCCAGCGTGGAGAAGAGCGCGGCCGGACCCACCTGCAGGGTGTCCAGCACCTGCTTGACGATCTCGCGGGCCTCCTCGTGCCCGCTCGCGAACGCCACCAGCATCCGCGCCAGCGGGCCCACCTGCATCGGGCGGCCGTCGTACCGGGGCGCCTTCATCCAGCTGTATTTCGGCAGGCCTTGCAGGTATTCCCAGGGCGGCGGCGGGCCCGTGTAGCGGGCCTTGGTCTCGCCCTCGTACGGATGCAGCCCGGCGGCGTCGCCCTTGGAGTACTCGTACCACGAACTGGTGATGTACTCCAGGACCTTGGCCTCGTCGTAGGGATGCACCCGGGAGAGGTCCTGATCGAGGATGATCCCGCGGGGCAGATACAGCTTGTCGAGATCCTTGATGTCCCCTTCGGGGAACTCCCCGACCGCGAGGAAGTGGGGCGTGCCGCCCCCGATCGCGCCCCATTCCTTGTAGAAGCCCGCGATGGCCACCAGATCGGGCCAGTACACCTGCTCCACGAACCGCTGGGCCCGGGTGATCATGTCGCGGATGTCCGTGAGCCGCTCGGCGTTGATCGTGGCGGTATCGTCCAGGTTGATCGCCGAGGCCATGCCCCCCACCAGGAAGTTCGGGTGGGGATTCTTGCCTCCGAAGATGGTGTGAAGCCGAATGATGTCCCGCTGCCAGTCCAGCGCCTCCAGATAGTGGGCCACGGCCATGAGGTTGGCTTCCGGCGGAAGCTTGTACGCTGGATGGCCCCAGTAGCCGTTGGTGAAGATGCCGAGCTGGCCGCTGGCCACGAACTGCTTCACCCGGTTCTGGACCTCGGCGAAGTAGGTCGCCGAGTTGTTCGGCCAGGGCGAGATCGAGCGGGCGAGCCGGGCGGTGCCCTCGGGATCGGCCCTCAGCGCGCTCACCACGTCCACCCAGTCCAGCGCGTGCAGGTGATAGAAGTGGATCACGTGGTCCTGGATGAACTGCATCCCGTGGATCAGGTTCCGGATCAGCTGGGCGTTGGGCGGAATGGTGATGCCGAGCGCGTCCTCCACCGCCCGGCAGGAGGCGACGGCGTGGACCACGGTGCAGACGCCGCAAATGCGCTGGGTGAAGGCCCAGGCGTCCCGGGGGTCGCGGCCCTCCATCACGATCTCGATCCCGCGGAACTGCGTGGACGAGGCCCACGCGTTGGTGATCCGTCCGTTCTCCGCCTGCACCTCGATGCGGAGGTGGCCCTCGATCCGCGTGATGGGATCAACGACGACCTTGGTGGCTGCCATGGTGGGATCTCCTCAGCTCGCGGGAGTCGGGCCGCCGGTCCCGCCGGCGGCTTCCGCCTTGGCCCGCTGCCGGACCTGGTGAACGCCGGTCGCGATGGCGTGGGCGGCGACCCCGGCCACGGCGCCGGCCGCCGCGGCCGCGCCGATGATGTCCGCGGTCCGCTCGATGCCGAAGCCGCCCACGTCAGGCAGCCGCTCGTAGAACGGCGACATCGTGTCCCAGAAATGGGGCTCCGTGCACCCGAGGCACGGATGCCCGGCCCCGATCGGCCAGCTGGTCCGGGTGTTCCACTGGAAGATCGGGCAGGGCGAGAAGGTGGCCGGCCCCTTGCACCCGACCTCGTAGAGACACCAGCCGCGCCGCGCCGCCTCGTCGTCGAAGGCCTGCACGTACTGCCCGGCGTCGAAGTTGGCCCGCCGGGAGCACTGGTCGTGAATCCGCGCGCCGTAGGCGAAGCGGGGCCGGCCCTGCGGGTCCAGCTCCGGCAGCCGGCCGAAGGTGAGAAAATGCACCACCGTGGCGGTGACCACGTCCCCGATCGGGGGGCAGCCCGCGATGTTCACCACCGGCTTGTCCTTGATGACGTCCTGGACTCCCACCGCCCCGGTGGGATTGGGCCGCGCGGCCTGGACGCTGCCCCAGTGGGCGCAGGCCCCCACGGCGAGAATGGCCGCGGCGCCTGCGGCGGCCTCCTCGAGGATCGCCTTCGCGGTCCGGCCGCCGATGGTGGTGTAAATCCCCCCCTCGGCCAGCGGGATCGAGCCGGTGACCACCAGGACGTAACGGCCGTGGTTAGCCTTCATGGAGTCCTGCAAGGCCCGTTCGGCCGCCTGCCCGGCGCTCGCCATGAGGGTGTGCGAGTAGTCCAGGGATACCAGGTCCAGCACCAGGTCGCCGATCGTCGGCTCCGCGGTCCGGATCACGCTCTCCACGCAGCCGGTGCACTCCTGCAGCTGGATCCAGATCACGCTGGGCCGCCGGACGGCTTCCAGCGCCCGCGCCACCCGAGGCACGGCGAGCTGGCCCAGCCCTAACACCGCGCACATCTGCCCGCAGAAGGTGAGGAACTCGCGGCGCGACACGCCGCTCCCGGCGAGGTACTCGCCGAGGGACTCGCCCTCGGTCCAGGGGTGTAACGTGGGTGACAGCATCGGCGCACCTCCGCGTCCGGGGCTCGGGGAAGCCCGGCGGCGGCACGCGCCGCCGTCGGAGTCGCTCAGGGGGCAGGTCGGCCGCCCTCGGGGCGGGCGATTCCCGGGTTCAAGGTGGGACTGGCTCCATGAAGCGAAGCTTAGGGCCGTATTAATCCATTCCACCAACACCCCAGCCGATATTGATGCCGGCCAGGTGCCCGTGGCGTTCCCCGCGCGGCACCGGCCGAAAGGAGCCGTGTCGTGAACGAAGACCGAAGAGAACACCGAACGCACCCCGCCGGCCCCTGGACCTCCTCGGCCCGGGACGAGGGCCTGGCGCTGCTCGAGGCGGCCCGCCGCGAGGCAGGCCGAGCCTTGCGGCGGCGCACCACGCCGGACCCTTTCGAGTCTCCTTCGCACCCGCTCGTTGCAAACCGCTCGGAAGGGTAACCCGCGTCGAAGGGAGGTCTCGAGGATCGCCATGCGCCGCCCCCCCCATCCCCCCTCCGGCCCTGTGAGCCAGCCCGACGAGAGTCTTCTCCGGCTCATCGAGGCGGAGGAGCGTGCCGCCGCGATTCTCCGTGAGGCGGAGGCGGAGGCACTCCGGCTCCTGGACCAGGCCCGGGCGGCGGCCGCCGCCATCGAAGCGGAGGCCGAGGCCGAGATCGCCGCCGGGGTCGCGGCCCTGGAGGCGCGAGTGGCGGCGGAACGGGCGGCCGCCCTGGCGGCCCTCGGCCAGGAGTTCGCCGAGCCGCCGGCGCACGGCGGCCGCGAGGCCGATCTGCACCGGGTCGCCGAGCAGGTCATTGACCTCCTCCTGGAGGCGCCGGGAGGGGCGGACCCGTGATCCTCGAGATGGCCAAGATCCGGATCATCGGGCCGCGGGAGGCGCTCGAGGCGACCCTCGAGATCCTTCAGGACCTCGGGGTGGTGCACCTCGCCGCGCCGCCAGAGACGGGCCCGCTGGCGCCCATCGAGTTCACCCCGGCCCAGCGCCGGCGGCAACGGCAGCTCCGCCGCGTCCTGGACGACCTGGCGGCGGCCCGGGCGCTGCTCGACCTGCCCCCGCCTCGCACCACCGTCAGGCGCGAACCGTCGCCCGCCCCCGTCCCCCGGCTCGCCCGGTGGGCCCGGCTGGCTCGGCGCCTGCGCCGTCAGGCGGAACAGATCGCGCGTCGCACGGCGGCGTTGAAGGAGGAACGGGCGCTGTTGCTCAAGTACCAACAGGCGTTCACCGGCTTTGCAGGGTTGCTGCCGCCGCCGTCCGCCCGATCCGGACTGCGGGCCTTCTACGTGGTGGTCCAGGCTTCCCAGGCCTCCCAGGTACCGCGGGTCCGCGAGCTGCTGGCCTCGGTGATCGGCGACGATTTCGAAGTCCGAACCAACCCGCTGCCGGACGGCGAGGTCGCCCTGCTCATCCTGGTTCCCGCCGGTCAAGCCGAGCGGGTGGAACGCCTGCTCGATCAGAGCCGGCTCGCCGAGATGCCGGTGCCCAAGGGCTATGAAGGCGCCTCGCTCTCGGAGGTGCTGCCGCGGGTGCTGGCCCGGCTGGGCGAGATTCCGCGCGAACTCGACAGGGCGGCGTCCGAGCGCGCGGCGCTTCGCGAGCGCCACGCGGCCGAGCTGGCTCGGGCCTGGGCCGAGACGGCCGACGCCCTGGCGCGGCTGGAGGCCTATCCGCTGAGCCGGGTCACGCCCCGGGCCTTTGTGCTGGACGGCTGGGTCCCGGCCCAACTGGCCTCGAAGGTGATGCGGCAGCTCGAAGAGCGGGGCAGCCCCGACCTTGCGGTCTTGCTCATTGACCGCGCGCTCTGGAGGGGAGAGGATGCGCCGGTGGTCCTTCGTAACCCGAGGCTGTTCCGGCCGTTCGAGCTGGTGGTGAGCCTGGTACCTCTCCCCCGGTACGGCACCATCGACCCGACGCCCTACGTGGCCGTCTTCTTCCCGATGTTCTTCGGGATCATGCTCGGCGACCTGGGCTACGGCCTCCTCCTGGCGGCCCTTGCGCTCGTGCTCCGTCACCGGTCGGCCCCCGACTCCAGGCTCCGGGCGATCGCCGAGATCGCCGGCGCGTGCGCAGCCTTCGCCTGCATCTTCGGCCTCCTCTTCGGCGAGTTCCTGGGCGATCTCGGGGACCGCTGGTTCGGAATGCGGCCGCTCTGGTTCGACCGCCGCGAGGCGGTGCTGCCCTTCCTGATCCTGGTGCTGGGGCTCGGCGTGGTGCATGTGGTGCTGGGCCTGGTACTGGGTGTGATCGGGAGCTTCCGGCGCCACCGGCGCGAAGCGGCAGGCCGGGGGCTCTCGGCCATCCTGGTGCTGCTCCTGGTCGTGGCCCTGCTCGCGGCCCTCGAGGTCTTGCCCCGCGGGGTGCTCACGCCGGCGGCGATCGGCGTGCTGGTCGCGTTCCCCCTCCTCGTGCTGGCCGAGGGGCTGGTCGCGCCGGTGGAACTGCTGTCCACGGTGGGGAAGGTCCTCTCCTATGCCCGTATCATGGCCTTGGGCACGGCGTCGGTCATGCTGGCGGTCGTGGCCAATCGGCTCGGGGGCGCCACCGGCAGCGCGCTGGTCGGTACGGTCTTCGCACTGCTGTTTCACCTCGTCAACTTCGCGCTCGGGCTGTTCAGCCCGACCATCCACGCCTTGCGGCTCCACTACGTGGAGTTCTTCGGACGCTTCTACAGCCCGGGCGGCCTCCAGTACCGGCCGTTCGCCCATTGGACCCCGTCCGCCAGCGAGCGGACCTAGCCGGACCGACCGGAAAGGAGCAGGTGATGGAGATCTTCTGGATCGCGCTGAGTGCCGCCCTGGCCGTGGGCATCCCGGCCCTGGCGACGGCGTGGGCGCAATCGCGGATCGGCCCTGCCGCCGCGGCCAGCCTCGCCGAGAAGCCCGAGCTGAGCACGACGGTCATCATCATGCTGGCGATTCCCGAGACGATGGTGATCCTGGGCTTCGTGGTCGCCATGCTCATCATGCTGCGGGGCGGAGGCTGAGCGGGCCGTGGGCCTGAACGAGCTGGTCGCCAGCCTGATCCGGAACGCCGAGACCGAGGCCGGGCGCCGCCGGGCCGCGGCCCGGGCCGAAGCGGAGCGGCTGGTGGCCGACGCCAGGGCCAGGGTCGCCGGCCGGGTCGGCGCCGCCGTTCGGGAACGCGAGGCCGCGCTCCGCCGCGAGCTCAGGCACGAACTGGCCCGGGACCGCCAGGCGCGGCGCGCCGCCAGGCTGGAACGGCGGG